>NZ_CP079216.1:0-640868 GCF_019316905.1 Tessaracoccus palaemonis
GTGAGCGCATCACCGATGCCGGACCTGGCAGTGCTCTGGCAGGAAGTCATCGACGCTTCAGACATCTCGTCTCGCGCCTGGCTACGCCGAACGCAGCCGCTGAGCATGCACGGCAGCACTCTGATGCTGGCTGTCGCCGACGAGATGACGCGCGAACGCATCGAGACGAAGCTCCGCGGACAGATCGAGACGCGCCTGTCCACGGCTTGTGGACAACCGACCCGGCTCGCCGTGATGATCGAACCCGACCAGGTTCTTCTGGAGGAGACCAAGGCCCCGGCTGAACCCGAGGAGCTGGCTCCGCAGCCCATGCTGCCCCGGTCGCGCCCCCAGGAGCTGCGGCTGAATCCGCGCTACACGTTCGAGTCCTTCGTCGCGGGTTCCTCGAACCGCTTCGCGCACGCCGCGGCCGCCGCGGTCGCCGAGACTCCAGGCAAGTCCTACAACCCCCTGATGATCTACGGACCCTCCGGTCTGGGCAAGACGCACCTGCTCCACGCCATCGGTCACTACGTCAGCAGCTACTTCGAGCAGTTGCGCGTGAAGTACGTCTCCACGGAGGAGCTCACGAACGACTTCATCAACGCGATCTCGTCGAACCGGACGGCCGAGTTCCGAAGCTCCTACCGCGACGTCGATGTCCTGCTGGTCGACGACATCCAGTTCCTGGAGTCGAAGATCCAGACGCAGGAGGAGTTCTTCCACACGTTCAACACGCTGCACAACGCTCAGAAGCAGATCGTGATGACGTCCGACCGTCCGCCGAAGCTGCTCGAGGCACTCGAGCCCCGGCTCCGCTCGCGGTTCGAGTGGGGCCTGATGACCGACATCCAGCCGCCGGACCTCGAGACGCGCATCGCGATTCTCCGGAAGAAGGCTGCCTCACAGCGCCTGACTGCCGGCAGCGAGGTGCTCGAGCTCATCGCGTCGCGGATCCCGACGAACATCCGAGAGTTGGAGGGCGCGCTGACCCGCGTGGCCGCCCTGGCGAGCCTCAACCAGCAGGAGATGACCCTGCCGCTCGCAGAGGGGGTTCTCAATGACCTCATGCCGGAGGACGCGGCGCCCGCCGACGCGCAGACCATCATGGATGCCACCGCCCGCTACTTCGGGATCTCGCTGGACGACCTCACCGGGTCGAGCCGCGTCGGCCCCATCGCGTCGGCCAGGCAGATCGCGATGTACCTCTGCCGTGAGCTCACGGACCTGTCGCTGCCCAAGATCGGCGCGAGGTTCGGCGGGCGCGACCACTCGACGGTGCTCCACAACGTCCGCAAGATCGGCGACAAGATGCGCGAGGACCGGGACCTGTACACCCAGGTCACCGAGCTCACCAACCAGATCAAGCAGTCGTAGACGTCAACTGTCCACAGGCCGCGGGCTAGTCCCCGCGGCCTTTCTGCGTCTCCGGGTCGTTGAGCACTTCGACAAGCTCAGCACAAGCACTTCGACAAGCTCAGCACAGGCCCCGTCGAAACGCCCTGAGCGCAGCGAAGGGTCCCAACCCGGGCCTCCGCCTCGCTGCGCTCGGCGCCCTTCGACGAGCTCAGGGAACAGGGGTGAAAGTTATCCACAGAGACTGGGGGCAACCTGTGGCCCACAGCTGGGGACCGGGCTGTGGATAACTTCCGGCCTCGAAGTAGTCCACAAATCCTCCCCGTGTAATTACCGAGCTGTCCACAGCCCGCCAACAGCCTCTTTGACGAGCTGACAAGCTCTTTCGCCGATTATCCACAGCCTCCACAGCCCCTACTAGTAATGCTGTTATGTAACTAACGAGAAGGAACTCAAAGTCACCTCTGTGGAGATCCTCGCCCTGGACGGGCTGCATGACAGGCTGTCTGCAGCCCACCCCAGGAGGATCCCATGCCCAAGCCCATCCATTTTGAGATCCATGTCGACGACATGGATCGGGCCAAGGAGTTCTACGCGACGGTCTTCGGTTGGACGTACGAGGACTACACCGACTACGCGGGTCAGCCCTACTTCGGCGCCATCGCCGGCCAGGAGGAGGAGGCCGGCATCAACGGAGCCCTGATGCTCCGTCACGACGGCGTCGAGCCCAACGGCTCGGTCAACGGAGCGGTGCTGACGATGGGCACCGACGACTTCGACGCGACGGCCGAGAAGGTGCTCGCGGCCGGGGGGAGCGTCGCCCTGCCGAAGGCAGCGCTGCCCGGGATGGCCTGGCAGGGCTACTTTCTCGACACCGAGGGCAACGTCTTCGGCGTCCACCAGCCGGATGAGAACGCTGCCTGACGGCCCTGCCCGCGGCTGGATCGACGCGCTCCTGAGCGCTGAAGTTCCGCTGCTAGCCTTTGCCGGATGAACCTCGCAGCACGAGCAGCCGGCCTCACCCGGACCTATGGCTCGGGCTCGGCGACCGTCACCGCGCTCGACCATGTCGACTTCGACATCGTCGCGGGGGAGTTCACCGCGATCATGGGCCCGTCCGGGTCAGGCAAGTCCACCCTGATGCACCTGATGGCCGCCCTCGACACGCCGACCGAGGGGGAGGTCTGGATCGGGGACACTGCCGTGTCGTCGCTGGCAGACACACCGCTGACCGTGCTGCGCCGCGAGCGCATCGGTTTCGTCTTCCAGGCCTTCAACCTGGTTCCGACGCTGACGGCGCGGGAGAACGTCGTGCTGCCGCTCTCGATCGCCGGTCGGAAGGCCGACGAGGAGTGGTTCGACCGCCTCGTCGACGTCCTGGGCATCCGGGACCGGCTCTCGCACAAGCCCTCGGAACTCTCCGGTGGCCAGCAGCAGCGCGTCGCCTGCGCCAGGGCGCTGATGAACCGGCCGGACATCGTCTTTGCTGACGAGCCCACCGGCAATCTCGACTCCACCTCAGCCGCTGAGGTCCTCGGGTTCCTGCGACGCAGCGTCGACGAGTTCGGCCAGACCGTGGTGATGGTCACGCACGACGCGCACGCTGCCAGCTATGCCGACCGCGTCGTGTTCCTGTCCGACGGCCGCATCATCGACGAGGTCCGCGGCGCGTCGCAGGATGACCTGCTCGGCGCCATGTCGCGGATCTACCCGCGCCAGGGGGCTGGGGTGGGGTCTGACCCTTCGACGGGCTCAGGGCGTTTCGACAGGCTCAACGAACCGGGGGACAGGCGGAGCGAGGCGTCACAGGAGGCGAGCGCCGCCCCCGGGATCTACCGGGACGGGGGAGCGGCGCCGGCACACCGGGGCATGAGCGACGACGAGGGCGACGTCGAGTCGACGCTCGAGCGGTCCATCGCCCGCCGCGCGCTGCTGGACTGACATGCTGCGCACCTCACTGAAGTCCCTGTGGGCCCGCAAGGTCCGGTTGCTGCTCAGCGCCCTGTCCATCGTGCTGGGCGTGGCCTTCGTCGCAGGGTCGCTCCTGTTCACGGCACTGCTCCGCCACAGCGCCGACGAGCTCCTGACGGGCACCGTCGGCGACGTCAACGTCGTCGCGGAGGGATCGTCCATCGCGGCCGGCGGCGAACAGCCTGCGCTGATCGACGAGCTCACAGTCGGCGACATCGCGCACCTGGACGGCGTGGAGCGCGCCACGGGCCTCGTGACCGGCTACACGGTCTACCCGCTCGACGCCGATGGGAACCTGATCTCGTTCACGGGCGCTCCCGGCATCGCGTCCAACTGGCACGACACGCCGGCCGCGGGTGGGCAGACGGGGCCGTCCATCGTCGACGGGAGGGCGCCCGAGTCGGATGACGAGGTGGTCCTCGACCCCTCCAGCGCCGAGCGGGGCGGGTACTCCCTGGGCGACGAGGTCTCGGTCGCGACGCCGTTCGACGGGATCCGGAGCTACACGCTGGTCGGCACCGGCACGTACGGCGCCGGGGCGACGGCCGGGGCCAGCTACCTGTTCTTCACGCTCGCCGAGGCGCGGGATATCGTGCTCGACGGTCAGGCCGGCTACACGGGAGTCTGGATCGAGACGTCTCCGGACGCGGACCCCACCGCGGTGGCCCAGGAGATCGAGCCGCTTGTCGGGGCAGGTTTCGAGGTGCAGACCGGGTCCCAGCTGGCCGACGAGACGCAGGACCAGCTCGACGTGGGGCTCGGTTTCGTGAACATCTTCCTGCTCGTCTTCGCCGGCATCTCTCTGCTGGTCGCGACCCTGCTGATCCTCAACACGTTCCAGATCCTCGTCGCCCAGCGTGCCCGCGAGCTGGCCCTGTTGCGCGCGGTCGGCGCCACCCGCCGTCAGGTCCGCAATTCCGTCCTTGCTGAGGCCCTTATCGTCGGGCTCGCCGCCGCGACGCTCGGCCTGGCCGTCGGGTACGGGCTGGCGTGGGGGATCCTGGCAGTGATGCGCGGCCTCGGCATCGACCTCGGAGCAACCGTGCCCGGGCTGACCTGGCAGGCCGTCGTCGCGTCGTACGCGGTCGGCGTCGCCGTCACCCTGGTGGCAGCGCTCATCCCCGCGCACCGCGCCTCCGCCACGCGGCCGGTGGAGGCCATGGCCGCCTCCTCGCAGTCGGGTCCGGAGAGGCTGGGCGGCCCGCAGTACGTGGGCATCGCCCTGATCGAGCTCGGCGCGGCGGCCATCGTCTGCGCCACGCTGCTGCCGGTGCCGCAGCCACTGGTGTGGCTGGGGCTCGGCGTGGCAGGGCTGCTGGTGGGCGTCGTGATGTCCGCTGCCGCCGTCGGCCGCCCCGTCGTGTGGCTACTCGGGGGGCTGTTCCGGGCGACCTTCGGAGAGGTTGGCCGGCTCGCCCAGCTCAACGCCGTGCGGCAGCCGCGCCGGACGGCGGCGACCGCGGCGACGCTCATGATCGGAGTCGCGCTGGTCAGCGCCGTCGCGATCCTCGCCGCCAGCACCACCACCTCGCTCGAGCGGCGTCTGACCGAGGACCAGCGAGGCGACTTCATCATCGCTCCCGTTGCCTACGAGCCGTTCGATGCGCGGGTGCTCGACACGGTCAAGGGCCTGGACGGGGTCGAGAAGGCCTATGGCTACCGGCGCGGTGCGGTGCGGGTCGGCGGCGACGACGCCCAGGTCACCCTCGGCGGTGCGAGCCGCGAGGCCATCGTCGACGGCACAAGCCTCGACGTGGTGGTCGGGTCCCTCGACGCCGAGGGAGGCGTCGCGCCGGCGCTCGTGGACTCCGACTACGCGACCGACCATGGACTCACCATCGGCCAAGTCATCGACCTGGCCGGCGCGAAGGGCTCGGCCCAGGTCCTGATCACCGGCTTCCACGACGGCGGAACCCGCCCCGCGCTGGGCGAGATCATCGTCGCGCCCGACACGTTCGCCGCCCTCGAAGACGACTCGCTGGTCACCCACATCGTCGTCTTCGCCGACGCCGGCGCCGATCGTTCGGCCGTGCAGGACGAGTTGCAGTCGGCGGTCGCGGACCTGCCGACCGTCGCCGTGTCGGACGTCGCCGAGTACACGCAGGCCAGGATCGACCAGTTCGCCCAGCTGTTCGCCGTCGTCTACGCGCTGCTCGCGCTGGCCGTCATCATCTCCGTGCTCGGCATCGTCAACACGCTGGGCCTGTCCGTGATGGAGCGCACCCGCGAGCTCGGCCTGCTGCGAGCCGTCGGGCTCACCAGGGGGCAGCTCAGGCGCATGGTGACGCTGGAGTCTGTCATCGTCGCGACCCTTGGCGCGGTGCTGGGCGTCGTGCTCGGGCTGGTGTTCGGCGTCTCGCTGGTGACGCTGCTGGCCGACCGTGGCATCGACATCCTGAGCATCCCCTGGCTCGAGCTCGTGGTTTTCGTCGTCGCGGCGGCCGTCGTCGGCGTCCTCGCAGCCCTCGGCCCGGCCCGCAGGGCGGCGCGGATGAACGTCCTTGAGTCGATAGCCGTCGACTGAAGCCCGCCACGCAGCTTCGTCGACGGCGCGGGCGGCGGTCCTTGGCTATGATCGTCCGTGAGGCTGGGATATTCGTGTCCGCCTCGAACCTTTCGACAGACTCAAAGGGGACCTTCGTGAAGATCCGAGTTGACCGCGATGCGTTGGCCGATGCAGTGGCATGGGTGGCCCGCAGCCTCCCCAGCCGCCCGACGGCCCCGATCCTGGCGGGCATGCTGCTGGAGGCCGACGGTGACGGCCTGACGCTGAGCAGCTTCGACTCGACGACGTCGGCGAAGGTCACGATGCCGGCCACCGTGCACGACGAGGGCACCGTGCTGGTGTCCGGCCGGCTGCTCAACGAGATCGCGCGGTCGTTGCCGAACAAGCCCGTCGACATGGTCGCGGACCACTCCAAGGTCGAACTCACGTGTGGCCAGGCGCGGTTCACGCTGCAGACGCTGCCCGTCGACGAGTATCCGACGCTCCCCGACATGCCGACCCAGACCGGCACCGTCGCCTCCGCCGACTTCGAGAAGGCCGTCGCGCAGGTGTTCGTCGCCGCGGGCCGCGACGAGCTGCTGAACGTCTTCACCGGCGTGAAGCTGGAGATCAACGGCGAGAACCTTTCCCTGCTGGCCACCGACCGCTACCGCATGGCGCTCAAGGAGCTGACCTGGAACCCGTCGACGCCCGGCGTCGAGGGCAACGTGCTGGTGCCCGGCAAGGTGCTCGCGGACACGGCCAAGTCGATGACCTCCGGTGAGAACGTGACGATCTCGCTGTCGACGACGCAGGCCGAGGGCGAGGGACTGGCCGGCTTCATCGGCGAGGGCGCGAAGGGCTCCCGCGAGGCCACGACCCGCCTCCTGTCCCAGGCCTTCCCGAAGGTCCGCCACCTGATGGACGTGCAGGCCTCGGTCTCCGTGCGCGTCAGCACCGCTGACCTGCTCGCCGCGGTCAAGCGTGTCGCGCTGGTCGCCGAACGGAATACGCCGCTGCGCATGCGCATCAACGAGGACCACATCACCCTCGAGGCCGCCACAGGCGACCAGGCCCAGGCATCCGAGGCCCTCGAGGCCGAGGTCGAGATCGTCGGCGACGAGCAGAGCATCACGGACGCGGGCTTCAACCCGCACTATCTGCTCGACGCGCTCACCGCCCTCGACGCGCCGTTCGCGCACTTCTCCTTCACCCTGCCCGGCAAGCCCTGCCTGATCATGGGCCTGGCGAGTATCGACGGCGACCCGCTGGTCGACTACCGCCACGTGATCATGCTGATGCGCCTGCCGAACTGATCGGTGTTCGTCACCGAGCTGCAGCTCACCGACTTCCGCAACTACGCCACCGCCTCGCTGGAACTCTCCAGCGGGGTGACGGTGTTTGTGGGGTCCAACGGCCAGGGCAAGACGAACCTGGTCGAGGCCGTCGAGTACCTGTCGACCATGTCGTCGCACCGGGTCGCCGCGACGGTCCCGCTCATCAGATCCGGCGCCGAGTCCGCCATCGTGCGGGCCAAGGTCCAGGCGGGCCGCGACGACGACCGTGTCGTCACGTTGGAGTTGGAGATCACCACGGGACGCTCGAACGTCGCCCGCCTCAACAGGGCCCCCCTCTCCCGGCCACGTGACCTGATCGGCGCGCTGCGCACCGTCGTGTTCTCGCCGATGGACCTGGGGATCGTGCGGGGCGACCCGTCTGACCGACGGGGCTGGCTCGACTCGCTCGTCGTGACCCGCTGGCCCCGGATGGCCGGCGTCCGCCAGGACCTCGACCGGGTCCTGAAGCAGAGAAACGCCCTGCTCAAGTCCATGTCCGGCCGCTCCCTGCGCCCGGCCGCGGGCGACGAGGAACTCACGCTCGGGGTCTGGAACGAGCAGCTCGCGGCCATCGGGGCCGAGCTCCTGCACGCCCGCCTCGACACGCTGGCAGACGTACTTCCGCACGCCCAGCGCGCCTACGAGACCATCGCCCCCATCAACAACCGGATCGACGCCGTCTACAAGACCGTGCTCGATCTCGGGGGAGTATCGGAGACGAGCGACGTGCGCGCGGAGCTGGAGCGCCGCCTCCTCGAGGCGATGGAACGCGCCAGGGCCGAGGAGATCCGCCGCGGCGTGACGCTCGTCGGCCCGCAACGCGACGACGTGGAGCTGTCGATCGGCGACCTGCCCGCCAAGGGGTACGCGTCGCACGGTGAGAGCTGGTCGCTGGCGCTGGCGCTCCGGCTCGGGGGATTCACGCTGGTGCGCGACGACGGCGTCGAGCCCGTGCTCGTCCTGGACGATGTGTTCGCCGAGCTGGACGCGTCGCGCCGCGAGCGGCTGGCGCACGCGATCGAGGATGCGGAGCAGGTGCTGATCACCGCCGCGGTGGGCGCCGACGTGCCCGAGTTCCCGGCCGAGCACCGCTTCATCGTGTCGGCCGGCACCGTCGCCTGAACGCCAGAGGCCCGACCCGCCGGGCGGCGGATCGGGCCTTCATGACACTACTGCTCAGGACTGGCTGGGAAAGATGCCCATCGTGCAGATCAGGTAGGTATGGCCGTAGGGCGCTGCGTTCCTGAGGTCGGGCAGCGCGAAGGTGGTCCTGCCATCGCCGCCGTACGTCGTTCCGATGAGCGCGAACAGCGCCTGGTTCTGAGCAATGGCGAGGATCTGGCCCCTCGCTGGAGTACCGACGCCGACTGAACCGGCGGTCAGACTGATGGTGCCCATGGTGCAATCATCCCCTCTGCCCGCGGCAGCGTTGCCGCCGGTTCCCCAGTCGGCGGGCAGGACCGAGTCTCCCTTCGGGCCCTGTGCGCCCCGTGGCCCCACTGCTCCGGTCGCCCCCTGGGGGCCGGTCTCGCCGGTGGCTCCGGCTGCGGCGAGGACGGACCAGGCGGAGCTGTCGGTGACGGGGATGTCGGAGAAGGTTCCGCCCTTGACCGCGATGTAGGTGCTGCCCTGGTGGGTGACCACCGACGCTGGGAGGTCGCCGGTGTAGGTGGCGGTCGAGCTGTAGGCGCCCTCATAGAGCCAGGGGGTCGCGCCATCGGCGCCGTTGACTCCTGCAGCCCCGGTTGCGCCGGCGGCTCCGGTCGCACCCGCTGGGCCGGTGGCCCCGGTAGCGCCCGTCGCTCCAGCCGCTCCGGTTGCGCCCGTCGCTCCGGTTGCACCCGCCTCACCGGCAGGTCCGGCTGCTCCGGTTGCGCCGGTGTCGCCCTTCTCACCCTGGACACCTTGGATGCCCTGTGGGCCCTGCGGCCCGATCGCGGTGATGAGCACCCAGTCGGCTCCGCCGACAGTCGGCGTGGAACCGACGGAGGCCTGGGCGGCGACCCAGGTTCCGCCCGCGTAGCGCACCAGTGAAGCCGGCGGCCCCGACGTGTAGGGGGTGGTGGCATCCCAGTCGGACACCGTCGACCACGCGGCCGCGCCGGTAGCCCCGGTCGAACCCGCGTCACCCTTGGCGCCCGTGGCTCCGGTGGCTCCGGTTGCCCCGGTGGCTCCCTGTGCCCCCGTTGCACCGGTCGACCCGTCGGCGCCGTCCGATCCGTCCACGCCGTCCGATCCGGCTGCTCCGGTAGTCCCGGTCTTGCCCTGAGCGCCCGTCGCGCCGGCGCTGCCAGCATCGCCGGTAGCCCCGGTCGCGCCCGTGGCCCCGGTGGCTCCGGCTGCACCCGTCGCTCCTGTGGCCCCGGCCTCCCCATCCGCGCCGTCGACGCCTGTCGCGCCGTCCTGGCCGTCTGCACCGTCTGCGCCGTCCGCCCCGGCCTCGCCGTCCTTCGCGTCACGGGTCTGCCACACGACGGCGACCTGGCCGTCGGCACAGTCAGTCCCGGACTGCAGCGAGAGCGTGCCGGCGGCCGCGTCCAGGCAGCCGTGCACCGGGCTGCCGGCCTGGACAGCCGAGTCGCCGAGCGACTGGACCGCGAAGGCGCCGCCTGCTCCGCCGATGAGGCCGATGACGGCGGAGATGGCGATGACGGGAAGGGCTCCTCCAGAACCGAAGGGGGGCATGGGTTCCTCTCATGGGCCCACCGATCTGGTGGACGGCTCAACTGTCGACGGTCACCCTATCGGTGTAATGCCTTGTGGGATGCGTAGTTCACCGGGTGGATGGGCTCGCCCGAGTCTGGGTGCGGACGGGTGGAGGTACGCTCGGCGTGTGAGTGAGCAGCACGATCCGACGGGCCTTGAGCTGGCCTCGGAGATTGCCCGCGCCGCGGTGGAGGCCGCGGAGTACGGTGTGGTGCTGCCCGAGCCTGCGAAGCCTCGCACTCCCCGTCGACCGGCACGTCCCGTCGAGCAGCAGAGGTCCGGGGCGCACCCGGATGACCGTGATCCTCAGCTGATCGGCAACGTCCTGGACCAGGTGGTCCGGGAGCGCGGCTGGAAGAAACGCATCTCGCTGTCCACCGTGCTGCGCCGCTGGCCGGACCTGGTGGGGGAGTCCAACGCGGAGCACTCGAAGCCCGTCTTCTACGAGAACGGCGTGCTCATCGTCGACTGCGACTCGACCTCGTGGGCAACCGCGATGCGGTATGCCGCATCGCAGCTCGTCGCCCAGCTGAACCGGGCGCTCGGGGAGCAGACGGTGCTGCGCGTCGAGTTCCGCGGCCCCCGGGCGCCGAGCTGGAAGAAGGGCCCGCGCGCCGTGCAGGGCAGGGGGCCCCGCGACACCTACGGCTAGGCGGCCGACAGGCCCACGTCGTGGGCGTGGTGCACGAGGTCGTGCAGGTAGTACTGCGCCAGCGTCTCGACGGTGAACCGCGACCCGTTGGACCGCCTGCCGGAGCGGCCGAGCTGCTCGTCACGCACCAGAGCCAAAGCCGTGGCCATCGCGTCGCCGGCCGCCACCAGCTCGTCGGCGACCTCGTCGGGGTCCTGGTCGCGGTAGTGCTGCGACTCGGCCGTGATGTCCTGGTCCCAGTTCGCGAAGTCGGGGTCGTCGAGGACCAGCATCAGGTTGAGGCGCGCCAGCATGATCCGGCAGACGTCGCGGACGTGGGCCGCGTACTCCAGCGGCGACCAGGTCGCGTCGTCCGGGCGGGCCGTGAGCTCCTCGTGCGTCGCGTCGCCCAGCAGTTCCGCGAACTCCTCGGTGACGGACCGGGCCGTCGTCGAGATCGTCCTGAATGCCACGGCCTGAGGGTCGAAGCCGCAGTCCGCGCAGCTCTTCTCCAGAACCCAGGTCCAGTCCTTGTCGTCGGGAATGATCATGTGAACAGCCTTTCACGCGCCTCCGCAACGCCGATGCCCGTTTCGCCCAGCGCGTCTGCACGGTTCGTCGGGACCACTCCCGCAGGCCGCGATTGCTGCCTAGACTCGGCATCATGAGGATCACGGTGACGGGGGTCAGCCAGCTCAGGCTCCCGGCGGAGTGCGTCGTCGTCACGCTGACGACGGGCTTCACGGGGCCGCGGCGCGACGAGGTCGTCGCGGAGACGGTGAGGACGACGGACGCGATGCGCGCCCGCCTCCAGGAGGCGATCGCCGACTGTCGTGGCCGTGACCTCAAGCTCACGTCTCTGCGGACCTGGGCGGGGGCGGGCACCGATTCCCAGGGAAACCCGGGCACCCCACAGCACTCAGCCGAGGTGCGCGGATCCGTCCGCCTCGACGACCTGTCCGCCGTCGGCCCGTTGCTGGGCGAGCTGGCCGCCACGCGAGGGATCCGCGTCGTCGGGCTCGACTGGCAGCTGACCGAGGAGACCATCGCCCAGCAGCAGCCCGAGGTCATCGGCGAGGCGTTCCGCGACGCGCGGCAGCGCGCCGGGTGGATCGCAGCGGCTGCCGGTTACCGCAGGATCGAGCCGACGAGTATCCGCGACGACGGCGCGCCGATGTTCGCCAGGGCGATGTCCGCCCCGATGCAACGTGGGGGGTCAGCGCCTCAGATCGACCTCGATCCGGCTGATGTCGAGGTCTCCGCGCACCTGACCGTCGATTTCGAGACCACCTGACGATCCACGAGACGATGAAGCCGACGTCCCAGCCGCGACACGGATCGGACACCAGCGAGGTGTTCGACCTCGACGGTGCTGCGTCCGGTGGCGGGCGTCATGCGGCCCCACGCACCCGCCGGGGCGGCGCCTGGGTGGGGAGGCTGGTGGCCGTCGGGTCGGTGGTCGGGGCCTGCGCGCTGGTGTCGGCGATGGCTCTGTCGGGGGGCGATCCTCACGTCGCGGTGACGGCCGTTCCCGCACCGTCGGTCAGCCGACCCGCGCTGGTGTCGCAGGACCTGTCCGAGACGCCTGGCCTGCCCAGCGCGCCTGCTCCGTCCACCCCCGCCTTCGATCCGTTCAGCGCCGCGACGCCGGAGGTCGCGCAGCCCGACGGCACCCCGTCGGTCGTACCCCTGCCGACCGCCCCTGCCACGATCGCCACCACCAGGGTCGCCGACCTGAGGCACGTCGACGCCGACCGGCTGCTCACCAAGCCGGTCGTGGGGAGGGCGACGTCGCCGTTCGGGATGCGGCTCCACCCGGTGCTGGGCTACTGGAAGCTGCACACCGGACAGGACTGGGCCGCCGCCTGCGGCACCCCCGTCGGCGCGGCCCGCGCCGGCACGGTCGTGTTCACGGGGTGGGCCGGCGGCAACGGGGTGCAGGTGAAGATCGACCACGGGATGATCTCCGGCCACCGTGTGGTGACGACATACAACCACCTCTCGGCGATCGGGGTCGCCGTCGGACAGAAGGTCGACGTGCTCGACGGGATCGGGCTCGTCGGGTCCACCGGATACTCGACGGGCTGCCATCTCCACTTCGAGGTCATCGTCGACGGGCAGTTCACCGATCCGATCCCGTGGCTCAACGGCAAGCCGACGGTCGTGGATCTGAGCAGGGCCGAGTACACGACCGCCCCGACTGCCAGCGCGTCCCCGACGGCGACGAAGACACCTGCTGCCGCATCTGCCACCCCTTCGAAGAAGCCCTCCTCGAGCCGGACTCGTGCCTCGTCGACGGCCAGGCCGAGCGCCAGCGCGAGCCCGTCGCGTCGGCACAGTCACTCCCCGAGCGCGTCCACGTCGGCGAGCCCGTCCCCGACGCCCGACGAGTCGCCGTCGCCGAGCGTTTCCCCGTCGCCGAGCGTGTCGCCGAGTCTGTCGCCCAGCGCATCGCCATCGCCGAGCCAAGAGGGCTCCGAGTCGGCCGGCGATGTGCAGAGCTCGTCCGTGCCGCCGACCCTGCAGCCCACCGCGAAACCCACACCGTCTCAGGAGTGAGACCTCAGGCGATCGCACCGCTCCAGGAGTAGGTGGACCACAGGAGGTCATGCTCGCCGCGGTAGACCTTCACGTGCCGGCCGCCATGCTCAAGCTGCAGCACAAGGAACTCGTCGCCGTCGTTCGCGTACACGCACATCCGGTACTGCGAGTCGTCGAGGTCGAGGCGGTCGACGCGGGCGTTGACGAGCCACGGATTCCGGCGGCGGATGCCGATCAGGGCTTCGTAGGCCTCGAACACCGGCTCACCGAACGGCAGGAGCTCCGATGGGGAGGGCGGGAAGGGCGGCCGAACGGCGTCGTCGCCGTCGACGGTGTCGGCCTTGACGCCCGTGAAGCCCTGCTCGTCCCCCGCATAGATCGACGGAATGCCTCCGAGGAGCAGTAGCAGCGCAGCCGCGACGACAGCCTTCTGCTGGTCGACCTGGCTGGCGATCCGCGTGACGTCGTGGTTGCCGATGAAGGTGGTGGGGGTGAACGTCTCCAGGAACTTGTTGTGGCGTTTGAGCGACCAGTCCAGCTCGTAGAGGTTCTCGTCCTTCAGGCTGGACCAGATGGCCTTCCACAGCTCGTACTGCGTGACCGAGTCGACGCCGCTCTGCGAGACGAAGGCGGGGTAGTCGCCGTGGATCACCTCGCCGAGGATCCACGTGTCGGGGTGCTTCTCGCGCACGCCGGCAAGCACCTTCGCCCAGAACTCCGGGGGCACCGAGTAGGCGGCGTCCAGGCGCCAGCCGTCGGCGCCTCGGTCGAGCCAGTGGTTCATGATGTCGGTCACGAAGACGACGGTCTCCGGCGCGTCGTGCCGGAGACGGACGAGGCCGCCGTGCCCCTCGAACACGCGCGGCTGTGGGCCGCCGTCGGCCTCCCAGTCGATGTCGAAGACGCGAGCCGCCGCGCTGTCCCGGCCCTCGACGAGCGCCTGTTGGAAGAGGGGGTGGCGGTAGCCGACGTGGCTGAACACGCCGTCGAGCAGCACCTTGATGCCGCGCTCGTGCGAACGGGAGATCAGCTGGTCGAACTCCTCGTCTCCGCCGAGGCGCGCGTCGATGCGGTAGTGGTCAGTGGTGTCGTAGCCGTGCGTCTCGGACTCGAACACCGGGCCGAGCAGCAGCCCGTTGGCGCCCAACTCGATGATGTAGTCAAGCCAGTTGTACAGCCGCCGCAGCCGCGGCGCGGGGGAGTGGTCCCCCGTGCGGATCGGCGCCCCGCAGAACCCCAGGGGGTAGACCTGCCACCAGATGGTGTGGTCGATCCACTTCATAGCGTGTCTCCTTGGCTCGTTCAGTCGAGCATAGGCGCGGCCGCCGACCGCCCGCGCGAAGGGGTGGGAGGGTGGGCGCCGGTGCTGTTTGTCCCCTTCGCTACGCTCAGTGCGTTTCGACAGGCCTGTGCTGAGCTTGTCGAAGTGCTCAACGACCCGGACACCTCTGAGCTGTCCTGGTTCCCCGACCTCACCCTGCCCTGAGCCCCTCGTTCCTCGGGCTCACCCCGCCCGGAGCCCACCCCGTGCCCCGAGCTCACCCCGGTTCCCCTTTCCCGCACAACAATGCCTATATGGGGGCAGCTGCGCCCATGTTGCAGCAGCCTCGGAATACGCATCGTTGTGCACCGGAATCGATCCGGGGTGGCGCTTCGATGGGCTCGGCGGCCCGGTTCCCTGAGCACGTCGACAGGCTCGACACAAGCTCGTCGAAGGGCACCGAGCGCAGCGAGGTGTGTTCCCGCGTCAGAGGACAAGCAGCGCACCAGCGGCGACGACCGAGGCCAGCAGCGTGATGATGTCGAATGCCCGTTGCGGGATCCGACCGATGATCAGCATGCCGATGAACGTCCCAACCACCACGACGGGGACGAGCGCCGCGGCCGTCGTCAGGACCGACGGCGTGAACAGCCCCAGCGACGCGCTCAGCGGCACCTTGGTCAGGTTGATGATGAAGAAGTACCAAGCGCCCGTGCCGAGGAAGCGCAGCTTCTCCACTTTCGCCAGCTGGAGGTACAGCGCCATGACGGGACCGGCGGCGTTGGCCGACATGGTCGTGAACCCTGCGGCTACACCGGCGCCGATGGACAGCGCACGGTGCGGAACGCCGTCGGTCGCCTCGGCTGCGGCCCGCCGCGCGGTCAGCAGTTGCCAGCCCAGCTGGATCAGGACGAATGCCAGCAGCAGCCAGCCGATGGAGCGCTTGAGGACCAGGTCGTCGACGAGGGAGAGGAACCAGGCGCCGAGTAGGAGCCCGGGGATGACGGCCGGCAGTAGCGCGCGGAGCAGCCGCCAGTCGGCGGCCTTCCGGTACCGCAGCACTGCCACGACGTCGCCGGTGATCAGCAGGATCAGGGCGGCCGCCGTCGACTCCTTGGTCGGCATGGCGAGCGCGAACAGCGCAACGGCGAGTGACCCGAGCCCGCCGAAGCTCGTCTTCGCGATGCCGACGATCAGCGCCGCGACGCCCAGAACGATCCACTCCACGCACAGATCCTTGCACCCTCAGCGCGTGACCGCGCCGCCGCCCGCCCTGTCGCCCGCCACCACGCCCCGCCCCACACCCCGTCGTCGCCTCCGTGCAGACGCCAACGGAAGCCACGGACGCCAACGATCTTCGCGCGAATACCGTTGGCGTCCGTGCACATCGTTGGCGTCTGGGAGATTTCGTTGGCGTTTGCGAAGTGGCCCGGCAGGAAGGGATCCGGCAGGGGAGGGGCAGCAGGGGAGGGACCCGGCAGGGGAAGGTCCGCGCCGATCTGCCGCCTCAGGCCCCCGGATCGGGAGGGGGACCACCCAACTGCCCCTGCCGATTCAGCAGATCGCGCAATCCGGGCGTTACAGGGGCATTTCACCTCCGCCTGGGTCCTCGTTTCCGGAGCCGACGCGGTAGAATGGACAAGTTCAACGGCGCCGAACGACTCGGCGCCATGTTTGTGTGACGGGAGAACTGTGGTCGACGACCAGCAGGCAGGCGAGGATTTCACCCCGACGGAACGCATGGAAGGGCTGCAGGACTCGGCGGACAACACCGTCTCCGGCAGCTACGACGCGGACCAGATCTCGGTCCTCGAGGGTCTCGAGGCAGTGCGCAAGCGTCCTGGCATGTACATCGGGTCCACCGGCGAACGCGGGCTCCACCACCTGGTCTACGAGATCGTCGACAACTCCGTCGACGAGGCCCTGGCCGGCTACTGCGACACCATCAACGTCGAACTGCTCGACGACGGCGGTGTGCGGGTGAAGGACAACGGCCGCGGCATCCCCGTCAAGGAACACCCGATCGAGAAGATCCCCACCGTCACGCTCGTCCTGACCGTCCTCCACGCGGGCGGCAAGTTCGGCGACGGCGGCTACAAGGTCTCCGGCGGCCTGCACGGCGTGGGTTCCTCCGTCGTGAACGCGCTGTCGGAGAAGCTGATCGTCGACGTCCGACGCGACGGCTTCCGCTTCCAGCAGACGTTCCACCTGGGCGATCCAGTCACCGAGCTGGAGCAGCTGGAGGAGACCGACGAGACCGGCACCACCATCACGTTCTTCCCGTCGCCTGACATCTTCGAGACCACCGACTTCTCCTATGACACGCTCGCGACCCGCTTCCGCGAGATGGCGTTCCTGAACAAGGGCCTGAGGATCACCGTCGCTGACGAGCGCACCGGCCACCAGGTCCTCGACGACGAGGGCGAGCCGGTCCAGCACCACGACGAGTTCCACTACGAGCAGGGCCTCACGGACTACGTGAAGTTCCTGTCGTCGGGCAAGGAGGCCATCCACCCGTCCGTGATCGACGTCGAGGCCCACTCCCCCGAGCAGGGGATGGGCGTCGAGATCGCGATGCAGTGGAACGCCAGCTACACCAGCAGCGTCTACACGTTCGCCAACACGATCAACACCACCGAGGGTGGCACGCACGAGGAGGGTTTCCGCGCGGCGCTGACCAACACGGTGAACCGCTGGGGCGACTCGTGGGGCCTCATCCGCAAGCGCGAGGACCGCGTCTCCGGCGACGACATCCGCGAGGGTCTGACGGCCATCGTCTCCATCAAGGTCTCCGAGCCGCAGTTCGAGGGCCAGACCAAGACCAAGCTCGGCAACACCGAGGCCCGCAGCTTCGTGCAGCGCGTGCTGAACGACCGCCTGGGCGACTGGTTCGAGCGGAACCCCGCTGAGGGCAAGGAGATCATCCGCAAGGCGCAGTCCGCGGCCCAGGCCCGCATCGCCGCCCGCAAGGCGCGCGACATGGCCCGCTCCCGCAAGGGCCTGCTCGGCTCGTCGGGCCTGCCCGGCAAGCTCGTCGACTGCCAGTCGACCAACCCCGCCGAGTGCGAACTGTTCATCGTCGAGGGCGACTCCGCAGGCGGCTCCGCCCGCGGCGGCCGCGAGCCGAGGACGCAGGCGATCCTGCCCATCCGCGGCAAGATCCTGAACGTCGAGAAGGCCCGCATCGACAAGATCCTCGCCAACAAGGAGGTCGAGGCGATCATCAACGCGCTCGGCGCCGGCATGCAGGAGGACTTCGACCTCGAGAAGCTGCGCTACCACAAGCTCGTCCTGATGGCCGACGCCGACGTCGACGGCGCCCACATCCGCACGCTGCTCCTGACGCTCCTGTTCCGCTTCATGCGCCCGATGATCGACGCGGGCCACGTCTTCCTCGCCCAGCCGCCGCTGTTCAGGCTCCGCTGGACCAACTCGCCCCACGAGCTGGCCTACAGCGACGACGAGCGCGACAAGCTGCGTGAGCAGGGCCTCGCCGAGGGCAAGAAGCTGCCGAACGTCAACCCGATCCAGCGCTACAAGGGTCTGGGCGAGATGAACGCCGACGACCTGTGGGACACCACGATGGACCCGGCCAAGCGCATCCTGCTCCAGGTCTCGCTGGAGGACGCCGCGCAGGCCGACCAGATGTTCTCCGTCCTGATGGGCGAGGACGTCGAGCAGCGCCGGTCGTTCATCCAGCGCAACGCGCGCGACGTGCGCTTCCTCGACATCTGATCCCCGAACGACTCTGACAAGGCATTAGAAGGTAATCCCACATGGCTGACGACAAGTTCGGCGAACTCGCGATCCACGGGCGCATCTCCCCCGTCGACCTGCAGCACGAGATCCAGAACTCCTACCTCGACTACGCGATGAGCGTGATCGTCGGGCGCGCGCTGCCCGACGTCCGCGACGGCCTCAAGCCCGTCCACCGTCGCGTGCTCTACGCGATGTGGGACGGCGGCTACCGCCCCGACCGCGGCTGGAACAAGTGCTCCCGCGTCGTCGGTGAGGTCATGGGCCTCTACCACCCCCACGGCGATACCGCGATCTACGACACCCTCGTGCGCATGGCGCAGCCGTGGGCCATGCGCCACACGCTCGTCTCCGGGCAGGGCAACTTCGGCTCGCAGGGCAACGACCGCGCCGCGGCCATGCGATACACCGAGTGCAAGATGGCCCCGCTGGCCGTCGAGATGGTCCGCGAGATCGAGCAGAACACCGTCGACTTCCGGCCGAACTACGACAACCGCGAGGAGGAGCCGGTCGTCCTGCCGGCCCGCTTCCCGAACCTGCTGGTCAACGGCTCCACCGGCATCGCGGTGGGCATGGCGACCAACATCCCGACGCACAACCTGCGTGAGGTCGGCGAGGCCGTCCAGTGGGCGCTCGCCCACCCGGAGGCCACCAAGGAGGAGCTGCTCGAGGCGGCCATCTCCAAGATCCACGGCCCCGACTTCCCGGGCGGCGGCCTGATCGTCGGCCGTCAGGGCATCGAGGACGCGTACCGCACCGGCCGCGGTTCGGTCACCATGCGCGCGGTCATCGACATGGAGGAGGACCCCAAGGGGCGTCAGCTCCTGGTCGTCACCGAGCTGCCCTACATGTGCAACCCGGACGCGCTGGCGCAGAAGATCGCCGACCTGGTGAACTCCGGTCGGCTGACCGGCATCGCGGACATCCGCGACGACACCTCCGCCCGTACCGGCCAGCGCCTCGTCATCGTGCTGAAGCGCGACGCCCAGCCGCGCGTCGTGATGAACAACCTGTACAAGCACACCGCGCTGCAGGACACGTTCGGCTGCAACATGCTGGCGATCGTCGACGAGGTGCCCCGCACCCTGCGCCTCGACCAGTTCATCTCCCTGTGGCTCAAGCACCAGATGAGCGTCATCCAGCGACGCACGCAGTGGCAGCTGGACGAGGCTGAGCGCGCCGCTCACCTCGACCGCGGCCTGGTCAAGGCCCTGAACATGCTCGACGAGGTCATCGCGCTGATCCGCGCGAGCCGCACCGCCGAGGAGGCGAACACCCGCCTGCAGGAGCTCCTCGACATCGACGAGCTGCAGGCCCGCAACATCCTCGACCAGCAGCTGCGCCGCCTGGCGTCGATGGAGATCCAGAAGATCATCGACCGGTTGGCCACGCTCGAGGCGAAGATCGCCGATCTGAAGGACATCCTCGCCTCCGAGGAGCGTCAGCGCGAGATCATCTCGGTCGAGCTGCAGGAGATCGTCGACAAGTACGGCGACGACCGCCGCACCCGCATCATCGCGGCCGACGGTGACTTCTCCGAGGAGGACTTCATCCCCAACGAGGATGTCGTCGTCACCATCACGCACGGCGGCTACGCCAAGCGCACTAAGGCCGACCTCTACCGCACGCAGAAGCGGGGCGGCAAGGGCGTCCGCGGCGCCACGCTGCGCGCCGACGACGAGGTCGAACACCTGTTCGCGACCACCAACCACCAGTGGATCCTGTTCTTCACGAACTTCGGCCGCGTCTACCGCGCCAAGGCGTGGCAGCTGCCGGAGGCCGGCCGGGACGCCAAGGGCGGCCACGTCGCGGGGCTGATGAACTTCCTGCCCGACGAGCGCATCGCGCAGGTGCTGACGATCAACTCGTACGAGGACGCCGACTACCTCCTTCTCGCCACCCGACACGGGCTGGTGAAGAAGACCGAGCTCAAGGCCTACGACTCCCCGCGTCAGGCGGGCGTCATCGCGATCAACTTCCGCGAGGAGGGCGACGAGCTGATCGGCGCGTCGCTGGTCTCGTCGGAGGACGACGTGCTGCTGATCTCCCGCAAGGGCCAGGCCATCCGCTTCCAGGCGGACGACGCGCAGCTGCGCCCGATGGGCCGCGCGACGTCCGGCGTCACCGGCATGAAGTTCCGCGACGGCGACGAGCTGCTGTCCATGGCGGTGCTGAAGGCCGACGTCGACTACGACGGTCAGTACGTCTTCACTGTCACCGACGGCGGTTTCGCCAAGCGGACCGCGGTCGCGGACTACCGTCGCCAGGGCCGCGGCGGCCTCGGCATCAAGGCGATGAAGCTGGTGGAGGATCGAGGACAGCTCGTCGGCGGCCTGATCGTGGGCGATGCCGACGAGGTGATGGCCATCAAGATCTCCGGCCAGGTCACCCGCTCCGCGGTCGCCGACGTGCCCGTCAAGGGCCGCGACACCATGGGCGTGAAGTTCGTCGGGGTGAAGGGTGACGACGCCGTCGGGGCCATCGCGCTCTACCCGGAGTCGGATTCCACGGAGGAGGTCGACGCTGAGGGCGGTACCGGGGCGGAGACCGCAACGGGTACCGTAGAGCCCGAAGACCCGAGTGGCGCCGACCCGGTGACCGCGCCTACCACCGAGGAGGACTCCGATGAGTGAGAACTCGCCTCGCTGGCCGGGGAGCGATGGTTCCCCCGGCCTCGACTTCTCGCCGTACCGCAAGGCGGCGCTGTCCGAGGCAGGCCGCACGGCTTCCTCTGCGCCGACGAAGTCGGCGTCCAGCGCCCCCGATGCGTCCTCGACGCGCATCACGCCCAGCGCCAAGGAGCGCGCTGAGCGGACCGCGAAGGAGTGGGCCGCGGCCCCCGTCGCGGGTGCCCCGTCGGCGGCCCCCGTCGCACCGCCCGCCCCCGTCTCGAGCCCGTCGGCCGATGAGAAGACCGGCGTGCTCGGCCGACTCCAGGGCCCCGTGTCCGCCGAGTCCGCCGCGGAGAAGACCGCCGTCGCGCCGGTGGCCGCTGCCCGCAAGCCGCGCCGCACGCGCAAGGCCCGCCTGAGGCTGTCGCGCATCGACCCCTGGTCGGTGATGAAGACGACGTTCCTGTTCGCCATCGCTTTCGGCGTGATGCTGGTGGTCGCGGTGTTCGTGCTGTGGTCGGTGCTCGCCGGCTCGGGCGCGCTGGAGAGCGTCAACACCCTGATCAACACGCTCATCGGTGACGCCGACACCGCGTTCAAGATCGAGGACTACCTGTCCGTGTCGCGCGTGCTGGGTTTCGCTGTCCTGATCGCGGCGATCGACGTCGTGATCATCACGGCCGTGGCCACACTGTTCGCCTTCCTGTACAACCTGTCGGCCGTCGTGATGGGCGGCCTGGAGGTCACTCTCGCGGAGGACTGACCCGAAGTGTCGACGGTGCCCGCCCGGAAGACCAGGGAGCGGCACCGTCACACCGGGCCCCGATTTGCCGCGGCCGGACGCGGTGCGATAGAGTTTTGCCTCGGTGAACGGGCCTATAGCTCAGACGGTTAGAGCGCTGCCCTGATAAGGCAGAGGTCACTGGTTCAAGTCCAGTTAGGCCCACCAACCAGTCCGGCCCTGACAAGTTTCCTTGTCAGGGCCGGTTTTTTTGTGGTGTCTGTTCAGCTGAGTGTCCACGACTCCAGTGCGATCGCGGACTGTGGGTAGGCGGACTCTCCGGAAGCGACGGCGATGACGAGATCGTAGGCGTCATCGTCAGGGGCCTCGAGGGTGACGCCGTTGAGCCCGTAGAAGACAACCGTGGCGAGCCAGCCGAGACGCTTGTTGCCGTCCACCAGCGGGTGGTTGCGAACGAGCGACTCCAGGAGCACGGCCGCCTTCTCGTGGATGCCCGGATACGCGTCCTCGCCGAGGACGCTTACCTGCGGGCGGTGGGCTGCGGAGTCGAGTAGCCCGATGTCCCTGAGCGGGCCGACCCCGAGGTCCCCGACCAGGGAAAGCAGGTCCTCAAGGCTGAGGTACTCGATCACTGGCCGAGGCGGTCGAGTAGATCGGCGTAGCGTTCTCGGGCTGCGGCCGACAGTGACGCTACCTCATCGCGTCTGAGTCGCCGGGCAAGAACCTCGTGGATCGCGCGGACGGTTGCCTCCTGCCTGCTCACGCCTTCGTGGTCGGCGAGCCGGGTGAGGGCTTCCTCGTCCTCGGGGGTAAGTCGTAGAGTCATTGCCATGCATCGATGGTACCAATGTGGTATCACAGGTCAGTTTCTGAGGCGATGCCTGACCCCGCGGCAGCGGCGCTGCAGGGCCGGGCCGACATGGTCGTGACTGCGAACGTGCGGGACTTTCCCATCGAGGTTCTGGAACCGTTGGGTCTTGAGGTTCAGCACCCCGATGAGTTTCTGCTCAACCAGCTCGACCTCGAGCCGGATCTCACCGTTGCCTCACTCCACCGTCAGGCCGCCGCGACGCGGCGGCCGGTGATCACCACGAGGGTGCTGCTCGATCACCTGGCAAGGTGCGGCGTCCCGAAGTTCGCGGCAACAGCGGCGGGTCAGCTGTGGCGCGATGCCTAGCCGCGCGACCTTGTAGCAAGGCGTGTCGTCACTGCGGCGAGGAACGCCACTGGTTCAAGTCCAGTTGAGCCCACCTACTAGACCGGCCCTGACAAGTTTCCTTGTCAGGGCCAGTCTCGCGTGGTGCTGCTCGCGGCGGCGCGCCCGGGATCCCTTCGACGGGCTCAGGGCGTTTCGACAGGTTCAACGGTCCGAGATGGGCTTCGACAGGCTCAACGATCCGGTTCCCTGAGCACTTCGACAGGCTCAGTACAGGCCCTGTGAAGGGCGCCGAGCGGAGCGAGGTGGATTCCTGTTGAGACAGCTGGCTCACTTGAGATCACTCACCATGCCGGAGAGCACGGGGTGACGGTGCCGGCGGCGCCGTCGACCAAGACTCGGTCGCCGGTGTGCAGGCGGGCGGTCGCGTCGCCGCAACCGACGACTGCGGGTACGCCCAGCTCGCGAGCGACGATCGCCGCGTGGCTGAGCGGCGCGCCGAGGTCTGTCACGATGGCTCCGGCCACGGGGAACAGAGGCGTCCAGCCGATGTTCGTGAGCGATGTCACGAGCACCTCGCCCGGGAGCAGCTGGTCCGACTCGTCGAAGCTCGCCAGGACCCGGACGGTGCCCTCCACGCGACCGAGCGCGCCGGGATGTCCGGTGATGACGTCGCGCGTCTCGGAGGACACCGTCGGGTCGGAGGCTGCGATGACGCTGCCGGCGACGTCCGTGCGGCGTTCCGGGTCTGCAGCCCAGTTGAAGGGGTCGAACCGGCCGCAGATGAGCCCGGGCAGGGGAGGCAGCTCGCGGTAGCGTCGCAGGGTGGTTCGACGCTCGTCGAACAACGCGAATGGGGTGGTGTCGCCGTCGAGGGCGGCGAGGAGTTCCTCGATGGTGAGCAGGAAGACGTCGTCGCGGATGCCGAGCAGTTCACCGGCGCGAAGGGCGAACGTCCTCTGAACGCCGGTGGTCCGGACCCCTTCGGAGCGGGCGACCTCGCGCAGCGCGGCGTTCCGCGCGGCCTTACGGACCCGGCGTTCGACCGTGGCCGCCTGCCTTCGGTCGTGTGTCCTGAGGCGGGCCAGCACGGTGGCGGAGGCGGCGGACTGCCGACCTCGGAGCGCGTTGACGTCGACTCCTCCCTGCCGGTTCAGCTGGGCGTCGAGCCAGGAGGGGTCCTCCGACGGCCGGGGCCAGGCCAGCTCGACCTCGTTGACGCCCCGGTGGCAGAAGCGCGCCACGTACTCCCCGCGGGACAGCTCGCCGGTGCGCACCCGGTCAAGGCCCTCGACCGGTCCCAGGCTCTCGAGCCCGCCCGCGACTCCTGCCAGGTCGGACATGAGCGTCGACGCATCCTCCGCGCCGAGCTCGTCGCGGAGCTCGGCCTCCAAGCGGGCGGGATAGTCGGAGCCGGAGGCGATCACGGCCCAGAAGGAGCGGAGGCTCAGGTCGAACAGCTTGTGGTCCCAGAGTCGCCGGAGTTCGGCGGGGGTCGTGGCCGATCGGACTTCGTTGGTGAGTGAGGCGCAGGTGCGCTGGTGGTCGCGGAGGAAGGAGGGCAGGCCGCGCCTGGCGCGGAGCATTTTCAGCAGGGTTCCGAGCAGGGGAAGGCCGACCGTCGTCCAGTCCTGCGGCGTGAGCGGGATCAGCGGAATGGGCACGCCGTCGGGCAGCGCACCCCACCAGCCGGCGATTTTGCGGTAGACGTCGCGTGGGTCGGCCTTGCCGGCCTTCCCGCGGCGCGAGGTGATCTGGACGCTGAGGTTCGCGTAAGGGCGACCGCCGATGGAGCCGGCCATCTCCCGGCCGCGCAGGGCCATGGACGGCCCGCCGTTGGCCTGCAGGTACCGCGCCAGCGAGATCGTCAGCGGGGTCTGGGCGACGGGGTTGGCCTCGCTCAGGTTCGTGGCGGACCAGAGGCAGTTGCCGGCGAGCGAGTCGTTGCGCTCGGCGGTGCGCTGGCGCCACGGGTTCAGGGTGGTGATGGGTCGCGCCTGGAGCAGCCACAGCCGCCCGTCGGCGATCGCCCACTCGATGTCCTGGGGGACACCGTCGAAGTTGCCCTCCACGTCGTGGGCCCGACGGTGCAGTTCGGCGGCGTGAGATGCGAGCGTTGGTGGGCCGTCGTAGTGGCCGGAGGGTCGGGTGAGGCGGAACTGGTCGCCGGTCACCTGCCCGGAGACCAGGGCCTCGCCGACGCCGTGCACGACGCTGCCGAGCATGGTGTCGAGGTCGCCGGTGATCGGGTCGACGGTGAAGACGACCCCGGCGAGGTCGGCGGGGACCATCACCTGCACGATGACGGCCACGTCGCCGGCCTGGCTGTCGGTCGTCCGGGCGTAGGCGGCCACGCGGTCGGCGGAGCCGGATGCCCGCACCGTCGCGATGGCCGCGGGGAGCCCGTCGGCGGAGACGTCGAGGACCGACTCGTACGCGCCGGCGAACGACGCCGTGCCCGAGTCTTCGGCGCGGGCCGACGAACGAACGGCGAAGCGTTGGCCGGCCGGGAGGCGTCGCGCCCAGCGGTCGAGAGCATGGGTCGCGGGGGCGGTCAGGTCGTCGCCGGAGAACCCGCGCGGGAGGATCACCAGCCCCTGGGGGACCGGCTGCCCGGCGCGGGAGAGCCGGGCGAGGGACCGGGCCTTGCCGCCCGCGGTGACCTCCCCCTCGGGGAGCTCCTGGAGGCGGTAGACCGGCAGCCCGGCCGCCGCGAAGCCGCGACGGGTCAGCCAGGCGCCGATCGCGCGCCCGGCGAACCAGCCGACGAACCAGCCGAGGGTGCCGGCCAGTGGCGCCACGAGGATGGCCCAGAGGCTGAAGCCGGTCAGCCAGGCGCCGCCGACGCCGAATCCGGTCGCGACCACGTTCGCCGCGACCGTCCGGAGGCGTTGGGCGCCGACCTCAGTCAGCACCGGGCTCCCCGTCCTCCGAGGTTGCCTCCGTGGCGGGATCCCCGTCCCCGAGGATCGCCTCCGCACCCGGGTGCCGCGCGACCACATCGTCGGCCCGCGCGAGCGCGATCCCGTGGCGCAGGTCGCCGAACACGAGCAGCTTGTCGCCGACCTCGATGCTGAAGTCGCGTCGGGCCTGGGCCGGGATCACGATCTGGCCCCGGTCGCTCACGGTGATGGCCCCGTAGAACCGCTTGTCAGGATCGTTGGGGTGTGGCATGGCGCTCCGATCGTCTTGTAAACAAGACTAATCTTGTACTGAATCGGGCGCAGGATCAAGTGTTATCCGGATCCGGATGGCTCAGCCGTTCGGCGAACACGCGCCACCCTTGTCGACGGACGCCACCCCTATCGACGGACGCTACCGCGATCGACACATGCCACCGCCATGGCCGTGGCATGTGTCAATAAGGGTGGCGTCGGTCAACAAGGGTGGCGTCGGTCAACAAGGGTGGCGTCGTCGCGAGGATGGGCCCTCGGTCAGCACGGCCACGCCAGACCCTTCGCTTCGCTCAGGGCACCTCGACAAGCTCGGCGACCCGGTTCCGTGGGGTGTCGGGTTCGGCGACCCGGTTCCCTGAGTACTTCGACAGGCTCAGCACAGGCCCTGTCGATGGGTGCCGAGCGGAGCGAAGCGTACCCGCCTCACCCCAGGCGTAGGCCGATGCCGTCCAGGACGGTGTCCAGCTGCCAGTCGAAGCGGGAGTCGGCGTCGGCGAACAACGCGCGGCCGGCCTCGACCACGTGCGGAGCGTCGGGGCCGACGGCCTCGTCGCGCTGCTCGAGCGAGTAGCGCTCCGAGGTCCGTTCCTGCTCCTCGATCACGAAACCGACGACGAAGGCCGTCACGAGCTGGGCGGCCTGGACGGCGTCCGCGAGATCGTGACCGGCCTCGGCCCAGGCATCGAGCCAGGGCTCCTGTGCGCGCAGGACGTCGGGGTCGGTGAGGCGGGTGCCGGAGAAGGTTCGCGCACCGTCGCGATGGGCGAGGTACTCGGTGCGCAAAGCTCGCGCGTAGCGGCCGAGCGCCTGCCTCCAGTCGCCGAGGGGCAGAGTGGTGGCCGCGGCCATGACGCGACGCTGGATCTCGGTGCCCATCTCGTCGAGGAGCTCCTGCTTGCTCGACATATGCCAGTACAGGGCGGGGGCCTTCACGTCGAGCCTCCCGGCGAGGGCCCGGAGGGTCAGCGCCTCGATGCCCACCTCGTCGAGCAGCGCGAGCGCCTCCTCGACGATCAGCTGACGTGTCAGTCCCTTGGCCATGGTGATAGCTTAACGCTGTTAAGCGATGATCGGAACTGAACAACGTTAAGGAGATGTCCATGAAGGCAGTTGTGATCAGCTCTCCGCAGGCGGGTCCCGTCTGCGGAGACTTCTCAGAGCCGGTTCCCGGGCAGGGGGAGCAGGTGTTCGAGCTTGTCGGAGCTGGTCTGCACCAGATCGTGCGGTCCATCGCCTCCGGCTCCCACTACGGCAGCGGCGACGTCTACCCGTTCGTCCCCGGTGTCGACGCCGTTGCCCGGGGTGTCGACGGCGGGCTCGTCTACACCGGGTTCATCACCGAGCCGTGGGGCACGATGGCGGAGCGGATGTCTGCCCGCGTGGGCATTCGGGTGCCCGACGGAGCCGACCCGCTCGCCGTCGCGGCAGGCATGAACCCCGGGATGTCGAGCTGGTTGCCGCTGACGGCGCGCGCCGACCGGGGACCGCTCGGCACCGTGCTGATCTTCGGCGCGACCGGCGCCTCGGGCAGGATCGCCGTCCAGTCGGCGCTCTCCCTGGGCGCGGACCGCGTCGTCGCCGTGGGCCGTAACGCCGCCGTGCTGGAGGAGCTCGCGGGGCCGTCCGTGGTCACCGTCCGCCTCGGTGAGGAGGACACGGCGACTCGGCTCGCCGCGGCGCTCGACCCGGCGCCGTCGCTCGTCCTCGACTACCTCTGGGGACCCGTCGCGGAACTGGCCTTCGGGGCGCTGGCGCGTCGCGGCCTCGACGAGGACTCGGCCGACATCACCTACACCCAGATCGGGGGCCTCGCCGGCCCGACGGCCGCGGTCCCGGCGTCGCTGCTGCGCAGCCGGAGGATCCGGATCGTCGGCAGCGGCGCGGGCTCCGCGTCTACGGCGGACCTGTTGAAGCAGCTGCCCGGGCTGCTGGCGCGGATTGCCGACGGCCGGATCCAGGTGGCGTACAAGTCGTTCTCCCTGGCGGACGCGGCGGCGGCCTGGGCGCACCGGGGCCCGGAGCGCGCCGTGCTCGTGCCGTAGCCGCGCGCGTGGCTGCGGTCGGTGTCGAACTCGGATAGGACTCAACAGCTTCTGCCGCGGAGGTCCGGCACCTGGGATTAGGCGCAAGACCGGCACGCGACCGGATCGCCTCGCTTACCCTTGTCGGGCGGACAACGTTGTCCGCGTGAGGCATGGTGGCCGATGCATTCAAAGCTGTCCGGTCCGCTCCAGGGCGGGCTCGTGGGGCTCAGCCGACGCGACGCGCCCGTACGGGTGCTCAGCGACGACGGACCGGCGCTCCTTGTGCTCGACCGGGGCAGACTTCGCTGGGTGCCTCGGCGCGACGCCGTCGCGATCCTCGAGCCCGGCGGCGCCCCGACCCCGGAGCGGCAGGCCGAGGTGCTCGCCCGGGCGCCGTTTCCCGGACTCGACGGCGGCCTCATCAGGGTGGACGACTGGGTCGGCGGCCAGGAGTTGCTCCCGACGATGGGCCCGAGCGGGATCGCGGAGGTCGTCGCCTTCGCCTCGTTCTGCGGCTCGTTGCATGTCGAGGTCGCGCGGTCGAGCGGCGGCACCACCCATGAACGGCTCGTGCGCGTCTACCGGGCCCTCCGACGCGGCTTGCTGACTGGACCCGACGGCGATGCTGACCCACCGGCCCACCCCATCGAGTACTACCGGTGTCATGTCTGCGGACTGGTCCCCGCGCCCGTCTCGTCGCTCACGGGGATCGCGATCGAGCACGGTGGCCCGAAGGCCCAGCGGTGCCCGATGTCCGGCCGTCGTCTCATCGACCCGCCCGCCTAGTCGGGCACTGGGGCTTCGGGCGGGTTGGCCCCTCTCGCTTCGCTCGAGGCGTTTCGACAGGCTCAACGATCCGGCGAGGGCGTTTCGACAGGCTGAGCCTGTCGGTTCCCTGAGCTCGTCGAAGGGCGCCGAGCGGAGCGAGGCGTATCTGGCAACGGAGGCCCGGCGAACCCCTGATCCGTAGGGTGGAGAACCCAGCCGGAAGGAACCCTCATGGCCGTCACCAGCGTCGAGACGGACCTCGACACCCTCACCATGACCGTCGTCACCGAGCACGCCGTCGACGTTCGGCGGCTCTGGGACGGATACCTCGACCCCCGACAGATCGAGCTGTTCTGGGGGCCACCGACATGGCCGGCGACGTTCCTTCGTCACGACGGGTTCGTCGGTGGTGTCTCGCGGTACTTCATGACCGGCCCCGACGAGGACGTCGCCGCCGGCGCGTGGGACTGGACCGCGCTCGACGAAGGGACATCGTTCGAGGTCACCGACCACTTCTGCCACCCTGACGGCACCATCGACGAGTCGATGCAGACCATGCGCATGACGTTCCTGTTCGAACCGACCCCGACCGGATCGCGCCTGACCAACACCACCTTCTTCGCTTCCGCTCAGGAGCTGAAGCAGCTCCGCGAGATGGGGATGGAGGAGGGGTCGACGCAGGCGATGGGCCAGACCGACGGTGTTCTTGCCCGCCCGGACTTCGCGCCCGGACTGCCGACCGCCGCGACGCTCCTCGACGGCACCAGGGTGCGCGTCAGCAGCGTGCTGAAGGCCGATCTTGACGACGTGTGGCGTGCGCACCGCGATGAGGCGACCGTCGCCAGGTGGCTGCTCGGGCCAGACGGCTGGTCGATGCCCGAGTGCACCGTCGCCCAGCGAACGGGCGAGGCCACACGCCTGACGTGGCGCGATGAGGCGACCGGCAGGTCGTTCTCGTCCGTCAGCCGCGTGCTGGAACTGGCCCCGCCCCGCCGCGAGGTTGCGGCCGAGTCCATGGCGGGCAGCCCGGAGACCGTCAACGACCTGACGCTGACTCCCCTCGACGGCGGCACCCTCGTCAGCATCGTGATCACCTACCCGGATCGTGAGACTCGCGATGCGGCCCTCGGCACCGGCATGGTCGGTGGCATGGAGAGCAGCTACGCGCGTCTAGAAGGCCTCCTGGCCGGCGGTGGGGAGGTCGTCCACTAGGGTTGACGACATGTCTGAGGCACACGACACGACGACGGTGACGGTCCGCGGTGCGGGCGCGACTGTGGCGATCGATGTGGCCCCCGATTGTCCGGAGCTGGCCGAGGCGGTGCGCCGGGCGTGGTCGCGAGCCACGATCTCCGACATCCCCATCGCCCGCGTCTCGGCCGCCCTTACGACCGATCCCACCCGCGCGGACGTCACCGGCACTGACCTGCACCACGTCATGGAGCGGCTCACGCAGCGGGTGACGATGCAGATCCTGACCGCGGAGATCGGGCGTCTCCTTCTCTTCCACGCGGCGGCCCTGGCGGACCCCGTCTCCGGTCGCTCGGTCGTGTTCGTCGCGCCCAGTCACGCAGGCAAGACCACCGTCGCGCAAACGCTGGGAGACCAGTTCGCCTACCTGACCGACGAGACGGTCGCCATCGACGACGATCTGCGCATCCTGCCCTACCCGAAACCGCTGTCGGTCCGGTTCAGCCCCGAGAAGCGCCGCGAGCTCAGCGCCGACGAGCTGGGCCTCCACGCCGCGCCGGCCAGGCCGACCGTCGCACGCCTTGTCGTCCTGCGACGCTCCGACGATCATGACGGTCAGCCGCAGGCGACCGAGCTCGACGACTTCGACGCCATCGTGGCGCTCGTCGGGGAGACGTCGTCGCTGGCCAAGCTCGACCGACCGCTCCACCGACTCGCCGACCTCATCACCGGAACCGGACCGGTCGTCGAGTTCCGCTACCGCGAGGCAGAGTCGCTCCGCCCCCTCGTCGCCGGGCTGGTGGCGCTGTGAGGATCACCCTGATTCCCCCGCTGGACCGCCTCGACCGCGACGACCGGTCGCTCCTGCTCTACGACGGCACGCTGCTCAGCCTCGGGCCGATCGGCGCCGCCGTCACGAAGTTCGCGGTCGACGGGATCGGGTTCGACGAGCTCCTGGACCTGATGCTCGACCTGTTCGGCCCGCCCGACGGCGACGCCCGAGCCTTTCTCGGCGCCGCGGTGGACGAGCTCGTCGCATCCCACGTCCTGCAGGTGGTGACTGACTAGGACGCGAGTTCGTCGGCGATGTCGGAGACGAGAGCGTCGACGTCGGGTCGCCCCTCGACCGGGCCGCCGGCCAGCAGCCCGTCCGCGCCCAGCAGCACCGCGGCGGGCAGGCGCTGGAGCTCCAGCAGCCGCGTCACGGTCCCCTCGGGGTCGACGAGGCCGGCTTCCGCGTCGGGGAACCGCGACACCAGTTCGACGTCCACTCGACCGCCGAGCCGCTCCCGCATGCGCGGCAGCTCGCCGGCGAGCCCATGGCAGCCTCCGCAGGCCGGCCGGACCCAGATCAGCAGCTGGGCACGGGGAGCCGCGAGTTCGCGCAGGGTCACGGGGACCCCGGCGCGCTCGAGGTACGCGAACGGGATGGGGGTGCGCAGGTACTCGCCCTCCTCGCCGGCGGTGTCCTCCGCGGTGTCGCGAACCTCGTCCACGGGGGAGAACCCGGCAGCCAGCCACGCCACGGCGCCGACGACCGCGGCGCCCAGCAGCCACCACGCGGCGGTCGGCGAGGTCCACACCGCGGCAGCGACCGGAGAACCGTCGACGATCGTCCAGACGACGGTTCCGCACGCGGCGCCCAGCAACATGACGTTGCGAGCGAGTGAGCCGCGCGTCACCTGGGCCGAGCCCCACCGGCCGAAACACGCGCAGGAGACCCGCTCCTCGAAGCCGAGGGCGCGGCCGATCAGCACGGTGTAGGCCGCCATCAGGACGGTGGCCGCCGCCGCGAGGACGGTGGCCAGCGGGGCGGGGGCAAAGAGCAGACCGAGGCCCATCAGGATCTCCGCCCACGGCAACGCGAGCCGCTGCGGCCGACCGGCGAGCGCCCTCGGCACCCGCAGGTCCACAAACGCCGACGCCACATCCGAGGGGGCGGCGAGCTTCGTCGCCCCGCTGATCACCAGGACGGCTGCGACGAGCGCGACGAGCGTCAGCAGGGGCTCAAACACCCCGCCAGCGTAGTAGGCGGGGTCGAGGGGTCGCACGGCACGCCTGGACCATGCCCGGGCCCGTCGCCATAGACTCGGCCCGTGGGATTCGGAAGGGGGATGCGATGAGGTACTCGCCCGATGTCCCCGTGTCGACCCGGGTGCACTTCACGCATGCTGTCCTGCAGTTTCTCGCGGACGAGGCGGGAGTCAGGCTGCTCCACATCAAGGGGCCCGCCCTCGATCCGGCACTGCTGCAGCGCTCCGAGGTCGGGACGCCTCTTCTCCGCCAGTCCACCGACGCCGACATCCTCGTCGACCCCCGGCGGGCATCGGACTTCCTCGCCCGGCTCACGGAGCGCAGGTTCCGCCGGGTGGCCGGTTTCGCCACGGGGTCGCCGTTCGGGCACGCCGCGACGATCTGGGCGGACGACCTCGGATATGCCGACGTGCACCGCTTCTTCCCGGGAGTCGGGATCCCCGCGGACGAGGCATTCGAGGCGCTCTGGGCCGATCGGGACACCATGATGCTGGCTGGCAGGGCATGTCCCGTCCCGAGCCTCGACGCCCAGCGGCTCATCATCCTCCTCCACGCCGCCCGCGGCGGTGGCCGAGGAGCCAACGACAGGGAGATCGCCTGGGAAGGCGCGACGGCGCAGGAGCGCTGGCGCGTGCGCGACCTCGCCGGCGCCTTCGGCGCCGTGGTGCCGCTGGCGGCGGCCATCGGCGAGCTCGACCGGCACGCCGAGGCTCCCGAGTATGACCTCTGGGACCACTTCGCCAACAACCCCGGGCACACCCGCACCGAGGAGTGGCGGGCCAGGTTCCGCGCCGCCCGCACCGTCCGGGAGAAGGCCACTGTCGTGTGGCGCTCTGCGATGGTCAACACCGATCACCTCGCCATGGAACTCGGCCGGCCGCCCAGCCGACGCGAGGTCGCGGCAGCGTGGTTCGCCCGGATCCGACGCGCCATCGACGAGCGGAGGGGCAAATGAGGTACCGCCTCCATCCGGACGCAGCCTGGCTGCCCGAGGACGACCGCGTCTACGCGATGGCGCTGCCCGACGGGGACTTCGTGGCGCTGGAGGGCACCGCCGCCGTGATCTTCTTGGACGTGGCCGCAGGTGGCGACCCTGTCGAGGAGGGTGTGCAGCGGTGGGGTGAGCTGGCCCGCGACGGGGTCGCCGGTTTCCTCGCGGAACTGATCGCCCGCAGACTCGTGGCTGAGGTCGACGACACGCAGCCTCGTGCGGAGACCACCGCGGGCGACGGGTTCTCGATCCTGTTCGTCTGCACCGCGAACATCTGCCGCTCGTCCTACGCCGAACTCGCGGCGAGGGCCAGAGACGTGCCGGGCATCTCGTTCGCCTCCGCCGGGACGCACGCGCTCGTCGGCCACCCTGTCGACCCCCCGATGGCCGAGGAACTGCGGCGCCGGGGCCTCGACCCGTCCACGCACGCGGCGCAGCAACTCACCGGCACACTCGTCGAGGCCGCCGACCTGGTGCTCGTGATGTCACCCAGGCACCGGTCGTTCATCCTGGAGGAGTGGCCCGGGGCGTCGCGGAAGACGTTCCTGGTCGGGCACGCGGCCCGCGTCGCTCGGGACCTTCCCGACGACCTGGCGCGAGAGGACCTGCCGGCGCTGCTCTGGGACTCCCGCACCTCGGGACACGGCGAGGCGGTCGACGACCCGTTCGGGAAGGGGCGGGCAGCGGCAAGGGCATGCGCCGAGCGGATCGACATCTTCGTCGCTGACATACTGGAGGCGCTGGACCGCCGCAGAAGGAGATGAGATGGCTGACGACCAACGCGTGAGCCTGTTCGACGACTCCGAGGACGGATCGGTCTCGACGGATCAGACCGAGCCGCGGAGGAAGCGGCTGCGCGATCGGTGGCTGCTGCTCAGCGTCGTCGGCCTGCTGGTCCTGCTGCTCGGCACCGCGGCCGGAGTCGTCGGCTGGTATGGCAAGTCGATCTACGACGCCCTCGACTCCGTCGACCGCCAGCCGAGCATGCTGCCTTCCCAGAACCGCCCCTCCCCCGTCGCCACGCCCGAAGGCCAGGACCACGCGCCGGTCAACCTGGTGCTGATGGGCACCGACCAGCGTGCGGGCGAGACGGCGCGCGGCCGCTCGGACGTGCTGATGATCCTCCACATCCCCGCAGACCGGAAGAAGGTCTACATCATCAGCGTGCCGCGCGACTACTGGGTGAGCATCCCCGGGCGCGGGACGGCCAAGATCAACGCCGCGTACTCGTGGGGAGGCCCCGCACTGACGCTGGCGACGCTCGAGTCGCTGCTCGACGTACCGATGGACCACGTCGCGCTGATCAACTTCGAGGGCTTCGTCGAGGTCATCGACACCCTCGGTGGCATCGCGGTCTACAACAGGCACGACTCGACGATCGACGGCACGCATTTCCCCGTCGGCGAGGTCGAGCTCGACGGGCAGACGGCCCTGAAGTTCGTCCGGAACCGGTACGGGCTCCCGAACGGCGATCTCGACAGGGCCGAGCGTCAGCGCGACGTCATCAAGGCGGTCATCGAGAAGCTTGTGAGCGCGGACGTATTGACGGACCCGGTGCGGTTCAACGAGGCCATCGTCGAGCTGGGGTCGCAGTTCACCGTCGACGACACCTTCACCAGCCAGGAGATGGTCGACCTCGGCCTGTCCATGCGCATCACGGGCGGCTCCGACGTCGTGTCGCTGCAGGCGCCGACCGCGGGCTTCGGCACCTCCTCGGACGGGCAGTCCTATGTGGCGGTCGACACCGATGGTCTGGCGGACCTCGCAGAGGCCCTGCGTAACGACACCATGGACGCGTTCGCGGGCTCCCAGTAGGTCAGTAGGCCCCATCGGACGAAAGCACCGCCCGGACCGTCTTGAACAGGATCGCCAGGTCGGCCCACGGGGACCAGTTGTCGATGTACCTCAGGTCGAGCCGGACGGTCTGTTCCCACGTCAGGTCGGAGCGACCGGACACCTGCCACAGGCCCGTGATCCCCGGACGGACGCGGAGCCGCTGCCGCTCGTCGGCCGTGTAGTGGGAGACCTCGGAGGGCAGCGCTGGCCGCGGGCCGATCAGGCTCATGTCGCCGATCACCACGGAGAACAGCTGCGGGAGCTCGTCGATCGAATACCGACGGATGAACCGTCCGATCCGTGTGACCCGCGGATCGTCGGCCAGCTTGAACATGCGCTGGTTCACGGTGTGGCCGTCCGGCAGCTCGGCCAAGCGTTGGTCCGCGTCCACCACCATGGACCGGAACTTCAGCATGGCGAAGGGCTTCCCCTCGCGCCCGATGCGCGTCTGCCGATACAGGGCGGGGCCGCCGTCCGCGCGCACCAGCAGCGCGGTCACGATCAGCAGCGGGCTGAACAGGACGATGAAGAGCAGGGACAGACCCAGATCCAGGATCCGCTTCCCCAGAGACAGGGCTCCCCGGGAGCGGGGGTCCTCGACGAACACGATCGGCAGCCCGGCCAGGGGTCGGGTGCGGACGCGGTCCGCTGCGACGTCCACGAGGGAGGGGACGACGGCGAGCTGGGTGTGGTGGCCCTCGAACTGCCACATGTAGCGTCGGAAGTCGGTTGAGCTCGGGACCGAACCGGCCGCGAACAGGATCAGATCGATCTCGAGGTCGTCGGCTGTGGAGAGCAGCTCCTCGACCATCTCGCGATGGTCGTTGTCCTGATCCGCCGCCGTGGCGTCGTCGACGCGGGTGCCCGCGAGCTGCAGGCCGAGCCAGGTGGAGTCGGCCATCACGCGGCTGAGTTCGGCGATCTCCGGTCGGCTGCCGACCACGAGGACGCGGCTGCCGAAATGGCCTCGTCGCCGGAGCTCATGCAGCACGCGTCGGGCGAGCAGACGCCCGACGCAGAGCAGTCCGGTGCCGATCAGCAGCAGGGCGAAGAAGAAGACGCGCGACAGTGGCGTCCGCGTCAGGTAGAGGGCGGTGGCGAGGAGCCCGCCCATGACGAAACCCGAGTTGACGATGCTGGTGTGCTCCCGCAGGCCGGCGCCGAGATCGGCGGACCGGTATCCGCCCAGAACGGCGATCACGACGATCCAGCATGCCGTGGCTGGCAGCCAGAGACCCTGGAGGATGGCGTCGAGGACGCCCGTGTCGAGGAACCCGAGGACGCCCCGGGCGTAGTTCGCCAACTCCATCGCCAGCAGGATGCAGAGGGCGTCGAGGAGGACCAGGCCCGCCAGAAACCACGCACCGGTGCCTTTGATGGTCATGGTGTGTGAAGGTCCCCTCGCGTCGTGCTCGGCGGAATCCTACGCTTGCCGCGCGCGATGCGGTGCACCGGCATGAGCGAGGTGTAGTCGGGATATCCTGAAGGCCGCAACTACCTGGGGAGAGCGCCGCCACCATGACCCTGCTGGACCTGTTCCATCTCACGCGACGCAACCTCCTGCTGATCGCCGCCTGCATGCTGGGCGGTGTCCTCGTTGCCGCCGGGTACTCGGCGCTGCAGCCGAAGATGTACAGCGCCACCGCCAGCGGCTACGTGGTCGCCGCCTCCGGGGGCTCGGTGTCAGGCGCGTTCACGGGCGACACCCTCGCCGCGGCGCGTGCGAAACGCTACCTGCCGCTTGCCTCGACGACGGCCGTCACCGAGCGCATCGCGGAGGAACTCGACGGAACCGGCATCGCGCCCACCGGTATCTCTGCATCGATCGTCTCGGACTCCAACATCATGCAGATCACGGCCGCTGGCTCATCGTCGGAGCAGGCGAAGGCCGTCGCCGACGCGGGTGTGAAGGCCATGGCGGCCGAGATTCATCGCATGGAGACGCTGGAGCCGGCGGGCATCACGTCCGGCGACGCGACGAGTGTCGATGGCATCCCCACCACGGGAACGGCCGCCATCGCGCTCGTCCCGTTCCAGGAGGCCGGAGCTCCGGGTGCCGCGACGTCGCCGAACTGGAGGCTCAACCTGCTGATCGGTCTGGGCGCCGGCCTGCTGATCGGATTCGCGGCCGCATTCGCGAGGAAGGTGCTCGACGTCAGGGTCCGCACCACCAAGGACATGGAACGGCTGACCGACAAGGGCGTCCTCGGGGTCATCCCCGTCGCGTCCGGGTTGTCGAAGCGGTCCAAGACCAGACGGAAGTCCGCGAAGACCGCGCTGGCCCAGGAGGCGTTGCGTCAGCTGCGCACGAACCTGCGGTACGTGAGCGTCGACGATCCGCCGCGCTCCATCGTCGTGACCAGCGCCAACCCCGGCGAGGGCAAATCAACCGTCGCTGCGAACCTCGCGCGGGTGCTCGCGGCCGGTGGACAGCCGACGGTGCTCATCGACGCGGACCTTCGTCGCCCGGCCCTCCACAAGGAGTTCGACCTTGACAGCGGAGTCGGTCTCTCCCAGGTCCTCGCCGGCGACGTCGTCCTGCGGGATGCGCTGCAGGGCACGGAGACGAACCTGCTGCAGGTCCTGCCCGCGGGCCGGATCCCCCCCAATCCCAGCGAACTGGTCGGCTCCAAGCAGATGGCCAAGCTGATCGCGGCCCTCGCGACGAACCGGACCGTCATCATCGACGCGCCGCCCATCCTGCCCGTCAGCGACGCGGGTCTCCTGACCGCGGCCGCGGACGGTGCCCTCCTCGTCGTCCGCACCGGTAAGACCCTGCGCGATCAGATCGCCGTCGCCGTCAAGCGCCTGGACCAGGTCGGCGGCCGACTGCTCGGCTCCACACTGAACCTGGCTTCACCGCGTCGACTTGGCGAGACCATGTACGGCTACGGGCGCGGGTACGGCTACGCGAGGAAGTCATACGGCGCGTACTACGGGTCGAGCAGCAAGGTGGCCGGCGAGGGTGCCCTGCTCGCCCCGCATGTGCCGCAGCGTGTGTCGAAGGCTGCGCCGGTGGCAGCCCCCAGCGCCGTGTCGCCGGGTCGCGAAGCGTCCAGTGGGGATCGAGTGGGGTGATGCAGGCGAAGCAGACGCGCGTCGGAGAAGGCAGGTTCCCAGTGGACCGCGTTATCTTCACGCAGAGTTCTGTCGGCCAATTGGGCGGGATTGACAGTGTCAACGGTGTCTTGGCAAGACAGTTCCAGGCACGTGGCGTCCAGATCGCGTACGTGAGTGGGAATCCTCCAGCGGGGAGGCCTGAAATCGATGGGGACGTGTTCGTGTGCCGGCCCTTGCTCTCGTGGACCGCTGATCACCCACTCGCAGCGCAATACCCGGGGAGAATGGGTATTAGGCTGTTGATCAAGCGGCTGCTCACTCCGGTGATACGGATCGTGCACCGAGCCAGGGTGGGGCTCTTTCTGCAGCGGCTCGGCCCGGGCGACGTTGTGCTACTGAGTAGTCCAGGCGTGGTGGACGCCCTTCGACTTGGGCCACAGGCGGCGACGAAGGCATATCTGGTCGCACACGGTCACACATCCTTCGAGGGGTATCGGCTCTATGGGTGGCTCGAGTCACAGAGGCGACAGATGCAGTTCCTCGACCATCTGGTCGTCTTGACGCGTGAGGACGCTCGGAGACTCTCTGAGGCACTCGACGTCGAGGTTGGTTGCGTAGCTAACCCGAGCGATGTGGTCCCAGTTCCAGGGGTAGTCAGGGAGAAGACGGTTGTTTCAGTGAGTCGCCTCTCAAGCGAGAAACGGATTGACACTGCGATCCGTGCCTTCGATCTGGCAGCTGACGAGGTGCCGGGATGGCGCTTCCAGATCTACGGGGATGGCGTTGAGCGGGACGCGCTTGAGGAACTGGCCCGGGGGTGCCGGAATGCGGACCGGATCGAGTTCTGTGGTCGGACAGATGATGCGGCAGCGGTGTTTTCAGGGGCCGAGTTGGCCATCCTGACATCAGAATTTGAGGGGCAGCCCATGTCCGTCATTGAGGCCGCGAGATGCGGGACGCCCACCGTGTCGGTCGGCAGCGTTCCGGAAGTGGCACGAATCGCGAAACGTTGTGGGTATCTCGTCGACAGTGAGCGCCCCGAGGATGTTGCGGCCACCCTGGTCCGCGCCATGCGCGACGAAGCGGGCAGGCACGAGCGCGGCAGGCTCGCGATCGAGTTTGGCAAGGAGCATGACCCGTCGTCGATCGTCGATCAATGGATGGAGCTGTTCGAGACCCGTGATCCAAGTTCGGTGACACTGGCTCACCCAGACGGCACGCTCACTGCCCCAGCAGGGGCGTAGCCGCCGGAGTGACCGATCAGAGGCCGTGTGAGGTCTCGGCTGGGTGCGCGTACCCGATCTGTGCGGAGCTTTCGACCAACAGCGCGACCAGCTTGCGACCGATGGGCGTCGGGAGGCCGCGAAGGATCGTGTCGACCGCGCGGGCGGTCGTCAACAGCCGCGTCCGCGACCTGAGCAGCAGGGTTGAGGCCCAGACCAGCGCACCCCAGAGGCCTGCACCTGGCGCGGGGATGGCACCCAGCGCCGCGCGGCCGTGCTTGGCCTCGAACAGCCGACGTGCGGCGCCGGAGTGGAAGGCACGGTCGACCCGGCTGACAGTCGTGGACGCCGCCCCGAAGTGCGGGACCTCGAGCTCCCGGACCAGACGAACAGGATAGCCAGCCTCGTGGAGCCGGTAGCCCCAATCGACGTCCTCCCAGCCGTAGGCCCGATAGTCGGCGTCATATGGCCCGACGCGATCCCAGACCTCGCGCGGGACCGACACGTTGGCCGCCCAGTAACGCCACGGGTTGGTACTGCGGTAGGCATCGTGTTGGAAGCGGGCGTCGGCGTCGATCCCGTACACCCGTGCGTAGGGGGTGTCGGGGAATCGGTTGCGGCAGAGCCCCACGGCACCACCCTGCTCGGTCTCGTGAGCGGCCTTGTGATGGGTGATGTAGTCGCGGCCCGGTTCCAGGTCGTCGTCGCAGCGGATCAGGACGTCGCCCGTCGTCTCGGCGAAGCCGGCGTTGAGAGCCGCGACCCTGCCGCGGTTCTCGGGAAACACGATGGATCGAACCCGGGTGTCTCCGTGCGCAGCAACGACCTCCTCGGACCCGTCGACGTCGCCGTCGAGCACAACGACGGCCTCCCACTCGGGATCGACCTGGGCGGTCAGTGCCGCCAACAGGCGCGGCAGGCGGTCGGCCCCGCCGCGGCTGGGGATCACGACCGACGCGAGCGTCACGCGACCTGCTCGAGGAGGTCGGAGAGGTGATGCTTCAGGCCAGCCGCGAAGTGCTCCTCGGAGAAGAGCATTGCGTGCTCCCGGATCGGGCCCGAAGGAAGCGGGTGTTCGGCGAGATGGCGGACGGCCGCGGCGACGGCCTTCGGGGTGGCAACCTCGAAGAAGTAGCCGGTGACGCCATCGAGGACTGTGTCGAGATAGCCGCCGGAGCGCAGCGCGAGTGTCGGGACGCCAAACCCGTAACCTTCGACGGGGGTGAGGCCGAAGTCCTCGCGGCTGGGAGCGACGACGGACTTCGCGGTGGCGTACAGGTGCCGGAGCTGGGCGTCGTCCAGCCCCTCGAGCATCACGACGTTTGCCGGTAGGTCAGCGGCGAGCGCGGCGCGCATGGGACCGCGGCCAACCACGACGAGCCGTTCATCGGGCATGCCTCGGAACGCGTCGATGGCGACGTCGACGTTCTTATAGGGCATCAGCCGGCTCACCAGCAGGTGGTGGCCGGGCCAGCCGTCGATCTCGGGCACGGAGGTGGTGGGGCCGCCCGGGTTCAGTCCTGCTGGCGGGTGCAGGACGGTCGCCTCGATGCCGTACACGTCGCGGATCCGACGCTGCACGACGGTGGAGTTGCAGAGATACTTGTCGGCGGTCATCGCTGCGCGCTGATCCCACCAGATCAGGAAGGGGCGCACCAGCTGCAGCGCCCACCCTTTGGGGCTCTTCCACCAGGGGCCGCCGAGGTACTCCTCCGGCAGGTACAGGAAGCGCGCGGGGGAGTGGCAGTAGACCAGCTTGGGCTTGTCGGTGCGGATCCCGTGGGCGAACCCGGTGGTGGACACGATGACGGCGTCGGCGGTGGGGTCGAGCGGGGTGTTCTGGAACGCCCAGGGGAAGAACGGGAGGCCGACGCGGAAGTTGCGACGCAGACCGGAGACGCGGTTGAGCGGCGATGTGTGAATGGTGGCGGCGGCCACCTCGGGGAACGTGGCATCGGGGTCGTACAGGGATGTGGAGATCTCGGCCTCGGGGAACGCCCTGTCCATCGCGACGACGACGCGCTCGGCACCGCCGCGTTGGGTGAGGTAGTCGTGCGCCAGCGCGACGTGCGGCGTGCCGACCCGCGGGGTGCGGATGTCGAGTTCCGCGAGCATGATCTCCAGACGGATTCGCCCGGCCTCTGGCGAGTACAGGTCCTCCCACCGGGACCGAGCCGCACGCGTCACGGTCTGGTCGACGTTCTCGGACGCGGCGATGATCACGCGAGCCAGGTCGTCCGCATCGCCCGAGCGTGCGATCCAGGGGAAGTCCGGTCCGACGACCTCGGGTAATGCCCCCGCATCGCTGATGACGAAGGGAGTGCCGGTGGCCATTGCCTCGGCGGCGACAAGTCCGAACGGTTCCGCCCACACGGACGGGAAGACCGCCACATCGACCTGGTTGAAGAAGTCTGCCCTGTCCAGCCAGCCTGCCTGCACAGTGACGTCGGCGATGGGGCCGAGGGCGGCGTCGACGATGGCCCGATCGGACTCGTCTACGAACCGGCCCTCGCCTGCCAAGAGCAGGCGGAATCGCCCGGGGCGAGTGGTGTTGAGGGCCTCGATTGCCCGAGCGAGGACATCCACACCCTTGTCAGGCGACAGCCGCCCGAGGAACCCGACAGTGACGGTGTCGTCGCCTGGAATCCGGTGTCGGAGGTCGAGTTCTGTGGTCCAGTTCGCGAACATCGTGGCGGACGGAACGGCGAGGCGCATCGCCTGGGAGGGCACGAGCACGCGCTGGGCTCCCTGCATTGCTGCGCTCGCGGCCATGCGCTGCAGCGGGCCACGCGGCTGCTGGTGCAGGTGGATGACGCGGCCGGGCCGGCCAGCTGTCGCGAAGGCTGGGCGCAGGCCGTTGCACCACAGCAGTCCGGAGCGTTCGGAGCGGTCCCAGGCACGCAGATTGAGCAGGTAGTCGCGAGCGGATCTGCCGTGGATCCCGACAGCGGCGAATCCCTGGGCGGCCGCGAGGTTCAGGGTCTCGGGTTGAGCCGCAGGGGCGACGACGGTCACGTCGTGACCGAGGCTGCGCGCGGCGTCGGCCAGCTGCAGCAGCATGACCTCTCCACCGCCCACCGCGCCCTGGTTGGACGCGAACACCAGCCTGCTCATGTCGTCACCTTCTCGTAGACGCGGGCAATGCCCGCTGTCATGTCGGCCACGCTAGGCCAGAGGGGTGGCAGCGCGGGGCGATTGTCTTCGGTCGCCTGTCGAATCATCGCCTCGGCGACCCTATCGCCTGGGGCAGGGGGTGTGAGACAGAACGGGGGAAGGATCTCGGGGTTGCCGCCGACCGGTGTCGCAACCACGCCCAACCCGGCGTTCAGGGCGTCGAGGAGGGCGTAGGAGCAATTCTCCCACGCCGACAACTGCACCAGTACGTCGTGGTGCGCCAACGCGTCGGCCGCGTCGACGTGGCCCGGGAACTTGACGCTGTCGGAGAGGCCGATCGCGGCTGCGGTCTCCAGCAGCAGATTGAGCTGACTACCTGTTCCGGCCACTGTGAGCGTCGCGTCCGGCAGCTCTGCCCGCGCCGCGGAGAAAGCCTCCAGCACTGCTGGAAGGTTCTTCTCAGGAGCCAGGCGGGACAGGGTCAGGAAGCGGCGTGCTCCGGATGCCGAGCGGGAGGCCGGGACGCGGTCGATGCCGTTGTGGATGACGGTTACAGGGCAGCGGGGGTGCCACTGGTGGAGCACCTGGTCCCTGGTCGACTCGCTGACGGCGATGATCGAGCTGAATCTCGTGCACCGCGCCCGGTGGGCCAGCCGCTTGACCGTGGCGACGGTGCGATTCGGGTTGTAGAGCAGCGGATCGGCGGCGATCCCGTGCTCGGTTGAGACGAGCGGCACACCAGTGCCCACGCTGGCCATGGCGAGAAGGATGTCCGCGCGGGCGAGGTGGGAGTGGGCCACATCCGGCCGCTCCGTTCGGAGCAGCGACCGCAGGGCCCGCACCGCAGGGACGGTTTCCGTCGCGGTACTGACCGGCAGACTGCGGGTGTCGTGCCCATCGGCTTGCAGTGCGTGGAGAAGCGGACCATCGGGGGCGGCGACCGTGATCGCCCAGCCGGGAATGCCGGCGCGGGTCGCATCGAGCACGTGCCGCGCGACCCCGGCAACTTCGGCGACGGGGATCACCCAGAGAGCTCGTCTCACGCCGTGACCTCGGTAGGTTGCGGCGGGGCGGCGTCGCGGGCCCGGATCCAGTGAGCGAGGTAGATGCCGATCGCCACCGCGAGCGCGGGCTGCGTCAGGGAGTAGCCGATGTTGATGGCGCAGATGAGCCCGGCGATGACGGCGGCCTCGGCCCACGTCGGCCGGGAGTCTTTGGGCACGAGGTGGATGCCGAGGAACAACAGTGCAAGAAGAAGAGCGAGCAGGCCGATGGCGATCAGGCCACCCTCGGCCCGCATCGCGTCGTAGCTGTTGTGGAACCACATGATGAAGCCCCCTCCGACATCGACCTGGGCCGACCCCAGTCCGTACCCCGACCAGCCTGAGCCATCGATCAGGACCTGGGTTGCCTGGGCAAGGCGGTCACGCAGCTCGTCCGAACCTTCTCGGTCGACGAACCAGCCGCGGGCTTCCATGAGAGTGGTTGCGAAGTGGTACAGGAAGTACGACCCCACGGCAGCGATGACCGTGAGGATCCGCCCCAGATGACGCCCGACGAGTGCCCAGATGACCGCCATCCCGAGCGCGAAGATGCTGGTGCGCGACCAGGTCAACATGACCCCGAATGACAGCAGTGCCAGGAGCAGGAGGCGCGTCCTACCTGGCCGATACCACTGGAGCGAGGCCAGCCCCAGGGCCAGGAGGACGGATCCCACGCCGTTGGGGTCCCCCATCACCCCCGTCAGTCGCCCTGCGTAGTCGGAGACCGGCAGCAGAACGATGCTGACGCCTAGCCAGAGCAGGAGCCCGGCCATGGTGCCGCGGCTCACGGATCGCAGGTCGATCCGCCCTGTGCTGATGACCCAGACGATGCTGAACAGCAGGACGATGGTGCCCATCCGACGGACCTGGGCGAACTGACTGGCCCCGATGGTCACGACGAGGAGCCACCCGACGAGCAGCGCGCCTACCACGGTGAGCAATGGTCGGTTCAGCTTGCGGGTCGGGTGGTGGGTGAGGCCGAGGACCACGAGGCACGCGGCAGCGATCGTGTTGATCGGCAGATCCCCCAGGAATGGCACCACCGGTCCGAGGCCGCGGACAGGCAGGAAGGTGGCGATGCCGAACACCAACGGCTGGATCTGCCCTGTGCCGGCCATCGCGTCTTGGAACGCGCTGCGCAGGCCCGTTTGTCGAGGGGCGGTGGAGAGCGCGCCGGCCATGCTCAGAACCACTTCTCCAGGCGCTCGAGCGCCAGCCAGAAACCCGCGCCTCCGTCGGTGTGGCCCATCCAGATCTCGGGGATGAAGCCGACGCCGGGGCTCAGCTCGTCCAGCTGCCGGGCCAGCAGCGGCCAGTCGACCTCGCCCTCACCGATCTGCGGACCCTCGCCGTCGACGCCCTCGGCGTCCACGAGGTGCAGGTGATCCGTCAGGGGGGCCAGCTTCTCGATGTACTCCGAGAAGGAGCGGCGGTGGAAGTTGGCGGCCAGCTTCGAATGCGAGATGTCCAGCGTCAGGCGGTGCCCGTACTGCTCGCAGAAGTCGACGGTGTCCTCGAGGCCCATGAACAGATTGTGGTACTGCTGCCCGCCCATCAACCATGGGTACGGCGGCAGCGTCTGCGCGGTGAGCCGGACATCGCTTGCATCGACCCGCTCGAGGGCCTGTGCGACCCGCGCATACATCTCGGGCCGCTTCGAGGGGTCCACGAAGCCATCGCTGGTGAATCCGCCCATGGTGGCGATCACCACGGGTGCCTCGTCGAGCGTGAAGTGGTTGGTGAGACGTCGGGTCAGGTCGATGACGCGCTGCAGCTCGGCGATCGATCGGCTCCAGATCGCGTCGTCCTCGCTGGCGATGTTGACGATGAAGTCGCCCGCGTAGAGGTCGGGGAGATGGACGGTGAACCCCAGGTCGAGACGGTGCGGGAACACCTCGTCGATGTCCACCTCAAGGTCCTTGTAGGAGAGGTGGAACTCGAGGAAGTCCGGGTTGGTGCCCTCCATCAGGCCGGCGAAGTCGTGCCAGCGCACCGGCAGGCCCCACGGTCGACGGAACTGATAGGGACGGCCACCCTGCGACGCGTCGGTGAGGTCGGTCGGGAAGAAGAAGTCGCCTGGCTCGAGCGTGCGGCCGGCGGTGCGGCCGAGCAGTTCGGGCAGCCGGTTCGGCTGCAGCCCGCGGCCGGGGGAGCGGACCTCCACGTCGGCCGTCTCGATGAGGTGTCCGGGCTCGATGCGGCGAGCGGCGACCAGCGACTTCGCCAGGTTGACGCGGTTCATCGCCTCGCCGGTGGACACGACGCGGGGCTCTCCGCTGCCGAGGGCCTCCTCCAGCTCGCGGATGCGCGAGACCATCTGCCGGAACTCGCCGGGCAGGAGCGAGACCTTGTGGTCGTTGCCCTCGAGGTCGCGGTCGATCGTGAAGTGCTTCTCGATGATGCTGGCGCCCATCGCCACCGCGGCAAGTGGGATGTGGAAGCCGCGCTCGTGCCCGGAGTAGCCGACGGGGCCGCCGGACAGCTCAGCCAGGCGCGGGAGATAGCGGAGGTTGATGTCCTTGAAGGGCGCGGGGTACGTCGACTGGCAGTGCAGCAGCGCGAACGGGGAGGCCGACGAGCGCAGCAGGTTGATGCTCTCGACGATCTCGGCCTCGCTGCTCATGCCCGTCGACACGATCAGCGGCAGCCCGGTGGCGAACATCTCGCGCAGCAGGGAGTGGTTCGTCAGGTCCGCGGAGGCGACCTTCAGCGCCGGCACCCCGTACTCGGCCAGCGCCCGCACGCTCGGCGGATCCCACGGGGTACACATGATCTCGAGGTCGCGCTCGCGGGCGTGGTCGAATACCTCGAACAGCCTCTCGGCGGGCAGCGAGTACTTGGCCAGGAGGTTCAGCGTGTACTGCGCGCCGAGGTCCTCTCCACCGCTGTTCGCGCCGGACTGGCGGTAGAGCGCGTCCATGTCGCGGAGCTGGAACTTGACGACGTCGGCACCGGACTCGGCGGCAAGGTCGACGAGGTGCTTGGCCAGCTCGACATCGCCCTGGTGGTTGTTGCCGATCTCGGCGATCAGGAGGCCCGGGTTTCCGGCGCCCACGGCGAAGCGGCCGACGTTGAGCGTGCGGCGGTCGTTGCTGGCGACGGCGACGACCCGGCCCTTGGCGTCCAGCAGGGGTACGTGGGTGATGACGCCGCGCAGGAGCGCGCTCACCTGCTGGTGAGGGGCCTCCAGTTCGGCGCGCACGCACCGGGTGTTCGCCGCGCGACCGCACGGTGACAAGAGGGAGGCATCCGGATCGGCGAGCAGCCAGCGGCGGATGTCACCGTCGGACAGGGATCCAATGAGGTGACCGTGGTTGTCGACGACGAAGACGATGCGGGACCGGTTGGCGTCGATCTTGCCGAGAGCGTGACGGATCGGCTCGCCCTCGTCGATGACCAGGGGGGCGATGTGACGGTCGATGATCATTCAGGCTCCGGTCCTGCGGATAACAGCCTCACCAGCGTAACTGCCGGCGAAACGCGCGGAGACCTGCGGGGAAACAAGGCCTGGGCCGGAGGTCAGGCCCACTCGTCGGCCCCAGTGGCGGACTCATCCTAGGATCGCTGCATGGATATGGCCAATGCCAGAGCCCGCATCCTCTCTCTGGTGCGGCGCGGGGCGCCGGTGGCGTGGTGTCCGTCGTGGATGCGGCTCGGGAATCTCCTCTATCAGGGACTGTGGGCTGAAGCGCACACTGGCGCCCGATTGCTGCTGCATCCGGAGCATGCTGAGATTCTCCAGAGGGTCGCTCCCAGAATGGCCGCGGAGCTGTGCGTACCCCGCAGCCGGGTCCCGTTCACCGCGCGGCGCGTTAGGCCGTGGGAGTCCGAGGAGCGTGGGGGGGAGTGGTTCGAGCCGTCCAATCTGCAGGACTTCATCGAGAGCTACGTGCTGCCGGGGTCCGAGATCGCCAGGACTCCTGCGCTGCGTGGTGCCTTCGTGGTGAACATCAGACGTGGCGACTACTACAGCGTCCCGCAGTATCGCGCCGAGTTCGGCATGGGGCAGATCTCGTACGTCAGCCGCGCCGTGGAGGAGTCGATCCGTCGCAATGGCGGCCCGGAACGCTTCATGGTGATCTCTGATGATCAGTCCTGGGCGAGGGAACATATAGGGCCGGTGTTGAGACGCTACGCCAGCGTGGAGCACCCGGAAGGTGACGCGGTCCGGGATCTGGCCGTCCTCGCCGGAGCCGAGCGTCTCCTGCTGCCGAACTCGACCTTCTCCTACTGGGGCGGGTACATCGGAGACGTCTTGCGCCCTGGCAGGGAGGTTATTGCACCGTGGTTCTGGGCAAGGGGGTCACAGGATGGACGATCGCATCACCTCCGGCGGCATTGGACCATTGTCGGGGATTCGGCGCCAGCGGAGGATGAGATCGACGAGTGACGCGTCGTCAGCGTCACACCAGGGGGATCCTCGCAGCCGCCAACTCAAGATCGTCCCAGGAGTCGATGTCAGTCCCCTCCACCGGTTCCATCACGAAGGCCCCGATGCGGCCCCCGAGGCGGTTGCGTGTCTGCTCGTACACCTCTGTCCGCGTCACGTAGAGGGACCCGGTCTCGCGGTAGCGGAGCTCCCTCTCGGTCATGTCCTGGCGTCGGAGCCGGTGCTCGTAGTCCCAGTGTGGGACGGCACGGTCATCCTCGGTGGACCAGATGAACGGCGGAACCGGGACTACCCCCACCAGCGAGTCCACGTCGGTGCGGTTGAACTGTTCGAGGGCTCTACCGATGGTGCCCGGTAGCCGCACCGGGGAAGTGGCCTGCAGCAGCACCACTGCGCCTGGCCGTCGGCCCTCGTCCGTCGCGACGCTGATGGCATGCAGCACCACAGGCTCGGTGGCGGTGGTGTCCTGAGCCAGCTCCGCGGGACGCAGGAACACCTCGGCCCCTGCTGCGCGGGAGACCTCGGCGATCTCGCCATCCTCCGTCGAGACCACCACGCGCAGCCCGGGTGTCGCGAGCGCCTGCTGGATGGTCCACACGATCAGCGGCTTGCCGCCGAGGTCTCGGAGGTTCTTGCGTGGGATCCCTTTGGAGCCACCCCTCGCAGGGATCAGGGCGAGGATCTCCTTCATGTTGCCTCCTTGAGGATTCGCTTCATGGCATCGGGCATGTGTGTCGGTCGGGACGTCGGTGGCTGCCCCCACCGCGCCAGCGAGTACCGCTCCCACATCTCCCGTAGCCAGGCGGGGGGGTTCAGATGGAACACCCACGAGGGGATTCCGCGGGTGGCGGCCTCAAGGACACCTGTCGAGAACGCCGCGACTACAGGTCGGTCGATCTCGGCGAGCGCCGCACCCTCGTCGAAGGCCATGCCCATGCGTCGCCACAGGGTGTGCTGGACGCGTGACAGCTTGTCCTCCTCGCGCGGGTGCGGCCGGTACGTCGCACCCGTCTCCCGCCAGAAGGCGGTCACCGACCGGGTCATGGACCAGCGGCCCAGCTCCGCGCCGTGTAGCTGGCCGAGGAACACCGGGGTGGTGAAGCGGCTGACGTGCGGGGCCGGGATGGCCGCGGCCGCGGTCAGGAGTGGCGACCCGACGACGACAGGTTCCAGGTCGGGTCGGCCCTCGCGGATGTAGTCTGCGTCGGCCTGCGACCAGGCGAGGAAGCGGGCCCCAGTCGGCGGCGGGGGCGAGAAGGGGGTGAGGAGTCCGTGCTGCACGACGACCTGCCGCCAGCCGCGCGCGAGGGCCAGTCCGTGTGCCCAGGCGCCGACCTGCAGATGGTCCCCGATGGAGACGACAGTGTCTACAGCGTCGAGCGTCGGCGGGGGGACACGTCGCCAGCCGTCGGCCTCGAGTCCGAGGTCCAGCCCGGCCGGATGGGCCAGCACAGCGTCCGGGGCCTCGGGTGACGAGAACGGCACCACCAGCGCGTAATGGTTCGTGGGCGACGTCGAGTCGCAGGCGACGAGCACCCGGGGAGCCTGTCCCCGTGTCCAGAACTCCAGGGCGGGAACAGTCGGGGCCGGCCGGGACGGCGTCAGTGCGGCCTTGAGGACGTGCAGCCGCCGGCGGGAGGCCTGCCACGAGCGCCATGAATCCAGGTCGGTGTATCTCAGGCCCACAGCTTCAGCACCTCCCTGGCCCGGTGCCCGAACGTGTGCTCGGCCAGCGTGCGGCGCTGCCCTGCGCGGCGGATCCGGTCGCCCCACCGATCATCGGCGATGAGGCGCCGGCTGAGGTCGATGAGCTCATCCTCGTCGTGGAAGACGAGAACCTCCTCGCCTGGTTCGTAGAACTCGGCGACCTCGTCGCGGTCGACGAGCTGCACCCCTCCGACGCCGGGGACCTCGAAGGTCTTCATGGTGAACCCGTCCTGGTCACCGTGGATATTGATGGCGGCGGGCGCGCCCGCGGTGAGGGCGTAACCGTCGATGCGATGCAGGTCGCGCTCCGCCTCCACCGCCGGCCGGTGCCACTGCCACGTTCGCAGGCGGTCGAAGGGGTGGTGCGACCAGTCGCGCCCAACCGCCAGATGCGGGACGCCGGCCCGTGCCAGAGACAGCATCAACTGCTCCCGGCGCCCGTAACGGGCGCCGATGAACAGAACCCGGTCGATCTGACGCGGCATCGGCTGCATTGTCGGGTCGAAGGCATTGGGCACGTAGAGGCAGGCACGGCCCGCGGCGGTGAAGGCCGCTGCATCCAGCGGTGAATACGACACCAGTTGCGGATACCGGTCGAGCGACTCCTCGGTGTGCCGGGTGCGCCGGACCTCGTCGTAGAGCCACAGCACCGAGCGGGCTCCGACGAACTCGATGGCCTCGTTGACGCGAGCCGAGAGCCGGTCACCCTTGATGACGACGACCGCGTCGGGTCGTTGAGAGAGGACCGCCTCGACCATGCGGGCGCTGGCCCGATCGTCGACGACCTGGCTGGTGCCGGTGAGGCGTTCAGGGAGCTCGCTGAGAAGCTTGTTCGCCACCTTCTCGCGGACAGATGTGAGGCTGTCGAAGCGGAGCGTCGTCACGTCGCAGCCGGCGGCGGCGAACCCACGCCCCAGGGATTCGCCGTAGCCGTGGAAGGAGGGGGAGAGGATGAGCAGTTTCATCGTGCCTCCCCCGCCCGGGTCTGCCAGCCGTGACGGATGAGCTTGAGCTCCGCCGCGCGGGTTGACCGCGCATCCACGCCCTTGCCGCGGAGCTGCCGCTGGAGGTTCCACAGGAAGTTGATTTCCGTCGCGGCGCGAAGGGCCACAAGCAGGCGGCGGGCGCCGCCCCACTTGGCGGCGTAGCGGAACCAGGAGTCGGTCAGCCAGCCTCGTCTGCGCTCTGGGGCCGACGACCCGCCACCCACATGGCCGACCTGGACCGTTGGCAGGTAGATCGCGCTGACGCCGAAACCGTGTGCGCGGCGCTGCAGATCGACCTCCTCGCTGTTCATGAAGAAGCGCTCATCGAAGCCCCCGAGTGCTTCGAACGTTTGGCGTGGGATGAGCAGGCAGGCGCCCATCAGCCAGTCCGTCGCCGTCGCTTGGAGCGCTCTTGGGGCATCGGTGTCGTGTCCGACTCGCCTGTGCCACCATCCCGTCTCGCGGTACCTGGCCAGTGGGGTGAGCCAGGCCACTGTGTGGTGCGACGCAGTCGGCCATCGGCGACATGTCCAGGCCGGGCTGCCACCCTCGAGGACTGCAGGGCTGGCGATACACGGAAGCGATGGATCGACCGCTGCGAGCAGGTCTCCCAGAAAGGCCGGGGTGATCGAGAGATCACTGTTGAGGACGAGCAGCAGTTTCCCGGTGGCCCTGCGTGCGGCGGTGTTGACCGTGCGGCCGAATCCTCCGTTGTGTTCCCGACGCACCACCGTGTACCCGGCGCCTGGTGGGAACGGGACAGGGGATGCGTCGTCACACACGATGATCTGACCGGGCGGGCTGGTCTGGGCCGTCAGAGCGTCCAGAAGGGGCAGGGTCTCGCGGGGATCACCGTGGAACGGGATGATCGCCGTCACGGCTGCCGAGGGATCTGGTTGGGGCATGTCACCAACCACCGGGGATGTCGGTGACAACTGACCATCGTGAGTCGAGATGCCAGGCGCGACCGCCCAGCAGGTCGCGACGGTGGAACCAGGGCGCCCAGGTGAGCTCGTAGTTGTCCCCGTGCCGAACGTTGCTGATGTAGGCGGCCCAGTAAGAGAAGGATGAGTTTGCCAGGATGAGGCGCCGTGCCCGGCAGAGCTGGATGAAGTTGTCCGCGGGTCCGTCAGCAGGGTCCTGGAGATGGATCGGTGCCGTCTCTTGGAGGAAGCCGAGGTTCGTGCGGCACCATGCAGGATCGTCAGAGACAATCGAGATGTTGTCCACCGCGCCTTGACGCAGGGCTCCGGCGACGGCCTCTCGGACATAGCTGGCCACGTCGAATGCGTACAGCGGTCGCCAGCGAGGATCCGAGTAGTAGTCGCCGCGCCTCACGTTGACCGTGAGTTGTGCCCTGTCATCGGCTGGAGGCGCCGCCAGGGCCGGGGCGCTGAGCAGGTACTCACGGATGAAATGCTCCAGGGTCGCTCGATCATCGTCCGGACTGCCCTGGTACATCGACACTTCTCGGGCGTAGGAGAGCCGCATCCGGTCCGGCTGGATCACCAGCTCACCCAAACGGGGAAAATGCCGCAGCCAGCCTTCCATGCTGGGGGTGGCTCGGACCAGGCGTCGCTGGGGGGTGGGGCGTGAAGGGTCTGCCCAGAACCAGAACGCCAGCATATTTCCGAGGCCGATTCCATCTGCTGGGGGGACTGCGACAACAGTCTTGCTGCGTCGACGGATGGGATCCAGGACCGCGCCGCGCAGGGCGGCCAACTGATCAACTCCACTCATGGTCGGCCTCAGGCAGTGCCGCCATGGAGATGGCGAGGCTGTTCAACTCGGACTCAAGAGCGCCTGCTTCGATGCCAGCATCCGCGAAGACGGCCCGGAGGCGCAGTCGCCAGTCGAGCTTTGCGGCTGCGAAGCGACGGATCGCGTTGGTGTCTTGCTCCCCGGGGGCCCGGAGCCTAGTCCGTATGATCTCCAACCCCAGCGCGAGGTTATCTGAGGGGACGCGGATCAGGGCTTGTTCAGGCAGCAGGGTCTTCGCTTCAACGCACTGGGGTGGGATGCCGGCGACCAGGCAACCATTCGCCAGAGCATCGGTCCATCGTCCCGTCAGATACTCGCGAGTCGGGTGTGTATAGCTGCTGGGTGATGCGAGATTGCCGAACGCGAGCACGGCGCGGGCGCTGGAGTAGGCCCGGTGCGCATTGTTGAGAGCCGCGGCCTCGGAGTCGCCGAACGGAGGCCGTGGGCTGAATGACAGTCCGGCCTCTCTGGCCGCGGCGGTTGTGCGGGCATCGTCGTCCCAGGCAGTTGGCTGCCGTCCGATTCGGGCAAGATCGACCCCCTTGTTCACCATGCGGCTGGTTGCGTCCAGCACGTCGGCGCCCCAAGGCAGAACGGCGACCGGCGTGGAGCACCTGGCACGCCAGTGGCTGAGGTCGTCGGCGCCGGTGATGTAGAGCTGGTTCAGCGGCACTGGGAGCCGGAGGGCGCTGGGGATGCGCTCGAGCCAGAAGCTGTCGATGATCCAGGCGACGACGCGGTTGTATCCCCGCCACAGGCGGGGCTCAGCGAGAAGACTCGAGAGCGCACCGGGTACCGGGCACACCACAAGGAGGCTCCGTTCACGCCTCGGGCCGGTGCGGGGGAGGAGCGAGGCCGCCAGACCTGCGAGCACGCGTCCTCGTGGTGGCACGGATGCAAGGGGGATCGGCAGGTGCTGACCTCCACCCAGCCGAGCTGCCAACGCCGACAACCCGGTGACTGGCCCCCAGCCGAAACCGTGCTGGGTGAACTGGATCACATCGAGGGCCATGGATGCGCGCATCATACAGACTCGTCCGGGGAGAGATCGCCGAGCTGAACAAGGGCGTCGAAGTGCTTGTTGGTCTTCCTTACCTCGTCGAAGGTGCCCTGCGCGACGATGCTTCCCTCCTCCATGAAGATCAGCTGGTCGACGCCGCGAACGGTCGAAAGACGGTGAGCCACCATGATCACGGTCATGTCGCCCGCCAGCGAGGTGATGGTCTGGATGATCTGGTCCTCGGTCTCGTTATCCAGAGCCGAGGTGGCCTCATCCATGACCAGCACGGCGGGACGGTGGTACAGCGCGCGGGCGATGCCCACACGCTGGCGCTGCCCACCGCTCAGACGGGTCCCGCGCTCGCCGATCTGCGTGCAGATCCCATCGGGGAGTGAGGACGTGAACTCCTCGAGTTGGGCAAGACGGATGCACTCGAGGATCCGCTCGTCGTCACGGTCAGGTCCCCTCTCGCCGAAGGCGATGTTCTCGGCAAGGGAGTCGTCAAGGAGGAAGATGTCCTGCGGAATGTACCCGATCCGAGATCGCCAGTTGCCGCCAAGATCCGCGATGGGGAGACCGTCAAAGCGGACCTGACCGGACTCCGGTGTCTGCAGCCCGAGTATCACGTCGACGAGCGTGGTCTTTCCGGAGCCGGAGGTGCCGCAGAATGCGACGCTCGTTGCGGTGGGGATGCTCAACGAGACGCCGCGAAGCACTGGGGCCTCGCCATCTGGGAACGTGAATACCACGTTCTCAACCGATATGTCGCCCCGCTTGGGTGCAGGAAGCACGGCGGAAACCGAGTCGGAGTGCGTGTCGAACTCACGCAGTGCGTCGAGCATCAGGACAGCGCCAGCGCTTCCTGATCGCATCGTACTGATCGTGCTGCTGAGGCCGGACACGGTCGGCATGAGCTTGATCGCTGCGGTGACGAATACCGCCAGACTGCCGATAGCGGAAGTCTGGTTGGTTGCGGCAAGCACGACCATGAGCAACGTGATTCCGATGATCACGCTGACCTCGAGCACGTACTTGGGGAGTTGCTGGAGGAAGCCAATCTTCCGGAATGATTGGATCGAGGTCGACATCGTTCCGTCGTAGCGATCCAGGAAGACATCCGCCTTGTTGAGCATCCGAACCTCCCTGAACCCCTGGAACGATTCGAGGAGCGCTTTCGAGCTGTCGAACGCTGCGCCCATGGCTGCGTGGCTTGCGCGCTGGGTCACAGGCCCGAGGACTCGGTCGATGAGCACCATGACGAGGCCAAGGAAGCCCACGGCCACCAGCGTGGGCACGGGAAGGACCGCAAGCAACAGGGCAAGCATCACCACGATGGACAAGAGTGCGGCGGTGGCGCTCAGAAGCCCCCCGATCACCTTGCCGAATGCGTCGGAGGTGGCCTGGCCGGTTGCGCGGATCGCCTCCGAGGTGTTGCGGCGACGATGCTGGGCGTAGGGCTCGGCCAGGAACGCGGCGAAGAGGTGCTTCTGAGTGTCGAACTGAAGGCGTGCTGTGAACCCGCTTCCGCGCCAGGAGACGACGAGCGCGAAGACAGCCTTGAGGCAGAACGCGGTGACAATCAAGGCGCCGAGGAGCACGATGAAGTCAGAGCGCGGAGGCTCCCCGAGAGCGACGTGTAGGACACCGATGTAGCCGTCGTCGAGCGAGGAACCGGTCATCAACTGAACCAGCGGAAGGATCATCGCGATGCCGACGACCTCTGTCAGCGAGGTCACGAACTGGGCGATCACCAATAGTCCCAGCTTCAGGCGGTCCTTGGGCGCCAAGAGATCGAGGAGCTGTCGGATCAGGTTCAGGCTGAGGGAAGGCGGCTTCGAAGTCGCGGCGTACCGCTCAACCATTCAGCCTCCTCGACCCTGACGAGGCATCTGCCCCTGAGAGATTGTCTCACGGTGGCCGAATCCACTTGGGTTGCCCTTCCCACGCGGTGAGGGGGACGAGGCAACCTGGGGCGGGCGGGACACCCAAGCGGCCTGCTGAGCGGGACACTACCCTTGTTGAATGGCTCCATCGATCATTCCTCGCTCCATCCGCGAGTACGTCACGGGCTGGGGTAGTCGGGTGGTCAGCCGGCGGTTCTGGCGCGACGTGCGTCTGGTCCGGCGCGGTCAGCGGGTGGACGGGGTGCCCCGCCGTCGCCGGCGTCGTGATGAGGTGTGGGTGATCGCCATGGTGAAGAACGAGGCTGACATCATCGAGGCTTTCGTCCGGCATGCTTTCTCGCAGGGGTGTGACCGGATGCTGATCATGGACAACGGGTCCACCGACGCAACATTGGCGATTCTTGAGTGCCTCGCAACGCAGTTCCCCATCCACGTCGGGCGGGACAGCGAGCCCAGATACCTCCAGGACGTGAAGATGTCGCGACTTGCAGCTTTGGCCCGGCGTGGGGGTGCGGGGTGGGTGATACCCATGGATGCGGACGAGTTCTGGTTCGCACCCGGAGGCACGGTTGCCGACTTTGTTCGCAGCGGTCGCGCTGACCGCTATCGCGCCTTCATGTACAACGGGTTTCCCTCGGCGGGCACTCCACAGATCGAGGGGCCCGGTCCGGGGCTGCGCGTCAACAGGGAGGCTGACCGAACGCTCAGCAAGCAGTGCGCGAGGACGTTCCCCGGTCTGTGGATTGGCATGGGGAACCACTGGATCGCGATTCCGGGCCTGTTGGAGGACGGGTTGCGTGTGTTGCATCTTCCATGGCGCAGCTTCCAGCAGTATGTGGGAAAGGTGTCCGTGGGGGCGGCAGCGTTGGCCGATGCGCGGCGCCCGGAGGAGATTGGAAGTCATTGGCGGGACCAGGCCTCACTTCAACGAGATGAGCTTCGTCAACGTTGGCGGGCGCTCCTCGACGGTGCCGACGTCCCCGGGCTCGGCTGGGCGCCGAACCCGCACGCAGTGATCGTGGACGCGACATCCTGGAGGACCTGGGAGGACGCCATGAAGGCGCTGGGCATCGAGGGGTGATTCTCCCGGTACTCGTTTGCTGGCAGCAGTTCGGGTGCTGGAACCCGCTGAGGACCCGGTAGCGAACACGTCCCTCGGCGGAGCCGAGATGCCCGCTGAGGCTCGTTCAGAGCGTGGCGACCCTCGCCCGACATGAACGGGCGTTGCTGCCGAGGGGTGGCGTGGGGCATATCCCGTAGCCAGTAGTCGATACGGGCCTTCTGGCAGGTGTTGACTCGGATGCCCGCCTGAATGGACCGTAGACAGTGTCGGTTCCTTCGAGGCCACCCTGGAAAGCCGCGTCGAACCCGCCGACGCGAAGGAAGTCCTCACGCCAGGCTGCGAGTTCCCCTGGCAGCGTCCCGGAAGGTGTCCGAGTCGTGCAGGGGTAGGTCAGGGCGTAGCGCCGGGTCAGGCTCGTTCGGCCCGATGCCGTACACCGCATCACCCCGGGGCGGTTCACTCGCGTATGCACGAGGCTCCCCGAGACGATGCCATGGAGCGAAGCGGTCCGTCATCGAGGGCGCGAAGCCACTCGGGGTGGACGGCATTGTCGGCGTCGAGGAAGGCGCCGGGTTCCGTGCGACGCCTCGACCCCTCCTCGCATGTCGTCTGTGCGGCGTTGAGAACGGCGATCACCTCGTACGACGGAGCATTCCGCGTCTCAGCCAGCGACTCAGCTGGCTGTCGATGGTTCTGGCGGCGTCGTAGCGCGGGATGATGGACACTGGCCCCAGGTCGATGCGCTGGTGTCACGGTTCATCCTTTCTCTAGTTCACTGCATTCCCTATTCCGATGGCCAGGTGGGGCCGAGGCGCACCCAGCAGGACGAATCTCACTCGTCCGAGGATGAGACCCACCTGGCGTCCCAGATCTTCGCGCCAGCGGGGCGGCCGACGACCGGTTGCAATCAGAGCGACCGTGCGGAGCGGGCGCAGTAGCCAGTGGCCTTGGTACGCGGGACTCGACGCCCAGGCATGGTGCCGTGCGCAGAGCAGCGCGTGTGAACGGGCGATGCTCATCCCACGCCGGAACGAGTCGGGCCGGATCCGGCAACGGTAAGCGATACACACCGGCCCCGCATCGGGCAGCGTGAGCCCGGAGGCCACAATCCGGAACGCCAGGTCGTTGTCCTCACCCTGGCTGCCGAAGGACAGGTCGAAACCGCCGAGCCGTCGGGCCAGTTCAGCGGTGATGCCGAACGAGCACCCCATGAGGATCGGGTAGGTGCTGGTACCACTGAGCGGGAGGCCATCGGGTACATCCTCATGAGGACCCACGTGGTCGACGGCTGCCTTCCACCCCTGCCGGCAGAGTTCATCCGTTACGGGGACCGCCCCGCCGGAGAAGACGGGATGTCGCCCAAGCTGCAGGACGCCGAGGCGCACCCACTCGGGCATGACCACGTCGTCGCAGTCGCAGAAGAGCAGCAACGGGGCTCGGGCCGCCCCGATTCCGACGTTTCGCGCATACCCCGTACCCCGCCTGGCCGTGGCATCGATGATCCGCACGTTGGGCAGCTGGACCCGCCATCGATCGGCGAGACCGGGTAGGTCTTCGTTCGCCCCGTTGTCGACGAGCAGGACTTCAAAGGGGGGTGCGCCGTCCTGCCGCGCGAGTGCCTCCAACTGGAGCGGCAGGAACTCGTCGGCGCCATGGCAGGGGATGATCACCGACGCCGCGAGTTCTGTCCCCATGCCTCAACTCTACGGAGCGTCCGAGACAGCGTCCTCGGCGGGGCTAGGACCCGACCACCATCGCCTTCACCCACGCCCCACTTTGGTAGACGAAGGAATACGCCCAGTCCATCGGGGACATGGCCTCGTCGGTCTCCCACATCACCACGTCGGCCTGCACGTAGCGCTCCATCCACAGCCTGGCGCGGGACATGTGCGGCGTGTCGGTCAGTACCGCCACGGTGTCCCAGCCCTGTTCATCGGTGTAGGCGGCGAGTTCCTCCGCCTCCCCCTGCGTCGTGTAGGGGTCCGGGTTCAGGCAGATCACCTCGTAGCCCGCCTGCTTGTCGCAGAAATCCTTCTCGTAGACCGCACCGGTCGTCTCGTTCACCGAGACCGTGACGAGCAGCGCCTGGGCACCGTACTCGGCGGCGAGTTCGCGTCCGAGATCGATACGCCCCTCCGCTGGCCCGAGCACGTAGATGGCGTCGACGCTCTGGTACGGATCCACCGTCGGGTGCGCGACGTAGCGCCAGCACAGCCCCAGCCAGACGACGATCAGCAGCACCACCGTGCCGCCGACGACCAGCGGCCAGCGCCGCTTCCCCCTGCCCCCCTGGCGAAACATCTCAGCTCGTGCCTTCCTGCGCGTGGGTCTCCGTTGACCCCGTGTGGCCCTTCTTTCCGAAGGGGAGGAGGTGCATGATCAGCACCACGACCGCGCCGACGATGAGGCCGAGCAGCGCGGAGAAGAACGTGTTGACCAGCCACCCGACGAAGCCGCCTGCGGCGTGCGCGGCCGCCTCTTCGAGGTGGTGGACGAACTCATAGATCGGCGTGAAGCCGAGGTCGTTGATGCCGACGAGCAGGATGTGGCCGCCGACCCACAGCATGGCCGCGACGCCGACGGTGCTCAGCACCTGCATCACCCTCGGCATGGCCTTGACGAGCCCTTCGCCGAGTCGGCGGGTACGTTCCTTCGCGGCCAGCTTGAGGCCGACGTCGTCCATCTTCACGATGAGGGCGACGACGCCGTAGACCATCGCCGTGATGATCAGCGCCACGACGACCAGCGACCCGGCGCGCATCCAGAACCCGAGGTCCCCCACCTCGTTCAGCGAGATCACCATGATCTCTGCGGACAGGATGAAGTCGGTGCGGATGGCGCTGGAGACCATCAGCTTCTCGTGGTCACCGCCCTGCAGGAGCGCCGGGGCCTCCTTGGCCTTGGAGTGTCCACTCACCGCCTCCCAGAGTTTCTCGGCCCCCTCATAGCTGAGGTAGAGGCCGCCGCACATCAGCAGCGGAGTCAGGAGCCATGGCAGGAACTGGCTGAGGAGCAGGATCGCGGGCAGGATGAAGACGAGCTTGTTGATGATCGACCCGCGTGCGATCTTCCACACCACCGGCAACTCGCGGTCAGGGGTGAAGCCCTGCACGTAGCGGGGCGTGACGGCGGTGTCGTCGACGACCACGCCGACGGCCTTGACCGAGGCCTTCGCGGCGCCGGCCGCCACGTCGTCGACCGAGGCGGCCGCCGCCCGTGCGATGGCAGCGATGTCGTCGAGGAGGGCTGCGAGTCCGCCTGCCATGTGGCGCCTTTCGTCGGGGGTGAGCAGAGTCTAGGGCGCGGAACGTCTCGCGAAAAGGGGCTTGTCAGTGGGCGGTCTGCCGGACCCATCGTTCGAGCACGGGTGCGATCCTCCCGTGGAGGCGCAGGGTGGCCAGCTCGTCGCCGCGGGTGGTGCCGTCGTTCAGGATGATGATCGGCCGGTCCTCCTTCGCCGAGCGGCGCAGGAACCGCAGCCCACTCATCACGGTGAGACTCGTCCCGAGGACGAGCAGCACCTCGGAGTGGTCGAGCAGCCGGTTCGCGGCGGCGGTGACCTCCGGGCGGACGTTCTCCCCGAAGTACACGACGTCGGGCTTCAGCATCCCGCCGCAGCGGTCGCAGGTCGGGTAGACGAAGTCCTCGGTCCGGTCCACCTCCGCGTCGCCGTCGGGGGCGGTCCGGGCGTTGACGGCCAGTTCGTCGAGGTGGGCCGCGAAATCGGGGTTCAGCGCGAGCAGGGTGGGCTGGAGCTCGGCCCGTGACGTCACGGCGCCGCAGTCGAGGCAGACGACGCGGTCGAGGTTGCCGTGCAGGTCGATGACGGGCGACGATCCGGCAGCCTGGTGCAGCGCGTCGACGTTCTGCGTGACCACTCCGGTCATCGGGGTCAGCTGCCCGAGACGGGCGAGGGCCCGGTGCGCTGGGTTGGGGGTGGCCCTCCCGAAGGCGCGCCAGCCGACGGTGGAGCGGGCCCAGTAGCGGCGTCGGCTCAGGTCGGAGCCGACGAACTCCTGGAACGTCATCGGGGAGCGTGGGACGGCGTCACGGCCGCGGTAGTCGGGGAGCCCCGACCCGGTGGACATGCCGGCCCCGGTCAGCACCATCGTGGGGCGGCCGACGAACAGCGCGAGGGCCCGGTCGAGCTCCGGCGCGGGCGACAGGCGCCCGAACTCGCCGCCGTGCGGACCCCAGTCGGTGCGGGACCCCGTCGTGCTGCGCTGGGCGGTGCGGAACCAGGCGCCTACGTCACCGGGGGAGTTCACGGGTGCCCTCCTCAAGATCGGTTTCGGGGTCGGTGAGTTCAGCGTAGCCGCCGCAGCTCGTGCCACGATCCCGTCGATCACCGTCCTGACACGGGATCGTCACCGCGTGGATACGGCACCGTCCACCACGGTGCGTCGTCCGGCGGATAACGTGTTGTCAGCGCGCAGAGGAGGCCGGCATGGAGACGTTCCACAAGGTCGGATCCCGCCGCGCGATCGTCACCGAGGCAGCGAGTCTCCGATGGCTGCTGGTGCCCGGGGGAGCCGCCGTCGCCCGACTGAAGGGCGTCGGATCGACGTGGCTCACCACCGGGCTGCTGGACCCCGGCACCCCGTCAAGGTTGGACGCGGAGAGGTTCGGCCGACGGCTCGCCGTGACGCACGCCGCCGGCGCGGGGTGGTGGGGCCAGGCGCCCCTCGAGATGAGCCCGGCGGACCTCACGCTGGCTGAGCTGCCGGCCCCGGCCGCAGCGAGGCCCACGTGGTCGACCTTCGGCGAGTTCTACGCCGAGGCCCGCTGCCGCCCCTACGTCCTGATGGCCGGGGGGCTGTCCGACGACGAGCGCGCCCTGCTGCACCGCGCGTGCGACGTCATCGCCGGCGGTAGATTCGACTCGCCGCAGCCGTCCCGGTGCCGCGACGTGGCCCGCATCCACGGCGACCTGTGGGGAGGCAACATCGTGTGGGCCATCCAGGGGGACGGCACCGTCGGCACGCTGATTGACCCCTGCGCGCACGGCGGGCACGCGGAGACGGACCTGGCGGAGCTTGGGCTGTTCGGATCAGACCACCTCGACGCCACCATCGCCGGCTACCAGGAGATCAGCCTGCTGGCCGACGGGTGGGAGGAACGGATCCCGGTGCACCAGTTCCACATGCTGCTGGTGCACGTGGTGCTGTTCCAGGGCGTGTTCGTGTCGCGGGCGTTGGACGAGGCGCGTCGGATCGTCGGCTGAGGGTGCACGTGGATTCGCTGATGGCTTGACAGAGTCGTCGGCCTGCATCCCTGAGGCTGTGCTGAGATGGGTTCATGACGACGAGTGTTGATTTCTGGTTCGACCCCACCTGCCCCTGGGCCTGGATGACCTCCCGCTGGATGCTCGAGGTGGAGAAGGTGCGCGACGTCAAGACCACGTTCCACATCATGAGCCTCGCGGTGCTGAACGAGGGTCGTGACCTGGACCCCGCCTACCGCGATCACATGGACAAGGCGTGGGCCCCGGCCCGCGCGGCCCTGCTGGTCGAGCAGCGACACGGCTCGGAGAAGCTCGCCGAGTTCTACACGGAGATCGGCACGCGCTTCCACCCGAACGGTGAGCCCCGCACGCTCGAGACCCTGAAGGCCGCCCTCGACGCGGTCGGCGCCGACGCAGACATCATCGACATCGCCCAGACCGACGCAGCCGACGACGACCTGCGCCGCTCGCACCACGAGGGCATGGACCCCGTCGGCGACGAGGTCGGCACCCCCGTGCTGCGCGTCAACGGCATGAGCCTCTTCGGCCCAGTCATCTCTCCGGCGCCCAAGGGCGAGGCCGCGGGAGACCTGTTCGACGGCTTCGTGAAGGTCACCGCCTACCCTGGGTTCTTCGAGTTGAAGCGCACCCGCACCGTCGGCCCGATCTTCGACTGACAAGCGGTGATATGGCTGGGGTCACCTGTTGTGGACCCCAGGCAAGCCTTACTGCGACGACGGGCGTTAGTGTCGTTCCATGCGCAACGTCCTGATCGCCTACGCCACCCGACTCGGCGCTGCCCACGTGATCGCCGACGCGATCGCCCGGGAGCTGCGGTCCAACGGAGACCAGGTGCGCGTCGAGTGCCTGCAGGACGCGCCCCAGGTGCATGACGCCGAACTCGTCGTGGTGGGCTCAGGCATCAACGCCGGACGCTTCTACCCCGAAGCGACGGCGTGGCTGAACGCCAACCAGGCGAACCTCGAGTCGACCACCGTCGCCGTGTTCAACACCTGCCTCAACGCGGCCGACCCCGGCAAGCAGGATGAGGCCATCGGGTACAACGCCTCGGCCGTCGAGCTGATCGGAGCCGCGGCCAGCGCGACCTTCGCGGGCCGGTACGAGAAGTCGAAGACCGGGTTCTTCGGCCGGCTCCTGCTCAGGATCCTGCGGAAGCCGGAGCAGGACAACGTCGACCGGGCGGCCGCCCGCGCCTGGGCGCAGGAACTCGTCGAGCTGTAGGCCGCCGTCAGCGCGCGGCCCGACGAGGGAGGGCGAACCGCACCGATAGCCTCCTCACATGGCACTTCTCACCGTCCGTTGCATCACCATCAACGCCGTCAACCCGACCGCTCTGGCCGCGTTCTGGGCTGAACTCGTCGGCGGCGTCCCGGCTGACTCGTGCAACGGGTTCATCCTGCTGGAACCAGGAGAAGGCAGGGTGCCGCTCCTGTTCCAGCAGAGCGAGGAGACCGACCAGCGCCGCGGGTGGATCCACCTCGACTGCAGCGTCGCCGACCTCGAGGCGGCGATCGGCCGGATCGAGGAACTCGGCGGTCGCCTGGTCGAGCGACGCAGGGACAGCAGCGGGGCCTGGGTCGTGATGGCAGACCCGGAGGGAAACCCCTTCTGCATCTGACGGCCGGACAGTCTCTCTACCGGCTGTCCCGACTCGGTCGTTGCCCTGTCCGTCGGGCTCGGTCGCCTGCCTGACCTCCACGACGAGACCCTCCCTGTCGATGACCGGCACTCTCCCGCACAAGTGTGGCCAGGGCCCAGGCACGCGCGTCATATCCGAGTGCTCCGGCTCTGGCCACAGTTGTGCACGGAAGGTCGGGCGGGTCAGCCTCCGGAGGCGGCGCGGGTGAGGAACTGGCGCCAGCCGTCGACGTCGGCCAGCGGGGCGGTTATGCCCAGCTCGGACTGGACGGAGCGCACGGCGTCCCGGGTCGCAACGTCGTAGCTCCCGTTCTCGGGGCAGTCGCGGCCGAAGACGTGCCGCGCCACCCCCTGGACCACCTGGACCTGGGCGCGTGACCGCTCCCGGAACCGGGGCGCGTCGAAACCGTTGACCGCGTTGTCGACGTGGATGTGGTTGTGGTGCTGGGCGTTGTAGCTGAGCGTCAGCGTGTACGTGAAGTGCGCGGCGAGTGAGGCGGCCAGCCGCCAGTAGCCCCGCAGCCGACCCGCGTCGTCACCCCACTCGTCGTAGCGGCACGACACCTCGCCGTCCTCGTGGCGCACGACGGCGACGTCGAAGGCCCGGCCAGCCGCGTGCCAGGACTCGCAGCGGTCGACGTAAGCGCCGTAGGTCGAGATCTCCGTCAGCCTCCCGAGCCCGGCCGCCGACTCCCAGTCGGCGGCCCAGGTGTCGAGCAGCTCGACGAACCGGGGGTCTGCCCGGAAGGACTGCCGGTTCCCCGACAGCTCGTACGACAGTGGCGCCCCAACGACGGTGTCGAACGAGACCAGGCTGTCCGGGGTCCGGCAGCCGCCGAGCGTCGACCCGTCGAACGAACCGACGTCCACGCACCCGGTCAGCGGCAGCGTCACCGCCGCCGCCAGGACCGATCGCCTGCTGACCATGGCTCCCACGCTAGGGCCGACCCGCCTCAAGACCCGCGTCGGGGTCAGCCGGAATGCTTCCCCGACGCGGAGGGCGCATCAGCCGGCCAGCGCCGTGCGCAGCACGTCCAGACCGACCGACCCCAGGTCGAGAGCGCGACGGTGGAACGCCTTCAGGCTGAACTCGTCACCCTCGCGGGCCGCCGTCTCGTCGCGCGCCTGCTCCCACAGCCGCTGCCCGACCTTGTACGACGGTGCCTGTCCCGGCCAGCCGAGGTAGCGGTCGAGCTCGAAGCGCACGAACTCCTCGGCCATGTTCACGTTGGCCTTCAGGAACGGCCAGGCCTTCGCCTCGTCCCAGATGCCGCCGCCCCACTCCTCGGGGCACTCCTTGCCGAGGTGCACGCCGATGTCGAGGACGACGCGGGCGGCGCGCATGCGCTGCGCGTCGAGCATGCCCATCCGGTCGCCGGGATCGTCGAGGAAGCCGAGGTCGGCCATCAGCCGCTCCGCGTACAGGGCCCAGCCCTCGCCGTGCCCGGAGACCCAGCACAGCAGCGAGCGCCACTTGTTGAGGTCCTTCGCGCGGTAGGTCGCCTGCCCGATCTGGAGGTGGTGACCCGGCACGCCCTCGTGGTAGACGGTGGTCTTCTCGCGCCAGGTGGCGAACTCGGTCACGCCCGGCGGGACCGACCACCACATGCGACCCGGCCGGGAGAAATCGGCCGTCGGGCCGGTGTAGTAGATCCCGCCGTCCTGCGTCGGGGCGATGCAGCACTCGAGGCGACGCAGCTCATCGGCGATGTCGAAGCTCTCGCCCGCCAGCGCGTCGACGGCCGCGTCGGCGGTGGTCTGCATCCACTTCTGGAGCGCGTCGGTGCCCTGCAACTGGCGGCCGGGGTCCTCATCGAGGCGCTTCATGGCCTCCTCGGGGGTGGTGCCGTCGCCGTACAGCTCGACGGCGATGGCCTCCTGCTCCGTGATGATCCGCTGCAGCTCCTCGAGACCCCACCGGTAGGTCTCGTCGAGGTCGACGGTGGCGCCGAGGAACTCCCGGGAGAAGCGCTGGTAGCGCTCGCGCCCGACCCCGTCGGCGACGGGGGCGCGGTCGGTCAGCGAGCGGAACGTGTCGGCGAGCCGCGCGTAGGCGGCGCGGGCGACATCGGCGCCGGCCGTCAGGTCCGCGCGGAGCGACTCGGGAGCGCGGTCGTCGTCGGCCAGCTGGTTCCAGAACGACGCGTCGCCGGCCAGCTCGTCGGACTGCTGGATGCCGATGTTGATCTGGCGGATCGCCGGGAACGGCAGCTCGGGGCGCTCGGCGGCGTAGCGCAGCGACTCGATGTACCCGTCGATCGCGCCGCCGACGTTTGCCATGCGGCCGGCGATGGTGCGCCAGTCGTCCTCGGTGTCGGTGGGCATCAGGTCGAAGATGCTGCGGATGTCCTGCAGCGGAGAGGCGAGATTGTTCAGGGCCGCGTACGTCTCGCCGGCGTCGAACAGCTCGAGCTCGAGCGAGAGCCGCTCGATCATCGCGTTGCGCGTCACGATGTCGTTGGCGTTGAGCGCCTCGGCCGCCTCGACCTCGCGCAGCGTCGCGCGGGTCGCGTCGGCGACCGCCTGCAGGCCGGCGGGCGAGTAGTCGTCGAGCGCGGTGTGGTCGCCCTCGAAGCCGAGGTGCGTCGCAAGGGTCGGGCTGAGGCTGACCATGGTGTCGACGTACGCGTCGGCGATCTGATCCAGGGGGGTGCGGGTCTCACTCATGCTCCCGAAACTATCAGGGGCGGCGGGGGAGACGTCGGGTAGGATGGGCCTCGGCGACCCCGCCCCGGACGACGGTTCAGTACCCGGTTACGCACGACTGGCCACCCCTCAGGGGGTTCACGTGCGAAGGGGAAACTCTCATGGACTGGGTCATTCTCATCGGCTCCGGCGTTCTGGAGGCCGTCTGGGCGACGGCGCTCGGGCGCTCCGACGGGCTCAAACGGCCGGTGCCGACGGTCGTCTTCATCGTCGCCGGGGTGCTGAGCCTCGTCGGCCTCGGTACGGCGCTCGCGACGCTGCCGACCGGCACCGCGTACGCCGTGTGGACCGCGACCGGGGCGTCGCTCACCGTCGCCTGGGCGATGCTGACCGGCGCCGAGTCGGCCAGCGTGAAGAAGGTGCTGCTGCTGACCGGGATCGTGGTCAGCGTCGTCGGGCTCAAGGTGATCTCGTGAAGCCGGGCTACGCGTGGCCGGTGCTGCTCGCCAGCGCCGTGCTGGAGGCCGTGTGGGCCAACGCGCTGTCCGCGAGCGCCGGGTTCAGCGTGCTGCTGCCGACGGCGGTGTTCGCCGTCGCGGTCGTCGGCTCGATGATCGGCCTGGCCGCCGCCATGCGCCACATCCCGACGGGGACGGCCTACGCCGTGTGGACCAGCGTCGGCACGGTGCTGACGGTTGCGTATGCCGCGGCGACGGGCAACGAGGAGCTGTCGTGGCTGAAGGTGGTCTTCCTCGCGGCGATCATCGGCTGCGTCATCGGCCTCAAGCGCCTCGACGCCTCGAGTGCGCGGGTCGTGGATCCTGTCGAAACGCCCTGAGCGGAGCGAAGGGTCAACCCGAGTCCCGCCTCGCTGCGCTCGGCGCCCTTCGACGAGCTCAGGGAACCGGGTGTGGCTCAGGGAACCTATTCCGGGTCGTTGAGCACTTCGACAGGCTCAGCACAGGCCCCGTCGAAACGCCCTGAGCGGAGCGAAGGGTTCAACCCGAGTCCCGCCTCGCTGCGCTCGGCGCCCTTCGACGACTCAGGGAACCGGGTGTGGCTCAGGGAAAACTGGTCCTCGGGTCGTTGAGCACTTCGACAGGCTCAGCACAGGCCCCGTCGAAACGCCCTGAGCGCAGCGAAGGGTCAACCCGGGTCCCGCCTCGCTGCGCTCGGCGCCCTTCGACGAGCTCAGGGAACCGGGTGTGGCTCAGGGAACCGATTCCGGGTCGTTGAGCCTGTCGAAACGCCCTGAGCGGAGCGAAGGGTTAACAGGTCCCGACTACGAGAACAGCTTCACGATCAGCGGGGCGGCGGTGGTGCCGCCGGAGTCGCCGACCTCGACGAACGACGCGACCGCGACGTCGTCGTTGTAGGCGATCATCCAGGCCGACGTCTTCAGGTCGCCGGTCTTGCCCCACTGCGCCGTGCCGGACTTCGCGCCGGTCATGATGCCCTGCAGCTTCGTGGCCGTGCCGGAGTCGACGGTGGCCTTCATCAGCTGCCGGAGCTGCTTGGTCTCCGTCGACGAGAGCGGTGCGGCGGTCGACTTCGCCGCCTCACCCTCGACGAGCCACGGGATGGTCGTCTGGCCGGATCCGACCGACGCGGCGACGGCGGCCATGCCGAGCGGCGACATGGTGACCTGGCCCTGGCCGATCTTCGACGCGGCGAGGTCGATCTTGTTGCCCGGATCGACGGTGCCGAAGTAGGCGGTGAACCCCGCGTCGTAGTCGACGCCGACGCCGAGCGAGGCCGCGGCGGCGTGCAGCTGCTTCGCGGACACGTTGGCGCCGGCGAACGCCGTGTTGCACGAGTACTTGAATGCGGTCTCCATCGGCACCTTGCCGGTCGCCGACGACGGGTATCCCGAGTAGTTGCCGAACGTGTAGGTGTTGACCTTCAGCGAGCTGGGGCAGTTCACCGTCGACGACGGCTCCTTGCCCTTGCGGAGCATCGCGAGCGACGTCGCGACCTTGAACGTCGACCCCGGCGCGTACTTCCCGTAGGTGACGTACGGGTACGTCCCGGCGGCCTCCGACTGGGCGGCGGCGAGCACCCCGCCGTCGTTCAGGTCGATCACGACGAGCGCCGCCGTGCCCTTCTGGCTCTTCAGCACCTTCTCGGCCTTGGTCTGGAGGTTGCGGTCCAGGCTGATGCTGATGGACGACGACACCGAGGCGTCCTGCTGGAACAGGGTCTTCTCCTCGACCGGCTCCGCGGACTCGCCCTCGGCAACCTTGCGTGCGACGAGGTCGACCTTCACGAGTGGCACGCCGCGCAGCGTCTCGTCGTAGCGGGACTGCAGGCCGCTCGTGCCGACGATATCCGCGCTCGTCAGGGTGCCTGCGGACTCCTCGATCTGCTCAGCGCTCGGCGCGCCGACCGAGCCGAGGATGGGGACGGCGAACGAGTCGCTGGGGCCGAGGACGGCGCGCACCTCGCGCACCATGGCCCCCGGCACGTCGGAGATGTTGGTGGGGATGGCGCTCTGCCGCACCTTCGCGCCGACGACGTAGGCCTTCGGCCCGTTGGCAAGGACCTTCTCGACGTAGGACTTCTTGTCGATGTCCAGGAGGACAGCGAGGTCACCCGCGGCGGTCTCCCATTCGGCCTCCTCGACCGTGGACTTGTCGAGCCCGACCTCGTACAGTGACCGCTCCTCGACGATGGCGTTGCCATCGCGGTCGTTGATGGCGCCCCGCTTTGCGGCCGTCTGCGTGTGCCGCATCCGCGACGCGGACGTCAGATCGGGATGGATGATGGACGGCTGCCAGTCGAGACGCCAGGTGTCGGTGACATAGCGGAACGACGCCGTCGACGTGTATGACCAGCCGTTCAGGCCGAGCGCGTAGTCCATGTTCAGGGTCGCCGACGCGCCGTCGGCCCCGTCGTACGTGACGGCGCCGGCGGTGACGCTGGGGTAGATCTCGTCCATCCCCGCGAAGATGGTGGTGAAGTCGGCCTGCGCGTCCGAGGCGGCGTTGACGGTGGACAACTCGCTGACGTCGTGGTCGTTGAGCGCCGCGACCAGGGCTGCGACGGCGTCGTCTGCGGCTGGCAGGTCGGCCGGCGGCTGCGCCGTCGACGCGGGCGCTGAGCCGCCGTCGTCGCCCTCCGGGGCGCATCCGACCAGGCACATCGTCGTCACCAGCAGCAGTGTCAGTAGACGTCGCATCAAGGACCTCCCGTCGTCGCGCCCAAGGCTACCGGCCGCCGGAGACGGCCTGGGACGGGCACCGTCGCATTGGGGGAAGCCCCGCTTCGCCGGTACCCTGGTGGGGTCATCGACGTTGGCCCTGAAGGGTACCGGTGGCAGAAACCCGTTTTCTTGCCCGTATTCAGGAGCAGTTCCTTGACGACTACCAACATGCCCCCATGGGTCTGGGCCATCACGCTCGTCGTGATCCTCGGGCTCCTGGCCTTCGACTTCTTCTTCCATGTGCGCAAGGCGCACGAGCCGACGTTGAAGGAGGCGGCCTGGTGGTCGGCCTTCTACGTCGGGATCGCGGTCGTGTTCGGCCTGATCCTGCTCGCGGTCGGCGACCATCACCTCGGCATCGAGTACTTCTCCGGGTACATCCTGGAAAAAGCCTTGTCGGTTGACAATCTGTTCGTCTTCCTGGTGATCATCTCCAGCTTCGCCGTGCCGCGCAAGGACCAGCAGAAGGTGCTGCTGTTCGGCATCGTGTTCGCGCTCATCATGCGAAGCCTGTTCATCTTCGCCGGCATGGCCCTGATCGACCACTTCACCTGGGCCTTCTATCTCTTCGGGCTGATCCTCCTGCTGACGGCCGGCAAACTCCTCGCGCCCGAGGATGAGGACCACGACGACTCGAACAACTTCGTCATCCGGCTGGCCAAGCGCTTCCTGCGCACCACCGACCACTACGACGGCGACAAGCTGTTCACCTTCGAGAACGGCAAGAGGGTCCTGACCCCGATGCTGCTTGTCATGGTGGCCATCGGCGGCACCGACATTCTGTTCGCCCTGGACTCCATCCCCGCCATCTACGCCGTGACGACCAATGTCTACATCGTCTTCGCCGCGACCGCGTTCTCGCTGATGGGTCTGCGTCAGTTGTACTTCCTGATCGACGGACTCCTCGACCGCCTCGTATACCTCAAGTACGGGCTGGCGATCATCCTGGGCTTCATCGGCGTCAAGCTGGTGCTCGAGGCGCTGCACACCAACCAGGTCGGCTTCATCAACGGCGGAGAGCCGGTCCACGTCTACACGTTCGACCCGGCCCACTCGCTGATCGTCATCATCGCCGTCCTGACCCTCACGGTCATCGCGTCGCTCGTCTCGCCCAAGGGGAAGGTCATGACCGCCGTTCGCTCCGTCGAGCGGAACGCGCACAGCTACCTTCACACCGAGTACCACGGGGATGAGGGCGAGCGGGAGGAGTGCTTCCAGAAGATGGTGGCCTCCGTCGAGAAGCTGGCGGCTTTCGATGCCGCGAAGCAGCCGCAGATCGAGCAGATGATGGAGGAGACCGGCGCCACGCTGGCTGTCCAGAAGGCCGAGAAGCTGCACGCGCAGGCGACGGGGAACTGATCCCTTGACGCTCATCTCCGCCCTGCGGCGCCTGTGGAGGCACGCGGCCTTCCGCCGTCTGCTGACCCTGCGCATCCTGAGCCAGGCGGCCGACGGCACGCTGCAGGTGGGGATGGCGAGCTACATCCTCTTCTCGCCGACATCCCAGCCCGACGCGTGGGCCATCGCCGGCGTGCTCGCCCTGACGCTGCTGCCGTTCACCGTCATCGGCCCGTTCGTGTCACCGCGTCTCGACCGCTGGTCGAGACGCGACGTGGCGCTGTGGTCCGACGTCGCGCGGGCGGTGCTGTCCGTGACCATCGGCATCGTCATCTTCACCGGGAGCACCGGCGGGGTATGGAGCGTCGTGCTGTTCGGGGCGCTGCTCGTGGCCATGAGCATCAACCGGTTCATGCTGGCCGGCCTGTCGGCTGGGCTGCAGCACACCGTCGAGGAGGATGAGTACCTCACCGCGAGCTCGATCGTGCCGACGGTCGGCCCGCTGGGCGTCGTCATCGGCGCGGTCGTGGGGGTCGCCGCCCGGTTCGCCTTCGCGGACACACTGGGCGCCGACGGCGCCAACGCCCTGGTCTTCTGGCTGGCAGCGGTGCTGTTCGTCGGCTCGGTGCTGCGGTGCCGCGGGTTCGCGCGAGACGCGCTCGGCCCGTCGGCGACGGAATCACGCGACTCCTCAGGCGTGCGGGAGGTCCTGTCCGGGCTCGGTGAGGCGGGCCGACACCTGGCGTCGCGCGGGGTGGCCGTCGTCGCGTTGTCGTTGATGGGCGTGACCAGGCTGCTGTTCGGGCTGCTCAGCGTCGCGATCATCCTGGCCGCGCGCAACATCTGGCACCCGATCGACCAGCCCGACGCGGCGCTCGCCGACCTGACCGTGTGGGGCGTCTTCACCGGTGCCGGGTTCATCCTGTCGGCTCCTCTGGTGCCCGTGCTGGTGCGCCGGCTGGGGCTGGCCCGCACCGGGTTCGCGCTGCTGGTGGGCGCCGGGGTCGTCACGTTGGCCGTGTCCGGCACGTCGGCCCAGTGGGCCTTGTACCTCGGCAGTTTCCTCATCGGCCTGGGTGTGCAGTCGTTCAAGATCTGCGTCGACACCATCGTGCAGGCGCACATCGACGAGGGCTACAAGGGGCGGGTCTTCACGTTCTACGACATGACCTTCAACGGCGCCTTCGTGCTGGCGGGAGTCGTCGCGGCGTTCGTTCTCCCGTCGAGCGGCCTGTCCACCGTCGCCTTCGTCGTCATGGCGTTGGTCTACTTCGGCTGTGCGGCGGTTCTGGCCGCGTCGCGGCGTCGCCTCGGCGCCGCTGAGTTCGAGAAGGGCACGGAGGACCTGGTCCCGACCCAGGCGTGACATCCGGGCTCCCGGGCCTCCCGGCTCCCGGGCCTCCCGGCTCCCGGGGCTCCCGGCCTCCCGGGCCTCCCGGCTCCCGGGGCTCCCGGCCTCCCCGTCCTCCCGGGCCACCCCGTCCTCCTGGCCTCCCCGCGAACCTCTTCCCTCTCATGCCCCGCCCGGACGCCTTCCTCCCCCTCGCCCCTATCTCCGTGCAGAAAAGTGGCCAGAGCCGGAGCACGCGGATATTCGACGCGTGCCGGGGGCCAGGCCACAGTTGTGTCGGGTGTCGGGCGCCTAGACACCCTCGAAGGCCTGCTCTCCCGCCAGTTCCTTCCTCGGCGCTCAAGCGCCCCGCGTCTCCCCCATGCGTGCACAACTGTGGCTATAGCCCAAGCACCCGGGCATATCCCGCGTGCTGGGGGCCAGGCCACAGTTGTGCGGAAGGGTGCCCGGGCGGGCGGTAGTGCCGGCCGCGGACGTCAGGTGAGGTGGGGAGGTGTTGGACTGTGCACAGGGTTATCCACAGGGCGGCCTGAACGTCGCGGGCTGCCCTGCGCGGGGGTCACAGTTGCGAGATGCACCTGATGAGCTCTGGACCCTCCATCAACTCCGGGGTCATGTCCTACGCGGAGATCCTTGGAGAAGGCGCCTCGCGACGCGAACTGGAGGCCGCCTTGGCCGCGGGCTCAGTGAGACGCGTCCAGCGCGGTTGGTACGCACTGCCCTGGGCAGACGAGCGGGTGGTCCGTGCGCTGCACGGCGGCTGCCGGCTTGGTTGCCTGACCGGCTGCGCCTTTCACGGCCTGTGGGTGCCGACGCATGACGGGATCCATGCCGTCTACGGTCGGGGCCGATCCCCGCGCAACGGGATGGGCTCGTCCTGCATGCCGACGATCGACGTCGGCCGAAGAACGCCGTCTGGTCGCTGGCCGACTGTCTGCGGCAGGTTGCGCACCGGCACGACCACGAGACGACGTTGATCGTGCTGGAATCGGCCTTGAACCTTGGACTGATCCGGGTCGCCGACGTGCAGGACATCGTCGCGTCCATCCCGGAGGAGCGGCGAGGCTTCCTGAGCCTCCTGAACAGAGCGGAGTCGGGGAGCGAGACCCGGGTGCGGCTGTTCCTTCAGCGTCGCCATGTCACAGTCTCCCCGCAGGTCTACCTACCCGGCATCGGCCGGGTCGACCTCCTCGTCGGCCGCAGGTTGATCGTCGAGTGCGACAGTGCCGAGTACCACAGCAGCCCGGAGCAACGTCGTCTCGACTATGCGAGGGACTTGGCGGCGCGCGACCAGGGCTTCGATCACCTGAGGCTCGACTATCACCAGATCTGGCATCAGTGGGGTAGCACGCAGGAGAGCCTGTTGCGGGAGATCCGGCGCGACCGTCATCGTCGACCTCCGCGGTGACCCAGGACCTGGCCGCCATCTCCGCCTGACCACCCCGGCGGCGTCCATGCGGCCATCACCGTGCACAACTGTGGCCTGGTCCCCGGCACGTGTCGCATTTCCGAGTGCTCCGGCTCTGGCCACTTCTGTGTACCGGCAGGCATGGCTGCTTGGGGTTATTGGTCCAGTGGCAAGGGGTCGGTATCGGGGTCCGCCAGCCGGGGACTGGGCGCGGTTGGCCTGGTGGGAGTCACCATCTCGCGCACAACTGTGGCCTGGTCCCCAGCACGCGTCCTATTTCCGCGTGCTCCGGCTCTAGCCACTTTTTGTGCACGGAAGGTGCCGAGAGATGGTGTGGGAGGGCCGAGCCGAGGGAGGGTGGGTAGAGGTTCGGAGGGGGAGGGCAGCGAACGGGAGAGGGGGAGCGACCGGGAGAGGGGGAGCGACCGGGAGAGGGCGGAGCGACCGGGAGAGGGCGGAGCCGAAGGGAGACCCGGCCGCTACTGGATGCCGGCCTCGTGGGCGATCAGGACAAGGCCGACGCGGTCGCGGGCCCCGAGCTTGCTGAGCAGCCTGCCGATATGGGTCTTGACGGTTCCCTCGGCCATGTAGAGGTGCTGCGAGATCTCCTGGTTGTTCGACCCGCGCGCCACCTCGACGAGCACCTCGCGCTCGCGCTCGGTCAGCACGTCCAGCCGGTCGTCCTGCTTCGCTCCGGCCTGGGGAAGCATGTCCGCGAAGTGGTCAAGCAGGCGCCGCGTGGTCGACGGTGCGACGACCGCGTCCCCCTCCGCCACGGCGCGGATGGCGCCGAGCAGCTCGTCGGGGAGTGCGTCCTTCAGCAGGAACCCGCTTGCCCCGTTGCGGATGGCCGCGAAGACGTACTCGTCCAGGTCGAAGGTGGTCAGCACAAGGACCTTGGTGTCGACTCCCAACGCCGCGATCTGGCGCGTCGCCTCGGTGCCGTCCATGATGGGCATGCGGATGTCCATCAGCACCACATCCACCGGGCGGGACTTCACGAGCGCCACCGCGTCGCGTCCGTTCTCGACCTCGCCGACGCAGGTCATGTCATCCGCGGAGTCGATGAGCATCCGGAATCCGGAGCGCACCAGCGCCTGGTCGTCGGCCAGCAACACCCTGATCATCTGTTCGTTCCTCTCAGCCAGCTCGTGCCCAGTTGGCTCGGTAGCGGCAGTCGTGCGTGCACCTCGAAGCCGCCCCCCGATCGCGGCCCCGCCCTGAACGTGCCGCCCATCGCCTGGACGCGCTCCCGCATCCCGCGGACACCGGAGCCGTGGCCATCGCTGCTCGAGAGCACGCCGATCCCATCGTCCCGCACGACGATGTCGACCTCCTGTGGGGAGTAGGTCATGACAACCTCGGCGTGCGCCGTCGGCCCCGCGTGCTTGAGGACGTTCGTCAGCGACTCCTGCACGACCCGGAACCCGGCCAGCCCCAGCGACTCCGGCACTACGGGCGGCTCCCCCTCGATGCGCAGGCTCACCCGACCCCCGGATGCGGCGACCAGGTCCGGAATCTGGCTCAGAGTCGGGGCGGGGCCGAAATCGGGGGTCTCCGATTCTCCCCGCATCACCGCGACGATGCGGCGCACCTCGGCGATCGACTTGCGTCCCGTGTCCGCGATCACTCCCAGAGCTTCGACGGCGGCCTCCGGGCGCTTGGTGGTCAGCGCCTTCGCGCCCTCCGCCTGCACGACGATGATCGACAGCGAGTGGGCCAACACGTCATGCAACTCCTGCGCCACCTCGGTGCGCGCCCGCCCCTCGGCGATCGCCAGCTCCTGCGCGGACTGCCGCTGGGCAGCGACGAACTTCTCCGTGGCGATCTCGCGGTCCAGAGACTCGGTGTAGTGGCGCAGCCGCACAAGCCGACCGGCCAGGTAGGAGAGCGCGACGACGGCCGCGCACACCAGGACGAGAAGCGCGGTGCCGACGAACTGATAGCCCTGTTCGAGGGTCCTCGTCCAGACCATGGGTCCGACGATCGATCCGACGACTCCGAGAAGCGCGACGGGCGCCATCATGGAGAGCCTGTCGTATCGGGCGACGGAGTACACGACGACAGGCACGGCGAACAGCGCCGGAACCGGCGCCGACATCGTCACAGCCATCCCGATGCCGGCAGCGGCGACGATCCCCAGCGCCAGCCTCGGGGCCACCCTCCGGGCGACGACCGAGAGACACATCAGCGCGGACCACAGGGCCGCCCTGGGGAGGAAGCCCGCATCCGGCACCACCGTCAGCGGCAGGATGCTCGCCACCGCGAGCGCACCGGCCAAGGCAAGGTCTCGCGTCAGCAGGCGGCCGTCCGTGGACCAGCGGAAGTCGAACATGATGCCTCACAGACTATGCGGCGGGTCCTCAGGGGTGGTCAGACCTGGGACTGCGAACCGCGGCGCGACGGTGCACCGCGGTCTGATCTTCGCGAACACCCCTTCCACGGGGTCCCGTCGTCTGCCTATGGTGGAGGCATGTTCCGAAAGTTCTTCTGGTTGATGGCGATGGTGACCATCGCGATCTCCGTGACCGGCCTCGTCGACCGCAGTGCGGCCAGGCGCCGCCGGGAGTTGTGGGCCGAAGCCACCGACTGACCCAGACACGCCGTCGGCCCGCCGTCCCCTCGAGGACGGCGGGCCGACGTGCGTCCGGGCTACGACGCGGCGACCTGCTTGCGGTAGGCCTCGGCCTCCCAGGTCTCGATGAAGCGACGCTCGCGCTCGTCGAGGGCGCGCACCGATCCGAGGCGGCTGGCGGCCTCCGCGACCGTCAGGGCGTCGACGTAGACCTCCAGGGCGGTGCGGGCCGTCTTCTCCGCGTCGCCGACGGCGGCCACCCCGACCCCAGGGACCACCAACACGACGGGGTCGAGACCCCGCTCGGCCCGGTACGCCTCGAGCGCGGCGGGCACGGCGTCGGCGTCGGCGGCCACCAGCGGGAACGAGCCTGCGTAGACGATCTGGTCCGGGATCAGCGGACCGGCCGTCAGGAACGCCGCGCCCGCCTCCGTCACCGGGAACTCGCGGGCCAGCGGACCGGCGTCGGTCGCGACGGCGGCCGCCCCGCGCGCGGCGCGGAACGCCTCAGCGGCGCTGACAAGGGACTTCGCCCCGGCCAGTTCCGCCTCGATCCTGCCGAGAATCGCATAGCTCGTCTCGCGCACCTCCTCGGGGGTGGCGCCGGAGACGATCAGCCCGTGGTTCATCAGGAACGTGGCGCGCGGGGGCTCCTGACCCGTGCGAGCCGTGAACGCCTCGCGCTCCTGCTTGATCAGGCGGGCCAGCGGCAGCCCGGGATCCACGTAGTCCACCCACAGCACCTCGTCGCCGAACAGGCGTGCCGTCAGCTCGCGACCGTCGGCGTTGCAGGTGACCGCGTTGATCATCAGTGGATGCGTGTGCAACACGTACGTGTCGGGGATCAGCGCATGGAACAGGATCTCCACAGAGGGCCGACGCGGGCCCTCGTCACGCCGAGCCAGGCCCGCGATGTGGTTGACCGGGTCACCGAAAGACGGGTCGGGGTCCGGGGCCTCGAGCGAGCCGTTGAGCACGTCGAGGTCCAGGGGCACCAGGTCCTCGGCGGTCATGGTCGCCAGCGAGGTTCCGCTCGGCTTGATCCACAGCACACCGTCGGCCTTGGCTGACGAGTTCCCGCCGCCGGCCCGGGTGAACGCGGGATCGGCGCCGAACTCGTTGCTCAGCGCGGTGATGACAGCGAGCTCCTCGGTCGGACGGGGGAGGTAGTGCGTGAGGGGGAAAGAGTTCATCACGATCCTTCTGAGGTCGTCGAGGGTTCCGGTGATCAGGCCGGTTGCCCGGGCCTGGACGAGCACGTTGCCGATGGCGGTTGCCTCGACGGGACCGGCGGTCACCGCGACGCCGGTGCGCTCCGCGGTCAGCCGGCACAGCAGCCAGTTCAGGCAGCCGCCGCCCACCACGGCGATCCGGCCGGGCCGGTGCCCCGTGATCGCGACGAGTTCGTCGACGGTGTCGCGGTAGGCATCGGCGAGCGACTCCAGCACCGAGCGGGTGAACATGGCTGGGTCGTCGAGGCGCGGATCGCCCCCGACAAGGGATTTCACCCGCGCCGGCATGTCGCCAGGCGCGAGCAGGGCCGGGCTGGTGGCATCGAAGCGCGGGGCGTCGGCGACGTCGGCGGCGCGGGCGATGAGGTCCGTCAGCTCCTCGGGGGAGCCCTCGGCCTCCCAGGTGCGCAGCGCCTCGGAGAGGATCCACATGCCCATGACGTTCTTCAGCAGTCGGACTGTCCCGTCGACGCCGCCCTCGTTGGTGAGGTTCGCGGCGCTCGCCGCCTCGCTCAGGACCGGTGCGTCGAGTTCCATCCCGATGAGCGACCAGGTACCCGACGACAGGTACACGTCGCCCGTGCGCAGCAGCGGTGCGGCGACCACCGCCGACGCGGTGTCGTGCGAGCCGACGGCGACCAGCGGCACTCCGGCGGCCGCGCCGACGGTGATGGTCCCGACGACCTCGCCCGGATCGACCAGCTCGGGGAACACGCCGCGAAGCAGGCCGAGTCGGTCGATGACGTCCCAGTCCCAGTCGCGCGTGACGGGGCTCAGCAGCGATGTCGACGACGCGTTGGTCCGCTCGGCGACGGCGCGGCCGGTCAGCCAGTAGCCGATCAGGTCCGGCAGCATGAGGAACCGTGCGGCCCGGGCCAGCCGACCCGACGTGACGTCGTGCATCAGCTGGTTGATGGTGTTGATCGCGTTGTCCTGGATCCCGACGCGCGCGTAGAGCTCGTCGTGCCCGATGCGCTCACGGACCGCCGCCAGCCCCGCGGCGGTGCGCGGGTCGCGGTAGTTGTACGGCTCGTCGAGCAGGGCGCCGTCGGCGTCGAGGAGCCCGTAGTCGACGGCCCAGCAGTCGATGCCGACGCTTGTCACCGGCGTTCCGGCGGCCTCGACGGCGGCAGTGATGCCGCGCTGAACCTCGGCGAACACGCCCTCGATGTCGAGGCGCAGCCCGTCGTCGGTCTGACGGGCAGCGGTGGAGAAGCGGTGGACCTCGGTCAGCGCGACGGACCCGTCGGCGACGGTGGCCAGGACGACCCGGCCACTCGTCGCCCCGAGATCAACGGCGATGACCGCCACGTCACGCGCCCCAGCCGGCCTGGGTGCCGCCGACGCGCTCCTCGGCGATCTTCGCCAGGTAGCCCGACTCGCGGAAGGCCTTCATCGGGTCGGCGGGCAGGCCCCGCGACTCGCGCCAGCGCGCCAGGTCGCCGCGGACGTCGGTGTAGAACGCATCCATGAAGATCGCGCTCGCGCCCAGCACGTCGCCTGCGGTCTGCGCGGCCTCCAGCTCGACGGTGTCGACGAGCAGCGCGCGGGCCGTCATCTCCTGCACGTTGAGCACGGAGCGGATCTGGCCGGGGATCTTGTCCTCGACGTTGTGGCACTGGTCGAGCATGAACGCGACGCCCGAGTCCGGCTCGAAGCCGCCGCCGCGACGCACCTCGTACATGATGCGGAACAGCTGGAAGGGGTCGGCGGCGCCGACGATCAGGTCGTCGTCGGCGTAGAAGCGCGAGTTGAAGTCGAAGGAGCCGAGCTTCCCGAGCCGCAGGAGCTGCGCGACGATGAACTCGATGTTGGTGCCGGGGGCGTGGTGGCCCGTGTCGAGGCAGACGAACGCCTTCTCGCCCAGCGCGCTGACGTGCGCGAACGACGTGCCCCAGTCCGGGACGTCGGTGTGGTAGAACGCCGGCTCGAAGAACTTGTACTCCAGCACGAGGCGCTGGTCGGCGCCGAGTGAGGCGTAGATCTTCGCCAGCGAGTCTGCGAGCCAGTCCTGGCGACGGCGGATGTCTCCCTGGCCCGGGTAGTTCGTGCCGTCGGCCAGCCAGATCTTGAGGTCGGTGGAGCCGATGATGTCCATGATCTCGAGGCACTCGAGGTGGTGGTCGATGGCCTTCTGGCGCACGGCCGGGTCGTGGTGCGCGAGGCTGCCGAACTTGTAGTCCTCGTCCTGGAACGTGTTCGAGTTCACGGTGCCGAGCTCGACGCCGACCTCCGCCGCATAGTCAGACAGGGCCTTCCAGTCGTCCACCTTGTCCCAGGGGTAGTGGAGCGCGACCTTCGGCGCCAGGCCGGTGTAGGCGTTGACCTGGGCGGCGTCGGCCAGCTTCTCGAACACCGTGCGCGGGGTCCCGGGGGAGCCGAAGACGCGAAAGCGGGTACCGGAGTTGCCGTAGGCCCACGAAGGGACCTCAATGACCTGCTGCGCGAGCTGGTCCGTGATGGCGTCGAATGCAGTCATGCTCTTCCTCATTGAAGGGTTGAATCGTTTCAATAGGGAGAACGTACCCTCCGCCTCCGGATGAGTCAAGGATCAGTGTGCGGGGGCGCTGGAATCGCGGACGACCAGCTCGGGGGTGAACTGGACGGCCTGGTGGACGTGCGCGAGCCCGTTCGCGGTCGCGTCGAACTCTGCGATCAGCAGCTCGGCCGCCGTGGTGCCCAGCCTGCGGCGCGGCTGCCCGACAGACGACAGCGGCACCGCCGCTGCCGCGGCGAAGTCGATGTCGTCGTAGCCGACGATCGCGACGTCGTCCGGCACCCGCAGGCCGTGGCCGATGAGCCCCTGCAGCAGCCCGACCGCGACGAGGTCGTTGGTGCAGAAGACCCCGGTCGGGCGCTCGTGCGGGTCCATCAGAGCGAGTTCCCCGGCGGCCCGGCGGCCCCCGGCGAAGTCGAGGTGGTCCGTGGAGATGGACAGCAGGCTCGCCTCGGCCGCGTCGACCGCCTCCTGGGCCCCGCGCCGCCGGTCGCGGACCTGGGCGAGCGTCGACCTGCCGCCGACGATGGCCAGCCGGCGGTGTCCGCGCTCCAGGAGATGCTCGACGGCGATCCGGCCGCCCGCGACGTCGTCGACGCCCACGGTGCAGCACACGCCCCCCTCGAGGACGCGGTCGACCAGGACAGTGTTGATGCCCGCGTGGGTCAGCTCGTCGAGGTCCGCTGCCTCCAGGCCGATGGGTCCGAGGATGACGCCGCGCACGCGTTGCTCGAGGAAGCCGTGCAGGATCCGTTGCTGGCGGTCGAGGTCGTTGTCGGCGTCGCCGATCACCGTGCGGTAGCCGGCCGCTTCGAGCGCGGAGTTGGCGCCGCGGAGGAGGTCGGCGAAGAAGGGGTTCGTGACGTCCATCACGGCAAGCCCGATGGTCTGACTCCGGCCGGCGCGGAGGTCGCGCGCCTGCTTATTCGGTACCCAGCCCAGTTCGCGGATGGCCTCCTCGACGCGCTCGCGCGTGGCAGGCAGGACGCGGTCGGGGTAGTTCAGGACGTTGGAGACCGTGCCGATCGAGACCTGGGCGCGCGCGGCAACCTCGCGGGTGCTGATGCGTTGGCGGCGCCCGTGGCCGTCGCGTCCGGGGGTGGTCACGTCGGACACTCTAGGGCGCGGATGCGGAAGTCGCCACAGTAATCAATTCGTTATCGTCGAAGTGATTGACACGTTTCAATCTCACCACGTAGTGTCCTCCTCAACCTACCCGCGTCGGCTCAAGGATGAGTCCGACGTCGAGAAGCAAGGAGGCTGGGTATGGCGGCAACAGCCACTCTCACGCTGACGGGAGTCAGCAAGAGATTCGGCTCGGTCGTGGCTCTGCGCGACGGCGAGTTGGAGCTCCGCTCCGGGTCCATCAACGCCCTGGTCGGGGAGAACGGCGCGGGCAAGTCCACGCTGGTCAAGATCATCGCCGGCCTCTACGAGCGAGACTCCGGGACCTTCGAACTCGAGGGCCAGCCCGTTGATTTCCGCAGCACCGCAGAGTCGAAGGCGGCAGGCATCGCCGTCATCTACCAGGAGCCCACCCTCTTCCCGGACCTGTCAGTCACCGAGAACATCTTCATGGGACGACAGCTGACGAAGAGCTTCGGCCGCATCGACCGCCCGGCCATGCGCGCGGAGGTCGAAGGCCTCATGCAGCGACTCGGCGTCCAGATCGATCCCGATCGCCCTGCCGACGGGCTCTCCATCGCCGACCAGCAGATCATCGAGATCGCCAAGGCCATCTCGCTCGACGCCAAGGTCCTCATCATGGACGAGCCCACCGCCGCCCTTTCGGGCGTCGAGGTTGACCGCCTGTTCACCGTGGCCCGCCAGCTCCGCGACGAGGGACGCGCGCTCATGTTCATCTCGCACCGCTTCGAGGAGGTCTTCGACCTCTGCGACCGCATCACGGTCATGCGCGACGGCGCCTTCATCGCCACCGTCGACACGGACTCGACGTCGGTGCCGGAGATCGTGAAGATGATGGTCGGTCGCGACGTCAACGAGCTGTTCCCGAAGATGACCGCCGAGATCGGCGAGACCGTCCTCGAGGTGCGCAACCTCAACATGCCCGGCCAGTTCTCCGACATCAGCTTCGACGTGCACGCCGGCGAGATCGTCGCCCTCGCGGGCCTCGTCGGCGCGGGCCGCTCCGAGGTGGTGCGCGCCATCTTCGGCGTCGACCCCTACGAGTCCGGCACGGTCAAGATCGACGGCAGGCAGATCCGGCCGCAGAGCCCCGCCACCGCGATGAACCAGGGTCTCGCGCTCGTCCCGGAGGACCGGCGCAAGCAGGGGCTCGTGATCGACGCGACCGTCCGCACGAACATCACCGACGCCATCCGCAGCCAGCTCGTCCGCAACGGCATCGTGACCGTCAACCGCGAGAACATCTCGGCCAAGGAATGGGCCGCCCGCCTGGAGGTCAAGGCCAACGCCATGGACACCGTCGCCGGCACGCTGTCGGGCGGCAACCAGCAGAAGGTCGTGCTCGCCAAGTGGCTCGCGACCAACCCGAAGGTGCTGATCATCGACGAGCCGACCCGCGGCATCGACGTCGGCACCAAGTCCGAGGTCCACCGCATGATGAGCGAGCTGGCCTGCAAGGGGCTCGCGATCCTGATGATCAGCTCCGAGCTGCCCGAGGTGCTCGGCATGGCCGACCGCGTCCTGGTGATGTGCGAGGGCCGGATCACGGCGGAGCTCAACCGCTCCGAGGCCACGCCCGAGTCCGTCATGCACGCGGCCACCCACTCGAAGAAGGAGGACGCGGCGTGACCAGCACCGCTGAGAAGCCGTCCGTCGTGGGCAGGAAGCCCGCCGACCCGGCGTTCAAGAAGAAGAGCCCCCTGACGCGCATCTTCGCCTCCCGCGAGACCAGCATCGCCATTGCGGTGATCCTGATCATCGCCGTCACCACCCTGAGGAACCCCACGTTCCTCACCAGCGCCGACGGGTTCCGCGACCTGCTCGTGACCCCGTCGATCCTGCTGGTCGTCGCGCTGGGCCAGGCCGTGGTCATCATCACCCGCAGCGTCGACCTGTCGGTCGGCTCGGTGCTCGGCCTGACCGCCTACCTCGTCGGCACGCTGTTCGTGGCCTTCCCGTCGATCCCGATCCCGCTGATGTTCCTCATCGGCCTGGCGTTCGGCGGGCTCCTCGGCCTGATCAACGGCGCGCTGGTCGCGTTCGGGCGGGTGCCTGCGATGGTCATCACGCTCGGCACGCTCTACGCCTTCCGCGGCATCAACGTCGCCTGGACAGGCTCGAACCGCATCAACGCCTCCGACATGCCGTCGGGCTTCCTCAAGCTCGGCACACAGCAGATCCTGGGCATCCCGGTGCTGACGATCATCGCGCTGATCGCGCTCGTCGTCGTCGCCTGGTACCTCCACAACACCCGCGGCGGCCGCGAGTTCTACGCGATCGGGTCCGACCCCGAGGCCGCGGAGCTGTACGGCCTGCAGAAGACCAAGCGCGTGCTGATGGCCTTCGTCTTCTCCGGCGCTATGGCCGGCCTCGGCGGCGTCCTGTACGCGGCCCGCTACGGCACGATCAACTCCCAGGCCGGCGACGGTTTCGAGCTCCAGGCCGTCGGCGCGGCGGTGATCGGCGGAGTCGCCATCACCGGCGGCACCGGCACCGTCATCGGCGCGGCGCTCGGCGCCTTCCTGCTGGTGACCATCAACCGCGCGCTGCCCGTCCTCGGCATCCCGGACTTCTGGCAGAAGGCCGTGGTCGGCGCCCTCATCCTCGGCGCGATCGTGCTCGACCGGGTGATGGCGAAGCGCAACCACCAGAAGCTCCTCGAGAAGCGAGACCGATGATGAGCGAGACCACCGCCCCGCGCACCTACAAGGACTTCGCGCAGCCGATCGTCCGGCGCCTGCTGCTCACCCGCGAGTCGGCGATCATCGCGCTGCTGATCGTCGTCCTGATCGGCGCGTCGCTGATCGTGCCGAGCTTCGCCTCCGCCGCCACCGCGACGTACCTGATGCTCGACGTCGCCACGATCCTGCTCATCTCTCTCGTGATGGCGCCCATCATGATCACCGGCGACATCGACCTGTCGGTCGGCTCGATGGTGGGTCTCAGCTCGGTGGTGTTCGGCGTCGCCTTCCAGGCCGGGCTCCCGGTCCCCGTCGGCATCGTCTTCGCGCTGGTCGTCGGCGCCGTCGGCGGCCTGTTCAACGGCTGGCTCATCACGCACATCGACCTGCCGGCGCTGGCCGTCACCATCGGCACGATGGCGCTGTTCCGCGGCATCGCCGTCGGCCTGCTCGGCACGACGGCGGTCACCGGCTTCCCGCAGGAGTGGACCAAGCTGGCCCGCGCCAAGATCGGCGACAGCCCCATCCCCGTCATCATGATCCTGTTCGTCGTCCTGCTGATCGGCGCGGTCTGGATGCTGCACTTCAGCAAGTTCGGCCGCGGCATCTTCGCGATCGGCCTGAGCAAGGAGGCGGCCGCCTTCTCCGGCGTCGACGTCGCAAGGACCCGCCTGATCCTGTTCGTGCTGAGCGGCACCATCGCCGCGCTGGCCGGCGTGTACTTCACGCTGCGCTACGGCTCGGCCCGCGGCGACAACGCGACCGGCCTCGAGCTGCAGGTCATCGCGGCGGTCGTGCTGGGCGGGGTCTCCGTATTCGGCGGCCGGGGCGCTCTGCACGGCGTGATCGCCGGCGTGTTCCTGATCGGCGCGCTGTCCAGCGCGCTGCGCCTTGCCAACGTCACCTCCGATGTCATCAACATCATCACGGGCGTCCTCCTCGTGGCGTCCGTCATCGCCAGCTCGGTCCTCGACTGGTTCAAGAGGCAGCGCGCCCGCCGGGCGTTGCGGTCAGCAACCCAGCAACCGGTCACGGCCGGCTAGTCACCAACCACCCACCACCACCCAGAGAGAAGAACAATGAAGCTCAACTCCCGCCTCGGTGCCAAGCTGCTCGCCGGCACCGCCGCCATCAGCCTGGCCCTCACCGGCTGCGGCTCCTCCGAAACGGCCTCGACCGGCGACTCCACCGCCTCCGGCGACGCCGGCTCGGCCAACCTGTCCGTGACGTTCCTGCCCAAGAACCTGGGCAACCCGTACTTCGACGCCTCGTCGACGGGTGGCAAGGCGGCCATCGAGGCCCTCGGCGGCACGTTCAACGAGGTCGGTCCGGCCACCGCCACCGCCGACGCTCAGGTGTCCTACATCAACACCCTCACGCAGCAGCAGGTCGGCGCGATCGTCGTGTCCGCGAACGACCCGGCCGCCATCTGCGACGCCCTCAACGAGGCCCGCGACGCCGGCATCAAGGTCGTCACCTTCGACTCCGACACCAACGCCGAGTGCCGCGACCTGTTCGTCAGCCAGGCCGACGCCGCCGGCATCGCCAAGGCGCAGGTCGACATGATCGCCGAGCAGATCGGCGACGAGGGCCAGATCGCCATCCTGTCCGCGTCCGCCAACGCGACGAACCAGAACGCCTGGATCGAGGACATGAAGTCGCAGCTCGAGGCCGACCACCCGAACATCGAGCTGGTCGAGGTTGCCTACGGTGACGACGACGACCAGACCTCGTTCGACAAGACCGCCGCCCTGCTGCAGACCTACCCCGACCTGAAGGGCATCGTGTCGCCCACGACCGTCGGCATCGCCGCGGCCGCGCGCTACGTCTCCACCTCGTCGTTCAAGGGCAAGGTCGCCGTCACCGGCCTCGGCACCCCGAACCAGATGCGCGAATACGTGAAGGACGGCACCGTCACCGAGTTCGCCCTGTGGAACCCGCAGGACCTGGGCACGCTGTCCGCCTACGCGGCCGCCGCGCTCATCAAGGGCGACATCAGCGGCGCCGAGGGTGACTCCTTCGAGGCCGGCGACCTCGGCTCCTTCACCGTCGGTGCGGACCAGACCGTCCTCCTTGGAGATCCCTACCGCTTCAACGCCGACAACATCGACGACTTCGACTTCTGATCGGTAGCGTCCGGCGCCGGGTGGCCTACGCACACACCTCCCGGCGCATCCGGAGCGGCTCCTGAGCGGGCCACCGGACAGATCGAGGGGGAGGGCAGCGTCGCTGCCCTCCCCCTCATCCATCCCCACCGAAGGCCCTGATCACTCGGATCGGGCACCTCACCAGTCCATCGAAGGCCCCGATGCACTCCCGTCGGGCCTTCCATCCACCTCCATCCACGGAAGGACACCTGCATGAAGCGCTACTGCTTCCTCGGACACGTCGACCCGGCGAACCTGGCGAAGTACCGCGAGGCCCACGCGGCAGTGTGGCCGGAGCTGCTCCGCGCCCTGCGGGACGCGGGCTGGCACAACTACTCGCTGCACCTGCGCGACGACGGCCTGCTCGTCGGCTATGTCGAGTCCGAGGACCTCGACGCGGCCCAGGCGAGGGTCGCGGCGACCGACGTCAACCGTCGCTGGCAGGCCGAGATGGGCCGCCTGTTCGCGTCGGAGGGGTCTCCCGACGAGTCGTGGGAGTTCCTGGACGAGGTCTTCCACCTCGAATCGCAGCTCGCCGCCGCCGATTCCTGAGTCGACTTTCCCGCACAACTGTGGCCAGAGCCGAAGCACTCGGCGTATATCCGGGTACTGGGGCTCTGGCCACTTCTGTGCACGCGACGGGCGGTGCACCGTCGTCGCGCCATCCGAGCCCGTCGCCTCATCCGGACGCCCCAACGTCACCCAGACGCCCGTGGGTCAACCCGAAAATCGGGCAGTGCCCGCTTCTCCCCGGTCCGATGACGAGAAGCGCACACTGCTTAAGGGGTGTCTGGGTGGTGGGGACGGACGAACGGTCTCGTCGGGGGGTGGAGCTCGCCGCCGCCGACTCCTGAGCCGCCTCTCGCGCATAAGAGTGGCCCGGGCCGGAGCACTCGGCGTATATCCGGGTACTGGGGCTCTGGCCACAGTTGTGCACACGACGGGCGGTGCGGGGGAGTCTGGGAGGGCTGGTGGACGGGGCGGTTGACCGAGTGTCCGGCTGATCGAGTGCCCTGCTGACCGAGTGCCCGGCTGACCGTGTGCCGGGGAGTTGACGACCGGGTGGCCGGCTGACCGGCTCAGCAGCCGAGCATCTGCTGAGCGGCCTCTCGCGCACAACTGTGGCTAGAGCCGGAGCACTCGGCGTATATCCAGGTGCTGGGGCTCTGGCCACTTTTGTGCACGCGACGGGCGGTGCAGGGGCTGGTCGGGTGGTGAGCGTCCGGGGTGTGATGGCTCGGACGTGTGGGGCACCTCTTGCGCATAACTGTGGCCAGAGCCGGAGCACTCGGCGTATATCCGGGTGCTGGGGCCCTGGCCACTTTTATGTACACGACGCGCGGCGCCGGTGGCGTCGGGCAGATGTGTGGGAGGGGGCCCGGTTCAGTAGCCGAGCATCTCCTTGCGCACCGGGAGCCAGGCGATGGCGTCGCGGACGGCCTGCTGCTCGGTGAGCTTGGCCTCCCAGCCCAGCACGTCCTTGGCCTTCGGCGACACGGAGTAGACACCCGCGACGTCACCGGGGCGCGACGGGCCGAACTCGACCTTCAGCGGGTCGCCGGAGATCTCCTCGAACGACGCGGCGAGCTCCTTGACCGTGACGCCGTTGCCGGTGCCGATGTTGAAGACCTGGTAGTGCTCCTCGGCCGTGGCCTTGTCGAAGCCCTCCAGCGCGGCGACGTGGGCCTGCGCCAGGTCCCAGACGTGGATGAAGTCGCGGATGCCGGAGCCGTCGCGGGTGGGCCAGTCGACGCCGGTGACCGTGAAGGTCTCGCCCTTCTGCCAGGCCTCGAGCAGCTTCGCGAGCACGTGCGAAGGGTGCTCCAGCTGCTGCCCGGAGCGGAGCTTCGGGTCGGTGCCGATGGGGTTGAAATAGCGCAGCGACAGCACGTGCATGTCGGAGGCCTTCGTGAAGTCCTCCAGGATCATCTCGACCATGAACTTGGTGCGCGCGTACGGCGAGCCGGGCCGCAGCGGGGACTCCTCGGTGACGATGAAGTTCTCGTCAGGAGCGTAGATCGACGCCGACGAACTGAACAGGAAGCGGTGCACGCCGTTGCGGTCGAGGGCCTCGAGCAGCGTGACCGTCTTGCTGACGTTGTTCTCGTAGTAGGAGAGCGGCTGCTCGACGGACTCGGGCACGACGATCTTCGCGGCGCAGTCCACGACGGCGTCGATCTGGTTCTCGGCGCAGATCCGGTCGATCAGCTCGACGTCGGCGATGTCGCCCTCGTACAGCTTGCGGTCGCCGATGAACTCGCGGCGTCCGGTGGAGAAGTCATCGAGGATGACGACCTGGTGGCCGGCGTCCTCACAGGCCGATGCGACGGTGCTGCCGATGTAGCCGGCGCCGCCGGTGATCAGGACCAACAATGGAGTATCCCTTTCTCAGACTCCATCCATCCTAGAGTGGCCGGTTCTGGCGGCACACCCCGGCGCGCACCATCGGTGAGCGACCACGCCCGGCGGCGGACTACCAGCCCCGCTCGATCCATTCCTCGAGGTGCGGAGCCTCGGCGCCGATCGTCGTCGAGTCCCCGTGCCCGGGATGTACGACGGTGTCGGCGGGCAGCTCGAAGAGCCCACGCAGCGAGCCGATGATGGTCTCGAAGCTGGAGTAGTCCCAGCGCGTGGCGCCCGGGCCGCCGGGGAAGAGGGTGTCGCCCGTGAAGACCGCCGTCAGGTCGTCGGCGAGGATCGATGTCGACCCGGGCGTGTGTCCGGGCGTGTGCCGAGCGACGAGACTGACTCCGGCGACCTCGACGACAGCCCCGTCGGCCAGCTCATCGAATGGCTCGTCGCCGAGTTCCTGACGCCAGAGGAAGGCGTCGGCCGGGTTCATCCGTGGCGTGACCCCCACCCGGTGCCCCAGCTCGGCGGCCCTGCGGATGTGATCCCAGTGCCCGTGCGTGATCAGGACCGCGACGACGCGACGATCGCCGACGGCGGCCAGCACGGCGTTGGCGTCGTGCGCGGGGTCGATGACGACGACCTCGGCGTCGTCGCCGATCAGCCACGTGTTGTTCTCGTGGATCGGCGGCCCGGCCGGGTCGCTGTTGCCGGCGGTGAGGACTCGGGTGATGAGTGCGGTCACGGCTGCTCCTGGGGATGGGTGTCACGGGTCAGGTGGTTCGCGACGCAGGCGATGAGCCTCAGGCTAGTTCCCTCCCTGGCCAGCGTGGGGGCGAAGAACAGCGCCTCGAAGATCCGGATCAGGTCGTTGACGTCGACGAGCATCTCGACGCCCGCCTGGGCCGTCGCGCGGGCGATGACCTCCGCGGCAAGGGGCAGGGTGTCGGCGCGGACGGCGGCCATTCTCGCGCCCAGCTCGGGGTCGCGCCAGGCCCGCAGCTGCAGTTCGAGCTGCGTGCGGTGCTCGTCCTCGGTGAGGCTCGCGGCGCCGAGGATCTGCGCGACGATGTCGACGGGGGTGGGCCTGTCGGGGAGCGAGGCGAGGGCCTCGTGGCACGAACGGATCGTCTGCTCGGCGAAGTGCTCCGCGATCGCGACGCACAGGTCGTCCTTGGTGGCGAAGTTGGAGTAGAACGCACCGCGGGTGAACCCGGCCGCCTCGCACAGTTGTTCGACGCTGGTCGCGTCGATGCCGTTCTTGCCGAACTCCTGCTGGGCGGCCTGCACGAGCCGGGCGCGCGTCGCGCGGCGGCGTGCGCTCTCCGGCGCGGCGGTGCTCACGGGTTCCATTTCGTACCTTCCGTATCCGTGGATACACTAATGTATCGAACCGGTTGCCGCCCGTCTCCGCGGCCACCTCCAGGGATCCACTCAACAGGATTGGTTGACACATGTCAGCTTGGCTCTATGCCGTCGGGCGCTGGTGCTTCCGGCGTCGTCTCACCGTCATCGCGATCTGGGTCGCCCTGCTGGCCGGCCTGGGTGGCGCGGCCCTCGTGGGTCACGGCTCGTTCAACAATGCGTTCGAGATCCCTTCGTCCAGCTCGCAGGAGGCCCTCGACCGCCTCTCGATGACCTTCCCGTCCGCCGCCGCGCTGTCGGCGATGGCCGTCATCGAGCTGCCCGAGGGCGACAGCGTCGACGACTACAAGGCCGAGATCGAGGACGCCGTCAAGGAGTTCGAGGCGCTCGACGAGGTCGACACCGGCACCTCCCCCTGGAACGAGTACGTCACCGGGCTGATCTCCGACGACGAGCGCGCCGCGATCATCCAGCTCGCGCTCACCTTCGAGGAAACTCCGACCGAGGCTGACCTGGAGCCCATCACTCATGTCGCCGACGACCTGGCAGACGCGCTCCCCGAGGGCAGCATCGTCAGCATGGGCGGCGAGGCCTACAACATCGAGCTGCCCGCGCTGAGCATCATCGAGGGGCTCGGCCTGCTTGTCGCCCTCGTTGTCCTGACCATCGTGCTCGGCTCACTCGTCGCCGCCGGCCTGCCGCTGGTCACCGCGATCATCGGCGTGGGCGTCTCGATGGCCCTGCTCTTCCTGTTGACCGGCATCTTCGACATCAACTCCACGACCCCGCTGCTGTCGATCATGCTCGGCCTGGCGGTCGGCATCGACTACGCCCTGTTCATCCTGTCGCGCCACCGGGACCAGCTGGCGGCGGGGATCGAGCCGGAGGAGTCCGCCGGCCGCGCCGTCGGAACCTCGGGGTCGGCTGTGGTGTTCGCCGGCCTGACGGTGTTCATCGCCCTGCTCGGCCTGAGCGTCGCCAACATCCCGTTCCTGACCGTGATGGGTATCTTCGCCGCCCTGACCGTCGCGTTCTCCGTCGCGATCGCGCTCACGCTGCTGCCCGCGCTGATGGGCCTGCTCGGCGCGCGCATGACGCCCAAGGCGCGCAAGCCGAGGAAGGCGAAGAAGAAGGAGGGGTTCGGCTTCGCCTGGTGGGTGAGGACGGTCACGACCCATCCGATCGTGACGATGGTCATCGTCGTCACCGCCCTCGGCGCCCTGACCGTCCCCACGCTCGGGCTGCAGGTCTCGCTCCCCAACGCGGGCCAGCAGACGGCGGGCACCCCCGCCCGCGTGGCATTCGACCTGCTCGAGGAGAACTTCGGACCCGGCATCAACGGTCCGCTGATCGTCACAGCCGACATCATCGGCAGCACCGACCCGCTCGGGGTGATGGCCGGCCTGAAGGAGGACATCGAGGCGATGGACGGCGTCGCGTCCGTGCCGATGTCCACGCCGAACCAGAATGCCGACACCGGCCTGGTCCAGGTCGTCCCGACCACCGGCCCCACCGACCCCGCCACGGCCGATCTCGTCCGCGCCCTCGCTGATCGTGCAGACGAGTGGGAGGCCGAGTACGGCGTCGCCACCAACGTCACCGGCCTGACCGCGGTGCAGATCGACATCAGCGAGAAACTGACGGCGGCCCTCCTGCCGTTCGGCGTACTCGTCGTCGGCCTCTCCCTGATCCTGCTCGCCGCCGTCTTCCGTTCGGTGTGGGTGCCGGTCAAGGCGACGCTGGGCTACCTCCTCAGCGTCGGCGCCGCGTTCGGCGCCACCGCCCTGGTGTTCAACTACGGCGTCGGCAAGGAACTGATCAACCTCGAGAAACCGATGCCGGTCATCTCGTTCCTCCCGATCCTCCTGATGGGCATCCTCTTCGGCCTTGCGATGGACTACGAGGTGTTCCTCGTCAGCCGCATGCGCGAGGAGTACGTGCACGGCAAGTCCGCGATCGAGGCCATCCGCAGCGGCTTCGTCGCCTCTGGACCGGTCGTCGCCGCCGCCGCGATCATCATGTTCTCCGTCTTCGCGTTCTTCGTGCCCGAGGGCATGGGCGCCATCAAGGCGATCGCGTTCGCGCTTGCCGTCGGCGTCGCCGTAGACGCGTTCCTCGTCCGCATGACTCTCGTGCCGGCCGTCATGGCGCTGCTGGGCGACAAGGCCTGGTGGCTGCCGAAGTGGCTCGATCGCATCCTCCCGACGTTCGACGTGGAGGGCGAGGTGCTCAGCACCGAGATGAGGCTCAAGGACTGGCCCGGCGACGACTCCCTGGTGTTCGCCGACGACCTCGCCGTAGAGGGTGTCGTCGGCCCCATCAGCCTTCGGCTCGTGCCGGGCAACGTCGTCGGCCTCGTGGGCCCGGTGAGCGCCCGGACCGGCGCCGCGCTGGCGCTCAGCGGGAGGCTCGAGACCACCTCCGGCAGGGCCCGCGTCGTCGGCGCGCTGCTCCCCGAGGGGGCCAGCCGGGTCCACCGTCGCGTCAACTACGTCGACCTGGCCCTGGTCGAGGACCGCCCCGGAGTGCTGCACAAGATCGGCGCCGGCTCCGTCGTGTTCATCGACTCGGTCGAGCTCTCCACCGACCCCGACACCCACGCGGCGTTGGAGGATCTCATCGAACGTGTCCGTCCCTCCGGGGTGGTGGTGCTCTGCGCCGCCGCCGAGGAGCAACTCAGCAACCTGCCGGTCGACGGGGTCTACCCTGCGCCGACCGCTCTCGAGGGGAGCCTCGCATGAAGTCCATCAAGCTGCCGGCGCTGATCGCGCTGATCCTGGTGCCGTTGCTCGCGGTCGCCGCGCTGATCGGCCTGACCACGCGCGACGACGAGGCCATCAGCGCCGCCGTCGTCAACCTCGACGAGGCCGTCACGATCGACGGTCAGATGGTGCCGATGGGGCGCCAGCTGGCTGCGGCGATGGTCGATCGCGATGGCGACAACGTCTCCTGGACGCTGGCCGATGCGCCCAGCGCCGCCGCGGGGTTGAAGACCGGTCGGTTCTCCGCCGTCGTGACGATCCCGAAGACGTTCTCGGCGGCCGCCACGTCGTTCTCCGAGAACGACGCCGACGCCGCCGAGCAGGCCACCATCAAGGTGCAGGTCTCGGACAACTCCCCGGTCACCGACTCGCAGGTCGCCCAGCAGGTCGCCCGCCTGGCGGTCGACACCATCAACTCGACGCTCACCGAGAGCTACCTCGACGGCATCTACGTCGGTTTCAACACCGTCGGCGACCAGTTCGTCACCATCGTCGACGGCGTGAACCAGCTGCACGACGGCTCCTCCCAGCTCGCCGACGGCACCGAGCAGGCCACGCAGGGCGCGGCCCAGCTCGCCTCCGGCCTCGGGCTGCTGCGCGACAACTCGCAGCAGTTGATCGACGGCGGCGCCGAGCTCGCCTCGGGCGCCGACGACCTCGCCGACGGAGCCTCCCAGCTGGCCGACGGCGCCTCCCAGCTTGCCGACGGCGTGGGGGAGCTCTCCGAGCAGGCCCCGCAGCTCGTCGACGGCGTGGGCCAGCTTGCCGACGGAGCCGACCAGCTCCTCGGCCAGATCCCCGACTACGCCGACGGCGCCGCGCAGGCCATCGGAGGCGTGAGTTCCATCAGCGACGGACTCACCCAGGTCATCGACGGCCTCGACTCGGCCGGCTCGACCGACACCAGCCAGCTGGACCAGCTGGTCGCGGGCGCGGAAGGGCTCAGCGACGGGATCCAGCAGGTGGACGACGCCATGAGCGGCCTGGCACAGCCCAACGCACCGCTGCCCAGCGGCGTCGAGTCCGGCGTCTCGCAGCAGGTGCTCGCGGCGATGGGCATGAGCAGTGGTTTCGACTGCGCCACCTTCGGCATCGATCAGGCGAACTGCGCCCAGGCGACTGCGGCCTTCAACGCCGCGCTCTCGGCCGGAATCCAGGGCGGCTTCAAGGCGGGCACGACCGCCGCGTCGACGGCCCTGAACACCGAGGACCCCTCGACTGGTCAGTCGCTCGTCAGCGGCGCCTCCCAGCTGGCGGCGGGCGTCGACCAGCTCGCCACCGAGCTGCCCAAGCAGACCGCGGAACAGCTCGGCGCCCTCAAGACGGGGCTGACGCAGATCCGCGACGGCGCCGATCAGCTCTCTGAGCAGGCCCAGCCCATCGTCGACAACGCGTCGGCGATCGGCGACGGCGCCACCCAGCTGCTCGACGGCATCAACCAGCTGGACTCGCAGATCGGGCAGCTCCCCGATGGCATCGAGCAGCTCGCAGACGGCACGAACCAGCTCGCAGACGGCACGACCCAGCTCGCCGACGGAGCATCCCAGCTCGCCGACGGCGTCGGGGCCTACACCTCCGGCGTCACGCAGTATGCGGAGGGCGTGGTGCAGGCGGCCGACGGGGCCGACGAGTTCGCGGCCGGCATGGTGGATCTGAGCGACGGGGTGAGCCAGCTCGATGAGGGCATCGCCACGTTCGCGTCCGAGATGGCAAAGGGCGCCGATCAGCTGCCCAGCTACTCGCAGAGCGACCGCGAGGCGCTCAAGACGGTCGTCGCGGCCCCCGTGCAGCAGTCCGACTCGCTGATCTCGTCGTCGCAGATCCCGATGATCTCCCTGCTGCTCGCCTGCGCCCTGTGGCTGGGCGCGCTCGCCAGCTTCGTCGCCATCCGCCCCATCCCGCGCGACGTGGTCACGTCCCGCGCCTCCAGCCTGCTGCTGTGGGCCCGGATGATCTGGCTGCCGGTCGTGGTGGTGGCCGGCCAGGGCGTCGTGATGGGCATCATCGGCGGGGCCGTGCTCAACACGAGCATCGGCACGACGGTCGGCCTGGCGGCGCTGCTCGCGGTCGCGGGCGTCTCCTTCGTGTTCGCCAACCATGCGCTGGCGTCGTGGTTCGGCAATGTCGGTCGCGCGATCTCGGTGATCCTGCTCGCTGTGACCGTGGCGCTCGGTCTGTCGTCGGCCACCGGGTGGCTCAGCCCGCTCGGCACCATCTCGCCTCTGCACAACGCGTTCGTGCTCGTGCGCACGTGGTTGGCGGGTGGTTCCGGCGAGGTGGGTCTCGCCGCCGTCGCGGTCCTGATGGCTGCGATCGGTGCGGTGCTCTCGATCATGTCGATCACCGCCCGTCGTCGCCTCACCGCGGAGAAGTTCCGCAAGGCAGCCTGACGGCCAGCTCGCGGATACGGGCGGCGACCGTCTCCGGTTCGTGGAGGAAGTGGAGGTGGGCGCCGGCGATCCGGGCCTGCGGCCAGCCCTCGGCGAGCGCGAACTCGAGCTGCGCGACGTAGGTGGCGCCGAAGGCGAGGTAGGCGTTGGGCCCCGTGACCCAGTCCGTCGGCGGCGCGATTCGGTAGTCGAAGTAGCTCAGTGGTAGGCGGGGGCAGGCGGCGCGACGTCGACATCGCACCCCTGCGCCCGCAGCGCCGCCGCCAACGGTTGGTAGACCCTGGCCGGAAGCAGAGGGGTCGGGAGGATGACGACTCTGGAGGCATCCATGGGGCGAGCCTAGAAGCTCTGGTGGAACAACCCGCGGAGGATGTCACGGTGGCGCCGGCTCTGGCATAGTCTCGAGACCAGCGCAGGACCAACCGGGGGAGCCCATGACGAATCGCCTCTTCGACGACGACGTGCCGCAGGCGCCGCCGGCGGACGTCGGGGTCGAGATGCGCGTGGCCGAGACGCTCGACATGCCGGAGGCGCCCGAGTACGGCGCCCCGGGCGAGCAGTCCGCTCACGTCCCCAGCTTCACCGATGCGGACAGGGTCCTGCGTGTCTGGATCGACGACGGGGCTCTCGTGCGCGTGCAGGTCTCCCCGTCCTGGGCACACAAGCTGAAGGGGCGCGACACCCTCGAGCGGCACTTCCGGCAGGCCTTCGCGCTCGCCGCCGTCGACCTGGCGATTCCCGACGAGCCGCTCGAGGCGCCCCCCGACCGGGCCGCCGATCCGCTGGCCGGACTGCCCGACGACGTCCTGGCGGAGTTCGAGAGGATCCCACCCCTCAACAAGCGCACCATCTCATCGTTCACCGCACTGTTCCGTGACCTGGACGCGCGACTCGAGGCGGCCATCGCGCGGGCCGACTCCGTGCCTCAACCCACCACACAACGCGTCAGCGCGAGGTCCAAGGGGGCAACGGTCACGCTCGACGAGGCGGGTCGACCCTTCGAGGTGGCGTTCGAGCCTCGCTGGCTCGACGGCGCCGACGCGGGTGCGATCGGCGCGAACGTCCTGCGAGCGGCCGGGCGGGCACGACTGCGCTACCTGCCGCCGGCCGAGGTCGACCGCACCGAACTCGACGAGCTGACCGCCGAGCAGGACCTTCTCAATCGGGCATATCTCGCCGCCCTCCTGCCGCATCGGGCTTTCCGCGCCACCCCGGGCTCCGCCCGGAGCGCGGACGAGGCGGACCGGTGAGGGGCTGGCGGGCGGCGGCCCTGGCGCTGGCGGGGGCCGTCGCGCTGACGACGGGCTGCACGCCCACCCCCGAGCCGTCCGGCCCGACGACGGCCGCATCGTCGACCCCCTCAGCGACGCGGACCAACGACGCCGGCACGCTCGGCGAGGACGCGTACCCCGAGCAGGTCGACAGCTTCACGTTCCACTGGGAGGGTGGCGCGCCGATGTACGAGCGCGTCGGGGACGACGTCGACCGCATCAACGTGCAGGACATGGGGCGCTCGGCCGAGGACTTCGCGGTCAACCGCACTCTCCTCGGCTTCGACGCGGCCGAGGAGACTGCGCCGGGCATCTTCTGCCAGACGCAGGACGGCCTGGCCAGCTGCGTCACCGAGTCTGATTCGCTGCGCCTGTGGATCTTCACAGATCTGGTCGGCACGCTGGGTATCGACGACCTGGCCGCCTGGACCGCTACATTCCTAGAGGCCACCCCCGGATGATTCAGGAGCAGAGATGAGCAGCCTCGGACTCACCGCATCGCGCATCAGCGACGCAGTAAGGAAGGCATCGCTGGAGTTGGGCGGTGTGGATCTCGGCCTCGGGAGAGTCTCGGTGGTTCGCTCCAGGGCCGACTCGCTACGTGCGGCGGTCGAGGCCGCCATCGCCAAGGACGATGCAGAGGCCAACGACTTCTGGGTAGAGCTGAACGCCCTGTTCGAGCACGGTTTCCAGTACTGGTCGAAGAAGCAGGAGTTCGAGGCCGCCGCCGCGAGCCGCAAACGCATGGTCCGTGGGCTTCTCGACCAGATCGACGGCGTCCTGGCGGCGGCCATCGCCAGGGGCGGCACGGCCGCCGCGGAGTTGGAGCGTGCGGCTCAGGAATGGAACTCGGCGGCCGCCCGGATCGACCAGGCCGCGACAGCGGTGGACGGCGTCAGCACCATCCCCGGGTGGGGCGGGGCGGCATCCGGCACCTACCGCCTCGCCGCGGAGGTGCAGGTCGGCGCGGCGCGTGAGCTCGGCGGCGTGACGGGGTCGGTGGCTGGCGCCCTGCAGCACCTGAGTAACTTCAACACCGCCTTGTTCGCGAAGATGTCGCAGGAGCTGGGCGACGCAACCCACCGCGTCCGACAGCTCCCCACGGTCTGTTCTCCCGGCCGTTACTACCAGCGGACCTCCGGCGCCATCGGCGTCGTGCAGGCCACCCTCACGGGTGTGTCGAGCGCCGCGCGAGGCGAACCGGTCGCGGCTGCCGGACGGGAGCTCGACAGCAGGTTGCACCAGTCCCTCGCGGCACCGGAGCTGCTCAACGAGGGCGACTGGCCCACCGGCACCGCCCAGGCGGACGTGCCGGCCACCGACACCAACACCATCCCGATGCCGGATGAGAACGAGGCGCCCGACACCGGCGACCTGGAGAACAAGAGTGGCGCGGTCCCCGGGTTGGACCGCTGAGCGAAGGAGCGACTGATGACCGAAGCCGATAAGGCCTGGGAGGCCGTAGCGCGCCGCGTCGCCGAGGGAAGGTTCAGCGGCCTGCGCTCCGACAGCGACGATCTCCTGCACGACGAGGACCTCCGTGAGGCGCTCATCAACCCCAAAACGCAGCCGGGCGGCAAGGGAAGGCAGGGCGGCCAGGCCGGCGCGCTGCCGCCCATGATGGCGGGTGGATCCGGCGGCGGGAACGCCACCGCGGCGGCTGCCGGACCGGTCGCGACGGGCGGCTCCGCGGCTGCGGGAGGTGCCGGCGGCGTCGGTGCGGTGGGAGCCGCTGGTGCGACGGGTGCAGCCAGCACGGCGCTGGGCTCCGGGTCGTCCTCGGCGCTGGGCGCCGGTTCGACGGCGGGCTCCACGTTCGGTGTCGGCGGCGGATCCGGCGTCGGCACGGGACTCGGCTCTGGGGTCGGACTGGGGTCGGGCGCTGGTCTCGGCGCAGGCGTGGGGGCCGGTGCCGGGCTCGCGGGACAGCCGCTGGCTTCCGGGGTCGATGGGGCCGATGGCGTCCCGGGCGCCGGATCGGGGTCGGGCTCTGCCGGGTCGGGATCTGACTGGCCGTGGCAGGACGGTGGCGGCTCGGGCGGATCTGAACAGGGCGGATCGGGGTCAAACGGAACCGGCGGCTCGGACGGGAGCGGCTGGACCTGGCCAGGCAGCGGCGTCGGTGTCGGCACCGACCCAGGTGGTTCCTCCTCCGGTGGTTCCTCCTCCGGCGGTTCGTCGTCCGGTGGTTCGTCGTCGAGTGGTTCGACCTCGGGCGGCGCGTCGTCGGGTGGTTCGACCTCCGGCGGATGGTCGTCGGGTGGTTCGTCCTCGGGCGGATCGTCGGGCTACTCCGGACCGACGTCTGGTGGTTCGTCATCGACGGTTCTTGCGTCGGGAGCAGCTTCCGGATCAGGCAGCTATCAGGTCAGCACGGATGGGCTGCGCAGCGCGGCCGACACCTGGTACGCGGCCAGCGCCGAGGTCAGGGAGTCGGCATCGGTGCGGCTTCCGTCGAGCTTCGGGCTCGTGGGGGACTTCGGCACGGGGGAGACCTCCGCCGTGTCAACGGACTGGTCTGCGACAGCCTCGGGTGAGTACGCCTCGATCGGGGACAAGCTGCTGAGATCAGCTGGTTCCTACTCCGACGCCGAGGCCGATAACGCGGCCATCTCCAGGCGAATCATCGGCTCCTGAACCGCGCTCGCCCGGGCGGGTATAGCGTCTGGTGGTGTGTGGGTCTTTCGGGCCGATGAGTCGGCCTGACAAGGCGTTACGAGGGTCGAATCTCATAGCCCGACGGCCGGAAAATGTAACTCCACGGCCGGTAGGCGGGCTTTCGGGTGTCCGAAAGTAGCGGGTATGGCACATTAGTACACGTCCGCGTCCAGAGTAAATCCAATCCGCCATTTCTGATCCGAAGTGCACCCCCTGGGGCACCCCCTGCACGATCGTGCATGAGAGTTGCAACGACGTGCAGGCCCGCGCTTTGCTGGTGAACAAGGCGCCGCTCGGGCGCCCCAAACTGTGCGCGTCGCTCGACGCAAACCTGACACAGCTGTCAGAAATGGAGCTTCACAATGACGTTGGGAACCATCTTCCTCAGCGAGCTGGTCGGTACGGCCATGCTGATCCTGCTTGGTGCTGGCGTGGTCGCCAATACCGCCCTCAACAAGTCCAAGGGCCAGAACACCGGCTTCCTGTTCGTGAACTTCGGCTGGGGCTTCGCGGTGTTCTGCGGTGTTCTCGTGTCGGCCCGCTCGGGCGGCCACCTGAACCCGGCAGTGACCATCGGCGTCGCGTCCTCCGGTGCCGCTGAGTTCGTCCCCGGCATCCCGGTCAACTTCGCCTCGATCTGCACCTACATCGGTGCCCAGATGATCGGCGCGATCCTCGGCGCGTTCCTCGCCTACCTCGCCTACAAGAAGCAGTTCGACGCCACCGAGGACGGCCCCACCAAGCTGGGTGTCTTCTCGACCGCTCCCGAGGTGCGCAGCACCGGCTGGAACATCGTCACTGAGGCCATCGGCACCTTCGTCCTGGTCTTCGTCGTGCTCGCCTTCGGCCGTTGGAACGGAGCCGAGACCGCCGGCAGCCTCGGTGCGCTCGGCGCCCTGGCCGTCGCCTTCCTGGTGTTCGTGATCGGCACCGGCCTCGGCGGCCCCACCGGTTACGCCATCAACCCCGCCCGTGACCTCGGCCCCCGCATCGCGCACGCTCTGATCCCGATGAAGAACAAGGGCAGCAACGACTGGGGCTACTCCTGGATCCCCGTCGTCGGCCCGATCATCGGCGGCGTCCTGGCCGGTCTGCTCTCCACCCCGCTGCTGGGTGCGATCGGCTGATCAGCCCGTTCCGACAACATCAATCACCAACAACACACAAGGAAGTGCTGATTAATGGCTGAGAAGAAGTACGTTCTGGCGGTCGATCAGGGAACCACGAGCTCCCGCGCCATCATCTTCGATCACAAGGGCACCATTGTCGCGACGGGTCAGAAGGAGCACGAGCAGATCTTCCCGCGCGCCGGCTGGGTCGAGCACAACCCGATCGAGGTCTGGGACAACGTCCGCGCGGTCGTCGGCGAGGCTCTCGCCAACGGCTCGATGAACAAGCACGAGATCCACGCGGTCGGCATCACCAACCAGCGCGAGACCACCGTCGTCTGGGACAAGAACACCGGTGAGCCCGTCTACAACGCCATCGTCTGGCAGGACACCCGCACCGGCAAGATCGTCGAGGAGCTCGGCGGCGAGGTCGGCCAGGACAAGTACAAGGACCGCGTCGGTCTGCCTCTGGCGACCTACTTCTGTGGCCCCAAGGTCAAGTGGATCCTCGACAACGTCGAGGGCGCCCGCGAGCGCGCCGAGGCCGGCGACCTCATCATGGGCACCATGGACACCTGGGTCCTGTGGAACATGACCGGTGGTGTCAACGGCGGCGTCCACGTCACCGACGTGACCAACGCCTCCCGCACCATGCTCATGGACCTCAAGACCCTCGACTGGGATCCCGAGATCGCCGCGGACATGACCATCCCGATGTCGATGCTGCCGGAGATCCGCAGCTCGGCGGAGACCTACGGCGTCGGCCGTGAGCAGGGCCTCCTCGCGGGTGTCCCGATCGCCGGCATCCTGGGCGACCAGCAGGCCGCGACCTTCGGTCAGGCCTGCTTCGAGCCCGGCATGGCGAAGAACACCTACGGCACCGGCAACTTCATGCTGATGAACACCGGCACGGACATCGTCCCGTCGAAGAACGGCCTCCTGACCACCGTCTGCTACAAGATCGGCGACCAGGCTCCCATCTACGCCCTCGAGGGTTCGATCGCCGTCACCGGATCGCTGGTCCAGTGGCTGCGCGACAACCTGCGCATGTTCGACTCCGCTCCCGAGGTCGAGACCCTGGCCGCCACGGTCGAGGACAACGGCGGCGCGTACTTCGTGCCCGCGTTCTCCGGCCTGTTCGCCCCGTACTGGCGTGCAGACGCCCGCGGCGCGATCGTCGGCCTGACCCGTTACGTCAACCGTGGCCACATCGCCCGCGCCGTCCTGGAGGCCACCGCCTACCAGAGCCGTGAGGTGCTGGACGCGATGGAGGCCGACTCGGGCGTCAAGCTGGCCGAACTCAAGGTCGACGGCGGCATGACCGCCAACGAGACCCTGATGCAGTTCCAGGCCGACCAGCTGGGTGTGGACGTCGTCCGCCCGGTCGTCGCCGAGACCACCGCGCTGGGCGCCGCGTACGCGGCCGGCATCGCGACCGGCTTCTGGGGCGGCGAGCAGGACGTCATCGACAACTGGGCCGAGGCCAAGCGCTGGAGCCCGACGATGGAGGAGGGCGAGCGCGCCCGCCTCTACCGCCAGTGGAAGAAGGCGGTCACCCGCACCTTCGACTGGGTCGACGAGGACAGCAACGAGTGATTCCACTCACGTAACCACAGCGAGGGGGCCCCGGCAGTTGCCGGGGCCCCCTCGTCGTGTGCGCTCCTGTCAGTCGAAGGGCGGGTGCAGATCCGTCATGGAGAACCGACGGCGACGGTGCACCACCAGCATCAGCAGGCCGATGCACGAGCCGAAGAGCACGAGCAGCAGCGCGATGTCGCGCAGGAACTTCGTCATCAGGCCACCGGAGATGGCGATGCGGAACGCGTCGATGGTGTAGGTCATCGGCATGAAGTGTCCGATGGTCGAGAACAGCGGCGGCAGGAGTTCCGGGGGATAGGTGCCGCCGGCCGACGACAGCTGCAGGATCAGCAGGACCAGCATCACGGCGGTCGCGACGAGGCCGAAGGACGTTCTCATCAGGTGCGCGACGGCGGAGAAGGCCAGCGCGACGAGCGTGACGAGCAGGATCGTCAACCAGGGGTGGATGGGGTCGAGACCCAGCCCGATCCAGGCGACCGCGAGCATGATCCAGCTGGCCACCACCGACAACGCACCGAGGGTCAGCCAGGCGGTCACCCCCACGCGGAGGTTGCTGCCGCGGCTGGCCAGGATGCGGCCCGTGATGGGGCGGACGAGGAAGAACGCGGAGATGCCCATCACCCACAGCGCGATGGAGAAGAACATCGGCGCCAGGCCGCGGCCGTAGTAGGTGGCGGGGTTGTCGACCGTCATGCTGACGTCCACGGGGGCCGACAGCACGCTGACGGCGTCGGTCTCCTCGTCGTCGGTCAGAACCGGGATCTGCTTGACCCCGGAACTGAGCCCGGTCGCCAGGGTTTCGGCGCCGTCGGCCAGCTGCGCGATGCCGTCGTCGAGCGAGGTCGCGCCGTCGCTCAGCGTGTGGAGGCCGTCGGTCAGGGTGTCGGTGCCCGTGGCGAGTTTCTGCGCGCCGGCGTCGAGGTCGCCCAGACCGCTGTTCAGGGTCTTGGCCCCGGAGTAGGCCTGGGAGGCGCCGTCGGACAGGTCTGAGGCGCCGTCGGCAACCTGCTGCGCACCGTCGTTGAGCTGGTCGATCTTGCTCTGGGCTTCGGATGCCTTGGCCGACAGGTCGCCGGCGTTGTCGAGTGCCTTGTCGGCGTCGTTGACGGCGTCCGCGATGGTCGTCGCGTGGTCGGCGGCCGTGTCGGCGCGATTGGCGAGAGTGTCCGCGAGCCTCTGGAGTTCCTTGTAGTTGGCGTCGGAAGAGAGGCCGGGATTGTCGGCGCCGAGCTGGTCGACGGCGTCGCTGATGTCGCCAGAGACGTCGGCGATGCTGGACGACCCCGTCGCGACGGTGTTGCTCAGATCTGCCGCGGCATCGGCCGCACCGGTCACGGCATCCTGGATGTCGGGCAGTCGGTCGGCGGCCAGGGTCAGGACGGGGTCGAGCGTGTCGGCGAGCGTCTGGGTCCCGTCTGCCACCTGCTTCGACCCGTCGGCGAGACGGCTGGCGCCGTCGTTGAGGTCCCCCAGGCCGCTCGTGAGCGTGGATGCGCCGTCTGAGGCGGTGGAGGCGCCGGTCGCGAGTTGGGCCGCGCCGGTATTGAGCTTGTCGGCACCGGTGACGGCGTCCTTGGCGCCGTCGGCCAGCTTCGTACTGCCGTCGTGCGCCGTCGCGAGCCCGTCGTCGAGCTGCTGTGCCCCGTCGGCGGCCTCGACGAGCGACTCCCGGATCGTCGCAAGGTTGGCGAAGACAGCCTCGAAGTAGCTCTTCACGGCGGTCTCGTCGATGGCCTTCGCGATGGAGGTCTGGGCCGAGTTGGTGATGGTGCCGATGACGAAGCCGTTGGCGTCGTTGCGGCGCAGCATGATCTGGGCCCGCTGCGGGTTGTCGCTGTCGCCGCTTGTCAGGTCCACGGAGAAGCTCTTGGGCACCGTGATGACCAGGTAGTAGTCTCCCCGGGCGAGGCCGTCGGCCGCCTCCTGCTCGGTGGTGTCGGTGAACTTGAAGGTCCCCGCGTCGTGCAGCGAGTCGACGAAGTCCTGGCCCGCGTGGATGTCCTTGCCGTTGAAGGTGGTGGGCTCGTCGTGGTTCACGATCGCGACAGGGACGTTGTCGAGCCTGCCGTAGGGGTCCCAGTTCCCGGCCAGGTAGATGCAGCCGTAGAGCATCGGGATGAGCAGGATGAAGGCCAGGGCGAGACGCGGCAGCGGGCCGCGGAAGCGCTTGATCTCGAAGCGGGCCAGCGTGAGCGGGTTGTTGCGGTCCAGGTCAGGCATGATGCGCCTCCATCTCGATGGTCATGGCCTCGGGGGGAATCGTCGTCCGCTCGGTGGTTGCGGCGATCACGGTGATCCCCTCCGCGGCGAGGGCGAGCAGGCCGTTCCACAGCTGCTCCTGGTCGGCCAGCGTCGCGCCGTGGTCGAAGTCGTCGAGGACCACGATCTTCGGCGGCTGGATGGTTGCGAAGGCAATGGCCGCGCGGGTCTGGTCCGCTGGGGTGAGCTGGCGGTACAGCGTCGTGAGCTGTGCCTTGAGGCCGAGCACGCCTGCGGTGTGGAGGTAGTTCGCGAGCCTCGCCCTGGCCGGGCAGGCGTCGGCGAGCCCACGCTCGGTGATGCAGTCCTCGATCGACAGGGACCCCTCGGGAACGACCAGCTCGTCGATCCTGGCGACCGACGTGAGTCGTCGGATCCGACCCGGGTGGGCGATCCCGTCGACCCCGTCGACTTTCAGTTCTCCCCGGACACCTCGCATGCGGCCCGTCAGCGCCAGTAGGAGTGACGACTTGCCGGAGTCGGGATCGCCGACGACGGCCACGACGGCTCCCGCCGGGATGTGGATGTCGATCGGCCTGAAGACCTCGCCGGCCGGCGTATGCACCGTCAGAGAGGTGGCCGTGAGCAGGGGCTCGCCATGTGTTCCAGTCACAAGCCGAGCATACTCATAAATGAGTGTACTCAGAAATGAGCTAGACTGCCGACCATGGACGTCCCCAGCACCCTCGGTCTCCGGGCCCGCAACAAGGCCGCGAAGCGCGCCGCCATCTCGCGGGCAGCGGCCGAACTGTTCGCCGCCCACGGGTACGCGGGCACGACGACGCAGCAGGTGGCCCGTGCGGCCGACGTCGCCGAGGGGACCGTGTTCAGGTACGCGAGCTCGAAGCCCGAGCTGCTGCTGATGGTGATCAATGAGCATCTCCGGCCGCTCGTGGAGTCTGCCTCCGACCTGCCCGACGGGGCCGCCCCCGACGAGGCGGTGCTCGGCATCCTCGATCCGATCATCGACCTGGCCCACGACCAGCCCGACAACGCGGCCCCCTTCCTACGGGAGGTGCTGTTCGGGGAGGACGGCCCGCAGCGCTCCGAGTCACTCGAGATCGTCGCGGAGCTGCGGGGACGGATCGCGGCCGTCGTCGCCCCCTACGGGGGGCGGGGCGATGGCGTCGACGTCGAGGTCGGCCCGCGTAATGTCCAGGGTTCTCGCTCCTTCGGGGGGCGGTTCGAGGGCGTGGGCGTTGAGGTGGGCCCGCAACCGGTCCAGGGTTCTCGCCCCCTCGGGGGGCAGTTCGAGGGCATGGGCCTCGAGGAGGTGGCGAGCTGGCTCTTCTCGACGGTGGTGACGGAGCTGTTGCGCGAGGTCGTCGGCCTCGGCTCGTCCGACCCCCGGGCCGTCCTCCGGGCCCGTGTCCGGGTGTTGCTTCGCGGGCTCGGCATCCCCGTCGGCCCCTGATCTTCCCTGCCCCTGCTCTTCCCGCGACCCCACCCTCGCCTTCCAGGTCCCGCCGCTGTTCCGCGCACAACGATGCCTATTTCGGGAGCGCTGCGATATACGAACAGCGCTGGGAGCATACGCATCGTTGTGCACGAGGTGGTGGGCGGAGGACGGGCGGACGGATACGGTTGCGACATGGCTGGGGAGGCTGGGAGAAGAGAACTGACCCTGCACGTCGACGGGGCGCAGACCCGCGACGTGCGGCTGACGAGCCCTGACAAGGTGCTCTGGCCCGACGCGGACGGTGGTCCGGTGACCAAAGGGGAGCTGGCCCGCTACCTCGTGGCCGTCTCGGGGGAGTTCCTGCGGCTCGCCGGGGACCGCCCGATGACGCTGCAGCGTTTCCCCGACGGGGTCGGGGGCGAGGAGTTCTTCGCGAAGCGGCCCCCGCGCGGCGCGCCCGACTACCTCCGCACCGTCACCTGCACCTATCCCTCCGGCCGACGACACGACCAGCTCGTGTTCGACGAGCCCGCCGCGCTCGCCTGGGCCGCCCAACTCGGCACCATCACGTTCCACCCGTGGCCGGTGCGCACCGCGAACCTCGACAACCCCGACGAGCTGCGCATCGACCTCGATCCGCAGCCCGGCCGAGGATTCGCCGACGCCGTGACCGCGGCACTGACGCTCCGCGACCTGATGGCCGAGCTCGGGCTGAAGGCCTTCGCCAAGACCTCCGGAAACCGCGGCGTCCATGTCTACGCGCGCATCCGGCCCGACCACGAGTTCCAGCAGGTGCGCCACGCGGTGATCGGCATCGCACGCGAGCTGGAACGCCGACTCCCGGACCTTGTCACATCGTCATGGTGGAAGGAGGAGCGCGGCGAGCGGGTGTTCGTCGACTTCAACCAGGCCAACCGTGACCGCACCATCGCCGCCGCCTACTCACCCCGTCCCCTGCCCGCCGCCACGGTGTCGACCCCGCTGGCCTGGAAGGAGCTGCCCGACGCCGACCCGCGCCAGTTCACCGTCCGGACCGTTCCCGCGCTGCTGGAGCGACGACCCTGCCCATGGTCGGACATCGACGACGAGGTGGGTGACATCACGGCCGCCCTCGGGCTCTGGGAGGCCGACCTGGAGCGCGGCCTCGGCGAGCTGAACTTCCCTCCCGACTACCCCAAGATGCCCGGCGAGCCGCCGCGGGTCCCGCCGAGCCGCCGCAAGGCCGACCGCGCCGACGAGGAGTACATGCCACCGAAGGCCGAGCGCGACGCGCAGTGGGGCACGGCCATCCACCCGCCGTTCGGCCCGATGCTGGCCAAGCCCGTGAAGAAGCTCCCCAAGGGCGAGTACCTCTTCGAGCCCAAGTGGGACGGCTTCCGCGCGATCATCTGGCGGTCGGGGGACCAGGTGGAGATCGGGTCGCGCAACTCGCGCCCGATGACCCGCTACTTCCCGGAACTCGTCGAGGCGGTGATCGCGAGCTTCCCCGACCACAGCGTCATCGACGGTGAGATCGTCATGATCGACCCCACCACCGGCGACCGCCTCAACTTCGACGCCCTCCAGCAGCGCATCCACCCGGCCGCGTCGCGGATCGCCAAACTGAGCGCCTCCATGCCCGCGACCTTCGTCGCCTTCGACATGCTCGCTCTCGGCCAGGAGAACCTGGCCGAGCGCCCCTTCGCCGAGCGGCGCGCCGCGCTCGAGAAGGCACTCGCCGACGCGAAGCCACCCGTCTTCCTCACCCGCGCCACGCGAGACGAGGCCCTCGCGATGGAGTGGTTCTCGTCGTTCGAGGGCGCCGGACTCGACGGTGTGATCGCCAAGCCGCTGGGGGAGCCGTACGCCGAGGACAAGCGCGTGATGTACAAGCTCAAGCACGAGCGGACAGCCGACTGCGTCGTCGCCGGCTACCGGCTGTACCGCGACGAGCCGGGGGTCATCGGGTCGCTGCTGCTCGGCCTCTACACGGTCGACGGGAACCTCAATTCCGTCGGCGTCATCGGAGCGTTCCCGATGGAGCGCCGTCGGGAGCTGTTCGAGGAGCTGCAGCCGCTGGTCACCGACTTCGAGGGTCACCCCTGGGCGTGGGCCGCACCCGAACCCGAGTCGCCCGACAATCGCGACCAGCCCGTGCCACGGACACCGTCGGCAGCCGCGCACTCCCGCTGGAACGCGAAGAAGGACCTGTCGTTCACACCGCTTCGACCCGAGCGCGTCGTAGAGGTGCGGTTCGACCACATGGAGGGCGACCGGTTCCGCCACACGGCGCAGTTCGTGCGGTGGCGTGAGGATCGCGAGCCGGGGTCGTGCACCTATGAGCAGCTGGAGGAGCCCCTCAGCTACGACCTGGCCGACGTGCTCGGCACCTGATGCCGGCCAGGTCGCGGCGTGGGATCGAACTCGTGCCGAGCGCAACCGCGTCCCGGTGCTCGCATGGTGGGACCCGTCGGTCACCGTCGGGCCGCGTCCCGGAAGAATGACGCAGACGTCGACTGCCCGGGTGACAGCGCCGGGACATGGTCGTCGGATGGCGTAGTCAGCACCGCGGAGGGACCCCGATGACCGCACACCTGCCCGAGCGCAGCCGACTCGTCGCGAAGGCGGTCCTCGACGCCGGCCTCGATCTGGAGGTCCGTGAGCTGTCTGCCTCCACGCGCACCGCGCGCGAGGCCGCCGACGCGCTCGGCTGCGACGTCGGGGCCATCGCCAGTTCGCTGCTATTCCTCGCCGACGGCGAACCGCTGCTCGTGATGACGAGCGGCGCGCACCGGGTCGACACGAGCGTCCTCGCCGTCGAGGTCGGGGCGACGAGCATTGCCATGGCGAACGCCGCGCGCGTGCGCGAGGTGACCGGTCAGGCCATCGGCGGCGTGGCGCCCGTCGGGCATCCGGCTCCGGTGCGGACCGTCGTTGACGGGTCACTGGCCGACCACGAGGTCGTCTGGACCGCCGCGGGCACTCCGCACACGCTGATGCCGATGACCTACGACGAGCTCCTCCGCCTCACCGGAGGCGAGGTCGTGCGGGTCGCCTGAGCCACCATCGATCCGCCCATCCGGCCTGGATCGCGACCGCCGAATGAGCAGATCCTCCTGCCCATCGCGTCTCTGTGCGGTTTTTTGAGGGGTTCTCGCGACGACAAGTGTGTCGTGCTCATCGCGCTTCGGAGAGTGACCCGGCTACGCCTCGTAGAGCGGGGTGGCGTCGTCCATGGCGTCGGCGACGGCGAGGTCCTGGCCGCGGCCGCGCTCGCGCAGCCCCGCCGAGGCACCCGAGCGGTCCTGCTCCGTGCGGTTCTGGCCCAGCTTGAAGCGGCCCTTCACCTCCGTGACGCGCAGCTCCAGCCCGACGACGCCGTGCAGCATGGCCTCGTAGTAGGCGGTCGGGGCCTCGTCGTGGGTCCACGGGCCGCGGTGCGCGTCGGCGGGGCAGCCGTCGGTGATGCGCTTCTCGTCGAAGTCCTCGGCGAGCGTCGTCATCTCGTCGCGCAGTCGGTCGGTGTCGCGGTGGACGCGGAGCATCCCGGCGATCTGCACCTGCTGGTAGTTCCACGTCCCGACACCGCGACCCTCCGCGCGGCCGCGCGCGGCGCCGCCGTTCTCGCTCGACTGCACACTCGGCAGCCAGCGCGGCGAGATGTAGCTGTTCGGGCCCTGGACCACGACGCGGCACGGCATCTCGCCGTCGATCCTCGCGAACTGCTCGTTGTGCCCGGACGCGTGGGCGGTCAGGGTGTTGCCGCGCCACAGCGTCGGCAGCAGCGTCGCGCAGGGGATCTCGTCGCCGTCGGCCGTGATCCACAGCGCGGCGCCGACCTCCTCGAGCAGGGCGCGGCACTCCTTCTCGTCGACCTCCTGGCTGGCGGGGATGTAGACGTAGCTCGCGGGATCCATGGAGACCAGACTAGGCGCAGGCGGTCGCGGGGCCGATCACGGCCCGTCGGATGAGCACATCCTCCTGCTCGTCGGCCGAAAACCGTGATCTGAACGCTCACATCTCGGTGACAAGTGTGTCGTGCTCATCGCGCCCCCGGGACGAGCGGATCCCGGCCCGGGCGGGGAGGGACGGGAGGGGAGGGGAGGGGAGGGTCAGCGGACGGTGATCTCGTTGACCTCGGCACGGTAGCCGCCGTCGACCTTGGGGAGATTGGTGAAGTAGACGAGCAGGTACCGGGTCGAGACGGGCTCGTCGAGCTCGATCGTTCCCGAGCCCTTGACCTTGTCCGTCGCGACGACGTTCCAGTTGGCCGACGTGCGCATCGACGCCTCCGAGCCGTTCGGCACCCGCAGCTCGACGGTGGTCGTGCCGCCCGTCAGCTGCAGCTCGACCGATGCCACCTGCTGCTCCTCACCCAGGTCGAGCACGATGCCGACGCCCGGCTTCAACCCGCCGAGGTTCGGCCGGTTGAGGTAGCGCATGGTCTGCCAGCTGGTCGCCGGGTCGCCGTCGATGACGGCTGCGACCTCGCCCGGGTTCTCCTCGCCGTTGCCGCCGTCCGCCTCGGGATCGAAGTCCCTTGCGGAGGCGATCGCGATGGGTTCGGTGGCTCCGGACTGCTCCGGCGAGGCGGTGCCGCCCGCGGATGCGGATGCCGCTGGGTCGGCGGCATTGTCGCGGATGCTGTTCATGCCGACGACGATCAGCGAGATGACGAGCGCCGCCGTGGCGAGGATCAGCACGATCCACAGGCCGCGGCGGGATTCCGGCTCGCGCCGCGCGGCCATCCCCGCATCGCCTTCGGCCGGGTCCTGGTCGCCGGCCGCGTCGCTGCCTGCCGCCAGACGGTCGAGTCGGCTCAGCTGGCCGGTGGGGCCCCCTGGGAAGCCGGCGTCCGTCGCATCTCGAGCGGCGCCGAGAGTGGCTCCGGCGGCCTCGCCGCTCGAGGAGCCGGAAGCCGCTGAGCGTGTCGCCGAACCGCCGGGGGCCAGCGAGAGCGCCAGGTCGGGCCGCTGACCGGAGGCCGCGGTCCACGACGGTGCTGCGGGTGCCCAGGAGCGGACGCGGGCCTCGAGGTCCGCCGACGCGTCGGCGGAGCCGAGCACCTGGACGAGGGCCGTGACGAACTGCGCGGCGGTGGTGATCCTCCGTTCCCCGGCGGCCCCCCGCTCTGTGATCGTGGCGCTGCAGATGCGGTCGAGGGCGGGGGAGACACCCACCTGCACGGTGTGCGCGGGCGCGGTCTCGCCGGCGATGATCGGCGCGGCAGGAAGCCCGAACTCGTCGTCCCCCGGCCAGTGACTGACCAGCATCGCGTAGAGGAGCCTGCCGAGGCCGACGACGTCCGCGGACTCGCGGTCCGACCAGGAGACCGGACGCTCATCCGCCGCCAGCGTCGCGTCGATGCCGAAGCCGACGAGCCGGACTGCGCCGACGGTCGTGATGATGACCGACTCCGGGTTGATCTGCTCGTGGAAGAGGCCCTGAGCGTGTACGCCGACCAGGGCGTCGCCCAGCTCGCGGGCTACGAAGGCCGCTTCGATGGCGCTCAGCGGTCCTCCCCTCAGCAGTTCGCCCAGCGTGCGGCCTGGGGCGAACTCCGCCACGACGTAGGCGCCGATGCCGGCGGTGGGATCCACGATCTCGTCCGCGTCCAGGACGCGCAGGAACCGCGAGTCGGTGGCGGCGGCGCCCTTGCGGGCCGCCGCCAGCAGGGACGTGATGCGCGCATCGCCCGGTGCGACGACGTGCACGACGACGTCGCGCGACAACACCTGGTCGTGAGCCCGCCAGGACTCCGTCCCGAGACGCGTGGTGAGCAGCTCCTCCAGCTCGTAGCGGGTCTGCAGCAGCGTGCCGACGGTGGCGATGCGCTGCGTCGCCTCCGCCTCCGCCTCCGCCTCCGGTTCGGGCTCCTCCGCGGGCCGGAACACCGAGTCGAGGTCGAAGCCCTCGTCGTCGGCAGGCGGGGCGGGTTCGGTCACGGCGGCCATGGGCGCGGTCGCCGGCCCGGCCTCGGTGCCCTCGAACGTGTGCGTGGTCATCGCAGGCCTGGTGCGGATGACCGTGGGCGGATCGAAGTCGGGGACGTCATCGGCTCCCCGGCGCGGGGACTCGTCGACGATCGCCGGCTGGATGAGCGTCGGCAGCTGGTCGTCGAACAGCTGCTCGCGGGCGGAGAGCTCGTTCGCGTCCTCCTCGGAGGCGGAGTCCCCGGTGCCGCGGCGGCCGAATCGGGTGCGGACCAGCTCACCGAGGTTGGCAAGCTCGCGCACGTGCAGGGCCTTGGCGATCAGCAGGTAGGCCGCGAGGATCAGCACCCCGCCGACGATCAGCGCGACGATGTCGCCGACCACGGCGCTCGGGATCAGGTTGATGATCGGGTCCGTCAGGAAGTACGCGGCGACGCCGCCGATGGAGGATCCGAGCAGCAGCCGCACGATGTGGAGGACCAGCTGGCCGCCGTCGAGGTCGGGGATCCGCTTCTTGAGCGCCTGCCACGAGAAGAACACACCGATCAGGTATGCGAGCGAGAAGGCCGTGGCGAGCGCCGCGGCGACCCAGCCCGGGTCGGTGACCACCCAGACGAGCACCCAGGCGCCGAGCATGTTGGTGCCCGCGATGATGATCTGCAGCATGAAGGGCGTCCGGGTGTCCTCCAGCGCGTAAAACGTGCGGAGGCAGACGAACTGCACCGTGTAGGGGATCAGACCGATCGCGAAGCCCATGAGGGTCCAGGCGATCCAGCTGGCGTCCTCGGAGCCGGTGCCGTGCCCGAACAGGAGCATCGCCATCGGGCCGGAGAGCGACATGAACGCGACGGTGGCGGGCACGATCGCGATCAGCGAGAGCCGGATGGTCTTGGTGAACTCCTGCGCGACGCCGGCGCTGTCACCGCTGGCCGCCAGCCGCGAGGCGTTGGGGAGCATCGCGGTGGCCAGCGAGACGGTGATGAGCGAGTGCGGCAGGATCCACAGGAGGTGGGCGTTGGAGTACACCGTCGCGCCGGCGCCGTGCCCGGTGGCGGTCGCCGACGTGGCCAGCTGGTTGACCAGCATCAGGGCGACCTGGTTCACCGCGACGAAGCCGAACGTCCACTTGGTCAGCGAGAACGTCTTCCCCAGCCCCGTCCCCTTCAGGTCGAAGCGGGGCCGCAGCTTGAACCCGACGCGTCGGATGAACGGCAGCAGGGTGATGAGCTGGGCGGCGATGCCGAGCGTCGAGCCGATGCCGAGCACCAGGATCTGCGCGGTGGTGAAGGCCTGGGAGTGGTCGTCGCCGTTGCCCCAGACGACGAAGTAGACGCCCATCGTGAGGATGGAGATCACGTTGTTCGTGATGGGTGCCCACATCATCGGGCCGAACTTGTCGCGCGCGTTGAGGATCTGGCCGAACAGGAAGAACGCGCCGTAGAAGAAGATCTGCGGCAGCGTCAGGTAGGTCAGCGCGACCATCGCCGCGTACTGCGACGAGAGCTCCTCGACGCGCCAGTCTGCCGACGTGTACAGCTGCGTGACGAGCGGCGCGGCCGCCGTGATGATGACCGCCACGGCCGTCACGGCGATCATGAAGGCCGTCATGATGCGGTTGGTGTACGCCTCGCCGCCGTCGTCGTCGTTCTTGATGGCCCTGACGATCTGCGGCACGAGGACCGTGTTCAGCGCCCCGCCCGCCAGCAGGATGTAGAGCGCGTTGGGCACCATCGTGGCGATGTTGAGCATGTCGGCCTGGCGGGTGCCGTTGCCGAGGATGAACGCGACCATCATGACGCGGACGACGCCGAGGACGCGCGAGATCATGGTGCCCGCGGCCATGAAGGCGCTGGCCGACAGGAGTTTCTTCGTGCTGCTGACCTGGCTCACGGCTGGACCCCCTCGGACTCCGCCCTGGCGCGCTCGCGCCGGACGGTGCGGATCCGCCACGCGGTGCCGCCGAGTACCACTGCACCCGAGACGACGATGATGATCCAGCCGACACGCCCGAAGTTCGTCGCCGTGATCTCGATGGTCACCGGAGCGCCGATCGGGACCCCTCCGGTGCTTGTCACCTGGGCGTGGACCAGCGAGACGCCGTTGGAGGAGGCCTCGGGCACGACCTCGAGCGTCAGGGCCTCGCCCGGCTGGACGGTGACGCCCGCCAGGTCGGGCACGCGGATGCGCTGGGGCGAGTCCGACGTGAAGCGCACGTCCACGGTGACGGGGACGGCGAGCGTATTGGTCAGCGTGGCCGGGAAGGTGTTGGTGCGCGAACCCATCACGAAGGACGCCGCCGCGCGCAGGGTGACGGCGTCGTTCGAGACGCGTTCGGGGGCGTTCGTCCTTGTCCAGGCCAGCGCGTCCGCCTGCGTGGCGAAGTCGGCGCTGAAGGCGGTCGCGAAGAGGGAGTCGATCCCTGCGGGCTCTGTTCCGCTCAGGTCGCCGATCAGCCCGGCGTTGCCGCGGGCATCGTGCAGGGCATCGGCGACGTCGCTCCAGGCAGCCACCGTGGTGTCCGTCGGCCAGACCAGCGCGGACTGCGGCATGGTCGTGGGGACGGTGCGGGTGCGCAGGTGGTCGAGTTCGGCATCGCGCCTCGCCTCGGCGGCCGTGCTGATCAGGTAGAGGGGGGTGCGGTCGGCGACCAGGTCGTCGGCCACCTGTCTCGCGAGTTGCACGCCCTCCTCGAGGCCGCCGAGCTCAGCCTGCGACGCGGCCATGATGACGTTGGGTGCGCCTGCCTGTGAGCCGGAGCCTCCGTCGACGATCACGGTGTCGATGTCGCTGAGGTCCGCCAGCATCGACTCGTCGGCCCCGGCCGTGAGGACGGCGACGCTCGGCAGACCGAGCAGCGCCTCAGGGGTGGCGGACGCGGCCGCTTCGAGCGTCGGGGCGAGCGCGCCGCTGGCCGCCGCGCGGACCAGGTCGGGGTTGCCGTAGGGCAGCCGCCAGACGGAGCCCGCCGCAATCAGCTCGTCGACCCGACGCACCCAGCGCAGCGCGACCCCGCTGCCCGACTCCTCATCCTCCCCGACGGTGTGGGTGCCGGACATCTTCTGGGCCGCATCGTAGAGGGCCGGGTCGAGGGCGGTCACGACGTCGGTGCGGCTCGCGCTGCCGAGCAGCGTCTCGAGTCGCCCGCCGAGCTCGTCCTCGAGGGAGTCGTCGATGAAGGTGCCGTCGGTCGTCCACGTCGGCGTGGCGGTCAGCAGCACCACCGACGAGGACTCGACGCTCTGGCCGGTGGCGGCCATCGCGATGGCGTCGCGGCCGACGACGCTGCGGCCGGTCGCGTCGTTGGGCAGCCCACGGACCTGGACGCCGATCAGGTACACCACATCGGTGGCGGTCAGCGGCGTGCCCTCATCCGTCAGCTGGGCGACGGTGCCGCTGACGGTGAAGTCCACTCGCTCGCCCGGCCCGAACTCGTCCTCCTGCGAGATGGTGAAGTAGTTGTCCTCGCTCTGGTTCAGGCGTTCGCCCGCGGGCGGCGCCTCGAGCGCCGCGGTGACGGCCGCGCTGCTGGCCAGTGGCGTGGGGGAACGCCAGAAGTGCACGTTGGCGAAGCGGATCGGCACCGTGGAGACGTTGGTGACCGTGCCCTTCAGCGTGATGACCTGGTCCGGGTCCGTGAGGTCGATCGTCGCCGTCGAGACCGAGGAGATGGTGACGTCGAGGTACTCGCCGGCGGCGAGGGCCGGGCGCACGGAGGCGCTGACGAGGGTCACGGCGAACAGCGCGGCGGCGAGGGCTGCGCGCAGCAACCGGGAGGAAATCACCGTCTCATGGTAGTCGGACGCCGCGGCGGCCCCGCAGCAAAGCTCCCCGACGCGCGGACGCCGTCAGGTGGGCGACCCCGGGAGAACGACGGCGTCGCGCACCTCGTCGAGGATGGCCTGCATCGCGGAGCGCGCGGTCGCCGGGTCTCCGCGGAAGATCGCCTCGGCCACGGCCTCGTGCCCGGCGAGGGCCTCGGGCTGTGGGCGCGGGGGCATCAGGCCGAGTTCCGTGCGGCCGGTCAGCACGACGGCGACGACGTCGCTCAGCGCGGCGAACAGCTCGTTGCCGCTCAGCGCCAGGATCGTGCGGTGGAAGTCGATGTCCACCTGGAGGAACTCGGTCAGCTCGCCCGCCTCGCCGAGCCTGCGCATCTCCGAGGCCAGGGGCATCAGCCGCGCACGGGCGTGGACGTCGCCGTTGCGGGCCGCGCCTTCCGCCGCTGCGGGCTCGACGGCCAGGCGCAGATGGGTGAGGGAGCGGAGCTGCTCCTCGCGTCGCGTGGAGTGGAGCCGCAGATCGATGAGTGAGGAGTCGAGCACGTGCCACAGGGACTTCTGCTGCGCGACCAGCCCGTGCCGTCGGCGAGTCCGCACCAGGCCCATCGTCTCGAGCTGGCGTGCCGCCTCGCGCGCGACCGTGCGGGAGACATTGAACCGGCCCTGGATGTCCTCCAGCGTCCGGGGCTGGCCGATCTCCCAGACGCCGTCGATGATCTCGATGCCCAGCGTGCGGGTGACCCCCTCATGCAGGAGGTCTCCGGGGCCCGCGGCTTCACCGGTCGGATCGACGTCGATTCTCATGACCCGAGTCTAGTGAGGGCATACCCTGCGTGCCCCGCGGACTCCCTGTGGGAAGAAAGATGATACGAATCTCTTGTCAAGGAACACCTTTACGGGTTATGGTCATCCCACAGACGGGCACAGGTGCCCGACGAGAAGGGTCAAAGATGACGGATACAGACCACCGGAGCATCCACCTGGTCCTCATGGGCGTCGCGGGCTCCGGGAAGACCACGATCCTGCACGCGCTGGCAGACCGGCTCGGCTGGTCGGTGGCGGAGGGCGACGCCTTCCACCCCGAGGCGAACGTCGCCAAGATGCAAGCCGGGCACCCGCTCACCGACGAGGACCGCTGGCCCTGGCTGGAGCGGATCGTGACGTGGACCGACGTCGAGGACGCCGCGGGCAGGGACACGCTCGTCACCTGCTCCGCGCTGCGCCGCGTCTACCGCGACAAGCTCCGCGAGGCTCCCGGCCGCACGATCTGCGTGCACCTGGCCGGGGCCGAGAAGCTGATCGCCGAGCGGATGGCCGCCCGCGCGGGGCACTTCATGCCCACCTCGCTGCTGCCGTCGCAGATCGCGACGCTCGAACCCCTTGGCGACGACGAGGACGGCATTGTCGTCGACGTCAACCAGACCACAGAGGAGATCACCGACGAGATCGTCTCGCGGCTGCACCTCGTCGCTGCCAACTACCACACCCACCACTGACACCGGAGTCACCCATGACCACTCAGCTCGTTCTCGCGGCCCTGGCAGGTATCGCCGTCATCGTCGCGCTCATCGTCTGGCTCAAGATCCATCCCTTCCTGGCGCTGATGGCCGGCGCCGGCACGATGGCCATCGCGGCCGGAACCCCCTACCAGGACCTGTTCTCCTCCTTCACGACGGGACTCGGCGACACCATCGCGGGCGTCGGCCTGCTCATCGTGCTCGGCTCGATCATCGGCACACTGCTCGTCCACTCGGGCGGCGCCGATGTGATCGTCGACACCATCCTCGCGAAGACCCCCGTGAAGCGGCTGCCATGGGCCATGGCGCTCATCGCCTTCGTCGTCGGCATCCCGCTGTTCTTCGAGGTCGGCGTCGTGATCCTGATCCCCGTCGTGATGTTCGCCGCGCATCGCGCCAAGCTGCCCGTGATCCTGCTCGGCATCCCCGCGCTCGCCGGCCTCTCCGCGCTGCACGGCCTCGTGCCCCCGCACCCCGGACCCCTGATCGCGATCGACGCGCTGGGCGCCAACCTCGGCCTCACGCTGGGCTTCGGCCTGCTCGTCGCCATCCCCTGCGTCGCGATCTCCGGCCCGATCCTCGGCCGCGTGATGGCGAAGTGGGTCCCGATCCCGGCCCGCGAGAACTTCCTCGGCGAGGTCGACACGGATGCCCCCGACGGCCGCAGGCCCTCCTTCGCCGCGGCGCTGATCGTCGTCCTGCTTCCCGTGGTCCTCATGCTCGCCCGCACCGTCGTGGAGATGGCGGGCTCCGAGGAGTCCGGGCTCGGCCAGGCCGTCGTGTTCGTCGGCACGCCGCTGATCGCGCTGACCATCACCACCGTCGTCGCGATGTTTCTCCTGGGCTACACGTTGGGCCGCACCCTGAAGCAGGTCTCCGACACCGTCGGCTCCTCCTTCGCGCCGATCGCCAGCATCCTGCTGATCGTCGCGGCGGGCGGCGGCTTCAAGCAGACGCTGGTCGACTCCGGCATCGCCGACGTCATCGCGTCGGGCATCGTGCAGGCCTCCATCCCCGTGATCCTGGCCGGCTGGATCGTCTCGGCGCTCATCCGCGTCGCGACGGGCTCCGCGACCGTCGCGACCATCACGGCCTCGGGCATCATGGCCCCGCTGGCGACCGACCTCACCTCCCCGCACCTTGCGCTGCTCGTGCTGGCCATCGGCTCCGGCTCGGTGTTCCTCTCCCACGTCAACGACGCGGGCTTCTGGCTGGTCAAGGAGTACTTCGGCATGACGGTGGGCCAGACGTTCAAGACCTGGTCGCTGATGGAGACCGTGCTGTCCGTCACGGGCCTCGCCTCGGTGATGCTCCTCTCGCTCGCTTTCTGACAAGGAGTCACACATGCAGTTGGGAATGATCGGGCTCGGCCGGATGGGCGCGAACCTCGCAAGGCGCCTGCTGCGCGCCGGCCACGAGGTCGTCGCCTACGACGTCAACGCGGAGTCGGTGGCCGAGCTGGCCGCCGACGGCGCGGTCGGCGCATCGTCGCTGGCGGACCTCGTGGCGCGGCTCGCGCCGCAGCGGACCGTGTGGATCATGATCCCCGCGGGCTTCGTCGACGGGACTCTCGACGGGCTGGTCGGCCTCCTCGATGCCGGTGACACGGTCATCGACGGCGGCAACTCCTACTACCGCGACGACCTTGGCCGCGCTGCCCGGCTCGGGGAACTGGGCGTCGACTACGTCGACGTCGGCACCTCCGGGGGCGTGTGGGGACTCGAGCGCGGCTACTGCCTGATGATCGGCGGACCCGACGCGACGGTGCGGCGGCTCGACCCGCTGTGGCGGGCGCTCGCGCCCGGCGCGGGCGAGGCCGAGCCGACGGCGGGGCGCGGCGAGCCCGCCGGCCGCACGGCCCAGGACGGCTACCTGCACTGCGGCCCGACCGGCGCCGGGCACTTCGTGAAGATGGTCCACAACGGCATCGAGTACGGGATGATGGCGTCGATCGCGGAGGGGATGGCCATCCTGGCCGGCGCCGACGCGGGGCTGACCGACCACGTCGTCGACGCCGAGACCGCGCCCCTGCGCGACCCGGAGAACTACCGGTACCGCTTCGACCTGGGCGAGGTCGCCGAGGTGTGGCGCCGGGGCAGCGTCGTCGGGTCGTGGCTGATGGACCTCACCGCCTCCGCGCTGGCCGCCGACCCCGACCTCACCGGCTTCTCCGGCCGCGTCTCCGACTCGGGGGAGGGCCGCTGGACGGTGCTCGCCGCCGTCGAGGAGGGCGTTCCGACGCCCGTCATCTCGGCCGCGCTCACCTCACGGTTCGCGTCGCGGGGTCTCGACGAGGTGGCCTCCAAGATCCTCTCGGCGCAGCGCGCGCAGTTCGGCGGCCACGACGAGCGCAAGCACCTGGGCTGAGGGGTCGGTCGCGCTCAGCCGGGGGTCGTTGACATACTCGTGACGTGATCGAAGCCTGGACCTGGCCCGCCTACGTGGGCGTGCTGCTCGGCGCGGCTGCGTTCGTCGCGCTCTTCGTACCCATCCTCGTGTGGGAGTCGCGCCGGATGGGGCAGATCCGCCTGCTGCGGGTCGTCGGGGCGGCGGCCGTCGCCGTCTACGGGGTGGCGCTGATCGCCTACACGCTGCTGCCCATTCCGGACTCGCAGTGGTGCGCCGCCAACCCGTCGCCGCCGCGCAACCTGAAGCCGCTCAGCTTCGTCGGCGACCTGCTCGACTACTACCGGGCCAACGGCGTCCGTTCGCTGCTCCGGAGTTTCGTGTTCCTGCAGGTCGTGTTCAACGTCGTGCTGTTCCTCCCCTTCGGCGGCCTGTGGAGGCGGTACTTCGGCGGGCGGGTCGCCACGGCGACGCTGCTCGGTTTCTGCGCGTCGGTGGCCATCGAGGTCACGCAGACGACGGGGGCCCTCGGCCTCCTGCCCTGCGCGTACCGGGTCGGCGATGTGGACGACGTGCTCCTCAACTCGACCGGCGCCCTCATCGGCGCCGCCCTCGCGGGGGCGTTGTTCTTCTTCGTCCCTGACGCGCGCGCCGAGTCGCGGCGACGGGGCCGCCCCCGCCCCGTCAGCAGGAGCCGCCGCCTGGTCGGCATGCTGGTCGACTACGCACTGCTTGCCGCGGTGCAGGCGTCGATCGCGCTGGGCTGGCGCGCGACGCAGTACTGGATCCTCAAGGTGCCGGCCAACCGCCTCGACGAGGTCGACGGCGTCTTCTGGGGAGGGGTCGTCGGCTTTGTGCTGGTCGTCGTCCTGCCGTGGTTCACGGCGAGCGGCGCGTCGCTGGGTCAGCGGACGGTGTGGCTGACGCCGGGCGGGGAGAGGGCCGGCTTCTGGCGGCATGCTGCGCGTTCGCTCGCGGGTTTCGGCGGCTGGGCGCTGCTCAGCACGGTCGCCTCGGTGCCCGGACTGCCGGCCGCGGCCGTCTCGGGGCTGGAACTGGCCGCATCGGTGCTCGTCGGCGCCACGTTCGTCGCGCTGGTGTTCGACCGGAGCGCCCGCGGCCTGTCGTTCCGGGCCGCCGGCCTGGAGGTCGTCGACTCGCGGGCCTGAGGTCAGGCGAACACCACGCGCGGCAGGTTGGCCCAGGCCGCCTCGCCGAGCTCCGTGCCGCGGTTGCCGGCGACGTGCGCGGCGGCCGCCGCGAGGCCGTGCCGCACCCACCCCGTCGGTTCGTCCCCGTCGAGCACGCCCCAGGCGAGGCCCGCGACCAGCGCGTCGCCCGCCATCACCGACTGGACCGGACGCTCGACGGGGCACGCGGCCCTCGCGACGCGGGTACCGTCGAGGAACGCGACGCCGGCGGCGCCCAGCGACACCAGCGGCAGCCGCGCCCCGGCGGCGGCGAAGGCGTCGAGCGCGGCGCGCACCCGGTTGGCGGGATCGGCCGCGGCCACGGCCGGGAGGGCCAGGATCTCGTCGTCGTTCGGCTTGAACGCCAGCACCCCCGGCACCTCCAGCGCGGCGACGAGCGCGTCCTTCTGCGCGTCCACGATCACCCGCGCACCGCGGGCCAGGCAGGCGCGCGCCAGGTCCGCCCACGTCGTGGCGGGCAGCCCGGCAGGTGTCGACCCGTTGAGGGTGACGACGTCGCCGGGGGCCACGTCGGCGAGCAGGCGGCGCGCCAGGTTCTCCAGCGGCGCCGGGTCGGCGAGCCGGAACCCGGCGCCGACGAAGTGCGCCGCGACCTTCTCGCCCGTCTGGTCGACGAGCGTCAGGTTGTGCCGGGTCGCCCCCGGCACCGCGACGAGCGAGTGGGCGATGCCCTCGGCCGTCAGGCGGGCTGAGTAGTCGGGCTGGTCGTCGGCGCCGATGAGCGCGTACGCGACCACGTCGAGGCCCAGCGCGACCGCGGTCCTGGCGCAGCTGATGCCCTTGCCGGAGCAGACCGAGCGGAAGTCGTGCATGGTCCCGACGCCGCCCCAGGCCAGGCCGCTGACCGTGAAGTAGTCGTCGTAGCCGGTGTTCAGGGTGACGGTGCGCAGGACTGCCATGGCGCCAAGATACCGGCGGTGGTCAGCGGGCGGCCCACCACTCCTTCAGCAGGCGGACGGCGTCGTCGTGCTCGCGCGGGCCGTTCTCCGTGCGGTCCTCGAGCAGGAAGCGGTACGCCTCGCCGACCTCGCGGCCCGGCCTGATGCCCAGCACGGCCATGATCTCGTCGCCGTCGAGGTGCGGGCGCAGCGCCTGGAGCTCCTCCTGCGCGGCCAGTTCGTCGATGCGCCACTCGAGCTCCTCGTAGCTGCGCCGCAGCCGCGTGGCCTTCTGCCGGTTGCGGGTCGTGCAGTCGGCGCGGGTAAGGATGTGCAGGTGCTCGAGCTCGTCGCCGGCGTCGCGGACGTAGCGGCGGACTGCGGCATCGCTCCAGCCGCCGTCGCCGTATCCGTGGAACCTCAGGTGCAGCTCGATCAGCTTCGCGACGGACTTCACGACGGCGGCCGGGTACGTCATGGCCTTCAGACGCTTCTTGATGAGCTTGGCGCCGACGATGTCGTGGTGGTGGAACGTGACCTTCGAGCCCTCGAACCGTCGGGTGGCGGGCTTGCCGGCGTCGTGCAGCAGAGCGGCGAGGCGGTTGACGATGTCGGGCTGGTGGCCGCGGGCCTTCTCCAGCTCGATCGCCTGGTCGAGGACGGTGAGCGAATGCTGGTAGACGTCCTTGTGGCGCGCGTGTTCGTCGAGTTCGAGCTGCATTGCGGACAGCTCGGGAATGAAGTGGTCTGCCACGCCCGTGCGCACGAGCAGGTCGATACCCTCGCGGGGAGCGTCGGTCAGGAGCAGGCCGGAGAACTCCGTCTGGATCCGCTCGGCGGAGACGATCTCGATCCGGTCGGCCATGTCCTTCATGGCGGCGACGACGTCGGGCGCGACGCTGAACCCCAGCCGCGAGGCGAAGCGCGCGGCGCGCAGCATGCGCAGCGGGTCGTCGGAGAAGCTGATCTCGGGCGTCGACGGGGTGCGGATGATGCCGTCGGCGAGGTCGTCGAGGCCGCCGTAGGGATCAAGGAAGGCCTTGGTGGCGACGTTGATCGCCATGGCGTTGACGGTGAAGTCGCGGCGGATCAGGTCGCCGTCGATCGTGTCGCCGAACGCCACCTCGGGCTTGCGGGACTCGCTGCGGTACACGTCGGCGCGGAAGGTGGTGACCTCGATCTGCCACTGCGTGCCTCCGGAGTTCTTGAGGGCACCGATGGTGCCGAAGTCCTTGCCGATGTCCCACGTCGCGGGGGTGAACTGCTTCAGCAGCGCGTGTGTCTCGTCGGGGGTGGCGGAGGTGGTGAAATCGAGGTCGTGCCCCAGCTCGCCGAGCAGGGCGTCGCGGACGGAACCGCCGACCAGGAAGATCTCGTGTCCGGCCTCGGAGAACAGGCGACCCAGATCGTCGATGACGGGCGCGATGCGCAGGAGTTGGCGCATCGCGTTGGTCTGGGCTTCGGTCAGACTGGGCACGAGGCACGATTCTAGTGCCGCGCATCGCACTCAAGCCCCGGGAGGAGCCCAGATGTCGGAAATCGGCGTTGCCGCAGCCCAGTTCGGCCCCGTCGCGGACGAGGCCGCCAATCTCGATCGCATCCGGGAACTCGCCACGCAGGCGGCCGGCCGCGGCGCCCGCGTGGTCGTCCTCCCGGAGTACTCCAGCTACTTCGTCGACCCGTTCGACGACACACTGGCGGCCCACGCCCAGAGCGTCGACGGCCCCTTCGTCGCGGGCCTGCGCGACCTGGCGGCCCGCCTCGACCAGGTGCTCGTCGCCGGACTGCTGGAACAGGGATCGGGCGGGCGGGTCCGCAACACCGTCGTCGCGGTCGGGGCCGACGGCCCGCTCGCCACCTACCGCAAGGCCCATCTCTACGACGCGTTCGGGCAGCGCGAGTCCGACCGGGTGGAACCCGGCGAGCTGACGGCGCCGGAGACCTTCGACCTCGACGGCCTCCGGTTCGGGCTGGTCACCTGCTACGACCTACGGTTCCCGGAGTCGACGCGCGTGCTCGCCGACGCGGGCGTCACCGCGGTCCTGATGCCCGCGCAGTGGGTCCGCGGCCCTCTCAAGGAGGACCACTGGGCGACGCTGATCGCGGCGCGGGCCATCGAGAACACCTGCTACGTGGCGGCCGCCGACCACCCGCCGAAGTACGGCATCGGGCTCAGCCGGGTGGTCGACCCGCAGGGCGTGACGCTCGCCGGCATCGGGGCGGGCGACGGGCTCGCCGTCGGCTTCCTGGCGGCCGACGAGGTCCGCCGGGTGCGCGAGCGGAACCCCGCCCTGGAGCTGCGCCGGTACCGGGTCGTACCGCGCGGATAGGCGCCCGCGACCGCGGTCCGATCCTGTGCGGGAGGGGCGACACCGTGGTCCCCGATCTGCCGGCTTCGCCCGGTGTGGATGTGGCCGATCTTGCCCCGACGCTTACGCTGGTACGGGCGACCCGCACAGTGGGCCGTCGGGGGAGAAGGAATCTTAAGGACGTCACATGGCCAAGTCACCAAGCTCCGGAGGCAAGCGCGGGAAGACCAAGTCCCGCGCCCGCACGATCTGGGGCCGCATCGGCATCGGCGCCCTCGTCGCGTTCATCGTCGTCGGCCTGACCGGGCTCGGTGGCCTGTTCTTCCTCTACACGACCACCGACCTGCCGGACCCCAACTCCGACTTCACGACGAACACCACGTTCATCTACTACGCCGACGGCGAGACGCAGATGAGCTCCCTGTCGGTGCAGAACCGCGTCAGCCTCGACTACGAGGACATGCCGCAGGTCATGAAGGACGCCGTCGTGGCGGCCGAGAACCGGTCCTTCTGGGAGGACCCGGGCTTCTCGATCTCCGGCATGGCGCGCGGCGCGTGGAGCATCGCCACCGGCGGTGAGCTCCAGGGCGGCTCGACCATCACCCAGCAGTACATCAAGATCCTCTACCTCGACTCCAGCCAGACGGTCACCCGCAAGGTCCGCGAGCTGATGCTCGCCACCAAGATGGGCCGCGAGATGCCCAAGGAGGACATCCTCGAGGGCTACCTCAACACCATCTACTTCGGGCGCGGCGCGTACGGCATCCAGGCGGCCTCCCGCTCCTTCTTCCTGAAGGACGCCAAGGATCTCAGCCTCTCGGAGGCAGCGGCGCTGGCGGCGATCCTCAACAACCCCAGCGCCTTCAACCCGTCCGGCGGCGACGAGAAGCTCGAGGCGCTCTACGACCGCTACACCTACGTCCTCGACGGCATGCTGTCCATGGGGACCATCACGCAGGCCGAGCACGACGAGGCGTACGGCTCGCTGCCCGAGTTCCCCGAGGTCCCCGTCAACAACCGCTACGGCGGCTCGAAGGGCTTCCTGGTGAAGATGGCCGAGGACGAACTCGTCGAGCACGGCTTCTCCGAGGAGGAGATCCAGGGCGGCGGGCTGCGCATCGTCACCACGATCGACAAGACGATGCAGGACGCGGCCGCCAAGACCGCGAAGGCCTACACGAAGCAGGCGGCCGAGGACGCGTACGGCGACCCGGATCCCGCCGACCTGCACGTTGCCATCTCGTCGGTCGACACGTCCAACGGGGCGATCCTGGCGCAGTACGGCGGCCCTGACTACGTGAAGAACCAGCGCAACTGGGCGACGACCGACCGTCCGGCGGCGTCGACGTTCAAGACCTTCGCAACCATCGCGGGGCTGCGCAACGGCTTCTCGCTCGACTCGACCTTCAATGGCAACACGTTCGTTCCGCGCGGGGATACGCAGACCATCCGCAACGAGTTCAGCTACCAGTACGGCCCGGCCGTCACGCTGCGGAAGGCGACCGCGGACTCGATCAACACCGCCTTCGTCGACATGACGCAGCAGATCACCGACGGTGCCAGCGAGGTTGAGAAGGCCGCCAACGATGCGGGCGCCCCGACCAGCCGCGGCTGGGACCTCAACAACCGCATCGCGCTCGGCGCCGCGGAGGTCAGCCCGCTGAACATGGCCAACTCGTACGCGACGCTCGCCAACGGTGGGGAGCGCAACGACACCCACATCGTCGCGAAGGTCATGGACAGCGAGGGCAAGGTCATCTACGAGGCCGACCCCGGCTCGGAGCAGACCATCGAGAAGAACGTCGCGGCCAACGTGACCGACGCCCTGACCTCCGTGGTCACGGAGGGCACCGGCACGCGGGCCTCGGCGCTCGGCCGCCCCGTCGCGGGCAAGACCGGCACCAACGGCGTAGAGGACGCCATCACGTCGGCCTGGTTCGTCGGCTACACCAAGCAGATCTCGACGGCCGTGATGTACGTCGCGGGCGATTCCGGCAATGAGGATCTCGAGGACTACAAGCGGCCCCAGGATGCGACGTTCTTCGGCTCCAGCTACCCGCTGATGACGTGGGTGGACTACATGATGATCGCCACCGACGGGATGGACGTCGAGCAGTTCGACACCGCCGACGACATCAAGCCCGAGGTCAGCACCAGCCCCGCGGCGACCAGGTCAGCCAGCCCGACGGCCTCGCCGTCACCGACCCCGTCGGAGACCCCCTCCGAGGACCCGTCGGAGGAGCCGACGAGCGCGGCCCCGACGACCGCCGCCCCGACCACGGCAGCCCCGACGACGGCGGTGCCGACGACCGCGACGCCCACCCAGGCTCCGACGACCGCGACGCCCACGAAGGAGCCGACCCTGGCGACGCAGGAACCGACCGCGAAGCCGGATGAGACCGGCGACGCCGGTGGCGACGGGGACGGTGACGGGGACACCGGTGAGGGCGCGGGCGACGGCGGCAGTGAGGGATAGCGTTCGGCGCGCCCACTAGAGTGATGGGCGTGACCAACGCGATGTGGCCCCGGCTCGGTGGCCCGATGGGCAGCCACGCGGCTCCGAGGGGAGTCTGGTTCAACCCGCTGCCCTGGATCCTGCTGGCCGGCACCGCGGTCTTCCTCGTCCTGTTCCTGAGGCACACGCCGTGCGTGCAGGTCGTGGCCGACAACGCCGTCAACGTCTACATCCGCGTCTGCTACTCCGACATCCAGGCCACGTTCCTGTCCCAGGGGTTCGGGCAGGGCGTGTCGGCCTTCGGGACCGACGCCATGACCTTCCCGCCGCTGACGGCCGCGTTCATCTACACGACGCAGCTGATCGGCGTGTGGGTCTTCGGTTCCTCGGTCTACCCGGGCGCCGCGCTGCAGGAACAGGTCGACGCGTCCGTCGTGTTCTTCGGGCTGACGGCCGTCGGGCTGTTCGTGTGCCTGCTCGTCACGCTGCTGTGCCTCGCCCGGCTGGGCCGCGACTCCGACGCGCGCAGGCCGAGCTGGGACGCGATGATGGTCGCCGCGTCGCCCGTCGTGCTCGCGGTCGGCCTGATCAACTGGGACCTGTTCGGCATCGCCCTGACGTGCCTCGGCATGTTCCTGTTCGCGCGCCGCGCCGTCGTCGAGTCGGGGATCGTGCTCGGGTTGGCCGCCTGCGCGGCGACCATGCCGATCGCCGTCGTGCTGGCCGTCACGGTCGCGTGCGGGCTTAGGGGCGGCTGGAAGGTCGCGCTGCGCTTCGTGGTGCCCGCCGTCGCCGCGTTCTTCCTGGTCCACCTACCGCTGGTGATCCAGGACTTCGACTCGGTCTACGCCTTCTACCACGGCGAGATCAACAAGGAGACGGGCTACGGCTCGCTCTGGTACCTGGCGTCGCTGATGGGCGCCTCGACGCGCAGCACCGGGTCGCTGGCCTTCGTGCTGCTGATGCTCGGGTTCGGCATCCTGATAGCCTGGCTGTACGTCACGCACCGCACGCCGCGCGTCGGGTCGCTGGTCGAGGTGATGCTGCTCGCTACCTGCCTGCTCGGCCCGGCGTATCCGCCGCAGACGGCCCTGTGGCTGCTCGTCGCCGTCTACTGGGCGCGCCCGTACCGCTGGGAGATGGCGGCCTTCACCCTCACGCAGGTCGCGTACTACCTGGCCGTCTGGCCTTGGCTGAACGGCTCGCTGACCAGCGCCCAGTCGGGCCCGTACGCGGTGTACTGGCTCGCCATCCTGGCCCGCGCGGGCGTCGAGGCCTGGCTGCTGGTGTCCTGCCTGCGCGACATCGCGACCCCCCGCCGCGACCTGCTGCGCACCCCGTCGTCGCCGGACCCCATCGGCGGTGTCCTGAACGACGGCGAGACCCTCACGAGAGTCGCCGCGCCGGTTCCCTGAGCCGTTGCCGGTTCCCTGAGCCTGTCGAAGGGCGCCGAAGCGAAGCGAGGCGGAATCCCCCGCGGCAAGACCTTTCGCTTCGCTCAAGGCACCTCGACAAGCTCGGCGACCCGGTTCCGTGAGCCCGCCTTTCGGTTCCCTGAGCACTTCGACAGGCGCAGCACAGGCCCTGTCGAAGGGCCCGAAGCGAAGCGAGGGGTCGGACATCAGCTCAGCTACCCGACAGGTCCCACAGCGACGCCACGCTCATGAGGCGAGGCCGGGACCGAACGCCGGCGCGACGAGCCATCACGCCGACCCGGCGCTTGACGGTGACCGCGGAGACGCCCAGCGTGTCGGCGATCTCGCCGTAGCCGACGCCCCGCACGACGAGATGGAGGATCGCCCTGTCGGTGGGGTCTCCCAGGACCCCGTCGGGGACGGGCAGTACCTGGGAGGGAGCCCCGGCAAAGGTCGAGAGCGACCCGCTGGAGTTCACGAAGAGCCCTGCGTGAGCGGCCGCTGCCGCGGCGGCCAGGGCCACGACGGGCTCGTCTTTCTGCAGCAGGCCATTCGCCCCGGCGGCGACGGCCTCTGCAAGGGTGACGCTGCTGAAGCTCGTCAGGAGCACGACGGCCGGCGGTCTGGGTCGGGTCTTGAACTGTCTCGCGGCCTCCAGCCCGCCCATGCGGGGCATGCGGATGTCCATCAGCCAGACGTCGACGGGAACTGCGACCCCGAGCGCCTCGGCGCCGTTCGACGCCGTGGCGACCACCGTGATCCCTGCACACTGCCCCAGCGACCGCTCAAGGTAGGAGCGCGACAGTTCGTCATCGTCGCAGATCGCGACGTCGATCATCAGGAGGCCCGCTCGAGAGGAAGCGAGACGGCGCAGATCCAGTCGTCCTCGGTGTACGTGACGTCCACCTCGCCCCCCACGGAGCGGGCGAACTGGGTGAGGCTCACGGTGCCGAGGCCGGCCTTGACGGGCCCACTCGAGCCCCGCTCGTTCGTCACGGTGAAGTCGAAGGCCGTGTCCAGTCGTGCCGCGGTGACCTGCCATCGCCCCTTGGCCCTGCCGTGCTGGGCGACGTTGAAGAGGGCCTCGTTGAGGATACGGCCGGCCGCGAGATCAACGGCCTGCGGCAGCGACGGGGTGAGGTCGCCGTCGGTCTGGCCCTCGAAGTTGGCCTTGTCGAGGACGGAGCGGCCGGATTCCAGAGCGCTGGCGAAGGTCCATAGGGGCTGGTCACCGATGCCGAGGTCTGAGGACATGGACGCCACGGTTGCGCGGAGGGAGGCGCCGGCCGAGCGGGCCCTGGCCGCCATATCGTCCAGGAGTTCAGGCGATGTTCCTGTCACCTTGGCGTGTTCGGCCTGCATGGCGAGAAGCGTCAGGTCCCTGCAGACCACGTCGTGCAGCTCGAGCGCTGCCCGCATCCGGACCTCGCGATGCCGCTGGGTGGCTCGGTCGGTCGCCGTGCGCGCCGTCGCGTAGAGAGCGAGTCCGAACAGCAGCATGAAGCCGTCGAACATCGCCCAGGTGTACAGCCCCTGGCCGAAGGCACCCGGAGCGTCAGTCGAACGGTAGGTGGACACGACCGAGCACGTGAACACCACGGCGAACGTGACGGCGAACAGCCGCCAGCGCCCGCGCCGCATCAGGCTGATGACGCAGCACATGAGGGTCATCGGCCACAGGCCCAGCTCCATCGGATCGAAGGCCATGCCCGCCACCGCGACGAGGATGGCAAGGGCGGCCCCCGGGCGGGGGAAGCGCCCCGTGACTGCCACGGCGACAGCGGCCAGCACGTCAACGACGAGGAGGTACGGGTCGCCCTCGCGCGGCCCGTTGCGGGCGAAGACGGCCACGCCGAGGAACAGGGCGGCGAGGATGAGCTCCAGAGCGCCGTTGCTGAAGGCCTTGAACCAGGTCACACGCGAAGGCTAGGCGGCGGCGACCCGCCCCGCCAGCAGGCCGGTCCGGCCAGTGACACTTTCGTATCAGCGCGCTGGTCAGCGGCTGGTTGGCCCGGCATCATCGGCAGTCATGAAGCGACTGGGTGCGACGACGCAGGCCGTCGTCATGAGCAGTGGGGCTGCGATCGAGGTTGGGGGCGCCAGGCGCACTTTCCAGTCGGGAATCGAGACGATCCGGGCGGTCGACGGCGTGGATCTGCGCGTCGAGGTCGGCACGATGACGTGCCTCTACGGGGCCAGCGGATCCGGGAAGACGACACTCCTCAACCTCATCGCGGGCCTCGACATCGCCGATCAGGGCACGGTCCGCGTCGCCGGCCGCGACCTTTCCGGCACCTCGGAGGCGGAGCGGGCGAGGATCCGGCTGCACCACATCGGCGTCGTGTTCCAGGAGAACAACCTGGTTCATGAGTTCACAGCGTTGGAGAACGTCGTCGTCCCCCTGCTGGCGCGCGGGGCGTCGCTGAGCGAGGCGCGCGACGAGGCAGCCGACCAGTTGGCCCGTGTCGGCATTGCCGAGCTCGCGGACCGCCTCCCGCGGGAGATGTCGGGCGGCCAACGGCAGCGGGTGGGAATCGCCCGGGCACTCGCGGGTGGGAGGGAGGTGCTGGTGGCCGACGAGCCGACCGGCGCGCTCGACTCCGCGAACTCGGGGGCGCTCTTCGAACTCGTTGCGTCGCTCTGCCACGACGTTGGGGTAGCTGCCGTCGTCGCGACGCATGACCCGTTGGGCCGTGACCGGGCCGACGTCGTGTGGACGATGGTCGACGGGCAGCTGGACCCGACGTGAACCGGTCGTCGGTGCACCTGACCGGCCTGCTCCTGCGGGGGCATCGGTGGGGCGGTGAGTTCGCGGTGGGGGGACTCGTCGCCTGCGTCGTCGCGCTGCTGGTGGGGGTGAGTGCCCTGACGTTGTCGGGCCGGCAGAGCGCGGACGCGCTTCTCGGGAGCTACTCGCACCGCGTCCAGGACACCGCCCCGCTGGGCGACGAGCTGAGCAAGACTGACGTCACGGCCGTGGCGTCGGCCGTCGACGCGGCCGGGGCTTCGAACGTGGGGATTCAGCTGGTGAGCAGTTCGCTGTGGCCCGACCAGCTGCCCGTCACGTACAGCAACGGGCAGGTGCAGATCGTCGCCTACTTCGAGGACCTGCGCGTCAGCGCTGACAGCCAGCTGCCCGGCACTCAGCCGGTGACGTCGGGTCGGGCTCCCGTGTCGGCCGGCGAGGTGGCGCTGTCGGAGTCGCTCGCTGAGCGGTTGGGGCACCCGGACCGCGTCTCGCTCTTCGGCGGGCGGGTGACTCTCAACGTCACAGGCACGGTGTCCCCGGTGTACGGCGAGCACTCGTGGCGGATCGTGGCGGCGCCCGGAACCTGGTCCACCTTCCCCGCCGACGAGATCCGAGAGGGCTACCCGCAGGCCGACGGTGGCCTGTCGGTGCTGTGGGACGGGGACGCTGGCCTGGAGGCGGTCCTCCAGGCCGTCGCCACCACGAATCCCGCCACGGCGGGAGTCGAGTCGATGCTCACGGGATACGTCTCCCGAGACGGGGTGATCGCGAGCGCCACCACGCCCGCAGAGTCCCTCCCGTTCTTTGTGCCGGGCGCGCTGCTGGTCGCCTTCGCCAGCCTCGTCGTCGTGAACCTTCAGAGGACTCGGGTCCTCTCCCTGCGCAGAAGCCTGGAAGGCGTCGGCATGAGCAGGACCCAGGTGATGGGGCCGGTCCTGGCCGGGTTGGGGATCAGGTTGGCCGTGGCGGTCATCGGCGGCGGGGCTGCGGGGATGGCGGTCGCGATGCTGGGGAGGTGGACTGTGCTCCCGCTCCTCGCCGACCAGCCGCTGTCGCCCCTGCCGGCCGTCGGACGGATCCTGCCCGCGTTGCTCATGGTGGCTCTGGCGGTGGGGTTGGCCACCGCGGGTGCGCGCTTCCACGTCCCCTCCCGGCGTCGTCGTTCGTCCTTAGCCATGGCGCTTCGCGGGGTTGCCCAGACGATTCCGTGGGCCTTCCTGCGGCGCGCGGCGGTTGTGGTGGTGCTGGGCTGGTCTCTGCCGTCGCTGGTCATGGCGACGGACCTGGACGCCGCCGCCCGTGCGGCCGTGCCGTTCACTGGCGGGATCGTGATGCTGCTGCCCGACGTCCTGCGGGGTTGCGTCCGTGGGCTTCAGGTGGGCCGGGTGACGACACTGTCGGCCCGCCGGATGATGGAGGCGGACCGGGCCCGCTATTCGTGGGCGGTCATCGCGCTCGCCGTGACCGTGGCAGTTCCGACGGTCTTCGCCACGCTCTACGCGACGTCATTCCGCCTGGAGGAGGAGCGCAACACCCCGAGCATCCCGAGTGGCCAGCTGTGGATCCAGGGGGCGGGGCTGGGTTCGCCGGAGCTGGTGGAGCGGGCCGCAGCGGTTGTCGCGGAGGACCCCGGCCTCGCCCGCCCCATCGTGCTTGACGCCGTCGACGGCGCGGCATCGGCAGCCAACTCTGCGGGCGCCTTCGGGATCTGGGGGCTGCACGATCCCGGCGACCTGACCCGACTGCTCGGATGGCCACCCGCCAGCGCCGTCGAGGAGGCGCTGGCGAGTGGTGCCCTGGTGACCTGGGGCGATGCCGGCCGCGGCCTGGTCACCTACGGCGCGGACGGCCTCGAGGAGACCGCGGTGCCCACCGCAGTGATCGCGCTCGACTCGGACCTCGGCCTCGCCGTCGACCCCGCCATCCTGCAGATGGTGGCCGGCGCCATGCTCAGCAGCGCCGCCCTGGACCTCGGGGGCACCGTCACGACGGGCACCGATGTGGTCTTCACTGACGTCACCGTCGAACAGCAGCAGCAGGCGGTCGACGGGGTCACGGCCGCGGGCATCACCGCGAAGGCAGTGGCGTACACCACGCCGCCGATGCCACTGACCTTCCCCGGCGAGTGGATAGTCGCGTTGGCCGGACTCATTGCGGCCATGCTCGTGCTCGTGTGGGCGGTGCTGTCCGGCCAGGCCAGACAGTTGCGGGACTATGCCGCGCGGATGCTGGCCGTCGGACTGGAGCCGCGGTGGTCGTGGGGCGTGCTCGCTGTCCAGAGTGCGCTGGTGCTCCTGACCGGCCTCGTCGGTGGGCTCGTGGCCGGGCTGCTCGCGATAGGGATCTTCGCTCGCTTTGCCGTGGGCGGAGCGCTGACACTCACGATCCCGTGGGCGTTCATCGGTGGGGCGGTGGCAGGTGCCACCCTGGCCGCCGTCGTCGCGTCGGTGCTTGCGCTGCGTCGACTCCGACCTCAGGCGGGGTAGGCTGTATACATGTCTACAAGTGTTCTCAGCATCCGTGTCGACGCCGACATCAAGGAGCGGCTGGACGCCCTGAGCAGGGCAACGGGCAGGCCCGCCGCGTTCTATGTTCGCCAAGCACTCCTCGAGAGGCTCGACGATCTGGAGTGGGCGTACGACGTGGCACGGCGGGCTGAGGCGATCCGTGCGGGCGACGATGCGACCGCCCCGCTCGATGCGCTCGCTCGGGACCTGGGGTTCGAGCCGGACGGGCTGAAGGAAGAAGCCCACAGCGGGAACCTCGACACTGACCGTTGATGGACTGGTCGATTCAGACATCCACCCGGTTCGACAAGGCCATCAGGAAGCTCGACCGCCCCATGGCGCGACGCGTGCTGGTCGCTGTCTACGCGCTGGCCGAACTTGATGAGCCGCAACGACGGTGTAAGGCCCTGACCGGCCCGCTGGCTGGGCTCTGGCGCCTCCGCATCGGCGATTACCGGGTCATTCTCGACATCCGCCGGGGGGAACTGGTTCTCATCGCTCTCGACCTGGACCATCGCAGCGCGATCTACGAGTGACTGCCGGCCTGGGTACTCAAGGAAGTGGTTCAGGTGCGCGTGGCGAAACAGTGGGCGTCGCCCGTGGTTGCTTCGCCTTCGGCCAGCTCGACGGTGGGTCAGGCGTCGCCGGACATCTCGATGTGGGCATCCTCGACGCTGCCGATCACGACGACGGCGTTGCGGTGGACCTGGCACCGAGCCCCCTCGACGGCTACGGTGGTGAAGCCGTCGGGCGTCGCAACGATCGTGATCGGCTGTTCGTCGGGAGTCCAGGATCGCATCATCAGGGGGGCGTCCGCGACGGTCCGGATGCGATCGCATCCGCTGCCGGCCTGGGTGCCTCGAAAGCCGCCGACGCACGCCCACCCGTCGCCCGTGCCGAGATTCAGGCGGCGGCCTGAGTGCTCGCCCAGGTAGATGGCGGTGAAGTCATCTCCGAGGTGGCGCGTGAAGGTGCCATTGATCTCAGCGACTTCGGCCTGCCCTGGCGAGGGGGCGGGTCCGCCGACGGTAATCAGTCGATCTCGCTCAGAGGAACCCCCTCGTCCCGGGCCTGCTGGACCAGCGTCTCATCGACGTCGACAGGCAGAGGTTCGTAGGAGAACACGGTGTACTCGTCAGCCCGAGGTTCGTCTGCGGGTGCTTGGGTCTGCTCGTCGGGTGAAACCTGGGGCTCCGCCGACTCAGCAGAGACAGGCGTGCTGCCAGTGGCGGGCACGGCAGCCCGCTTTGGGTTCGGGACGCCCGGGTTGGTCAGGGAGAAGGTGACCCAGTCGGGGCAGCGCACACCACTCTTGAGTACGCAATAGGCGGTCTGGACACCCCAGGACTGACTGGTAGCGCCGGTTGAGACAGTAACCTTCCGCTTCGGGTTGGCCGCCGTGTAAGTGTACTTTCCCGGGTTGCTCGTGACAGCGACTAATCGCAGCTCCATCTGTTCGGTGACCCTGCAGGAGAGCGCGGAACACTCCATTCTTCCCGCCCAGGTCTTGAGGATCACGCTAGTCCCCTGAATCGTCGTGTTGGTCGATTTCGACATGTTTGCAACAGCCTTCAGGGTGGTGATGTTGTGATAGCTCCAGAGCTTGTCCCAGCCAAATCCCTTGTTCACGTCACTGTCGAAGAAACCGCGGCGCAAGGGGATGCCAATGCCCAGCTTCGCATTGTGCGTGGTCTGCATAATCGTGCCTGCCGGATAGCCCTTGGGTGGTGCCGCGGCATGTGCAGGTGCCGGTGCTACCAGAGTAATCGCGAAGATCGCCGAAGAGAGCAGAACCAGAAACGGGTGGCGGTGTCGAGCGTGTGTGGCCATGGTTACCTCCGCTTTGCCTCTATGCTGATGATCAGGAGGGTACCTCAAAGGAGACGACTTGTGACATTTCGCGACATTTTCATCGACCACTGGAATCGGTTGTGGCTGCTGCACCACGACAATGCCCCCTGGGTGCACCTCGAGGAGGGCTGGATCGACGAGTCCGCCGAGGTGGTTCAGATTGTCTATCGTATGGACGGCGTGCCCGGCCGCCACGGCCTGCGGAGGGAACACCCGCTCCCCGACCCGTCCGAGGATCCGATCTCCTTCTGGGAGATTCAGGCCTACCAGGATGTCTGGGACGTACTTGAGCCCCACGACGTCGACGACACCATCGCCAGCGGCGGTATCCGCTGGTACGGCCACGTCACCGAGGATGACGACCTGGAAGCGCGCGCCAGGCCGTTCCCGCTGGCTGTTCCGCGCGGAAGCACCACCTAGCAGACACCTGTCGACGCCTCGAAGCGCTGTTCGCCAGAGCAGCACGCAGGGCTATCGAATCCACCACCGCTGAATGGCGTCGCCTCCTTGGGCAGATCCGCCGGTTCGGCCGAACCATCGGGGCACGGCTGACGCAGGAGTGAGGTGGCGCCGAGCGCTGCCGGCCCCGCTGGGTCCGTCAGACCCAGCGAACCTCGTCGCAGGTGACGGTCGTCATGCGCGTCGTGACGGGCACCTCGTCGCCGACCTGGACCGGGGACGCGTCGCCCGGCACGAAGATCATCGACGAGTGCATGTGCGGGGGCTCGGCGAAGTCGCGCTTCCGGCCGCCGATGCTGAACGGCGACAGGGTGCGCTCCATAGCGTCGAGCACGCCCGTCGAGATGGTGACGAGGCGCTGCTTGACGGTGCGCTGGTGCACGGGGGCGGCCATCGCGACGCCGTGGGCGGTGCCGCCGGAGACGATGACGATGAAGCCGGCTCGGGGGGCCGCGACCTGGTGGTAGCCCAGCCGCGTCCCCTTCCCGACGGGGTGCACGTCGAGGACGGTTGCGGTGGTGCGGTACGCGTCCTTCGCGCCCAGCCAGAGCCGGGTGCCGACGCGCATGTGGGCCGCGACGTCCAGCTCTCCGGCCAGGGTGCGGTAGTCCGCGACGCTCAGGTGCGACACCCAGACGGGTGCCTTCGCGACGGCGATGCCCTCGCGGGTGAGGCGGCGCGCCTCATCGAGGGAGCCGGAGGCCGGCAGGTGCACGGCCCAGCCCTCGAGCGTGAGGCCGGCGAGGTCGGCGGCGGTGAGCGAGGCGGGGCTGAGCCCGTGGCGCCGCATCGAGGTGATGATCTCGACGATCACGCGGGCACCGGGGTGCGACGCGGCCAGCGCGCGCACGTCCTCGACGCGCGAGACGGTCGTGACGACGCGCGGGTCGTCGAGCAGGGCGGTCGCGACGGCGTCGAACGGGCGCCAGGGGTTGAGGACGACGACGTCGCCCTCGAATCCGCCGGCACGCACGGCCGCGACCTCCTGTGCGATGCCGACGGCGATGACCTCGACGCCCAGCTCGGATGCCTGCGCCGCCAGGGTCTCCAGGCCGAAGCCGTAGCCGTTGCCCTTGGCCACCGGCACGAGGCCGGGGGCCTCGGCGAGCAGCGCGCGCTGGTGCGCGGCCCAGCGGGCGCGGTCGATCGTCAGGACCAGCGACACGTCGTCACCGCCGCTTCAGGTAGAGGTCGAAGGCCTTGTAGAGGACCTTGTTGATCGCAAGGTCCCACTCGCCGATGTAGGCGACGGCCTCGCCGCCCGTGCCCACCTTGAACTGGATGAGCCCGATCTCCGGGTCGTCGGCGCCGACGCCCTCGGTGATGCCGCGCAGGTCGTAGACGGCGCAGCCGGCCTCGTTCGCGTCGCGGATCATCTGCCACTGGATGGCGTTCGAGCCGCGCACCTCGCGCTTGGCGGTGGTGGAGGCGCCGTAGGAGTACCAGGCGTGCTCGCCGACGCGGACCATCGTCGTCGCGGCGACGAGGTCGCCCTCGTGCTCGGACAGGTAGACGCGCATGCGGTCGGGATCCTCGGCGTTCAGCGCGTCCCACATCTTCTCGAAGTAGGCCAGCGAGCGGCCGGTGAACCCGTCGCGGGCCGCCGTCTCCAGGTAGATCTCGTGGAAGCGGGCGAGGTCGGCGCGCGTGCCCCGCGTCACGGTGACGCCCAGCTTCGCTGCCTTCTTGATGTTGCGCCGCCACAGCTGGTTCATGCTGGAGAGCAGCTCGGCCTCGGTCTTCTGCGTGCCGTCGGCGTGGCGCAGCGGGAGCTGGAAGTTGAACATCGGCTGCCCGGCCGCGAAGCCGTGCGCCGACTCGTTGGTCACCCAGCCGCCGTGCAGGAGCGTGTTGCGCAGGCGCGTGCCGACGAGCGTCGTCTGGTCGGGGGTGACCTGCGAGAGCGCGGTGACGTTCTCGTCGGCGATGGCGGTCTTGATGGTGTCGGGCAGCCAGCGACGGTGCGTCAGCCAGGGGCCGATCCGCACCGCGAAGGCCTTGGAGCGCCTGGCGTGCGTCGCGAGGGCCTTCAGGTGGTCGGCGACGTCCGTGCGCGACCAGTCGAGCACCGGGCCCTCGGGGAGGTAGGCGAGGTAGCGCTTCAGCTTCGGCAGCTGCCGGTAGAGGACCAGCCCGACCCCGGTCAGCGTCGCCCCGTCGAAGAACCCGATGGACTCGCCGCGCCACTCGGACTTCACGTCCGCCCACGCGGGGGTCTGCAGGAACGACGCGGAGCCGCGCTCGTTGATGAAGGCCAGGTGCTGCTCGGCCGTGATGGTGCGTACCTCGATGCTCACCCCACAAACCTACCTGCCCGGTCCTTTCGCTCCGGCCGCAGACCCCACCGGTCCGTGTACAACTGCGGCTGGAGCCGGTCAGCGTCGCGGGGTGACCCGGCGGGGGTCCGGGGTGGCCCGGGCCGGTGATGGAAGAATGGCGGCCATGCACAACGACGACGCGGCCCCCGCGCCCTGGCTGACCAGCGCCGCCCGGCACCCCGTCTTCCGGGTGCTGGCCGTCATCGGGCTCGCCGTCACGATCTTCCTGCTCTGCTATGGCGTGCCCGGCACCGACTACTTCTGGCCCGAGTACCGCGGGGCGCGGATCTACCAGGCACACATCGACCTCGAGGTCTACCGCCTGGGCGCCGAGCAGCTGCTGAGCGGGGCGGACCTGTACGGGCGGCTGCCCGACACCTGGATGGGGGTGAACCTGCCGTTCACCTACCCGCCCATCGCCGCCGCACTGTTCGTGCCCCTCGCGCTGCTGCCGCTGCCCGTCGCGTCGCTGCTGCACACGATCTTCACGCTGCTGGCCGCCGTTCTGGTGGTCGTCGTCGTGCTGCGCGAGCTGACGCGGACGTCCTGGGCCGACGCGATGTGGCTCGGCTTCGCACTCAGCTCCATGCTGCTGTGGGTCGGCCCGGTGCGCGAGACGGTCGGCTTCGGACAGGTCAACACGATCCTGATGGCGCTGGTCGTCGTCGACATCATCGTCGGGCGCGGGAAGAAATGGCAGGGCTGCCTCATCGGCCTGGCGATGGCGATCAAGCTGACGCCGGCCGTGTTCCTCGCCTACTTCCTCATGCGGAGGGACTGGCGCGCGCTGATCACCGGCGTGGTGTCCGCGATCGCCTACACCGCCATCGGCTTCCTCATCAACTGGCGCGACTCCGTCACTTACTGGACCGAGACGCTGCGCGCCGCCGACCGCATCGGCAACCTCGCCTTCGTCTCCAACCAGTCCCTCAACGGGCTGGTGCGGCGCCTCGTGCTCGACGACCGCGCGGCAAGCATCATCTGGTTCCTGCTCTGCGCCGTCATCGGGCTGAGCCTGCTGTGGCTGATGACGCGGCTGTTCCGCCAGGGCGCCGACGCGGCCGCCATGTGCGTGATGGGCGTGTACGCGCTGCTCGCGTCGCCCGTGTCGTGGTCGCACCACTGGGTGTGGTGCATCCCGATGCTGATGGTGCTCGTCTGGCTGGCCTTCCACGGGACGGAGACGACGCGGTGGTTCGCGGCTGCGGCCGCAGTGCTCGGCTGCTGGGTGTTCTTCTCGCGCGTGATCTGGGAGCAGCCGATCACGCAGGAGGACGTCGCCCCATGGAACGTGGCGCAGCAGTTCTTCGGCAACGCCCAGACCCTGTGGGGGCTGCTGTTCCTCTCGGTGCTGGCCATCGAGGTGTGGTCGCGGCGGAGCGCCCCGGTAGGCTCTGACGCATGACCAACATGAACGAGAAGCCCGAGATCGACTTCCCCGGCGGCGAAGCCCCGGCCGATCTCGTCATCACCGACATCGTCGAGGGCGACGGCGCCGAGGCCAAGGCCGGCGACGTCGCGCACGTGCACTACGTCGGCGTCGCCTTCAGCACCGGCGAGGAGTTCGACTCCTCCTGGAACCGCGGCGCGCCACTGTCGTTCCCGCTGGGTCACGGCCACGTCATCAGCGGCTGGGACCAGGGCATCCAGGGCATGAAGATCGGCGGACGTCGCCAGCTCGTCATCCCCAGCCACCTCGCCTACGGCGAGCGTGGCGCCGGCGGCGTCATCGCCCCCGGGGAGACGCTGATCTTCGTCTGCGACCTCGTCGGCCTCAACTGAGCCACCCGACACTAGAGGGGCCGCACCACCGGTTGGTGGCGCGGCCCCTCTGCCGTTGAGCGGCGGGATCAGCCCTTCAGCTCGATCTTGACCGCCTCGTCGAGGATCTCGTCGACCTTGATCTCCGACAGCTTCGGGCCCTCGGGCAGGTTGGCCAGGTGCTCGTTGTAGGCGGTGATGATCAGCTCGATCGCCTTCTCGTCTGACAGTTCGCCCGTGTCGACGACCAGGTCGAAGTTGGCCTCGTCGGCCCAGTCGGCGGAGTAGACGCGCTTGGTGAACCTGCGTCGCGTCTTGTCGTCCTTCTCGATCTTGGCCAGGGCCTCCTCGTCGGAGATGCCGTCGCGCTTGCCGATGCGACGGGCCCGGACGCTGTCGGGGGCCTTGACGAACACGTCGAAGGAATCGGCGTAGTCGCCGAGGACGACGAAGCCGCCGCGGCCGAGGATGACGACGTCGCCCTGCTTGCCGATGGTCTTGATCGTCTTGTTCATCCACTCGATGGTCCACACGCTGTCCTGCGTGTAGAGGTCCCAGAACGACGGGGCCTCGTCGCCGTAGATCTCGTCGAGGTGGATGAGTCCGTACTGTTCGATCACGGCGTTGATCGTCGCCTTATCGGCGAGCTTCCAGCCGAGCTCGCGGGCCAGCCCGCGGGCGATCCGGGCGCCGTGACTGCCGAGCTGCCGGGAAATCGTGATGACTGCCATGTTGTGGACCCTCCTGCATGGGCCATTAGCCGCGTGCCGCCCCCTGTGGGCGGGCCTACAGCCCGTACTGCATGTCGAAAATCCTACGCCACGGACCTATTCGTAGGGGACCCTTCGGGGAGCGGGTCCTTGTCGCGGCGGGTTCCTGGGCGGCGGCGCCTGTCGCCTATCCTCAGACGCCACCCCTACTGACAGACGCCACCCTTGTTCACATATGCCACCGCCATGGCGGTGGCATGTGTCGATACCGGTAGCGTCTGCGCGGAAGGGTGGCGTCTGTCGACAAGGGTGGCGCCGACGGGCGAGGCGTCGGTGAGTCGTCCCGTTCAATGAGCCCACCCGTTGGGCCCTGTCGTGCACAACGATGCGTATATGGGGGCAGCTGCAACATGGGAACAGCAGCGCCGACATAGGCATCGTTGTGCACGGACGTCGGGCTGGGACGAGGTTCTCTCGGGCCGACGGGGGTCCCTTCGCTGCGCTCAGGGCACCTCGACGAGCTCGGCGAACCGGGGGCAAGGCACCTTGACAGGCTCAATGACCCGCCAGACGACAGGATCAACGACCCGGGGTGGCGCCTCGACGGGCCCGACGAACCGGCCGCGACGGCCGGGGGGCGGGACGGCCGGGGGGGGGCGGGACGGACGCGACTTTCCTATGAGAAGCCTGAGAGAACTCAGGTTCCCGACGCCCGTCAGGTGGGCGTCTGAGCGTGGATGTCCTCGCGGAACCTGTGGGACGGCGGCACCCAATTTGAGTTTAAGCTGAGGATTTCTCAGAATAGAAGGGATCTGTCCAAGGAGTATCTGTGATCCGCAACCGCGTCCAGCCCCGGCACGCACTCGACTACACCCCCGCCGCACCCCCGCGGCGACTCGGCCGCATCGTGGTCGGCCTGGCGGCCACCGCCGTCGGCCTGAGCGGTGTGGCCGTGGCCAGCGCGTCGACCACGACCGCCAGCGCCTCCCTCGGTGTGTCGAGCAGCACCGCCACGGCATCGGCGACCCGGAGCGCCGGCACCACCAGCCGCAGCGAGCAGCGCGAGGCCCTCACTCCGGCCGCATCCGCATCGCCGTCGGCCAGCGCGACGGCCTCGGATGCGGACGCCGAGGCCGCGACCGACGCCGCCTCTGCCGCGGACGCCGGTGCCACGGCAGAGGCGACCGAGAGCACCGAGGTCTCCAGCATCTCCGACGTCGCCGCGCTCAAGGCCGCGGAGGAGGCGGCCGCAGCCAAGGCCGCCGCCGAGAAGCTCGCCGCGGAGAAGAAGGCAGCAGCCGAGAAGAAGGCGGCGGAGGAGAAGGCCGCGGCCAAGAAGAAGGCGGCAGCCAAGAAGGCCGCGGCCGAGAAGGCCGCCGAGGAGGCGGCCTCCCGGGTCTCCCTCCCGGTCCCCTCGGGCAGCTACCGCATCAGCGCGACGTTCGGCCAGACCGGCTCGTGGTCGAGCTACCACACCGGCCTCGACTTCGCCGCCAGCGTCGGCACCGAGATCGACGCGATCGTCGCCGGCACCGTGGTGTCGGACACCGTGGATAGCTGGGCCGGCACGCATGTCGTGATCCAGGCCGCCGACGGTAGCTACACGCTCTACTGCCACATGAGCTCGAAGAACGTGGAGGTCGGCGACACGGTCTCCGCCGGCGACAAGATCGGCGAGGTCGGGGAGACCGGCCGTGCTTTCGGGGCGCACCTGCACCTCGAGTACTACACGGCCGACCAGACCCCCGGCGACATCTACAACGCGTCAGACCCGGGCAAGTACCTCGCGGGTCTCGGCCTCGACTACTGACCCTCCCGCGCTCTTCAAGCGGCCTCCTCGACCTCCAGCGTGTCACCCACCTCGACGTCTGAGAGCTTGTCGCCGATCGTCATGCCGTAGAACGAGCGGTGCACGAAGTACGCGCTGACGAGGAAGAAGACCACCGCGAGCGAGCCTGTCAGGGCCGTGCCGTACTGGCCCTGCAGCGACACGGCCAGCTCGACGGCCAGCAGGCCGAACAGCGTCGTGAACTTGATGACCGGGTTGAGCGCCACCGACGAGGTGTCCTTGTAGGGATCGCCGACGGTGTCGCCGACGATCGTCGCCTCGTGCAGCGGGGTGCCCTTCGCAGCCAGGTCCACCTCGACGAGTTTCTTCGCGTTGTCCCAGGCGCCGCCCGCGTTGGCCATGAAGATCGCCTGGTAGAGGCCGAACAGCGCCATCGCGATCAGGTAGCCGATGAAGAAGAACGGCTCGACGAAGGAGAAGGCGAGCGTCGCGAAGAACACGCCGAGGAAGATGTTGAACATGCCCTTCTGCGCGTACTTCGTGCAGATCTCGACAACCTTCGACGAGTCCTCCTCGCTCGCGCGGGTGGCCTCGCTGTCGAGGTCGATCGTCGTGCCGATGAACTCCACCGCGCGGTAGGCGCCAGTGGTGACCGCCTGCATCGAGGCGCCCGTGAACCAGAAGATCACGGCACCGCCGACCAGCAGGCCGAGCAGGAACGGCGCGTGCAGCAGCGACAGGTTCTCGACGTCGTGCTCCAACCCGCCGGTGAGCCCCATCATGATCGAGAAGATCATGGTCGTCGCCCCGACGACTGCCGTGCCGATCAGCACCGGCTTGGCGGTCGCCTTGAAGGTGTTGCCGGCGCCGTCGTTGTCCTCGAGCAGGAACTTCGCCCGCTCGAAGTCGGGCTCGATGCCGTAGTCACGCTGCAGTTCGGCCTCGATGCCGTCGATCTCCTCGATCGTGGACAGCTCGAACACCGACTGAGCGTTGTCCGTCACCGGCCCGTAGGAGTCGACGGCGATCGTCACCGGCCCCATGCCCAGGAACCCGAAGGCCACGAGGCCGAACGCGAACACCGCCGGCGCCAGCATGAACGACGCCATGCCGAGCGTGGAGATGAAGTACGACACGGCCATCAGGCCCGTGATCGCCAGCCCGAGCCAGTAGGCGGAGAAGTTGCCGGCCACCAGGCCCGACAGGATGCCGAGCGACGCGCCGCCCTTGCTGGACGACACCACGACCTCGCGCGTGTGCCGCGACTTGGTCGACGTGAAGGCCTTCACCAGTTCCGGGATCAGCGCGCCTGCCAGCGTGCCGCAGGACACGATCAGCGACAGCTTCCACCAGAGCCCGTCCTCGAGCCCGCCGATCAGCAGAGCCGAGGTCCCGAACGTCGCCGCGATGCACAGGCCCGACGTGATCCACACCAGCGTGGTCAGCGGTCGCTCGAAGTCCATCTCCTCGGCGTCGCCGTAGCGGGCCTTCGTGATGGCGTGGTTGATGAAGTAGGACAGGCCGGACGCGACGACCATCACCGCTCGGATGACGAAGATCCACACCAGCAGCTGGATCTGCAGCGTCTGGTCTGGCACGCCCAGCAGGATGAACGTGATGAGCGCGACGCCCGTGACGCCGTAGGTCTCGAACCCGTCGGCCGAGGGGCCGACGGAGTCGCCGGCGTTGTCGCCCGTGCAGTCGGCGATCACGCCGGGGTTGCGGGCGTCGTCCTCCTTGATGCGGAAGACGATCTTCATGAGGTCGGCGCCGATGTCGGCGATCTTGGTGAAGATGCCGCCCGCGATGCGCAGCGCGGAGGCTCCGAGCGACTCGCCGATGGCGAAGCCGATGAAGCACGCGCCCGCGATCTCGCCGGGCAGCATCACGAGGATGATGAGCATCATCGCCAGCTCGACCGAGATCAGCACCATGCCGATGCTCATGCCGGAGCGCAGCGGGATGTCGTGGACCGGGTACGGCCTGCCCCCCAGCGAGGCGTGCGCGGTCCGTGCATTCGCCAGCGTGTTGACGCGGATGCCGTACCAGGCGACCGCGTACGAACCGGCCATGCCGATCAGCGAGAACCCGATGACCACGGCGGTCTTTCCGACGCCGAAGCCAACCAGGAACAGGTAGTAGACGACGATGATCGTCGCGATGAATGCCCAGAGCAGCAGCAGGAACCGGCCCTGCTGCTTCAGGTAGGCCTTGCAGGTCGTGTAGATGAGCTCGGAGATCTCGCGCATCGCCTGGTGCGCGGGCATCCGCTTCAGCGAGCGGTAGGTCAGCACGCCGAAGCACAGGCCCAGCGCGCACACGATGAGGCCGAGGCCCAGCAGCACGTCGCCGGGGAGGCCGATGAAGGACACCTGGCCGAGGTCAGGAAGCTGGAGGTTCGCCTCGCCGCCGATCTCGTGTCCGCTGGTGCCGCCCCCACCAGCGCAGCCGGCCAGCAGCAGCGCAGCCGATCCCAGGAGGACCGCGCGTCTTGCTCGCCCCCGTCGCGTCGAGCTTCTCCCCGGATCCGCGGCGGGGCGCGGGGGCGTGGGACTGGTGGGGGATGAGACGTTCATTGCGTTCTCCAGAGTGTGACTGGCGGCGGTGCCGATCACCCTTAACACTACGACCTGTAGTACCGCCTGGGGAGGGGTTTGCGCCTTCCGTGTGCAGAAGGTTCGCCCTACTGTTTCCCCATGCAGTCCGACGGGGAGCTCCTCGACCTCGACCTGCCCCAGCGCCCTCCGGCCAGGCCGGCACGACCGGGCTGGCCGGTGGTGGTGGCCGTTGTCATTTTGATGGGCATCGCAGTCGCCGCAGGGCTTCTCGTGCAACGTCAGCCGAGCCGCTACCTCGCCGGAGAACCCACCGAGGCGTGGTTCCAGGCGGATGTCATCGACGTCGTGGCGACCGGCGACGACCAGTTGCTTGTCACGGTCTCCGACGGCTCGACGCACCACATCCAGTTGCGCGACGGTGCCGACGGTCAGATCCGCTGGTCGGTGGAGGACGAGACGGCCCTCAGGCTCGCGTCGGACCTCCCCGGCACGCGGTGGGTGGCGCTGACGGAGGACCGCGGATCGTTCGACACCACGACGCGGCCGGTGGGCGTGAGGCTCCTCGACCGCGCGTCGGGCGCCGTCGACGAGGTGCTCGCCCTGGCCTCCAGCCGTACGACCGACTCCACGGTGCTCGACTCGTCGCTCCTGAGCAGCGTCGACGGGACCCTCATCCTCATCGAACCGGCTGCCGAAGGGGACTCATACGCCGTGTCGCGGCTCCGGTCCCCCCGACGCGACGACGCCGCCTGGACCGCCACCGTCCCCTCCGCGCTCGTGCCCGACGTCTACGGCCGCAGACCGCCGGTCGAGCGCGACGGCTGGCTGCTGTTCCCGGCCGGCTACGAGTCCATCGGCACCCCCCCGCTGTACACCCTCGCCCTCGACCTCGACACGGGCGAGATGGTCGAGTGGGTGGAGCCGGACCTCCCCTTCTCCGTCGTCGACGACACTGCCGTCACCTGGGGAGCCGACGGCAGCCTCCGCGGGCTGGACCTCGCCACGGGACGCGAGCTCTGGACCCGCAGCGACCCGATCTCCTGGCTTCTGGCCGACGGGGGAGTCCTCGCCGAGGTGATCGACGGACAGCTGACCACCGTCCGGCTGCTGTCGCCGAGAACAGGCGAGGTGGTGTTCGACCTCGCCGTCGACGCGTTCCCGACGGCGATGCTGCGCTACGGGGACATGCTCGTGCTCGCCGACGGGTCCGCCTCCTTCGGCCTCGACACCGTCACGCAGCGCAAGAGCCCCCTGCTCGCCTACGACCTGAGGACTGGTGCGGCGATGTGGAGCGCGTTCGACGATGCCGACGCGTCTCTCGACGGGGTGGTGGCGCTCAGCGCGGGGGCCGGGCAGATCGTGGCCACCTCGACCCAGGACCGCTGGGGAGGCATGGCCCTGCACGGCATCGACCCGTCGACCGGCGCCCTGACCTGGACATGGGGACCCGAGGAGGCCCTGGTGCAGCAGACCGGTGCCAGGTGGACCGTGCTGTCGGGCGAAGGCATCTCCGTCCTCGGCTGAGCCGCCCACAGCGCAGCCCCGTCGATCCTGACTACAGTGGCTGCCATGACAGCAGAGAAGCTGGAAATCCACGTCATCGCTGACTCCACGGGGGAGTCCGCCGTGCGGATCGCCAGGGCTGCGCAGGCGCAGTTCTCGACGAGGCAGTTCACGATCGTCCGGCACCGGAAGGTCGCCACGACGGGCGCCCTGATGCAGGCCCTCGAGCAGATCCGGGCCGCAGCGCCGCACGCCGCGGTGCTGCTGACGCTCGTCAACGAGGAGCGCGCCGAGCTGGTGCGGAACTTCTGCGACGACGAGGCCATCCCCTACGCCGACCTGATGACCGACGCGATCAGCGCCCTGGAGAGGATCAGCGGCGAGGCGGCCGAGCAGGTGCCCATGCGCCCGCTGAACGTCGAGGCCGAGTACTTCGTGCGCATGGCGGCCATCGACTTCGCCGTCCGCAACGACGACGGCGCACTCCCGCAGATGCTGCGTGAGGCCGACATCTGCCTCGTCGGGCCGTCGCGCTCCGGCAAGACGCCGCTGTCGATCTACCTCGCCTACCTCGGCTACAAGGCCGTCAACGTGCCGCTCGTGCCGGGCATCGAGCCGCCTCCCGAGCTGTACGAGGTCGACAGGTGGCGCCTCATCGGACTGACGATGGACGCCGAGCGCCTGCTGAAGATCCGCAGCCAGCGCGTGAAGGGGCTGGGCGGCTTCGGGACGAAGGACGGCTACGCCGACCTGGCGAAGATCTACGACGAGTTGGACGAGATCGCCAAGGTGCACCGGCGGCTGGGGTGCCCGATCATCGACACGACCGGCATCGCGTTGGAGGAGGCGGCGAGCCGGATCATCGACATCGTTGACGCCCGTGCGGAGAAGGCGGGATCGCGGCTGAGACGCCCGGCGGGCATCGCCAGGCCGAAGGTTGCCTGGTCGCCGCTGCCCTGAGCACCATGTCCTGGCATTCCGCCTCGACGAAGGTTGCCAGTGACCTACCGGGCGTAGTTCTGCACGGCTAGGGTTGTCAGGACAAGGGGCGACGGAGCCCCTGGGCAGTCGAAGGAGATTTCCCCGCATGAATGACGTCCGCTACATCTACGACCTCAGCGAAGGCGACGCGAGCATGAAGCCCCTGCTCGGCGGCAAGGGTGCCGGCGTGGCTGAGATGAACAAGGTCGGGGTCCCGGTCCCCGACGCGTTCACCGTCACCACGAAGGCCTGCGTTGAGACGATGAACAACGGTGGCACCTGGCCCGAGACGCTCGCCGAGCAGATCGCGCAGGGCCTCGCCCGCCTGGAGGAGCGCACCGGCCGCACGCTCGGCGGCACCACGAAGCCGCTGCTCGTCTCCGTCCGCTCCGGCGCCGTGTTCTCCATGCCCGGCATGATGGACACGATCCTGAACCTCGGCATCTCCGACGAGTCGGTCGTCGCGGTCGCGGAGGAGTCGGGCAACGAGCGCTTCGCGTGGGACTGCTACCGCCGCTTCATCCAGATGTACGGCGAGGTCGTGGAGGGCGTGCCGTCGCACGTGTACGAGGACGCCCTGTCCGCGCTGAAGAGCAGCCGCGGCGTCGAGAACGACACGGACCTGACGGCCGAGGACCTCAAGGAGCTCGTCGCCACGTTCAAGGAGATCTCCAACGAGCAGCTGGGTGGCGAGTGGACCAGCGACCCGCGCGAGCAGCTGAACCGCGCTGTCAACGCCGTGTTCAAGTCGTGGCAGAACCCGCGCGCCGAGGTCTACCGCCGCGCCAACAACATCTCCGCCAGCCTCGGCACCGCCGTCAACATCATGCAGATGGTCTTCGGCAACCGCGGCGACACCTCTGCCACCGGCGTCTGCTTCACCCGCAACCCGTCGACCGGCGAGAAGGCCCTCTACGGCGAGTTCCTCGTCAACGCGCAGGGCGAGGACGTCGTCGCAGGCATCCGCACCCCGCGGCCGCTCGCCGAGATGCGCGAGGTCCTCCCCGAGGCCTACGACCAGCTGATCGACACCATGCACCGCATGGAGAACCACTACAAGGACATGCAGGACATGGAGTTCACCGTCGAGGACGGCAAGCTCTTCCTGCTCCAGACGCGCAACGGCAAGCGCACCGCCGCCGCGGCGCTGAAGGTGGCCTCCGACCTCGTCGATGAGGGCATCATCACCAAGGACGAGGCGCTCCTGCGCATCGAACCGGGCCAGCTGGACCAGCTCCTGCACCCGGCCATCGACCCGAGCCATGGCAGGCAGCCGGTCGCCCTCGGCCTCCCCGCCTCGCCGGGCGCCGCCGTCGGCGAGATCGTGTTCGACGCCGACACGGCCGCCGAGCGCGGCGGGCGCGGCGAGCCGGTGATCCTGGTGCGCTTCGAGACCACCCCCGACGACATCCACGGCGTGATCGTCGCGCAGGGCATCCTCACTGCGCACGGCGGCATGACGTCGCACGCTGCGGTCGTCGCGCGCGGCATGGGCAAGCCCTGCGTGGCCGGCGCCCAGGGCATCCGGATCGACCCCGTCGCCAAGACGCTTACGATCGGCGCCACCGTCTTCCATGAGGGCGACACCATGACGCTCGACGGGTCCGTGGGCAAGGTCTACGGCGAGGCGCTCGCGCTGATCCCGCCGCAGATCAACGAGGACTTCCAGCGCGTGGTGCAGTGGGCCGACGAGGTTCGCCGGCTCGGCGTCCGCGCCAACGCGGACAACTTCGAGGATGCGACGAAGGCGCGCGAGCTGGGTGCCGAAGGCATCGGCCTGTGTCGCACCGAGCACATGTTCATGGCCCAGGACCGGCTCCCCGCAGTGCGCAAGATGATCCTGGCCGACACCCCGGAGCAGCGCGCGGCCGCCCTGGCCGAGATCCTGCCGATGCAGCAGACCGACTTCGAGGGCATCTTCACGGCGATGAAGGGGCTGCCCGTGACGGTGCGTCTCCTCGACCCGCCGCTGCACGAGTTCCTGCCCAACCTGGTCGAGCAGTCGCTGCTCGTCCAGCGGCTCGAGCTCGAGGGCGGCGACACGGCCGAGCTGGCGCAGGCCAGGCAGACCCTCAGCCAGGTCAAGAAGCTGCACGAGCTGAACCCGATGCTCGGCACCCGCGGTTGCCGGCTGGCAATGCTCTACCCGGAGATCCCGGAGATGCAGGCCCGCGCGATCATCCGCGCGGCGCTGGCGGTGCTCGACCGCGAGGGCGAGACGGTCGGGGTCGAGATCATGATCCCGCTCGTCGCGCTGACCAAGGAGCTGGAGACCCAGCGGGCGATCGTCGTCGCGGCGGTGGAGGAGGAGTTCGCGGCCGCCGGCCGCAGCCTCGATTACACCGTCGGCACGATGATCGAGCTGCCCAGGGCGGCGCTGATCGCGGACAAGATCGCGGAGCACGCGGACTTCTTCTCGTTCGGCACCAACGACCTGACGCAGACGACGATCGGCATCTCCCGCGACGACGCGGAGAACGGCTTCCTGACCAACTACGTCATGGAGCACGTGCTGGAGCGCAACCCCTTCGAGTCGATCGACGTCGAGGGCGTCGGGCAGCTCGTCACGGAGGGCGTCACGAAGGGCCGCAGCACCAAGCCGAAGCTCAAGACCGGCGTCTGCGGCGAGCACGGTGGGGACCCGGACTCGGTGGAGTTCTTCAACTCCGCGGGCCTCGACTACGTGTCGTGCTCGCCGTTCCGGGTGCCGATCGCCCGCTTCGCGGCCGCCAAGGCCGTCCTGCAGCAGGCCTGATCCCGCCTCAGAGCGACGCCGTGCCCTCCGGGGCGCGGCGTCGCGCCTGTGGAGAACCGGGCGGCTCGTCGGCGCTCCCCTCTAGACTGTCGGAGACCTGACGAAGGAGCGATCATGTCGACCAACCACGGCCCGGACTTCACCGGCCCCGGCTACGGCAGCGCGTCGGAGCCGACGGTTCCGCTCCGCGACGAGCCAACGACACCGATCCCGTCTCCCGCCGTGGCCGAGCCGACCAGGCCGATGTGGGAGAGCGTCGCCCCGAACCCGGCGCCCGCCGCTCAGCCGTCTCCGGCGCAGCCGCAGCCGCAGCCGTACGGGCAGCCTCAGCCCTACGGGCAGCAGGCTCCCGGATACGGCGCGTCGACGTACGGGCAGCAGCCCTATGGCGGCCCGTATGCGCAGGCTCAGCCATACGCGCAGCCCCAGCCCTACGGGGCGGCCCAGCCGTACGGGCAGGCGCAGCCCTATGGTCAGCAGCCCTACGGGCAGGTTCAGCCGTACGGGTACGGGCTCTACCAGCCCTACGGGATGGCGTACATCCCCGAGCACCCCAGGTCCGGCACGATCCTGACGCTCGGCGTCGTGAGCCTCCTCATCCCCATCACAGCGCCGTTCGCCTGGTACTTCGGTGTCCGCGCAAAGCGCGACATCGCAGAGGGCGCGCCCTACCGCTACGGCGGCACCGCCCGTGCGGGCGAGATCATCGGCATCGTGATGACCATTCTCCAGGCGCTGTTCTGGCTGCTGGTCTTCATGGGCCTCTACACCAGCTAGGACGCCCGTCGGGTGGGGTGTGGATAACGTGCCGCGGTGCACCCCGGGGGCGGCATGCTGGGGCTTCGCCGGTCTCGCACGATTCCGCGGCGCTGGATATGTCCCCGGCCCGCCTCACATCAGTGCAAGACTGGTGACCAGTTGTCAGAACCGAGATGGGAGATCTCATGACGCAGCCCCAGGGCTCCAGCCCTTACGAGCCCCAGTCGGAGCCGAGCCAGGGCTCCGCCCCGCAGCAGCCCAGCTTCGGGCAGCCCTCCTACGGGTCCCCCGAGCAGCCGTCGGCCTACGGCGCGAGCTCGCCCCAGCCGCCGAGCTACGACCAGTCGGCCTACGGCGCTCCCCAGCAGCCTTACGGCCAGCCGCAGCAGCCCTACGGCGCGGCCCAGCCATACCAGCAGCCCTACGGCTACCAGGCGGCGGAGCACCCGCAGGCGCAGACGGTGTTCATCCTCGGCATCGTCGGCATCTTCGTCGGCATCTGTGGGTTCATCGCCTGGTACCTCGGCGCCCAGGCCAAGAAAGAGATCCAGGCGGGTGCCCCGTACCCGTTCGAGGGCAAGCTGAAGACCGGCTACACGCTCGGCAAGGTGTTCTCGATCATCTACATCGTGTTCGTCGCCATCTACATCGTCGCGATCATCGCGGCCATCGCATTCGGCGTCACCCAGTCCTGACCGAGGCTTGAGGGGCCGGGCACCGCGAGGTGTCCGGCCCTCGTCGTACCCGGGAGTCCGCGCGTGGGCATCCTCTCGGGAGTGGACATGTGAGGTGCCCGACAGAGCACCCCCCTGTGAACGAGACGATGCTCACGCGCCACGCGAACGGCACCACCGACACGGTTCTCCCGTGAGCCGACCACCCCGACGTCGGGCCGATCCTCGCGCTCGGCATCATCGGCGTGCTGCCGTTGGCATATCGCTCGTCTGTGGGCCTCTGCCTGGTGTCTCGGGTCCCATCGGTCAGGACATCAGGGCGGGCAAGACCTTCCGATGGGAGGGCAAGGCGCGGACCGGCTACTGGCTCTACATGATGTCCCCGGTCGTCCACGTCGCCGTGCTGATCATCGCGCTGGCGGCACAGCTCGGCTGAACACCTTGTCGGACGACACTTGCGGCCCCGTCGGGGGCATGGGAGTCTGGTGACCGACAGCGATGGAGGCCCCATGTCCCAACAGCCGCCGTACAACGGGTACCAGCAGGGCTATCAGCAGCCACCGGCCCAGCCGGGCTACGGCTACCAGCAGCCCTACTACGGATACCAGCCGCCCGCCGAGCACCCGCAGGCGCAGACCGTCTTCATCCTCGGCATCGTCGGGATCTTCACCGGCATTCTGTCCTTCGTCGCCTGGTACCTGGGGTCCGAGGCCAAGAAGGAGATCGAGGCCGGCGCGCCCTACCCGTTCGAGGGCAAGCTGAAGACCGGCTACCTGCTCGGCAAGATCCTGGGCATCATCAGCCTCGCCAGCGCCGGCCTCGGGCTGCTGCTGCTGATCGTCTACTTCGTGATGATGCTCGCCATCTTCGGCGCCTTCATGTGACCCCGCGTCCCGGCTGGGGCGCAACACGATTGTGGTCGGTACGCCGACCACAATCGTGTTCGACACCCCTCCGGACGGACGTGCTCCGGTGCGCCTGGGTGCGATGAGCACATCCTCCTTCTCATCGCGGATGGCAACGATCACACGGCCCTTTCGGGCGACGACAAGTGTGTCGTGCTCATCGCGGCGCCGGTCGCGAGTCTGTTGTCCTCAGCGGACGAAGACCGGGTGGTCCTTCGTCGAGCGCGCCTTGTCGAAGATGTAGCCGTCGCCGTCGAACTCGACTATCCGCGACGCGGTCCGCACCCGGTTGCGCACGAGCCACGCGGCCATGGTTCCGCGGGCGCGCTTGGCGTAGAAGCTGACGACCCGGGGCCGCCCCTTCGCGTCGCGGTCCTCGAAGCGGGGCGAGATGACGCGGTGCCCGAGTCGCCGGACGTCGATGACGCTGCCGTACTCGTTGCTCGCCAGGTTCACCAGCACCGGGGATCCGGGCGACGCGGCGAGGTCCTCGGCCAGCAGGTCGGTGACCTGCGTTCCCCACCAGTCGTAGAGCGACCGGCCCCGCGTCGTGGCCAGGCGGGTGCCCATCTCGAGGCGGTGCGGCTGGATCAGGTCCAGCGGCCGGAGCAGTCCGTAGAGGCCCGACAGGATGCGCACCGTCTTCTGGGCGTCGGTGAGGTCCCGCGCGTCGAACTCGCGGGCGGCCATGCCCTGGTACACGTCGCCGTTGAACGCGAACACCGCCGGCCGTGAGTTGGCCGGCGTGTGGTCGACGTCGAACTCGCGGTAGCGCGTGGCGTTGAGGTGGGCCAACTCGTCTGAGATGTGCATCAGCGTCGCGATGTCGGCGGGCGACTTCTCCCGCATCACCTCGATCAGCTCGGCCGACTGCTCCACGAGCCGCGGCTCGGTGTGCTTCTTCGTCGGCAGCTTCGTGTCGAAGTCGAGCGACTTGGCGGGGGAGAGCACCGTCAGCATGCGCCCGAGTCTACCGACCGCGCCCCCGACCCGATGCCGCGATGAGCACGACACACTTGTCGTCGCCCGAAACGGCCGTGTGAGCGTTGCCATCCGCGGCGAGAAGGAGGATGTGCTCATCGCGCCCCGAGCTCCCCGACGCGCCCGTCGCCTGACGCGCCCAGCGCACCCCGACGCGGACGCCCCGCCGGGCCGTCCCTGAGGGCCGACGCGACGGGGCGCGACGAGGTGGTGTCAGGCGTCCTGGGAGTTCGACGAGATGCCGGGGCGACCTTCGTGGATGATCTTGCCAGGGTTCAGGTGGTGGCCCGGGTCGACGCCGTCGAACAGCTTGCGCTGGATGAACACTCCCGCGGGGGAGATGTCCTGGTCCATCCAGGGGCTGTGCTCCTCGCCGACGCCGTGGTGGTGCGACACCGTGCCGTGGTTGTCCATGAACGACTGCTGGATCACGCGCTTGGCCACGTCGTACGTCGCCATCTGGTTCTCGCTGTCGTCGGCGATCGCGAACGTGAAGTACTGGCAGGCGCCCGAGTGGTACGAGTGCGACAGGTGGCAGAACACCACGCCCCGCACGCCGATCTCGTCCATCGCCTTCTGGAACCGCGCGACGGTGTTGGTGTGGATCTGCTCGGCGTAGGCCCACGGCGTCGTCGTCTCGGAGACGTCACAGATGAGGCCGCGGTCGAGCATGAAGTCCCGGATGTAGGGGGTGTCGTACTTCTTCTGGTCGTACAGCGTGCCCGGCCCCTTGCCGACGGAGATGCCGCCGTTGGCCTTGACGATCCTGCTGACCAGCCCCTTCTCGTAGCGGACGTGCGTCGGGCTGCCCTCAAAGCCGACGAAGCTCATCGCAATCTTCTCGAGGTCCCAGCCCTTTGCCTCCATGATCTTCTGGATGGCCTTGCTGGACAGCGACCCGATGCGCGACGATTTCTTGCCGTTGGCCATGATGTACTGCGTCTCGACGGCGTCCGAGACCCGCGCCATCATCGGCGCCGCGTCGGAGGCCATGATCTGCTCGCAGGCCTTGAGCCCGTCCTCATAGGTGGCGAAGAAGTAGGACTGCAGCTCGCGGACCTCGGGGAGCCGGTGCACGTTGACCCACGCCGACGTGATGACGCCGAGGCGACCCTCGGAGCCGAGCACCATCTCGCGGACGCTCGGGCCGGACGACGACGACGGCAGCGGCCGCAGCGACAGCACCTGGCCGGGCATGACCATGGTCAGGCCGCGGACGATGTCGGCGATGTCGCCGTACTTGTCGGACTGCATGCCGGATGAGCGGGTGGCGATCCAGCCGCCGAGCGTCGACCAGACGAAGGAGTCCGGGTGATGCCCCAGCGTCCAGCCCTGCGAGTTGAGCTGGTCCTCCATGTCGGGGCCGAACACGCCGGCCTGGATGTGCGCGAGTCCTGAGGTCTCGTCGATCTCCAGCACGCGGCTCAGCCGGCCGAGGTTCACGGAGACCACCTGGCGGGTCTCGCCGGGCTCCGCCTCCAGTGCCGCGACGATGTTGGAGCCGCCGCCGAAGGGGATCAGCACGCCATCGGCCGCGACGACCGCGTCGACGAGCCTCTCCACTTCGGCCTGCGAGCCCGGGTACAGCACGACGTCAGGCAGGCGGCCGAGCTGACCGGCGCGCACGCGCATCAGGTCGCGCACGCCCTTGCCGAACGCGTGCACGACGCGGGTCTCGTCGTCGGTCTGGACGAACTTCTCGCCGAGGATGGCCACCAGTTCACCGCGCAGCGCCTCGCCCAGCTGCGACGCGGGCACCTCAAGGTCGTCGAAGCGCGGGCTCGGGGGGACAGCGGCCGTGATGTCGACGCCGACCATCTTCTTCACGAACGGCGCGAACTTCGGCTTGTCGTGGTGGCTGTAGGACTTCCCGTCCTCGCCCCAACCCCACCACTTCTGCTGCTTGACGCCCTCGATCATCGACCCTCCTGCTTGTCGGCCTGCTCCTTGGCGTCCTCGACCAAGGTGGCGATCTCGCTCTTGCCTGCCTTCTCCAGTGCATCGGCCCGCGCGAATTCCGCCAGGGTCTTCTTACCGTAAGCGCGGGCCGTCGTGTCGTGAAGTTCCAGAACCTGGCGTCGCATCCGCTCGTTGAACTCGTGTGCGATCTCGCCCGGGTACGGATACATCGGCCGTCCGAACACGACGTGCACCTCAGGTCGGCCCTTGGGGAGGTGCTTCTGCTTCGACGGCCAGGCGGCGTAGGCGCCCACCAGGGCGACCGGTACCGCTGGGACGCCGCGCGAGATGCACAGGGAGGCGACGCCAGGGATGAACGGCCCCATCGCACCCGTGCGGGACCGGGTTCCCTCGGGGAACAGGAGGATCGGGACGCCGTCGCTGAGCAGCTGCGAGGCCATGCCGCGCTGGCCCTTGCCGCCCTTGCCCCGGTCGACGGCGAACGCGTTCATGAACAGGTTCATGCCGAGAGACTTGGCCCAGTTGCCGAAGAAGAAGTCCCCCGCCGCGCCCGTCGCAACGAACTTCGACAGCCTCCCCGGCATGGAGCACAGGATCAGCGGCGCGTCGAGGTGCGAGCTGTGGTTGCCGAACACGGCGAACGCGCCCTCGAGCCCGTCGAGGTTGTTCGCGCCGTGCACATGGATCTTCAGCAGCTTGACGAGGGCCGGCTTCAGCAGCAGCAGCTGCGCGGTCTGACGCGTGGTCGCCTGCAGCTTCGACTGGTACCGGGTGCTGGACTGGCTGTCCTCGGCCAACTCAGTGCTTCTTCCTCGATGCGGTCAGCATCCGGGAGACCTGCCGGGTGATGGCCTTGGGGCCATGATCGCCGACGAACACGGACAGTCGCCACTTCCAGTCCGGGATGGACTCGATCTTGTTCCGCTCGGCGTCGGCGAGCGCCCGGTGGACGAGCTTCTTCGGGTCGATCCACACCACGCCGGGGAGCCTGGAGGAGTTGATTCCGGCCCGGGCGTGGAACTCGGTCTTCACCCAGCCGGGCAGCAGCCCTGTGACGTGCACCCCGGTGCCCTCGAGCTCCAGCGCCAGCGCCGTCGAGTACGTCCGTGCCCACGCCTTGATCGCCGAGTAGTTGCCCGTGTAGATGATCGACGACGACGACGCGACGTTGACGATGTGGCCGTGACCGCGGCCCCGCATGGCCCGGCCGGCCGCGCCGCCGAGGATGAACACAGCGAGGCACATGACGTCGAACGCCTTGGCCTGCAGGTCGATCTCGTCGCGATCCAGCACGGTGGAATGGAGACCGAAGCCTGCATTGTTGATGAGCCACTCGACGGGCCGGGAGGGGTCCTCGAGCCGGTCGGCGACCTTCATCACGTCCGAGCGGACCGAGAGGTCGGCGGGCAGCGTCTCCACGTGCACTCCGTACTTCTCGCCGAGCTCGGCGGCGACGGCGTGCAGGCGCGCCTCGTCGCGGGCGACCAGGACGAGGTCGTTGCCCCGCTCGGCCAGCTCGCGCGCGAACTCCAGCCCGATGCCCGACGTGCCACCCGTGATCAGCGCAGAAACCATAGGGCCTACGGTACGCCACCGTCGACAACGAAGAGCAGCCGAGTCGTGCGCCGGCCTGAGCGCTGTTGGTGAGCCCACAAGCTCAGGAGCCGGATGTTGTGGGGATCGGCCAATGGCCGGATCGACAGCTGGAGATTCCCCACAATGCGGGTCGGGACGCAGTCACGCAATCGGACTCGCCGTCGGCCACCGCTCCCGAAAACCGTTCAGAGCCCGATTCTCCCTGGTCTGCTCCCGAGAACCGTTCAGTACCCCGTCGCCCCTCCCCTCCAATGACCCCGTCGCGTCCGAATTTCGGGCACTGCCCGCTTCTCCCCGGTCCGACGACGAAAAGCGCACACGGCCTTGAGTCGGATCTCGCCCAGCCCGACGAGGGTCGCCACCCAGTGGGCGATTCTCGGCACGGGACCGGGGAGAATCGACCACTGAACGGTTTTCGCCGACGAGCCGGGTCAAAGCAGCGCCGCCCCCGTACACAAGGTGGCCTGAGCCGCAGCGCCCGCGCACTAGCGGCTCCGGACAGCCAAGGAGGGAATAGCGGCTCCGGACAGCAAAGGAGGGCGCCCGGCGGGGCGCCCTCCTCAGTGGTGTCGCGTCAGCGGCCGATGACGCTCAGGGTCTCCTGGGCCATCGCCAGTTCCTCATTGGTCGGCACGACCAGGGTGCGGACCGTGGCGTCGGCGGCCGAGATGTCGCGCGGCTGCTTCGACCGGGCCCGGTTGGCGTCGTCATCGAGCTTCAGGCCGAAGTGGCTGAGGCGGTCGATCACGGCCTTGCGGACAGGGTCTGCGTTCTCCCCGACGCCTGCGGTGAACACCACCGCGTCGAGGCCGCCGAGAAGCGCGTAGTACGAGCCGATGTAGCTCACGAGCCGGTGGACGTAGACATCGAGCGCGAGGCGCGAGGCCTGGTCGCCGTTCTCCACGGCGGCCTCCACGTCCCGCATGTCGGTGTAGCCGCACAGGCCGGCCATGCCGGAGCGCTTGTTCAGCAGGTCGTCGACCTCGGCGATGGTCATACCGGCCGAGTTCACCAGGAACGCATGCAGGCCGGGGTCGACGTCGCCGGAGCGGGTACCCATCACGAGGCCCTGCAGCGGGGTCAGGCCCATGGAGGTGTCGATCGCGACGCCGCCGTCGACCGCGGAGATCGAGGCGCCGTTGCCGAGGTGACAGACGATCAGCTTCGTCTCCTCGATGGGGCGGCCCAGGCACTTCGCGGCTTGCTTGGACACGTAGCTGTGCGAGGTGCCGTGGAAGCCGTACTTGCGGATGCTGTAGCGGTCCGTGACCTCCCTGTCGACGGCGTAGGTGTACGCCTCCGCGGGCAGGGTGGAGAAGAATGCCGTGTCGAACACACCGACGTGCGGCACGTCCGGCAGCACCTCCTGCGCGGCGCGGATGCCCGCGATGCCGGGCGGGTTGTGCAGCGGCGCGAGGCCGGAGAGCTCGACGAGCTTGTCGATGACCTCCTCGGTGATCAGCGTGGACTCGACGAACGTCGACCCGCCGTGCACGGTGCGGTGGCCGACGGCGACAACGTCGTCGAGGCTCGGTCCGTGGTCGCGGAACATCTGCACGACTGCAGCGACGGCCTCGACATGGTTCGCGAAGTGCGTCTCCTCGTGGTACTCGTTCTCGCCCACCTCGTGATCGATGGTCGACGTCTCGAGTCCGATGCGCTGGACGATGCCGACGGCGCGGGGGCCGGGCTCGGCGGGGTCGAGCAACTGGTACTTGATGGACGACGATCCACAGTTGAGAAGGAGGATCGGCTGAGCCATGGACTTGTTCCTGTTCGGTCGGGAGGTGGTGGTGTGCGCCCGCCGGGAGGCGTGCACATGCGCGTCGGGTGAGGTCACAGAGCCTGGGCCTGGATCGCGGTGATCGTGATCGTGGAGACGATGTCGTCCACGAGCGCGCCGCGCGAGAGGTCGTTGACAGGCTTGCGCAGCCCCTGCAGCATCGGGCCGACGGCGACGGCGCCGGAGGTACGCTGCACCGCCTTGTAGGTGTTGTTGCCGGTGTTCAGGTCCGGGAAGATGAACACCGTGGCGCGGCCGGCGACCTCGGATCCGGGCATCTTCTTCCGCGCGACGACCTCGTCGACCGCCGCGTCGAACTGAATCGGGCCCTCGACCTTGATCTGCGGGGCGCGCTCGCGCACCAGGCGCGTGGCCTCGCGGACCTTGTCGACGTCGGCGCCGAAGCCCGAGTCGCCGGTCGAGTAGGACAGCATCGCGACGCGCGGCTCAATGCCGAAGCTCTCCGCCGTCCTTGCCGAGGAGATGGCGATGTCGGCCAGCTGCTCCGCCGTCGGGTCGGGGTTGACGGCACAGTCGGCATAGACAAGGACGCGGTTGCTCATGCACATCAGGAACGAGCCGGACACGACGCTCACGCCGGGGGCGGTCTTGATGAACTCGAGGCTGGGGCGGATGGTGTTGGCCGTGGTGTTCACGGCGCCGGAGACCATGCCGTCGGCCATGCCGAGGTGGACCATCATGGTCCCGAAGTACGAGAGGTCCTTCAGCTTCTCGAGCGCCTGCTCGATCGTGACTCCCTTGTGGGCGCGCAGCTTTGCGTACTCGCGGGCGAAGCCCTGCAACAGCTGCGGGTCCTCCGGGCTGATGACCTTCGCCTCGCTGAGGTTCAGACCGAGCTCGCTGGCGCGGGCGCTGATCCTGGCGGCGTCGCCCAGCAGGATGATCTCCGCGACGGACCGTTGCAGCGCGATGGCGGCGGCGGTAAGGACGCGGTCGTCGGTGGACTCAGGCAGCACGATCCGCTGGCGGTTGGAGCGCGCCTTCTGCTGGATCTGGTACTCGAACATCGTGGGCGTGCGGATCTCGGTGCGCGGAAGGTCGATGGCGGCCAGCAGGGCCTCCTCGTCGACGAACTCCGAGAAGACGGCGCGGGAGACCTCGATCTTGCGGTCTGAACCGGTCGACGTGCCGTGCACGTTCTGGAGCGTGGTCGCGGTCGTGAAGGTGTCCATGGACGTGATGGCGATGGGCAGATCGACCAGCGACTCGCCGAAGAGCTTCGAGACGGACTCGGGGATGTCGAAGCCGCCGGTCAGGATCAGCGCGGCCAGCGGTCCGTACTGGGCCGACGAGTGGGCCATGACCAGGCCGGGGAGCAGGTCGAGTCGGTCGGCGGGCACGATGACCGTCGACTCCTTCTTCAGGCGCGTCAGCAGGTTCGGCAGCGTCATGCCGCCGATGAGCGTCGAGAGGGACTCGTGGTGCAGGAAATCCTCCTGGCCGAGCCACCGCGTGGCGCCGACGGCGGTGAACTGCTCACCCACCGAGGGCGCGGCGAGCACGTCGTTGTGCGGCCACACAGACACGACGACGTCGCGGACCTTCTTGAGCGCGACGGCGGCCTCGTCGCGCTGCGCCGGGTCGGCGTGCGTCGCGACCATGGCGATGACGGTGTTGTAGGCGCTCTCGAGGGTCTCGATCGCGGCCTCGGCGAGGCGTTGGATCTGGCCGGCGCTGCGACCGTCGACGCGGCAGACGAAGAGGATGGGGGAGTTCAGGTTGGCCGCGATCGTCGCGTTGCGGGCCAGCTCGGACGAGGCCTCCAGGCTCTCGTAGTCCGAGCCGAGGATCACGACTGCGTCGCGGGACTCGGCCAGCGCGTTGTACTTCGCCACGATGGTGTCGAGGGCCTGGTCCGGGTTCGCGGCCCAGTCGGCGTAGGAGACGCCGATCGCCGACTCGAGGCTCTGGGACAGAGCCTTGTGGGAGAGGAGGGCTTCGGTCACCGGGTCATGCTCGACCGAGGCCACCAGCGGACGGAAGACGCCCACGGACCGGACCTGGCGCGCGAACAGGTCGACGACGCCCAGCGCGATGGAGGACTTACCGACTTGCCGCTCCGATGAGGCAATGTACACACTCTTAGTCACGGAAGTACCATACCGCGTCTGAATCTGGTGACCGTTCCGTCGATCGATTGCGGGATCCGGTTTCAGTAAGCAACACCGTCGGGGCGCGTCGGCGGTGGCCGGCGGGGTCGTTGCGCGGCGGGGGCCCAGGTCAGTCTTGGCAGTCGGTCCGAGTTCACCGACGCCACCCTTACCGACGGACGCCACCCTTGTTGACCGACGCCACCCCTCGTGACACACGCCACCGCCATGGCGGTGGCATCTGTCGAGAAGGGTGGCGCCTCTTGGAATGGGTGGCGCTTGGGCTCAGGGTGGCTGCGGGGTGGCTGCGGAGTAGGGGCGGTGGGTCAGTCGGCGCGTCTCACCGCCACGAGGGATCAGCTGGCTGGCTTCACCGCGTCGTGTCAGGCCGACAGCCTTTCCGCGATCGGCACCAGCGCGTCGAACAGCTGCCCCAGCTCGGCCGCGCGCCGCTCCGACGGGGCGACCGTCTCCCCGTCGAACTCGGTGAAGGTCGACATCGACACCTGATTGCGAATGTCGAACATGTTGAAGTTCGCCGCCACTTGGCGCCACTGTTCGACGGCCCGCACGCCGCTGGCCGCGCCGTAGGAGACGAACGCCATGGGCTTGCCGAACAGCTCGGGGCCGACGTGGTCGATGGCGTTCTTGAACGCGCCGGGGATGCCGTGGTTGTACTCGGCGGTGATGAACACGTAGCCGTCGCACGCGTCGAGCTCGTCGGAGAAGCGCTGCACCCGCTCGTCGTCGTACGTCTTGTCCAGCGTCGCGGGCAGGGCAGCGTCGCTGAAGACGGGGAGGTCGAAGTCGATCAGGTCGATCAGCCGGTACTCGGCGTCGGTGCGGTCGGCGGTCACGCCGAGGATCCAGTCGGCGACCGACCCGCCCCTCCGGTGGTCACGGACGGAACCCAGCACGATGCCGATCTTCATGAGGCAGCCTTTCGACGACTGGCCCCAGGGTAGCCCTGTCCGTTCCGCGTACCTGAGACCTCTCACTCCGCCCTCCGGCACCGTCGTCGGCTGTCCCTTTGGCCGTCGGATGTCCGTCGGAGCCCCGCTGTCGCGTCGCGGCCCGCCGTCCCCCGATGGGCTTCGTCGCCGTCGCCGTTTCCCGAAAACCGATCAGTGCCCGCTTCTCCTCGAATGACCGGGGAGAAGCGACCACTGGTCGATTTTCGCGGTGGCGGCCGCCGGAGGCAGTGGGCGATTCTCGTCGTCGGACCGGGGAGAATCGCCCACTGGCCGATTTTCGGGGATGGTCGGCGGAGAGAAGGGACCGGTTGGTTCGACGAGCCGACGACCCGGGTAGCTCAGTCGCCAGGTCGGGTGTAGCCGGCCTCCTTCAGATCCTCCGCCAGGTGGTTGACGATCAGGTCCTGCTCGTCGACCAGGCCCGAGCGGCTGGCGCTGCGGGCGACCAGGTTCGCGGAGACGGGAGCGGTCATCAGTTGCAGCACGATGATCAGCACGCACAGGCCCGCCGCCCACCAGGTGCGCAGGCTGAGCGCGATGCCGAGCGTGACGGCGATCAGGCCCAGCACCTGTGGCTTGGTGATGGCGTGCATTTCGCACAGCACGTCGGGGAACCGGACAAGGCCGATGGCGGCGCCGAGGCACAGCATGGCGCCGACCAGGATGAACACGGCACCGATCAGGTCGAACAGGGCGCTCATCGTCGCACCGCCTCCTCCTTGCGCTTGGCCGTCATCTTCGAGCGCATCGCCATCCGGTCGCCCACCATCCGCGCGATCGACACCGCGCTCGTGAAGCCGAGCAGCGACAGCAGCACCAGCACCATCAGGTAGGTGGGCTGGTCGGTCCAGGCCGTCCAGAGCCCGAGGCCCGCGACGACGACGGCGACCATCAGGTCGGCCGCGACGGAGCGGTCGAGCTGCGACGGCCCCACTGCGATGCGGTTCACGCCGATCATCGCTGCGACGAGCAGCAGCGCCGCCGCGACGGACATGATGACGTCGGTTGCCACACTCATGACTCGTCGTCCTCCAGCTCGGGTGCCTCGTCGACGGGGAGTTTCTTCAGGCGTTCGGCCTCGGTGAGGCGCGCCAGTTCGGCCTCGAAAGCGACGATCTCGTCGCGTGAGCCGAACGCGTGCACGACCCGCGACTCGACGCGGTGCACCATCGCCTGGATGCGGGCGACGGGGTCGTCTCCGACGAGGTCGATGGCGTGCAGGTAGAGGCGACGCGGGTGCCGGACGACCTCCACCACGACGGTGCCCGGCACCAGGGAGATCACCTGGGCGACCTGCACCTGGTAGAGGTCGTGGTCGGAGGCGAGGTCGACGCGGATGATGCCGGCGTTCAGGTTCACCTTACGCTCGAACGCCAGCTGCAGGATCCGCACCGAGGACACCACCAGGTCCTTCAGCAGGTGCGCGGCGAGGCTGATGAACCACAGCGGCCGGAAGCGGCCGCCCCAGTGGATCGGCGGGAGGGGGAACACGACGGTGATCAGGTACGCACACAGGATGCCGCCCACCACGATCATCGGCGTGATGCTCCCCCAGAGGATCACCCAGACGACGGCCATCATCGCGACGGACAGGGGGCGGAAGCGGAACCGTCCCCAGCCGTGCCGCACGTCGTGCGTCTCGTCGCTCATCGCAGACCCTCCGGCAGCACTGCCCTGACCAGGGACCCGTCGCGCAGTGCCTCCGCGGCGGCGGTCGTGTACTCGTAGAGCGGGCCGGCGAACACCGTCAGCGCGAGACCGAACAGGATCAGGCCGATGGTCGCGCCCACCTGCAGCGGGGGCATCGGGCGCGTGTCGAGGCTCGCCCAGTCGGCGTCATCGTCGTACTCGTCGGGTCGGGTCTGCCGCTGCTCGGCGGGCGTCACGCCCCAGAACGCGCGGTTCCAGACCTTCGCCATCGCCATCAGGGTCAGCAGGCTCGTGAGCACGCTGCCCGCGACGACGACCCAGGCCAGCGGCGTGCCGACCTCGGCACCGGCCTCCAGCAGACCCAGCTTGCCGATGAAGCCGCTCAGCGGCGGGATGCCGCCGAGGTTCATCGCCGGGATGAAGAACAGGAACGCCAGCAGCGGCGCGACCTTCAGCAGGCCGCCCAGCCCGTCGAGCGACGACGTGCCGCCGCGGCGCTCGATCAGCCCGGTGACGAGGAACAGCGTCGCCTGGATGGTGATGTGGTGGGCCGTGTAGAAGATCGCGGCGGCCAGGCCGGCGGTGGTGCCGAGCGAGATGCCGAAGATCATGTAGCCGATGTGGCTGATCAGCGTGAAGGACAGCATTCGCTTGATCTCCACCTGGGCGATGGCGCCGAGGATGCCGATCACCATGGTCAGCAGCGCAGCGACCATCAGCACGGTGTTGAGCTGCCCGTTCGGGAACAGCAGCGTCTCGGTGCGGATGATCGCATAGACGCCGACCTTCGTCAGCAGGCCCGCGAACACCGCGGTGACGGGCGCGGGCGCCGTCGGGTAGGAGTCGGGCAGCCAGCTCGACAGCGGGAACACGGCGGCCTTGATCGCGAACGTCACGATCAGCAGGACCTCGAGCAGCAGCTGCACGGGCTGCGTGAGCTCGGCCAGCCGCACCGACAGGTGGGCCATGTTCACCGTGCCCGTCGCCGCGTAGACGGCCGACAGCGAAATGAGGAACAGCGACGAGCTGAGCAGCGACACGATGACGTACGTCGTGCCCGCCCGCACGCGGTCCGCGGTGCCGCCGAGGGTCAGCAGCACATACGACGCGAACAGCAGGATCTCGAAGCCGACGAACAGGTTGAACAGGTCGCCCGCGAGGAACGCGTTCGATACGCCCGCCATCAGCAGCAGGAACGTGGGGTGGAAGATCGACACCGGGGTCTCGCGGCGGACCTCGTCTCGGTCCTGGCCGGTGGCGAACACGAGGACCGCGAGCGCCACGACGGAGGCGACGAGCAGCATCAGGGCGCTGAGCCGGTCGACGACCAGCGCTATGCCGAGGGGGGCGGCCCAGCCGCCGAGCCACAGCGCGAGCGGTCCGTTGGTGTTGGTGTACCACATGAACACCGCCGCGACCGCGACGATGCCGGACAGCGCGACGCCGGAGACGATGCGCTGCATGCGGGGGCGACGGGGAAGCGCGAGCGCGATGGCGGCGCCGAAGAAGGCCAGCAGGACCGGGACGGGGACGAGGTTGATCATTCGCTCACCGAGTCCTCTCCCGAGTCGGAGAAGGTGGTGTCCTCGTAGCTCTCACTGGTGACGTCGGCATCGGCGAGTTCGCGGATGCGGGCGTCCTCGACGTCGTCGGCCACCTCGTCGTGCCCGTGCAGCTGGAAGCTGCGGTACGCCAGCGCGAGCACGAAGCCGGCGACGGCCATGGTGATGACGATGGCGGTGAGCACCATGGCCTGCGGTAGCGGATCGGACATCTCCTTGGTGCTGAGCCCGATGATGGGGTCGGAGCCGGCCTCGCCGGCCGCCACCAGGAACAGCAGGTTCACGCCGTTGCTTGTCACGAGCACCCCGAGCAGGATGCGGGTCAGCGACCGCTCGAGCATCAGGTAGACGCCGGCCGCCACCAGGACGCCCGCGGTGATCGCGAGGACGAGATTTGCGCTCATGCGCGGCTCCTGTCCCGGCCAGGGAGGGCCTTGGTGGAGTCGGGGATCGGCATCGGGGCGGTCTCCTCGCTGGCGTGCTGGTCGATGCCGGAGCCGAGCGAGCGCGCGATGTCGAGCAGCATGCCGACGACGACGAGGTAGACGCCGATGTCGAAGATCGTGGAGCTGACCAGATGCAGCTCGCCGAGCACCGGGACGTTGAGGTGCATGTCGTAGCTCTGCAGGATGACACCGCCGAACAGGACGGGCGTGACCGCGGCGAAGAGCGCGAGCAGCAGGCCCCCGCCCAGCAGGCGGCCCGCGTCGAACGGCGCGGCCTCGTCGAGTTCGTAGCGGCCGGCTGCGAGGTAGCGGATCATCAGTGCCATGCCGGCGACCAGGCCGCCGGCGAAGCCGCCGCCCGGGTAGTTGTGCCCGGCGAACAGCAGGTAGACGGACACGATGATCATCGGCCCGAACAGCACGCGGGTGACGACCTCGAAGACGACGGAGCGCACCATGGGCGACAGCGTCTGCCCCGCGCGCAGCCACACGCCGGGGGCGTTGTCGGCCTGCGGCTCGTCCTGGCGCGTCTCGAAGGCCGTGCTGGTGCGCTCGACGTCGCGGGTGCGGGTCCGCAGGAAGATCAGCGACGCGATGCCCGTCGCGGCGATGACCAGCACCGAGATCTCGCCGAAGGTGTCCCAGGCGCGGATGTCGACCAGCGCCACGTTGACGATGTTCTTGCCGTAGCCGAAATCGTAGGCCGCCTGTTCCCACCCGTCGGACACGGGGGCCGCGACCCGGGAGCCGGCCGCGACGAGAGAGATCAGCGTGACGACGGTGCCCGTCGCGACGGCGACCAGCACCCGCCACCAGCGGGTGGAACTGAGCGGGCGGTTGGTGAAGTAGCGCGGCAGCTTGCGGACCGCGAGCACGAACACGACGAGCGTCACGGTCTCGATGAGCACCTGCGTCAGGGCCAGGTCCGGGGCGCCGCCCATCGCGAACAGCAGGGCCAGCCCGTAGCCCGTCACGCCGACGAGCAGCACCGCGCGGATGCGGCCGCGGGAGGCGGCGGCGAGGAAGGCGGCGATCATCATGACGGCGGCGATCAGCATCTGCGGCCAGTCGTCGAAGCCGCGGTAGGACGGCCAGACGCGGATCCGCAGCATCGCGTAGGTGGTCATCGCGACGAGCGTCACCAGGATGGTGCCGAGGTAGATCGACAGCGAGCCGCGCTGGAACCGCGCGGTCACCTCGACGGCGATGCGGTCGATCGCCTTCATGGAGCGGTGGTAGAAGCTCTCGGCCGTCGGGGTCTTCGGGAACGTCGACTGGATGCCGGTGATCTGGGTGCGGAAGACGAACAGCGTGATGCCGGCCACGAGCACGATCGCCGACATCGCCAGCGGCATGGAGAACCCGTGCCACAGCGCGAAGCCGTGGCTCTCCTTGCCGGTTGCGACGGTCGCGGCGTAGGGCTGCAGCAGGTCGGTGAGCTGGTGTCCGAGGAAGCCGAGCACCAGGCCTGCGGCGCCGAGCAGCATCGGGACGGCGCCCATGCCGAGAGCCGGCCGGTGCCAGGTCAGCACGGGGGCCCCGTCCTTCGCGGCGAAGGCGCCCCACCACCAGCGCAGCGAATAGGCCACCGTCAGCGCGGAGCCGAACATCACGGCGATGCCCAGCGCCGCGCCGGCGAGCGGTGTGACCTCGTACACGTCGCCCGTGACGAGGTACACGACCGACTCGAAGGCCGCCTCCTTGGTGAGGAAGCCGACCAGCGGGGGCATGCCCGCCATCGACAGCGCGGCGAGCCCGCCGAGGATCGCCAGCCACGGGACGCGGTAGCCGACGCCGTTCAGCTCGCGGAGGTCGCGCGTGCCGGCGGAGTGGTCGATCACGCCGACGATCATGAACAGCGTCGACTTGAACAGTGCGTGCGCGATGACGGTGCCGAGGCCGGCCAGCGCGGCCGCCTCGGTGCCGATGCCCAGCAGCATCACCATGAAGCCGAGCTGCGAGACGGTGCCGTAGGCGAGCAGGAGCTTGAGGTCGGTCTGACGCAGCGCCCGCCAGCCGCCGATGATCATCGTTGCCGTGCCCAGCAGCATCACGACGGGACGCCAGAGCCCCAGGCCCGCGAAGGCGGGGGCCAGCAGCGCGACGAGGTAGACGCCGGCCTTCACCATGGCGGCCGCGTGCAGGTAGGCGGAGATGGGCGTCGGGGCGGCCATCGCGCCCGGCAGCCAGAAGTGGAACGGGGCCAGCGCGGACTTGCTGAGCGCGCCGACGAGCATCAGCAGCGAGCCGACGGCGGCCAGGGTGCCGGCCGGCGGGTCGGCCAGGATCAGCTCGAGCGACAGCGAGCCGGAGGCCTGCCAGATGGCGACGATCCCGACCAGCATCGCGAGGCCGCCCGTCGTGGTGACGATCAGCGCGGTCTGCGCGGCGCCGCGGTTGGCGCGGCGGCTGGGGTCGTGGCCGATCAGCAGGTAGGAGAAGATCGTCGTCATCTCCCAGAAGATGAACAGCACGACGAGGTTGTCAGCCGTGACAAGGCCGAGCATCGCGCCGGCGAACATCGTCAGGATCGCGGCGGAGCGGCCGGACCTGATGCCGTCGAAGTACCAGCGGCTGTAGAGCAGCACGAGGGCGCCGATCCAGGTCACGATCATCCCGAGGACCCACTGCAGCAGGCCGATCCGGACGCTCAGCTCGACGCCGAGGGTCGGGATCCACTGGTAGTGCTCCGTGTACGCCTCGCCGCGCATGATCGCGGGGGTCAGCGTCGTCAGCCAGATGGCGGCGGCCAGCGGTGCGACGAGCAGCAGGTAGTAGACGCGGGAGCTGATCCTCTTGACCAGGAGGGGGGTGAGCGCGCCAAGGACCGCGTGGACGGCGATCAAGGCATACAGCACGCCAGAATCCCTTCGTCGGACGGGGTCGTGGTGGCGAGCCTCACTCTACCGGCTGACGGAAATGCGGTGCCTCCCCCGCGCCGGACCGGCCGCCCTGGGCTGCGATGAGCACGACACACTTGTCATCGCGATGTGACCGTTCAGATCCGACGATTACGGCGACGAGCAGGAGGATGTGCTCATCGCGGCATCCCGCCCGACGGGTCGCCGACCCCGGCCGACGGTGTCAGCCGAGCCGCGCCGCCAGCCATGCGAAGTCGGCGACGTGCTCCGGCACCCCGCCGGGGGTCTCCAGGATCGTCGTCGTCGCGGCGTCCGAGACGATGCCCGCCAGCGCGTCGTGGTCGACGAACCCGTTGCCCAGGTTCGCGTGTCGATCGCGGCCGCTGTCGAACTCGTCGCGCGAGTCGTTGCAGTGCACGACGTCGACGCGGCCCGTAATGTCGCGGACCCGGCCGACGAGGCCGTCCAGCTCCAGTCCGCCGGCGTGCGCGTGGCACGTGTCGAGGCAGAAGCCGACCTGCCCGAGGTTCTCCGATCCGTCGAGCGCGTCCCAGAGCCGGCCGATGGAGTCCAGGTGGCGGGTCATGGCCTTGGTGCCGCCGGCGGTGTTCTCGATGAAGATCGGCACGGGCAGGTCGAGTCCGTCGACGCACTTGCGCCAGTTGGCGTAGCCGACGGCCTGGTCCTCGTCGGCCGTGACGTGGCCGCCGTGCACGACGACGCCCAGCGCGCCCACCGCGGCCGCCTCCGTCACCGTCTGCTGCAGCAGCTTGCGCGACGGGATGCGGATCCGGTTGTTCGTCGACGCCACGTTGATCACGTACGGCGAATGCACGACGATGCCGACGCCCGCAGCCTCCGCGGCCGACTTCAGCGCCTCCGCGCCACCCGGGTACAGCGTCGCGGGCTTCTTCCAGCTCTGCGGGTCGCCGAGGAAGATCTGCACGGCGTCGCCGCCCATGGCGGCCGCCTCCGTCAACGGGTCGGTGGAGTCAACGTGGGCGCCGAGTCGGATCGTCATGCCGCCGAGCCTAGAGCGTCGGCCCACCCTGGGCGAGGCGAACGTCCGACGGCGCGAGGTCGGGTCTCACGATCGCAGGGCGTCGACGGGTTCGAGACGCGAGGCGCGCAGGGCGGGGTAGATGCCCGCCAGGGTGCCAGCTGCCAGTCCGATCAGCGGCCCCAGATCATAGCTGTCAAATGCCGCGTGGTACGAAAGTGCCATAAGCCAGAATGATCGGATGGTTCCGAGCATTTCGCGGCCTGCGAATTGCGGGTGTTTCGCAAACCATGATGAGTTCGGAGGGGCTCTTGCCGGCGGCTTTCGAGAGTCAGATGGTCCAGTCGACCGCGATGCCCATCAGCCGCGGGCGGGAATGGACGCCGACGCGTCGCGCCATGGCCCCGACGCGCTTCTTGACGGTCGACTCGGAGATCTCCAGGGCCTCGGCGATCTCGTGGTAGCCGAATCCCTCCATCACGAGGCGCAGGATCTCCCTGTCCATGCCGTCCGTGACGACGGAGGCCGGCGCGGGGGTGCGCGTCGTCTCGCGCAGGGTGGCGACGCTCTCGGGGGAGTTGACGAACACCCCGGCCAGGGCGGCCCGGATGGACGCGACGAGCGCGCCGACGGGCAGGTCCTTGTGCAGGAAGCCGTTGACCCCGGCCGCGACGGCCTCGCTGAGGGTGACGGTGCTCAGGCTTGTGAGCAGCAGCACCGCCGGCGGGGCCGGGCGGGCCTTGATGCGGCGGGCCGTCTCCAGCCCGTCCATGCCGGGCATGCGGATGTCGATCAGCCAGACGTCGACGGGCGCGTCGACCTCGAGGGCCGACTCGCCATCCGCCACCGTCGCCGCGACGGCGAAGCCGTCGGCCTGTTCGAGGGCCTGTCGCAGGTAGTCGAGGACGATCAGCTCGTCGTCGCAGATTCCCACCCGGATCATGAGCCGTCTCCCGTCAGGGGCAATGAGACCGAGCAGGTCCAGTCGCAGATGGTGTGACTCTGGTCGACGTGGCCGCCGACCGCCCTGGCCGACTGCGAGATGCTGACCGTCCCCAGGCCCGCCACGATGGGCCCGTCGGTGCGCTCGTTGGTGATGATGAAGTCGAAGGACTCGTCGGTCTTCTCCGCAGACAGGTGCCAGCGGCCCTTGCGCCTGCCGTGCTGGGACACGTTGAAGAGGGCCTCGGTGAGGATGCGGCCGGCGGCGGCGTCGATGCTGGCGGGCAGCGTCGGCGACAGGTCGCCCTCGACCCGGCCGTGGAAGTTGGCCCTCTCGAGCCGGGCCGTTCCCGACCGCAGGGCGCCGGCGAACGTGACGGCCGGGGCGTCGGGTCTCCCGGACGAGAGGTATCCGACGGTGCTGCGGAGCGCGACACCGGCGGCCCGGGCCCGGTCCGCGATGGCGGAGAGCGACTCGGCGGTGGCACCGTCGAGCTTCGCCCGCTCGGCCTCCATCGCGATGATGGTCAGGTCCTTCGCCACGAGGTCGTGCAGGTCGATCGCGGCCTGCAGGCGCACTGCCTTCGACTCCTGCTCGGCGAGGTCCGCAGCGTGCCGGGATGCCGCGTACAGCCCGAGGCCGACGATCAGCATGAAGGCATCGAGCGTGCCCCAGGTGAACAGCGCCTGCCACAGGACGTCCTCCTCCGTGATGCTGGCGCGGTACGTCGCCGCGACGGACGACGCGAAGATGACGCTGAAGGAGACGGCGGCCAGCGGCCACCGGCCCAACCTCATCAGGCTCACCACGACGCACATGAGCGTCATCGGCCAGAGCCCGAACTGGTCCGCGTCGAAGGCCAGGCCGGCTAGGGCAACGGCGATGCCCATCGCCGCGCCCCACTGTGGGCGCCACCCCGTCAGCGCGACGGCTGCCGCGGCCAGCACGTCGATCACGACGAGATGCGGCTCGTCGATCCTCGCCCCGTCGTTGGCGATGAAGGTGGCCGTCAGGAAGAACGCGGCGAGGATCAACTCGAGCGCGCCGTTCGCGAGGGCCCTGATCCAGATCACGTCAGCAGACTAGGGGGACGGGAACATCGCGGCCAGCGGGTGTCGCCAGGTGGAGGTACTTTCGTGCCATGCCTCTGGCGATGGTCCCCGGGCGGCAGCATCATTCGCACATGAACAGACGACTTGTTGCCACCGTCCTCGCCGCCCTTGTCCTGATGGGCGCTACCCCAGCGGCGCAGGCCGCCGCCGCTCCTTCGCGCAGTATCTGCAGCGTGTTCCCACACCTTCCCTGGTGCTGATCGGGGTGCCAACCTGAGTGTTGGCGGGTCAGACCTTGGGGAGGGCGCTGTCGATCAGAGAGCGAAGCCAGTCCGCCTCGCCCTTCGGGACTTCCTGGGCCTCGGTCGGCGTGCGGTCGGGCACCTCGTCGGTGACCTGGTAGACGAACCCGGTGCGGTGCAGGTAACCGTAGTCGATCATGCCGCGGCGCAGTGTTGCCACATCGCAGTGGTAGCGGCCGAGGATCTCGTTGACCTGGCGTTCCTGGTAGCTGCGCCCGGGTTCGAAGTTGCGCAGCAGTTCCATGAGCACGGCTGTAAGAGCCTTGCGCTTGCTGGGGATGGTCTGCAGCCGCCCATCCTTGATGAACCGCGCGGCGAGCCTGGCCTGCTCGTCGTCGATGGGCGCGCAGTTCGCCGACGGTGCCCCGACTTCGCCGAGCAGGTCGGTGTTGATGGACCAGACCCGTCGCTGGGCGTCGGCCTCGGCCGAGACGATCCCGACGTCGCGCAGGCGGTGCAGGTGGTGGCTGATGGTCGGGGCGGTGAGGCCGAGCTCCTCGACGAGCTCGGTGCCGGTCCGCGGCCGTTCAGCCAGCAGGCCGAGGATGCGTAGGCGCGTCGCATCGGCGATTGTCTTGAGCAGGGTCACCTGTTCGTCGATGTCAGGCATTGATCCTCCAGTGGATGCCAGCAGTTTGATGCTAGTCGAAATAGATCTCCCCGTCATCGAAATCCTACATCCCGTAGTACGCGCTCGGTACTGCCCCTCGTCCTCGCATCTGCACTCTCCCCGCCCATTCCGATTCTGCCCCTGCGCGACCCGGTGTCGCCGGGCGACGTGCATAGAAGTGGCCAGGGCCTCAGCGCGCGGATATATGGCGCGTGCTTCGGCTCTGGCCACAGTTGTGCGCGACGGGGCCGCCGGTCGCCTTCGGGGCGACGGGACTCGGGCTCGGCCGTGGCGTAGCGTTAGGCAACCAGCTCATGCAGATCGAAGCGACAAAGGAGTGTCACATGGCCTACTCGGAGGGTTACGAGTACCACATCCACCTTTCGAAGGGAGACATCGGCCGCTACGTCTTCCTGCCCGGCGACCCCGGCCGCTGCGAGACCATCGCGCAGCACTTCGACAACCCGCGGTTCGTGAACTCCCATCGTGAGCACACGACGTGGGCCGGCGAGCTCGACGGCGTGCCCGTCGCCGTCACGTCGACGGGCATGGGCGGCCCTTCGACGGCCATCGCGGTCGAGGAGCTCATCCACATCGGCGCGGACACCTTCATGCGCGTCGGCACCTCCGGCGCCATGCAGCCCGAGACCCAGCCCGGCGACATCGCCGTCATCAACTCGTCCATCCGCGACGAGGGCACCGGCCTGCACTACCTCCCCATGGAGTTCCCCGCCGTCGCCGACCTCGACCTGATCAACGGGCTCGTCGCCGCGTCGCAGAAGCTCGGCAAGAACTACCACGTGGGCGTGTCGCAGTCGAAGGACTCCTTCTACGGCCAGCACGAGCCCGATTCGATGCCCGTCGCGAAGCACCTCCATGAGCGTTGGGACGCCTGGGTCAAGGGCGGCTGCCTCGTCTCCGAGATGGAGTGCGCCGCGCTGTTCCTGGTCGCCTCCACCCGTCGCGTTCGCGCCGGCGGCGTGATGATGGTCATGGGCCACCACGACTTCCAGCCGATGACCGACGCGGAGAAGGAGGCCTCGAAGGTCGAGAACCTCATCCCCGTCGCCATCGAGGGCATGCGCCAGGTCATCGCCGCCGACAAGGCCCGCGGCAACTGACGCCACCCTTCTGGCTGTCCGGGTCGTTGCGCACTTCGACAGGCTCAGCACAGGACTTGTCGAAACGCCTCGAGCGGAGCGAGAGGGATACCCTTCGCAGGCTCAGGGAACCGCAGGGGCCAGGGCCCTTCGCAGGCTCAGGGCCCTTCGACAAGCTCAGGGAACCGCAGGGGCCAGGGCCCTTCGACAAGCTCAGGGAACCGGTCCGCGACCCGAACCGGCCCCTGCCCGTCGCGCGACGCGGACCACGTCCGGGACACCCGCAGCTCGCGGGCCAGGTGCTCGTCGTGCGTCACGACGATGAGCGCGCCCCGGTAGTCCTCCAACGCGGCGACGAGCTGCTCGACGCTGTCCAGGTCGAGGTTGTTCGTCGGCTCGTCGAGCACCAGCAGCTGCGGGGCAGGGTCGCGGAACAGCACCCGCGCCAGACCGACGCGGAACCGCTCACCGCCTGACATGGTCGACGGCGCCTGGTCGGCGCGGTCGCCGCGGATCAGGAACCGGGCGAGCAGCGCTCGTGCGTCGTGCGGGGTCCGCGCGGGGGCTGCGTCGCGCACGGCGTCGATCGCGCTGTCGAACGCGTCGAGCTCGTCCAGCCGCTGCGCCAGCACCCCGACGGGGACGGCCGGCATCCGCGACACCGTCACGCCCGCCATGAGTCCCGCGGCCCACGCCGGTGCCTCGCCCGACAGCATCGTGCCAAGCAGCGTGGACTTGCCCGAGCCGTTGGCGCCCTCGAGACGGATGCGCTCCGGCCCGACGACGTCCAGCGTGGCGTCCCCGACGGTGAGCTTGAGCACCTCCTTGCCCGACGCGACGGTGGTGTCGGGCAGCTCGACGCGGATCACGTCGTGCGTGCGGGCCGCGTCGTCGGCCTCCGAGCGCGCCTCGGCCGCCTGCGCGACGGCCTTCTGGTGCGCGACGGCCTTCGCCGCCGACCCGCGCTCCGAGCGGTTCTGGAAGTAGTGGGCCTCCATCTTGTTCACGTTGTCGGCCGCCCGCTCCCGGCGACCCGCGCGGTTGCGCTGCGCCTCGCGCTGCAACTCGACCTGCGCCTGCCGCTTCGCCCGCGCCAGGCCGGCGTCGGCCTCCTTCAGCCGCCGCTCGGCCGTCTCCTGACGCGCGGCGCGGAACTCGGCGTAGTCGTGGAAGTTGCCGCCGAACGACACCACGCCGCGCCGGTCGAGGTCCACCAGGGCGTCGACCCGGTCGAGCAGCTCGCGGTCGTGGCTGACGACGATCAGCGCTCCCTGCCAGCCGTCGAGCGCGTCGTAGAGCCAGCGCCGGGTGGCCGTGTCGAGGTTGTTGGTCGGCTCGTCGAGCAGTGTGACCTCGGCCCTCGCCAGCCGCGCGCCGGCCAGCGCGACGCGCGTCGCCTCGCCGCCGGACAGCGTCGCGACGGACCGCTCGAGCAGCGGGGCGGCGCCCGCGAAGCCGAGCGCGTCGAGCTCCGCCAGCGCGCGGGCCTCGACATCCCAGTCGTCGCCGACGGCGTCGAAGTGGGCCTGATCCACAGACCCCGCCTCGACGGCGCGCAGCGCGGCCAGGACCCCGGAGATGCCCAGCAGGTCGGCGACCCGGCCGTCGGACGGCAGCCGCTGGGGCACGAGGTGTACGCGCCCCGACGCGCGGATCGTGCCCGCGGTGGGCGTGAGCCGCCCGGCGATCAGCGCCAGCAGCGTCGACTTGCCCGAGCCGTTGGGGCCGATCAGGCCCGTGTGTCCGGGAGGGAAGCGCGCGGAGATGTCATCGAGGATGACGGAACCGTCGGAAAGGGAATAGGTGAGGCCGTCGACGACGACGGCGGGAACGGGGGAATGCGCCATGACTGAGTCCTGTGGGATCGCGGGGGTATGCAGCGGTCGGAATCGACGGCACGACACCTGCGGCGTGCCAGGCTCAATCAGTCATTCCTGCTCCTCGTTCGGTTCCGGCCCATGTTACCCCTGCACCCGCCGCACAGAAAGCTGCGGATCACAGACGGCGCACAGGACCGACAAGTACCCTGAACAGGTCATCTACCTGGGAGGTAGCCACATGTCCGATCACGTCGCAGTGCGCATGCGTGAGGCCATCGCCGCGAACCGGAACCGCACAGCGACCCGCATCCGCGAGGGCGAGGGGTGGGTCACGCAGACCTATGCCGAGTTCGGCGAGCGGCTCCGGCGGGTCGCACAGGGCCTGCTCGATGCCGGCGTCGAGACAGGTGGCCGCGTCGGCATCTTCCTCGGGAACCGGCCGGAGTGGTCCGAGATCGACTTCGGGGCCGGCACCGTCCGGGCGGTCCCCGTGCCCATCTACGCCACCAGCACCCCCGAGCAGATCCGCTACATCGCGCAGGACTCCGGGCTCAGCGTCATGTTCGTCGGCGTGCAGAGCGAGGCCGAGCGCGTCCTCGCCGTCGCCGACGAGCTACCCGCGCTGGAGCGCATCGTCATCGTCAAGCCGTACCCCGGCATGCCCGAGCGGCTCGAGGCGTACGAGGACTTCATCGCCAATCCGGCCACCGACGCGGTCGACGCCCGCCTCGCCGACGCGACCGGCGACGACCTCGCGTCGATCATCTACACCTCCGGCACCACGGGCGACCCCAAGGGCGTGATGCTGCAGCACAAGGCGCTGGTCGCTCAGTCCGAGGTCCTCGACAAGTTCTTCGACATCCGGCCCGAGGACCACTCGCTGTGCTTCCTCCCCCTGTCTCACGCGCTGGAGCGCGCCTGGACGACGGTCGTGCTGATGCACGGCTGTATGAACACCTACGTCGAGAACGCGCGCACCGTCGCCGAGCAGATGGTGCTCGCCAAGCCGACGATGCTCGTCAGCGTCCCGAAGCTCTACGAGACTGTCTACACGACGGCGCACGGCAAGGCCTCCGGGTCGCCGGTCAAGCGTGAGATCTTCGCGTGGGCCCTGCGGATCGGCCGCCACAACCAGTACGCCTACCGCGCCGGCCGTCGGCCCAACGCGTGGCTGCGGGCGCAGCTGAAGCTCGCCGACAAGTTGGTCCTGCGGTCGGTCCGCGACGCGCTCGGCGGCCCCAAGACCGTGCTGGCCTGCGGCGGTGCCCCGCTGCGGATCGAGATCGAGGAGTTCTTCGCCTCCATCGGCCTGCCGATCCTGCAGGGCTACGGCCTGACCGAGGCGTCCCCGCTCGTCACGTTCAACGCGCCCGCCGACTTCAAGGAGGGCACCGTCGGAAAGGTGCTGCCCGGCGGCGAGCTGCGCATCGGCGACCTCGGCGAGATCCTCTACCGCGGCCCCAACGTGATGCAGGGCTACTGGAACAACCCGGAGGCCACGAAGGACACCATCGACGAGGAGGGCTGGCTGCGCACCGGCGACGTCGGCTACGTCGACACCGAGGGCTTCCTCACCATCACCGACCGCCTCAAGGACATCATCGTCACGCTCGGCGGCAAGAACGTCGCGCCGCAGCCCATCGAGGGCCTGATCCTCGCCGACCCGCTGTTCGAGCACGCCGTCATCCTCGGCGACAACCGCCCGTACGTCACGCTGCTGGTCAAGCCGTCGCTCCCACACGTCGAGGCCCTTGCCGCGAAGCTGCACTGGCCCGGCACGTCGGTGGACTGGATGTCGTCCAACGAGCTGCTCGAGGAGATGAAGAGGCGCGTCGCTGAACTCACCGCGAAGCTGCCGACGCAGGACCAGCCGAAGGACACCAAGGTCCTGCACGACGAGTTCACGATGGACAACGGCCTGCTGACCCCGACGCTGAAGGTCCGCCGCCGTGAGGTGGAGAAGCGGTTCAAGGAGATCGTCGACGAGATGTACGCGCGCTATGAGCAGCGCAAGCGCTGAGCCGGCGGGTCGCGCGTGACGCAGAGGCGCCAGAAGAGGAGACCGTTCTGGAGCACGCGTCTCGGGGCGGCGTGCATGGGTCTGCTGGGGCTCGTCCTGTCGGCGCCCGGGGCGCTGGCGGCGCTGACGTGGCTGCTGGTGCCCGCCTACGACAGCTCCGGCCTGGACTTCGAGGTGGTGAGCCCGTCCCCGTGGCTGAGCGTGCTGGCGGTGGCTCTGGCCGTCGCGACCGTCGTCGTGTTCGGGCTGACGGTGTTCTGGTCGCGCAGGCGGTGGGCCGGGTATGCGCTGCTCGGGATCGGTCTGTCGCTGGTCATCGGCATCGTCGGGCTGCTGTTTCAGGGCATCCTGTAGGAATTGGGCCGTCTGGGCTGGTCCGCGGAGAGAAGATTGAGGGCATGGGACTGCTGGATTTTCTGGGGAAGGGGTCGTCGTCGGGGCTCAGCATCGACGAGACCCTGATGGCGCTCAGCAAGGGCGCGGTGCTGATCGACGTGCGGACGCCGAACGAGTACGAGGCCGGGCACGCGCCCGGCGCCCGCCCCGTCGACCCGAAGGCGCTGGCGACCGACCCTCTCGACGCGATCCACGGCGACGACCCGCTGGCCGAACGTGAAGCGGCGATCGTCGTGATGTGTGACAACGGGCTGCGCAGCACGATCGTCGCCAGACAGTTGCGTGAGCAGGGTGTGCTGGCTGAATCGGTCGCTGGCGGGCTGCGGGCCTGGGCCAAAGACGGCAACCCGGTGCTGCCGGGCAAGTACCGGGGGCGTCGATGAAGACCTCGCACAAGCTGGCGATCGGGGCCGGCGTCGCGGCGCTCGGCACCATCGCGGTGCGCTACCTCAGGGGTGCCCGGACCATTGCCCGCCACGTCGACGACTATGCGCAGCACTGGGGCAGGGGGCACCACCACACCGACGGCGTCATCCATTACGTCGCCCTCGGCGACTCCGCGGCTCAGGGCGTGGGCGCGAGCAGCGTCGAGGCCAGCTACGTGTCGATCATCGCGGAGCGGCTTCGTGAGGCAACGGGTCGACCTGTCGCCGTGACCAACCTGTCGGTCTCGGGGGCGGTCAGCGGGGATGTCGTCCGCGACCAGCTGCCGGTGCTGCGCGACCTGCGCTTCACGCCCGACCTCGTGACGCTGGACATCGGCGGCAACGACGTCGTGTTCAGCGGCAGCAACACCGTCGAGTCGTTCGCGGCGAGCCTGGACACCATCCTGGGGGAGCTGCCCGCGGGCAGCTTCGTCGGCGACGTGCCGTGGTTCACCCTGCCGAACCTCGGGGTGCGGGCGAAGAAGATGAGCGACGTCGCGGCGAAGCTGGTGACACTGCACGAGCACCATCTCGTGCCGCTCTTCGAGGCGACCAAGCAGACTGGCTACCTGCGGTTCCACCGCCACACGGCCGGCGACTGGTTCCACCCGAACGACAAGGGCTACCTGGCCTGGGCGGATCTGTTCTGGGCGGAGCTCGTCGCCAGCGGCAGGGTCGCCGAACTCACGCCCCCTGCCGAGTGACCCGGGCGGGGCGTCGGGGGGGGGCAGTCACGCCGTCGGCGATGAGCACATCCTCCTGCTCGTCGACGTGGCGAACGCTCACATCGCTGTTTTCGTGCGACGACAAGTGTGTCGTGCTCATCGCCGCGCCGACCGATTTCGCGCGGGTCGGAGCCGACGGGTAGAGTGGACCACTGGCTGACCTTCGGGTCGGCCATGCCCTCCTGCCGCGGGATCGACCCGCGGCCGTTAGTCCGAAGGAGGTGGGGCTGAAGCATGCGTAAGTACGAAGTCATGGTCCTCGTCGATTCCGACGTTGACGATCGCCAGGTGCCCGCACTGATCGACAAGCACCTTGAGGTCATCACCAACGGTGGTGGCACGGTCGACGAGGTCGACCACTGGGGTCGCCGTCGACTCGCCTACGACATCAACAAGAAGTCCGAGGCCGTCTACGCCGTCGTCACCCTCACCGCGGAGCCCGCGGTCGTCTCGGAGCTGGATCGTCTCATGTCGATCGACGAGAAGATCGTGCGCACCAAGGTGCAGCGAGTGGACGTCAAGAAGTAATCAACAGGTTCTGTCTCCCGTCCCGTTCTGTCCCCCGGACAGGCCATGATGGGCACACGAACCCAACGTCCGACTCAATCGGAAGGCATCAAACATGGCAGGCGATACCCAGATCACTCTGGTCGGCAACCTGACGTCCGACCCTGAACTCCGCTTCACGCCCAGTGGCGCTGCTGTCGCGAGCTTCACCGTCGCGTCGACCCCGCGCCAGTTCGACCGTCAGGCGAACGAGTGGCGGGACGGCGACTCCATGTTCCTCAACTGTTCGGTGTGGCGTCAGTACGCCGAGAACGTGGCCGAGTCCCTCACCAAGGGAATGCGCGTCATCGTCTCCGGGCGTCTGAAGTCGCGCAGCTACGAGACCCGTGAGGGCGAGAAGCGCACGGTTTTTGAGGTTGATGTCGACGAGGTCGGTCCCGCTCTGCGGTACGCGACGGCCAAGGTCACCCGCTCCTCGAGCGGTGGCGGCGGCGGTGGCGGAAACTGGCAGGGCAACCAGGGCGGTCAGGCTCCTCAGCAGCAGAACACCAGCAACGACCCCTGGGCCAGCTCCGGCAGCAATGCCGGCGGCAACCGCGGCGGAAACGATCCGTGGGCCCAGTCGTCGCAGCCCGAAGAGCCCCCGTTCTGATCCATCGCTTATCTAGCCCTCCGGGGCTAGCTGGCACATTCCGTCGCAAGACGGGCTTTCAGGGCCCAACGGCCCATCCACGAAGGAGAGCACCACAATGGCCGGTCCACAGCGCAAGTCTGTGAACAAGAAGAAGATCATGCCGGTGAAGACGACCCGCGTCGCCAACATCGACTACAAGGACATCAACACGCTCAAGAAGTTCATTTCTGAGCGTGGCAAGATCCGCGCCCGCCGCGTCACTGGCCTTTCGGTCCAGGACCAGCGCAAGGTCGCCATCGCCGTCAAGAACGCGCGTGAGGTTGCCCTGCTGCCGTACGCGTCGACCGCTCGCTGATCGGAGAGGGACGAACTATGAAGCTCATTCTGACCAGCACCGTTGACAAGCTCGGCATCGCCGGCGACATCGTCGAGGTCAAGGACGGCTACGGCCGCAACTACCTCCTGCCCCAGGGCAAGGCCATCGCCTGGACCCGCGGCAACGAGAAGCAGATCGAGGGCATCAAGCGCGCTCGTGACGCTCGCGAGGTCCGGGGCGTCGAGCACGCCCAGGAGATCCGCCAGCAGCTCGAGGGCCTGACCGTCCAGGTCGGCGCCCGCGTGTCTGACACCGGCTCCCTGTTCGGCGCCATCACCTCCAACGACTTCGCCGTCGCGGTGAAGAAGGCCGGAGGCCCCACCATCGACAAGCGCTCCGTGTCTTTCGCGAAGCCTGTCAAGACCGCCGGCGCTCACTTCGCGTCGGTCAAGCTGCACGGCGCCGTCACCGCGAAGGTTCCCTTCGAGGTCGTCGCCAAGTGATCTAGGTCACAGCTGACGAGAGGGCCCCGACGCTTCGGCGTCGGGGCCCTCTCTCATGCCCGCGGACCGCTCCGGGTGGGACTGGACTTGGCACCTCGTCGACCGCTGCGGCGATGAGCACATCCTCCTGCTCGTCGGGCCTGCGAGCGCTCACATCGAGGGTTTTCGTCGATGACAAGTGTGTCGTGCTCATCGCGGGACGGGGAGGGGCCGGAGGGTAGGGGCTCGGGTCAGCCCCGCGCTCACCCGATGCGTCACCTTGCGCAACGCATGCGCAGCGGTTTCCACTCATCTGAGCTGCTCACTACCGTCCGAGTCGGCGGCGGGGGACTGCCCGCCGTGTGATGTAGTCCACGAGCGAAGTGATGAGCGTGAATCAACGAGTACCAGGACAGCAGCAGTTTCAATCGGGCCGCGGGATCGGGCGGCGGCTCGCGGTAGCCTCGCTGGCGGTGGCCGTGATCGGGGTCTCGTCGGCGGTGCTCATGAGCCCCGCCATCGCGGCCGACGAGGATGACACGACCGCCTGTGTCCCGCTGAACCCCATGGGGGCGGCGACGCCGATCGACTCGACATCCGGCTACACCCTGTTCGTCACAGGCGACGCGATCCTCGCCAACAGCGAGCTGGAGGGCACGCTCGCGGTCGGCGGGACGGCGACCTTCGGCGACGCGCGCGGCAACCAGAACGGGCAGTACCCCATCATGCACGGCGGCGTCGGCGGCAACGCCCAGTACGACGTGCCCACGATCGAGGGGACGCCCAACCGGGTCCTGATCCAGCGGTTCGCGTCCGTCGGCAAGGTCGTCCAGGTCAAGAGCCAGGGTGCCTCCGGGGCGAACGCCGAGGCAGGGGTCCGCATCGCGGATCAGAGCGTCCCCGCCGGGTACACGTTCGGGCCGATGTTCGGCGGGTCCGGGACCACGTTCTTCCCCTCCGGCGGAGGCAACATGAGCCCGCAGCTCGAGTCCCAGGTCCAGGCATGGAACGCCGCCGATCCCGGCGCCGGCTGGAGCGTCGACGGCGCCGTCGCCGATCAGTTCCCCTCCGATATGGGCCGCACCATCCTCGGGGCGACCGAAGGGTGGAACGAGGTTTCCGCTCCCGCAGGTAATGACCAGACGATCACGCTGAACGCCGAGGACCCAAGCCGCCTCCCCCTGTCAGCCTTCAAGAACATCTCGAAGTTCAAGCTCGAGGGCTATTCGCAGGACTCGTTCCTCGTGATCACCGTCGCTCCGTCGGACGTCGTGGACGGCCGCCTCGTGCTGCCCTCCTACTCATTCCCGGGCAAGAACTCTCCGCTGAACGAGGGGATCAGCCACATCCTCTTCGACCTGAGCGCCATCTCCGGCGACGTGGAGATCACCTCGGATCAGGAGCCCGTCCGAGGCGCGATCTACGCGCCCGACGCGAACATCACCTTCCCCACCGAAGGCAACGGCGGCAAGGAGTTCGAGGGACAACTCATCGCTGCGAACCTGACCGCCCTGCAGGGTGGCAAGGAGATCCACACCAACCTGTTCAAGGGGCGCTTCGACTGTGGCCGTGAGCCCGTGGTCGAGCCCACCCCCACTGACGAGCCGACCGTGGTGCCGACCAAGCCGAGCGTCGACCCGAGCACTCCCGCGCCGACGGATGAGCCGTCTTCGCCGGTGCCGACGGATGAGCCGTCTTCGCCGGTGCCGACGGATGAGCCGTCTTCGCCGGTGCCGACGGATGAGCCGTCTTCGCCGGTGCCGACGGATGAGCCGTCTTCGCCGGAGCCGACAGATGAGCCGAGCTCGCCGGAGCCGACTGCGGTGAGCTCCTCGCCGGGAGCCGCACCCTCGCATGAGGGGCCGAGCGTCAGCCCGACTCCGACCCAGGCGACGACGACCCCGGCCACCCCCGTCACGCCGACGGCCACGCCGACCGACCCCGCATCCGCTCAGGTCCCCGTCGTCGATCCCACCGAGGACGGGACGGATCCTGGTGATGGGGACGCCACGCCTGGGCCCAAGCCGTCGCCCGGCCTCCCGTCGGCGGGCGCGGGAACCGCGATCCCCGTGTTCGGCGCGATTGCCGCTCTGGCCGCCATCGCAGGGGCGCTCATGGTCCGGCGGCGCCACGCCCGCTGACGACGTGGGTGTGGGGCGCGTCAGCGCCCCACCCGGCTGACCCCTCGGCGACCCCCCTGACCGAGGAAGGAGCGGCGCCCGATGCCCTGGCATCGGGCGCCCTTCCGTCTCTGCCGACGCTCAGCTGGATCGGTGCCGACCATCCAGAGCCGCCACCAGCCTCGCCCCGGCGGTGAGCCGGAACGACTCCTCGAGCAGCTCGCCGATCTCCTCCCAGTCCGTCGCGTCGTCGAGGAGCACCCCGACGAACCCGGCGGGGCCGATGTAGCCGGGCACGAAGCACCGTGCCTCCTCCAGTAGGGCCAGGCGCTCGTCGTCGGGCAGCAGCACGCTGACTGACACGGGGTTGTGGGTCCACGTGTCGCCGGTCTTGTAGCTCATGCCGAAGTAGGCGAAGACCTTGCGGGTGTAGAAGGCCGGGTGACCGACGACGAGCTTCTCGGCTGCTCCGGGCAGCGCAAGAGCGAGCTGACGGACCCGTACGAGCGTCGGGTGGTGCGGGTCAAAGGCGTGCGGCATGGGGCCATTCTCACGCCGGGCCATGTCAGAGCCCGCGAGTGGTGTTCCAGTGCCAGACGTAGCCCGCGTAGGCGAGATTCCCGATGCCGCCGGTGAACAGGAAGAGCAGCGCGTGCGCCCAGGGATTGTTGCGCTTGCGCTGCAGGTACACCGGGACCCCGCCGACGATCGCGTTCGGCTGGCCGTAGGCGTAGTACTGGTAGTAGTCGACCTGGGCCGGCTGGCCGTACGGGTATTGGGGTCCGGGATCGTACGGCGTCGCCGGGGATCGGTAGTCGGCCGTGACCGGCGGCGTGTAGCTGGCCGACGGGGCGGCGGGCGGTAGTGGGTTCCGTGCGCGCGACTCGGCGTCCACGTCGGCGAGGATCTTCGCGAGCGTGAGGTCTCTGCCGTCTCGGGGCGTTCCGGTGCCGGGGTCGGGGGTCGCGCTCATGCCATCCAGGGTAGCCGGGGCCTCCCGGGTGCCAGCGTGCGGGAGCCGCACGACCGCGATGACCTAGGCTGGAGCCGGCCCCGGAAGTTGCAGGAGGGAGGCCGCGGTGAGCGCCAGGTTCCTCACGAGCTGGCCGTGCCAGGACGCGTGCGGCACGGTCGAGACCGACGAGCGCGTCGAGGGTGCCCCGGTGTACCGCTGCCCGGGGTGCGACTCGTCGTGGATCGAGCTCAACGAGCGGACCGAGCGTACCGACCTGGAGACGCGGCGGTAGCAGTCGGTTCAGCACTCGATGAAGGCGACGGCCAGTCCACCCTCCGACGTCTCCTTGTACTTGCTCAGCATGTCGCGTCCGGTGTCGCGCATGGTCCGGATCGCCTGGTCCAGCGTGATGTGGTGCCGGCCGTCGCCGCCGAGCGCGAGTTGGGCCGCGTTGATGGCCTTCACGGCGGCCATGGCGTTGCGCTCGATGCACGGCACCTGCACGAGGCCGGCGACGGGGTCGCAGGTCAGGCCCAGGTTGTGCTCCAGCCCGATCTCGGCCGCGTTCTCCACCTGCCCGGGCGTGCCGCCCAGCACCTGCGTCAGGCCGGCCGCCGCCATCGCGCAGGCCGAGCCGACCTCGCCCTGGCAGCCGACCTCCGCGCCTGAGATCGACGCGTTGCGCTTCAGCAGCGACCCGACCGCCGCGGCGGTGAGCAGGAAGTCGACGACGTCGTCGTCGCCCGCGCCCCGCTGGAAGTCCATGAAGTAGTGCAGCACGGCCGGGATGATGCCCGCCGCGCCGTTGGTCGGCGCCGTCACGACGCGGCCGCCCGCCGCGTTCTCCTCGTTGACAGCGAGTGCGTAGAGGTTGACCCAGTCCATGGCGGAGAACGTCTGCGTGATGAGGTTAGGCAGGGTGCGCCGGGAGTTCAGGTGCCGGTGCAGCTCGGGAGCGCGACGGCGGACCCGCAGCCCGCCCGGCAGCACGCCGTCGGACCGGATGCCCCGGGCGACGCTGGACCGCATGGCCTCCCACACGGCCAGCAGGCCGTCGCGGGTCTGGGCGTCGGGGCGCCAGGCGAGTTCGTTGCGGCCCATGATCTGCGCGATGCTGAGGCCCTCGAGGTCGCAGATCCGCAGCAGCTCCTCGCCGCTGTCGAACGGGAGGTCGACGCGGACCTCGGTCACGCCCGTCGCTCCCGACTCCGCGTGCTCGGCGTCGACGACGAAGCCTCCGCCGACCGAGTAGTACACCTCGTCGTCGACGGCCCGTCCAGCACGGTCGAGGGCCACGATGCGCAGCGCATTGGGATGGTGGGGGAGTGCCTCGCGGACCAGCCGGAGGTCGCGGCCCCAGGAGAATCCGACCGGACAGGTGCCGCACAGGGGGAGCACGCCGTCGTCCGCGACGGCGGCGACGCAGTCCGCCATGGCGTCGGGGTCGACGGTGTCGGGCCGCATGCCCATCAGCCCGGCGACGACCGCGCGATCCGTCGCGTGCCCGATGCCGGTCGCGGCCAGCGACCCGAACAGCTCGATCCGGACCCCGTCGACGCGCTCGAGGGCGCCGGACCCGGCGAGCCGCTCGGCGAAGAGCGCGCCGGCCAGCATCGGTCCCATCGTGTGCGACGACGACGGCCCGACGCCGATCTTGAAGAGGTCGAGCGCGCTGATGGCCATGCCGCCGAGCCTAGGTCAGGCAGCCTTGGTCGTCGCGCTCCGAGGCAGATAGCTGGTGGTCAGCCGCAGCGGGTGGCGGTCGAGATGGACACGCATGCCCTTGCGCAGGCTGAAGTACACGAACACCGCGACGACCGTGATGGCCGCGGCTACGGCACCCACCAGCACGGAGGCGCGGGGGCCGAAGACCTCGCCGAGCCACCCGATCGCCGGGGCTCCGAGCGGGGTGCCGCCGATGAAGATCGCGGTGTAGATCGCCATCACGCGGCCGCGATACTCGGGCGACGCGCCCATCTGCACAGCTGCGTTCGCGCCCGTCATCACCGTCAGCGCGAAGAAGCCGGAGGGGATGAGCAGCAGGGCGTAGACGGTGTAGTTCGGCGCGAAGGTCAGGGCGAATGTGCTCGCTGCGAAGCCGGCCAGCGCGGCGAGGACGATGCGCAGCGTCGGCTTGGCGCGTCGTGCAGCCAGCAGGGCTCCGCCCAGCGTGCCGATCGCCATGATCGTGCCCAGCATGCCGTACTCGCCCGCGCCCTTCCCGAACACCTCGGTGGCCATCGTCGCGTTGAAGATCTGGAAGTTCATGCCGAACGTGCCGAGCATGAACACGATCACGAGCATGACGATGAGGTCCGGGCGGCCGGCGAGGTATCTCAGGCCGTCGCGTGCGCCTCCTGCTGCCTTTGCACGGGGGGCCGGATGCAGCTGGGTGCCGTCCATCATGACGATGGCCGCGATCATCGCGATGAAGCTCAGGGCGTTGATCAGCATGGTCGGGCCGACTCCCACGCCGGCGACGAGGAACCCGGCGACGCCGGGGCCGATGAGGCGAGCGCCGTTGAAGTTGGTCGAGTTCAGGCCGACGGCGTTGGCGATCATGCCCTGCGGCACGATCTCTGAGACGAAGGCCTGGCGGGCGGGGTTGTCGAAGGCGGTGATGACGCCGGTGATGAAGGCGATGACGTAGACGTGCCACAGCTGAACGACGCCGAGCGCGATGAGCCCCCAGAGGGCGAACGCGCACAGCCCGAGTCCGACCTGTGTGACGAGCAGCATCTTGCGTTTCGGCAGTCGGTCGACGAGCGCGCCGGCGTAGGGGGCGAGGAACGGGATGGCGAGGAACTGCAGTGCCGTGACGATGCCTAGGGCGGTGCTGGAGTTGTCGGTCAGCTCAGTGAGCACCAACCAGTCCTGGCCGACCCGCTGGATCCAGGTGCCCAGATTGCTGACGAGGGCCCCGGCGAAGAACAGGCGGTAGTTGTGGACTGCGAAGGAGGCGAAGGTGCGTGACTTAGGCATTCGACACCTCCAGCAGGATGTCGGTTGCCTTGCGAAGCAACCCGAGTTGCTCGTCACCGAGCCCGTCGAGGTGCGCCAGCATCCACGTGTCGCGGCTGGCGATGGTCTCCGCGATGATCTGGTTCCCGCGCTCGGTGGGGGTGACCAGGATCTGCCGACGGTCGTCGGGGTGCGGGACCCGCTCGACGAGTCCCTCGTCGACCATGCAGTTGATCGTCCTCGTCATCGACGGGGCGCTCACCCGGTCGTGTGCCGCGAGCTGCGTCGGGGTCTGGGGCCCGGCCTTCTGCAGGAATGTGAGGACGGAGAACTGGTGGGGGGCGACCTCGCTGGTCGATTCGAAGCGGACGCGGCGCGCGATCCGCTGGCAAGCCAGACGCAGGTCGTTGGCGAGCGAGAACATCTCCTGTTCTGCGAGCGTCGCCTCTGGGGTGGTGGCGGGAACAGTCACGAGTCGGGCACCTTTCGTACAGCTAATTAGGCTAGCTCATTAGCTAGGCTAATCAAAACTGCAACGACGTGTTGCTCCGTCTGGTGAGATGACCTTCAGGCAAGGCCGGCCAGGAGCGACGCGGCGATGGACACCATGGTCGTCGCGATGACCGCGTCGAAGACTCGCCACGCGGCCGGGCGGGCGAACAGCGGCGCGAGCCCGCGGGCTCCGAATCCCAGCCCGCTGAACCAGGCGATGCTGGCCGCGCCCGCGCCGACCGCGAACGCCCATGGCGTCGAGTAGCTGGCGCTGACCGATCCGAGGAGCACGACGGTGTCGAGGTAGACGTGGGGATTCAGCCATGTCAGCGCCACCGCGGTGAGCAGGGTCGCCCGGAGGTCGCCGCCCGCGCCTGTGTCGGCGACGAGCTCCCCGCTACCGCGGACTGCCCGGCGGGCCGCGGAGATCCCGTACCAGAGCAGCACGCCGGCGCCGAGGATGGTCACGGCGGCCAGAACGCGGGGGTGGGCCGCGACGATCGCGCCAAGCCCGGCGGCCCCGGCGGCGATCAGGGCGAGGTCGCTCACGGCGCAGACGGCAACCACCGCGCCGACGTGTTCGCGCCGCAGGCCCTGGCGTAGGACGAAGGCGTTCTGGGCGCCGATAGCGACGATCAGCCCGAGCCCGAAGGTGAATCCGGCGACGGCTGTGGTGAGCAGGAGCATGGGGTCGACGCTAGGTGTCGGTGCCGGTGTAGTCCAGCGATAGTTATTACGCTGGCATTAGCAACGCTTAAGGAGTGTCATGGACTGGGACCTTGCTCAGCTGCGGGCGTTCGCCGCGGCTGTCGATGCCGGCAGCCTCGAGCTGGCCGCGCAGCGCCTGCACCTGACACCGTCGGCCGTGAGCCAGCGGCTCAAGGCGCTCGAGCGCAGTGTCGGCACGGTCCTGCTCCAGCGGAGCCGTCCCGTCCGGGCCACCGAGGCAGGCGCTCGGGTGCTTCGGCTGGCTCGGGAACTGGAGCTCCTGACCCGGGATGCCGCCGCGGAGCTCGGCGCGGACGACGAGGCGCCCGTGCTGCGGATCGCCGTGAACGCCGACTCTCTGGTCACGTGGGCGCTGCCCGCACTGGTCGAGGTCTCGGAGGTCGCGGGCATTCAGCTGGTGCGGGAGGACCAGGACGTCACCGCGGACCTGTTGCGGTCCGGCGACGTCGTGGGGGCCGTGACGAGCGAGGCGTCGGCGGTGCAGGGCTGCACCGTCGAGCGGTTGGGGACCATGACCTACCGACCCCGCGCGGCGCCGACCTTCGCGGGGCGCTGGTTCCCTCACGGCCTCACGGCGGCCGCTTTGGGGAGCGCGCCCGTGGTGGTCTTCGACGAGCACGACACGCTCCAGCACCAGGTGCTGGAGCGGTACGGGGCCTTTGCCCGTCGGGTCCATGTCGTGCCCGCCAGCGACGGGTTCAACGAGGCGGTCCGCCTCGGTCTCGGCTGGGGGATGGTGCCCGACCTGCAGGTGCCCGGCTGGACCGAAGCCGACGCCGTCGTCCTGGGCGACGCCCGGGATCACGTCGACGTCCCCCTCTACTGGCAGCAGTGGGCGCTGCGCACCCCGACCCTCGACGCCGTCGCCTCCGCCCTCCGACGCGCCGCGCGCACGTCGCTTGCCCCCTGACCCGCACAACTGTGGCCTGGTCCCCAGCACGCGCTGTATATCCGCGTGCTTCGGCTATAGCCACTTTTCTGCACGGACGGGCGGGGGTTGAGGTGTGGCTGGGGTGGTGGCTGGCGTCAGGCGAGCGACGGGGTGGTCGGGACGGCGCGGCGGGAGACGGTGAGGCAGAGCAGGGCGGCGGCCCCGCACAGGCCCGCCGCGATGTAGAACGCCGGGTCGTAGGTGGCGAAGGCGTCGCGGATCCAGCCGGCGCCGGCCGCCGCGGCGCCCGCGCCCAGCTGGTGCGACGCGAACACCCAGCCGTACACGACGGGGGACTCAGCCCCGAACCAGGCGCGGCACAGGGCGATGGTCGGCGGGACGGTCGCGACCCAGTCAAGGCCGTAGAACAGGATGAACACCCAGGTCGACGGTGTGGTGTCGGGGGACAGCAGGCCGGGCAGGAATCCGAGTGCCAACCCGCGGCCGGTGTAGTAGGCCACGAGAAGCAGCGCGGGATTGAACCGGTCGGTCAGCCAGCCCGAACAGATGGTGCCCACCACGTCGAAGACCCCGACCAGCGCCAGCAGCGACGCCGACGTGGTGACCGGCATCCCGTGGTCGGTGGCGGCGGGGATGAAGTGCGTGCCGATCAGCCCGTTCGTGGTGGCGCCGCAGATGGCGAAGCTGCCCGCCAGCAACCAGAACGCCGGGTGCCGGGCGGCCCGGCCGAGGGCCGCGACGGTGGCGCGTGGACCGCCGGATCGGATCCGGGGAGCACCGGGATCGGACGTCGTGGCGCCGAGGGCCGTGGTCTCCAGGTCCTCAGGGTGCTCGCGCAGCAGGACCAGCACGATCGGGATCACGGCCGCCGCGGCGATGGCGACGACCAGGGCCGCGCGCCGCCAACCGTCCTGCGTCGTCAGGTGGGCGATGATCGGCAGGAACACGAGCTGCCCGGCCGCGCTGGCGGCGGTCAGCACGCCGCTCACGAGTCCGCGGCGTGCGACGAACCAGCGCGCAGTCACCGTCGCGACGAAAGCCATCGACATCGAGCCCGTGCCCAGCCCGACGAAGACGCCCCAGTAGAGGATCAGCTGCCACGACTGGGTCATGGACACGGAGAAGGCCGAGCCCGCCGCGATCATCGTCAGAGCGAACACCACGACGGGCCGCATGCCGAACCGGTCCATCAGCGACGCCGCGAACGGCGAGAACAGCCCGAACAGGGTCATGTTGACCGTCATCGCGAGCCCGATCGTGCCGTGCGACCAGCCGAACTCCATGTGCAGCGGGTCCATGAACACGCTCGGCACGGCACGGAAGCCGGCCGCGCCCAGCAGCACCAGGCAGGCGACCATCGCGACCACCCAGGCCGGGTGCAGGGACCTCTTCACGCGTCACAGTCTCTGGCATCCTGCGGGTCGACGCCGCCCCGTCCGGCATGCGGCCCGGAACGCGCGACGACGGTCGGACCCCACGCTGGGTCCGACCGCCGTTGCGGCGTACTGCCTTGTCAGGCCGACTTGTCCTCCACGTCGGGGGCCGGCTGGTGGCTCCACGACGGCGGCTCGTCGCCGCCGGCCTCCTCGTCGGCCTCCGCCTCGGCGGCGGTGGCGTGTACCTTGCCCAGCGCGTGGTGGGTCGGGGAGTAGACGGTGTAGAGCTGCAGCGGCTCCTGGCCGGTGTTGATCACGTCGTGCCACATGCCCGCGGGCACCTGGATGGACCAGCCGTCGCCGACGTCCTGCTTGAAGCGCAGGTCGTCCTTGTCGGGCCCCATGACGCAGCGGCCCTGGCCCTTGTCGATGCGGAGGAACTGGTCGGTCTCCGGGTGCGCCTCGAGCCCGATCGAATGCCCGACCGGGATCGACATGAGGGTGACCTGGAGGTACTTGCCGGTCCAGGCGACCGTCCGGTAGTTGGTGTTCTCGACCGTCGCGGTCTCGATGTCGAACGCGTTGGGCCTCGGTCCGTTGTCGATGATCTTCATCGTGGATGCTCCTTGTGATCGGTTGGGTCCGAGCCTAGTCAACGGGTGGGACAGGCAGGGTTTCCCCGACGGATGAACCGCTGGTCTGGGGCCGTTACCGGGGCAGGATGGAGGGGCCCCGCGCTTCGCGGAGGTGGAGGAGGAATGCACATGACCACTGTCGCCGACAACCTGATCACATCGCTCATCGCCGAAGGGGTGACGCACGTCTACGGGGTCCCAGGCGATTCCCTCAACGGCATCACCGACGCCATGCGACGCTCCGGGGAGCTGACCTGGGCGCAGGTCCGTCACGAGGAGTCTGCAGCCTTCGCCGCCGGGGCCGAGGCGGAGCTGACCGGCAGGCTCTCGGTCTGCATCGGTTCCTGTGGCCCCGGCAACCTGCACCTGATCAACGGCCTCTACGACGCCAACCGCAGCCGGGTGCCCGTGCTGGCGATCGCCGCGCACATCCCGTCGGAGGAGATGGGGTCGACGTACTTCCAGGAGACGCACCCGCAGGACCTGTTCCGCGAGTGCTCCGTCTACTGCGAGCTCGTGACGCGTCCGGACCAGATGCCGCGCCTGCTGCGGATCGCCATGCAGACGGCTGTCGCGAAGCGGGGCGTCGCGGTGCTGGTCATCCCGGGCGACGTCGCGCTGGCGCCCACCTCGTCGACCGAGATCGTCGCGACGAGCGACCCCTCGGTCCGCGTGCTGCCCGCCGAAGGGGAGCTGCGGCGCGCGGCCGACCTGCTCGACGAGGCCGCGAAGGTCACCATCCTCGCTGGTGCCGGGGCGGAGGGCGCGCACGACGAGCTGATGGCGCTGGCCGAGGCGCTCGGGGCGCCGATCGTGCACACCATGCGCGGCAAGGAGCACGTCGAGTTCGACAACCCGTATGACGTGGGCATGACGGGTCTGCTGGGCTTCTCGTCGGGCTACCGGGCGATGGAGGCCTGCGACACGCTACTGATCCTCGGCGCCGACTTCCCGTATCAGCAGTTCTATCCCGACAAGGCCACCGTCATCCAGGTGGACGTCCGCGGGGAGAACATCGGGCGGCGCACGCACGTCGATGTCGGCCTGACCGGCACCGTGAAGGACACGGCCGCTGCGCTCGCGGCGCTGGTGCAGCGCAAGGAGAACCGCTCGCACCTGGAGGCGTCGCAGAAGCACTACGCGAAGGCCCGCCGGAAGCTGGACGACCTGGCCGCTCCCGCGAAGGCCGGCGAGCCGGTGCACCCGCAGTACGTCGCGGCGCTGATCGACAGGCTGGCCGATGACGACGCCGTCTTCATCCCCGACGTCGGCTCGCCCGTCATCTACGCCGCCCGCTACCTGAAGATGAACGGTAGGCGTCGCCTGATCGGGTCGTTCAACCACGGATCGATGGCCAACGCCGTCCCGCAGGCCATCGGCGCGCAGAGCTCCTTTCCGGGGCGCCAGATCGTCACGCTGTCCGGCGACGGCGGGGTCACGATGCTGCTCGGCGACCTGCTGACGCTCGTCCAGTCGAAGCTGCCCGTCAAGATCGTCGTGTTCAACAACTCGTCGCTGAACTTCGTCGAGCTGGAGATGAAGTCGGCCGGCTTCGTGAACTACGGCACGGGGCTGGAGAACCCGAACCTAGCGATGGTCGCCGAGGGGATGGGGATCAGAGCGTTCCACGTCGAGGACTCGGCCGGGGTCGAGGGCGCGCTGCGCGAGGCCTTCGCGCACGACGGCCCGGCGCTGGTCGACATCGTCACGGCCCGCCAGGAGCTGAGTATCCCGCCGAGCGTCCAGGCCGCACAGGCCAAGGGCTTCGCGCTCTACGCGCTGCGGACGGTGCTGTCAGGCCGTGGCGACGAGCTTGTCGACCTGGCTGCCACCAACTGGCGCCAGCTGTTCTGAGCGAGGTGGTCCCTGGGTCTGCCGAGAGAAGTGGGAGGTGGGCACAGCGTCAGCAGGCTCCGGGACCGAGCCCGCAAGCCGACCTGAAGGCCGACCTGTGGGTCGCCAGTGCGGGCAATGGGCCTTGTCGGGGCCCTGTGGCCCTGCTGTGGGGTAGCGTCCGGGCTGTCTCCGGTCAAGAAAACTGAGAGCGTCCTTAGGTTTCTGAGGATCTCTCAGTTACAGTGGTGCTGTTGTCTGAGACCTATTGGAGCACCATGAACAACGCCGAAGCACCCAACGGGGCCGAGCCCACCGAGGTTCTGGACGTCGCCGAGACCCCCTCGGCCGACGCCCCCGTCGCAGCCCCGAAGCGCCGCAAGGTGCGCATCGCCGCGGGCGTCGCAGGAGTCCTGGCGCTGGCTCTCGGAGTCGGCGGCTACATGGTCTCCTCCGCCCACAAGTCGGTCACGGTCGCCGCTGACGGCACCACTGCCGAGGTCGGCACTTTCACCACCACCGTGGCTGACCTGCTTGCCGATCAGGGCATCGAGGTCGGCACCCATGACGCCGTGACCCCCGCGCTCGACTCCACGCTGACCGACGGCGCAGCCGTCCAGGTGACGCGTGCCGAGGCCGTGAGCGTGACGTCGAACGGCACCTCGCAGACCCTGTGGACCACCGAGGGTGACGTCGGCTCCGCGCTGGCCGCCGCCGCCGAGGACGGTCGCGACCTCGACATGGACGTCACGCGATCGAACTCCCGCGCCGCGATCGACCTGCCGCTGAGTGGCACCGTCAAGATCGTCACGATGGACGGGTCGACCAAGGTTGCGCTCGATGAGCCCACCGACCTGCAGGCGATGCTGGACGCACAGAAGATCGAGCTCGCCGACGGCGATGACGTCTCCGTGTCGGCGAACGGGAACGGCACGACGATCGTGACGATCGTCCGGTGGGAGACGGTCAAGAAGTCGACCACCACGACCGTCGACTACGACAAGAAGACGGTCAAGAGCGACGACCTGTACGTCGGCGAGTCCAAGGTCACGACCGAGGGCGTCGACGGCAAGATCAAGAAGACCTACCGCATCGTGAAGCGCGACGGCGAGGTCGTCTCCAAGGAGCTCGTCTCCAAGAAGACCACCACCAAGAAGGTCGATCAGGTCACCACCGTCGGCACCAAGGAACGCCCGGTGGTGAAGGCGACCACGTCGTCGTCCTCCTCGGATTCTGGTTCGTCATCCTCGAGCAGCTCGTCATCGTCGTCCAGCTCGTCCTCCTCGAGCTCCTCCAGCTCGGCCTCGGTGTCGGGCGTGTGGGCCAAGCTCGCCCAGTGTGAGTCGGGTGGCAACCCGTCGATCGTGAGCTCCAACGGCCTGTACCACGGCCTCTACCAGTTCACCGTGAGCACCTGGCGCTCCGTCGGTGGCTCCGGCATCCCGTCGCAGGCCTCGGCCGCGGAGCAGACCAAGCGGGCGAAGATCCTCCAGGCCCGCTCGGGCTGGGGCCAGTGGCCCGCCTGCTCCCGCAAGCTCGGCCTCTACTGATCTGCTGAACGTCGACGGCCGCCCCTCGCGGGGCGGCCGTCGCTGTGTTCTCGGTCAGACGCGTTCGAGTACCTTCTCGCCGAAGTCCGGGCCGTCGGCGATTGCGAGCACGCGGCGGGCGGACTCCTCCGGGGTGAGGAGGTCGCCGCGCTCCTTCATCGCCACGAAGTCGTCGCGGGCCGGGAAGCCGTCGGAGCTGCGGATCAGGCCCTGCATGTCGGTGTCGACGACGCCCGGCGCGATCGCCGCGATCCGCACCCCGTCGAGTTTCTCCGCCGCGACGGTTGTGGCGTGCAGGTCTACGGCGGCCTTGGTGGCGCAGTAGACGCTCCAGCCGGCCAGGGGCCGGCGACCCGCGCCGGACGAGATGTGCACGACGCGCACTGGCACGCCCTGGCCACGGTGCCGGATGACGGCGTCGGTCAGCAGGATCGGCGCCGTGACGTTCACATTGACCGCCGCGATGGCGCTTGCCGGGTCCTGGTGGCCGGCCAGGTCGGCGGGGCCGAGCATGCCGGCGTTGTTGATCAGCAGGATCTCCGTCGCGCCGTCGACGAAGGACGCGAGTTCCCCGCCGTCGAGCCAGGCGGTCAGCGCCGCGGGGTCGCTCAGGTCCACGTGCGCCCCGGCGGAGCGCGAGACCCCCAGCACCTCCCAGCCTGCGGCAGCCAGCTGGGAGGTGAGCGCGGCGCCGAGGCCGCGGCTGTGTCCGGTGACGATGGCCTTCTTGGTCATGGTGTCCTCTCGACGATCTTGTCCGCACCCCAATCTAGGCCGTGCGGGGGTGGGTACGGTGGTCCCATGCGTACCCGTGCGGACATCAAATGCTGGCTCACCGACATGGACGGCGTCCTCGTCCACGACAACAAGGCCCTCCCCGGCGCGCCAGAGCTGATCGCGCAGTGGAAGCGCAACAAGACGCCCTTCCTGGTGCTGACCAACAACCCGACGTACACGCCCCGCGACCTGTCTGTCCGCCTGCGCGACTCCGGCCTCGACGTTCCCGAGGAGTCCATCTGGACGTCGGCCCTTGCCACGGCCAAGTTCCTCGCGCAGCAGATGCCCGGCGGCAGCTGCTACGTCGTCGGCGAGGCGGGGCTGATTACCGCGCTGCACGAGCACGGCATGATCATGACCGACCGCGACCCCGAGTTCGTCGTGCTGGGCGAGACCCGCACCTACTCGTTCGAGTCGATCACCACCGCGATCCGGCTCATCAACAAGGGCGCAAGGTTCATCATCACCAACCCCGACGCCACCGGCCCCGCGGCCGACGGCATCATCCCCGCCACCGGCGCGGTGGCGTCGCTGATCACGACGGCGACCAACCGGCAGCCGTACGTCATCGGCAAGCCCAACCCGATGATGTTCCGCTCCGCGCTCAACCGGATCGGCGCGCACTCGGAGGAGACGGGCATGATCGGCGACCGGATGGACACCGACATCGTCGCCGGCATCGAGGCAGGCCTGCACACGGTGCTGGTGATGTCCGGCATCGCGACCCGCGAGACCATGCTGGAGTTCCCCTTCCGTCCGACGGAGGTCGTCGACGGGGTGTTCGAGCTCCTCGAGGACGCCGCGGCGCGCGGCTGAGACCGGCGCCGCCGGTGAGTCCGGCGTCGCCGCTGACTCCGGCGTGGCCGCTGAGTCCGGCGTGGCCGCTGAGTCCGGCGTCGTCACCTCCCCAGACGCCACCCTTCTCAACCGACGCCACCCTTACCGACGGACGCCACCCTTCGTGACCGATGCCACCGCCATGGCGGTGGCATCGGTAGCAACGGGTAGCGTCTGCGCGTAAGGGTGGCGCCTGTCGGTAAGGGTGGCGCCTGATCGCGGGCCTTCTCGACGGCGTCCTCGTCGCGGGCCTTCTCGACGGCGTCCTCGTCGCGGGCCGTCTCGACGGCGCGACTAAGGTTGGCGCATGGCTCGACTCGACGCTTGGCTCTGGTCCGTCCGCCTCTACAAGACGCGCTCGATGGCCACCGCCGCCGTGCGCGGCGGGCACGTTCGCGTCGACGACAAGCTGCCGAGGGCGTCGCAGGAGGTCGTCACCGGGCAGGTGATCCGTGTCCGACGCGACCAGGACGAGCGCATCATCGAGGTCCTCGACCCGACTCTCGCGAAACGCGTCGGCGCCCCCGTCGCTCAGGCCGCGTACCTCGACCGGACCCCCGAGAAGCCGCCGCCCATCGCGGAGATGGTCGGCCGCGTCGGCGTCCGCGACCGCGGCACCGGCCGCCCGACCAAGCGCGAGCGCCGCCAGCTGGATCGCTTCCTGCACGGGGACCAGTAGTCGCCAAGGGACTGGGAGTGTCCGGGCTGGGCCCCTTCGCTGCGCTCAGGGCACCTCGACAGGCTCGGCGACCCGGGTCCCTGAGCTCGTCGAAGGGCGCCGAGCGGAGCGAGGTGTGTGGTCGGGTTGGACCCTTCGCTGCGCTCAGGGCGTTTCGACAGGCCTGTGCTGAGCCTGTCGAAGTGCTCAACGACCCGACCGCTGCCCTGCTGCTGAGGCGAACACGGTTGTGGTCGGCAGGCCGACCACAACCGTGATCAGTGTGGTGCTCTGAGCCCCGCAGGTTTACCGACCGGCGAGCAGGGCCTGCTCCGCCTCCTTGGTCCAGATGCCGTCCTTCAGCTTCGCCGCGACGTGCGGCAGCTTCTCCGGCATGTCGACCAGGCGGGTGAGCGGCAGGTCGTGGAGCATCGGGAAGACCATGATCTTGCCGCCCGACGTGCGGTTCATGACCGAACCGATGGCGTCGGTGAACCCGGCCATGCCGGTCACGGCGTCGAGCGAGATGTGGGTGTCGATGATCCCCTCCTCGATCTTTCGCAGCACCGTGCGCATGTCGGAAACGTCGGATCCCGAGGTGCCGAGCATGAAGACCCGACGCGTGACGATGCCCTGCAGGTCGAACTCGCCCTTGGTACCGGCCGGGATGCCGGCGAAGGCGTTGAGGATCGAGTCCTCGGCCGCCAGGTCGACGGCCTGCGAGACCAGCGCGGGCACGGGCACCATGCATGAGATGTGCGTGAAGCCGTAGCGCAGCTGTTCCTCGCCGGTGTTGACGTAGGTGATCGGCACGCCGCGCTCGGCGGCGACCGGGTCGACGGTGGCCGCGAGGTGCTCGAGCCGGTCGGTGCTGAGGTCGGTGCCGGTGACGGTGATGCCCTCGAAGCCCGACGTGACGGCGCGGATGGTGTGCATCATGCCCATCGGGCCGGCGGCGCCGATGATGGCGACCCTGTCCCCGGCGCGCAGCTCGCCGCGCGGCGGGATCCACGCGTACCCCTCGACGGGGTCGTCGCCCGGGGTGCCGACGAAGCGGATGAAGTCGTAGTGCACGCGGCCGATGTCGAGGTTCACCTTGCGCGGGATGGTGTGGCCGCCGAGCACGACGCAGAACACGCCGCGGGTGCCGAGCAGGTCGGCCAGGGTCTCGATTGTGGCGGCGTCGGCGCCGTAGTAGACGATGTCGTCGAACGACTCGCCCGCCAGATCGGCGATCTCGCCGGAGCGGAGGGTGACGATCTCGGCCGGCTGGTGCTCGGCGGTGAGTGCGTCGATGCCGGTGACCGGCCCGTCGGCGACGACCAGCAGGCGGCCGCCGTCGGCGACGTGGTTGCGCTCGGCCCAGGCGTAGGAGCCCTCGACGGTCGCCCAGGGCTCGATGAGGCCGACGGCGGCGGCGGACGGGCCGTCGGTGACGTGGATCAGGAACTCCTCGCCGGACGGGGAGACGGCGCAGCGTTCGTCGATCAGGACGTACTCCTGTAGCGCGCCCTCGAAGTTGTAGCCGAACGCGCCGTTGGAGTTGGCGGTGCGGAGGTGCTTCCAGTCGGCCTGCACGAGGACGCGGTCACCGACGGCGAAGTGCGTGACCTCCGCGCCGACCTCGACGATGCGGCCGACGGGCTCGTGGCCGGGGACGGTGGGGAGCTTGCCGGGCTTGTAGCTGGGGATCTCGGCGAGCGCCTTGGCCGAGATGCCCTCGACGACCTCGGACTTGCGCGGGTGCGAGTCGAAGGCGTGGAGGAGCTTGGTGTCGCTGAAGCAGATGCCGCAGGCCTCGACCTGCAGCAGTAGCTGGTGCGGGCCGACGGCGTCCACGGCCTTGTTGGTGTTGTGCACGATCTCGTCGACGCCGACGAACTGGATCGCGTGCTGATGCGTCGGGATCTTGGTCACTGGGAGGCCTTTCTCTGGCTGACGCTGCTCAATCTACGGGACTGGAGACCCTCTCTGAGCGTCTGCGCAGGAGTTGGGCATATGCTCAGGGGGCGTCCTATCCGAGGAGTGTTCCCGTGGCAGCTGCCAGCCCCACCGACCTTGATCTCGCCGTGCGCGCGGCCTGGCTGTATTACGAGGACGGTCTGACGCAGGCCCAGGTCGCGAGCAGGCTCTTCGTGTCGCGGCAGACGGTCGGGCGGCTCCTGGAGTCGGCGCGCCAGCAGGGGATCGTCCGCATCGAGCTGGATGCGGCCTACCTGGGGGCCATGCGGCTGGCCACCCGGGTGAAGGAGACGTTCTCGCTGGCCGACGCCATCGTCGTGCCCACGGCCATCGGGCAGCTGTCGCGCGAGCGCACCAACGAGCGGGTGGCCGCGGCCCTGGCCGCCTATGCCCGACGCCACCTGCATCCCGGCGCCGTGGTGGGCCTGAGCTGGGGTGACTCCGTCGCCCGCGCGCTGTCCATGCTGTCGGAGGAGTCACTCGACGGCGTGCAGCTCGTCGCCTCGACGGGGTCGCTGAGCGCGATCGACGAGGTCCTGACCCGCAGCCCCGGCGTCATCCGGCGGCTCCGGACGCTGCCGGCGCCGCTGCTGGTCTCCACCCCGGAGGTGGCGTCCACGTTCCGCGAGGAGGGCGCCGTCCGCGAGATCCTGGACCTCGCGCGGCGGGCGAACCTGACGCTGACCGGCATGGGCGCCGCGACCCCGGGCGGGTCCGCGGTGCTCGCCGGCGTGACCACCGACGCGGAGGTCCGCGCCTTCGCCGAGCAGGGCGCCGTCGGCGACATGCTGGGGGAGTGGTACGACGTGGAGGGCCGGGTCGTCGAGACCGACTGGTCGCGTCGTCGCCTCGGCCTGTCCCTCGACGAGTTGCGCGAGCTCGGCAACGTCGTCGGGGTGGCGGGAGGCGTCGAGAAGGTGGACGCGATCCGGGGTGCGATCGCCGGCGGACTGATCGACGCCCTTGTCACCGACGAGCCGACCGCCACCGCACTGATGGCCCGTTGGGGCTGACTCCATCGCAGAGGCGCACTGTCGGTCCCGGCCAGTAGAGTCCCTCCTGCTCCAGGAGGTTCCCATGCGCGACATCGTCAGGATTCTGACGGCGGCCAGGCAGCTGTGGCCGCTCTACCTCGGCATCGTGCTCGGCGCGGTGGCGATCGCCGCCACGTCGCTGCTGATGCCCTTCGTCATCGCCGCGGCGACCGACATCGTCGTGTCGATGGCGGCCGGCGGACCCGGCACCATCGCGTCGCTCATGTGGCTGGCCGTCGCCCTGCTCGGGCTGTCGCTGGCGAACTCGCTGATCAGCAACATCACGGGGTACTGGGGCGACGTGATGGCCACGAGACTTCGCCGCATCCTGTCGGTCAGGTACTTCCACAAGCTCCTGCGGCTGCCGCAGCGTTACTACGACAACGAGCTGACGGGCACGCTCATCTCGCGGCTGAACCGGTCGATCACGTCGATCACGGACTTCCTACAGATGTTCGCGAACAACTTCTTCCCCATGCTGATCACCCTGTTCGCGGTGCTCATCATCACGGCCTTCTACTCGCCCTGGCTGGCGGTGCTGCTGATCATCATCTACCCGACGTTCGTGTGGCTCACCGCCCTGACGTCGAGGCGGTGGCAGGTGTGGGAGCACCGGAAGAACGACCACTACGACGTCGCCGGCGGGCGGTTCGCCGAGGCGATCGCGCAGATGCGTGTCGTGAAGTCGTTCGTCACCGAACGCGGCGAGGTCGACCGGTTCGCCGCCCACTACGACGACGCCGTCGGCCTGACCGCGCAGCAGTCGTCGTTCTGGCACCGCATGGACACCGGTCGTCGCGCGGTCCTCGACGTCGTGTTCTTCGCCATCTACGCCATCCTGTTCGTCCAGACCGCCCAGGGCGCCTTCAGTATCGGCGTCATGGTGATGCTGATCCAGCTGGTCAACATGGCCCGCCAGCCCGTCACCTCCATGAGCTACCTCGTCGACACCACCCAGCGGGCGCTCGCCGGCAGCGCGGAGTACTTCCGCGTGATGGGCGAGGTCGACGAGCCCAACAACCCGCTCGAGGCGCAGCACGTCAGTACCGTCGACTGGAGCGAGGCCGACCCCGTAATCGACTTCGACCACGTCGACTTCGGCTACGACGACGGCGAGCTCGTGCTCACCGACGTCAACCTCGCGATCGACCGCGGCGAGAAGGTCGCCTTCGTCGGCGAGTCCGGCGGCGGCAAGACCACGCTGGTGAACCTCATCATGAGGCTCTACCCGACGACCTCCGGCACGGTGTCGGTGCACGGCCTGTCCGTCGCGGACGTGCCCGTCGACGCGCTGCGCCGCGAGATCGGCGTCGTGTTCCAGGATGCCAGCCTGTTCAGCGGCACCATCCGCGAGAACATCGCCTACGGCATGGGGGAGGTGACTGACGAGCAGCTCACCGCCGCCGCGACACGCGCCAATGCGATGAGCTTCATCTCGCGGCTGTCGAAGGGCTTCGACACCGAGATCGGCGAGCGCGGCGTGAAACTCTCCGGCGGCCAGAAGCAGCGCATCTCGGTCGCCCGGGCGCTCCTGAAGGACGCCCCGATCCTGGTCCTCGACGAGGCGACCAGTTCGCTCGACACCAAGGCCGAGCGCGCCGTCCAGGCTGGCCTCGACGAGCTGATGGAGGGCCGCACCACGCTGATCATCGCCCACCGGCTGTCGACGATCTCCAGTGTGGACCGGATCGTCACGCTGCGCGACGGTCGCATCGACGAGGTCGGGAGCCCGGCGGAGCTGGCCACCACGGGCGGCATCTACGCCGAGCTGCTGTCTCTGCAGGCCTCCACCCGCAAGGCCGACAAGGCCCGCCTGGCGCGCTTCGGCATCGTCCGCTGAGTCTCAACCGGTTCCCTGAGCTTGTCGAAGGGCCCTGAGCCTGTCGAAGGGTCGAAGCCCGAGTCATCGTCCTCTCGCTTCGCTCGAGGCACCTCGACAGGGCCTGTGCTGAGCTTGTCGAAGTGCTCGGCGACCCGGTTCCCTGAGCTTGTCGAAGGGCCCTGAGCCTGTCGAAGGGTCGCGCAGGCCTTGTCGAAGAGCCCTGACTACGGGGTCAATGGCCGACGACCCTCCGGGCACTAGCATCCCCCGAGTGGCGGGCCGGAAGGCACCGACACCGTCACAGGGAAGGACCGACGATGTACCCCCGAGTTCGGCCGAACGCAGGACGACTCCTGGCCGCAGCGCTGCTCTCGCTCGCGCTCTTCGCCTCCTTGATGCCCGCCGCGAGCGCGGCGCCACCGCTGGGCGGAGGATCCCTCGGGCTGCCCGCGGACGACTCGTCGCCCACGGTGTACCTGCGCGCCGAGCGGAGCGGGGTCAAGGTCTACAACGCCGCGCGCACGAAGGTCATCAAGACACTGGTGCGCGGGGCGAAGGTGTCGGCGACGAAGACCGTCAGCAGCGGCTACCGCAAGCTCACAAGCGGGCACTGGGTCAGGAACAGCGACCTGTACGTGTCCACGCACCTCTACATGCGCACCACGGTCGACGGGGTGCACGCCTACGCCGCCGTCGGCGGATCGGTGGTGAAGGTCCTCGACAAGGGCACTGTCGTGCGGATGACCCACACCGTCGTGGGCGGCTACCGGCAGACGTCGGCGGGCAACTGGATCCGCAACGGCCACCTGGCTCAGACGGGTTCGTCGGGCACGTGGGGAAGCTGCACGGTGACGCTCGGGGGCGTGAAGCTGGCGGTCGACTCCGAGGCGGGCCACCTCGTCACGGTCAACGGCACGAGCGGCTCGTACGCCATTGTCACGCTGTGGGACCGGGCATCGGGTGTGAAGTGCTCCTTCACGAAGATGGGCTCGGAGAAGGGGCGTGTCGGCGCCAGGGGCATCGTCGCGGACGCCAAGCGGAAGCAGGACACCTTCACGACACCGGCCGGCACCTACACGATGACGCAGGGCTTCTCGGTCGGCTCGGTGCCGAGGACCAAGGGCGTGTCGTGGCGGAAGGTCGACGGCAACGACTACTGGGTCCAGGACAACGATTCGGTGTACTACAACGAGTACCGCTCCGGCACGAGCGGCTTCGACACCTCCGACGCCGAGCACCTCATCGACTACAAGACCGAGTACCGCTACGCCATCGTCATCGACTTCAACCTCGAGAAGGTCCGCAAGAAGGGCGCGGGGATCTTCCTGCACGTCAACGGCGACGGCGCGACCGCCGGCTGCGTGTCGGTGTCGAAGAGCTTCATGGTCGACATCGTCCACGCCGTCGACTCCGGCGACCTGATCTCCATCAAGGCGTGATCTCAGTGCCGGGGTTCGTGCCTCGGCTTCGGCGGGATAGTCGACAGTGACGGCGGGTTCTCCGGCCAGATGAGCTCGACGGTGCACGGCGCGTGATCCAGGATGAACCGCGCCGCGCGCCCGAGGCTGGGCGGCCCGAGCCGTGATCGGTCGCCGTCGCGGGCCAGGATCAGCAGGTCCGCGTCGTCGCAGGCGCGGGTCACGGCCCGCTCGGTCTCGCCTGTGAGCACGGCCGTCGCGCAGTCGCGGCCGAGCGCGGCGGCGGCCTTCTCCACCAGGCGGGCGGCCTGGTCGGCGGTCAGGGCCGCCGAGGCCTCGTCCCGGGGCGGGGACCCGCGACCCATCAGCCCGCCTATCGGGCGGGGCACCTGACCGGCGTCGTCGACGGCCGCCAGGGTCAGGTCGTCGTCCTCGGGCCGCAGCTTCGCGGCCTCGACCGCCGCCGGCCACGTCGCCGGCGCGATCCACACCAGGACCCGCATGTCACACTCCCATCAGTTGAGCTCCACCCCACAGGGCCATCGTGCACAGCACGAGGCTCGCGGGCACGGTCAGGAGGCCCAGCCGGGTGAACTCGCCCAGCTCGGTCTCGTGGTCGTGGTCGGCGACGATGCGCCGCCACAGCAGGGTCGCGAGCGACCCCACGAAGGTCAGGTTCGGCCCCACGTTGACGCCGATCAGGACCGCCAGCACCGGCAGCGCGCCGCCGTCGGAGACCAGCGGAAGCAGCACCAGGACGGCGGGCAGGTTGTTGACGACGTTGGCCAGCACCGCGGCGACGACCGCGATGAGCAGCAGGCTGAGCAGGTCGCCGCCGGTGGGCAGGAAGGTGCGCAGCCAGTCGGCCAGGCCGTGGTCGACGACGGCCTTGACCACCATCGCCAGCCCGAGGACGAACACGAGGAACCAGGGGTTCGCGGCCTCCACCAGCGTGGCGGCCAGCCTTCCCGGTGCGACGGCGCGCGTCGCGAGGCGCTTGCCGGCCAGCACGACGACGCCGGCCAACGCAGCCCAGAACGGCTCGATGCCCAGCGGTGAGCTGACAGCGAAACCGACCAGCGTGCAGGCGAGCACTACGAGCGCGAACACCGGGGTCGGGACGTCCTCGACGTCGTCGTCGGGGGTCGCGCGCACGCTCAGCTCCGAGGCGAAGTAGCGGCGGAACACGACGTACTCGACGGCGATGGCGACCAGCCACGGGCCCGCCATCAGCGCGCCGAACTGCAGGAAGCTGATCCCGGCGGCGCCGAGCGCCAGCAGGTTCGTCAGGTTGGAGACGGGCAGAAGCAGGGAGGCGGAGTTGGACAGGTGCGCCGTCGCGTAGACGTGCGGCTTGGGTCTCACCCCCGAGCGGGCGGCGGTGGCGAACACGACGGGGGTGAGCAGCACCACGGTCGCGTCGAGGCTCAACGCCGCCGTGACAAGCGCCGATACGGCGAAGACCAGCCCGAGGAGCGTGACGGGGCGACCGTTCGCGCGGCGGGCCATGAACGCGCCGGCGGCCGCGAACATGCCCTCGGCCTCGCACAGCTTCGAGAGCATCAGCACCCCGGCGAGGAACGCGACGGTCGGCGCCATCGTCGTGACCTGCACCCAGGCCTCACTCCAGGTGATCAGCCCCGTCGCGGCGACGAGCAGGCCGGCGGGGGCGGCGGCGACCGCCTCGGGAAGGCCGCGCGGCCGGATGATGGCGAACGCCAGCACCGCCACCAGCAGCACGATGGCGATGGGTTCCGCCAGCCCGTCACTCACGGCGACACGGTACCCGCGCGGACCGTCGGATGGCTACGGTGTGGCGCATGTCTGACGCGTCGCAGGAGCCCTTCCGCTGGTACGAGTATCCCGTCGGGTTCGTCGGCGACCTGAGCTGGGCGGTCGCCCGGACCCTGGTGGCCTTCCTCATCGGGCTCGGCGGCGTCTTCCTCCTGGTGGTGGCCGTGGGCCTGCTGGGGGAGGAGGGCGTGCTGCCGTACGAGGTCGCGAGGGTTCTCGACCAGTTCACCCGCGCTTCGATGATCCCGGTTCTGGTGCTCGTCTGGGCGCTCACGCTGGTGGCGTCGGTCGCGCAGGTGGCCGGCGCGGTTGCGGTGTCGCGTGCCGTCGCCCGCGCCGCCCGAGGCGGCGCGCCCGTGACGCAGGTCCCGTCCCCGGGCCAGGTGGGGGCGATCGTGTCGCGCCCGGGCGGCTGGCTGATGATGTGGTGCTTCTTCCACATCGCCTTCTTCGCGATCGCCGCGCCGGTTGCGCTCTGGATGCTGATCTCCGAGCCGGACGACGCGCCGTCGATGCTGATCATCCTCGGCGTGACCGTCGGGGGAGGCGCGGTTCTGATCGCGCTGACGGCCTGGATCAGGCTGGGTATCAGGGCTGCGCACGATCGCCGCCGCAGCGAGATCTCCGACCACTGGTGGCCGCGGCACGAGCAGGCTGCCTGGACGCGCGCGCAGCACACGTCGAACCTGACGCGGCCGGCCCGGACCCGGTCGGGTCGGGCGGCAGGGATCGCGATCACCGTCGGGTCGGTGGGCGTCGCGGCGGCCCTGCTGCTCATGTCGGTGCTGCTGTTCATCACGCACCCCGACGCGCAGCGCTGGCCGGGAGGCCAGGCCGGCGAGCGCGCCGAGCTGTCGCCGGAGGTCGAGGGGTTCGTGGACGCCGGCACCGTCGTCTTCGCCGTCCTGATGGTCGTCGGGCTACTGCTGGTGGTGGTCGGCTCGATCATCGACGGCGTCAGCGACCTGCACGAGCGGCGCGACCTCCGTGCCGCCGTCGCAGATCCGGATGCGCCGCGCCCGCCGGTGGAGGTCCTCGTGAAGTACTCGGGACCGGCCGTCCCCTCGCTGGCTCTGGCGGCGATGGCGCTCGGCGCGGTCGCGATCGTGCTGGGCTGGACGGGCGTCTCGCTCGGCAGCGGGAGCCTGGAGGATTTCGCGTCGGTCTACAGCGGTTCCGGTGAGAGTTTCGCCTCGGTTCTTCCCAGTTCAGTGTTCGTGAGGAATGTGGGCGTCGCGCTGTGCGTCGTCGGCCTGGCCGCGGCGATGGGCAGCGCGTCCCTCGGCCGTGACCTGCGCAACCAGCTGTTCGGGCGTTGGCCGCAGCGACCCCGCGTGGCGACGGGCACCGACAAGGCACCCGACCCTGCCACCGTCGGTCCGGCCCTCACCCCCTGACCCGCCTCCCCTGAGCAGCCTCCCCCGGGCTCACCATCCTTCGCTCGTGCCCCACCTGCCCCGTGTTCCCTCCCCACCTGCCCCGTGTTCCCTCCCCACCTGCCCCGTGTTTCCTCCCCACCTGGCCCGTGGTTCCTCCCCACCTCGCCGTTCCGACTTCGGCGCAGAAAAGTGGCTAGAGCCGGAGCACTCGCCGTATGTGCGCGTGCTGGGGGTCAGGCCACAGTTGTGCACGGGGAGCCGGGTACCGACAACAGCACGACGGGCCTCCGTGGGCACCGTCCGGCGGACAGGTCAGCGCTGGGTAACGTGACCCGCATGCCGACTGCCGAAGGAAACCTGACCTGGCTCCCGCTGGAGGAGCATCCGGAACTTGTGGCGCCGCCCGTCGCGGCCGCCGCCCCGCTGGTGCCAGGTGCCAGGGTCGCGGAGATCGACGCGACGCTGGCCGACACCGCGGCGTTCTGTGCGGCCTACGACGTGGCGGAGGAGGCGTCCGCGAACTGTGTCGTCGTGTTCGGCCGTCGCGGCGAGGAGAGCGTCCACGCCGCGGTCATGGTGCTGGCGACCGATCGGGCCGACGTCAACAAGACCGTCCGCAAGGAGCTCGGGATGCGGAAGATGTCCTTCGCGGATCAGCCGACGGCAGAGCAGTTCACCGGCATGACGCAGGGCGGCATCACCCCCGTCGGACTGCCCGCCGACTGGCCGATCCTGGTCGACGAGGCAGTCATCGCCGCCGGCCCGGTCGTCATCGGCGGCGGGGTGCGGGGCTCCAAGATCCTCCTCGACGGTGCCGCCCTCGCCGCACTCCCCAACGCCAGGGTGCTCCCTCTCGCCCTTCGCTGACCGCAACGAGCGCGCTTCTGGATTGCCCGGGCCTACCCTGCCGCCGCCGTCGTGCACAACTGTGGCCAGAGCCGAAGCACCCGGAAATAGGCCGAGTGCTGGGGCTAGGGCCACAGTTGTGCGCGGCAGGGGTGCCTTCGACAGGCTCAAGACGCTTCGACATGCTCAACGAACCGAACAGGGCACCGCGTGAGCAGTGCGTCGTGGGGGAGGTCGGCCGGAGTAACGTGACTGCCCGTTCGTGAGGAGGTGGGCGTGGGAGTCCGCGACAAGATCAGGGCGATGTTCGCCGACACCCGGCCGCTGCGCAACGGTGACTTCAGGCGGCTGTGGGTCGCCAACATCGTCACGGTGATCGGGGCGCAGCTGACCGTCGTGGCGGTCCCCGCGCAGATCTACGCCATCACCGGGAGCTCCGCAATGGTGGGGCTGACGGGCATCTTCGGTCTCGTGCCGCTGATCGTGTTCGGCCTGTGGGGCGGCGCGCTGGCCGACCACTTCGACCGACGACGCCTTCTCGAGATCACGACGACGGGCCTGATCGTCACGTCAGCGCTCTTCTGGCTGCAGTCGGCTGCCGGGGTGAACAACGTCTGGCTGCTGCTCGGTGTGTTCGCGCTCCAGCAGGCGTTCTTCGCCGTCAACCAGCCGACGCGCGTCGCGATCCTCCCGAAGCTCCTCCCCGACGATGAGCTGCCCGCGGCGAACGCGCTCAACATGACCGTCATGTCCGCCGGCGCGATCGCCGGCCCGCTCGTCGGCGGGGCGCTGATCCCGGTCATCGGGTACTCGTGGCTGTACCTGATCGACACCGTCACCCTCTTCGCGACCCTGTACGCGGTGTGGCGGCTGCCGTCGATGCCGGTCGCCGGACAGGTCGGGAAGGCGCCGGGACTGCGGTCGGTCATCGACGGCCTGGTCTACCTCAGCGCGCACAAGATCCTGATGCTGAGCTTCGTCGTCGACCTCGTCGCCATGATCTTCGGCATGCCGCGCGCTCTCTTCCCGGAGATCGCCCACGTCTCCTTCGGCGGACCGACCGAGGGCGGCGTCGAGTTCGCCCTCCTCTACGCGGCGATGCCCGTCGGCGCGGTGCTGGGCGGGGCGTTCGGCGGCTGGGTGTCACGGGTCAACCGGCAGGGCACCGCGGTGCTGTGGGCGGTCGGCGTCTGGGGCCTCTCGATGACGGTGATGGGCCTGGCCGTCGGCCTCGCCTCGTGGCACGTGCAGCTCATGCTCGGCGTGGCGCTGGCCATGCTTGCCGTCGGCGGCGCCGCCGACATGGCCTCGGCGGCGTTCCGGCAGTCCATCCTGCTGAGCGCCACCGACGACTCCGTCCGTGGCCGTCTGCAGGGCGTCTTCATCGTGGTGGTCGCAGGCGGCCCCCGCCTGGCCGACGTGCTGCACGGCTGGGCGGGCGACGTGGTCGGACCCGGCCTCGCGACGGGTGTCGGCGGCCTCCTGGTGGTCGTCGGCGTCGTGGCGATCGCGGCGCTGTTCCCCGCCTTCCGCTGCTACGCCATCGCGACGACCGCCTCCCGCACCGCGGACTGACAGCCCGTCAGCCCTGCATCGCCGGCGACGGGTAGACGGGGAACGCCCTGGTTCCGCCGAGGTGGGCGGTGAGGCGCTCCGCCTCCTTGCGCAGTGCCCGCTGAGCCCACGCGTCCACGCTCTCGAGGTAGCGCACGCGGACGCGGCGCCGCTCGTCCTGCACCCAGACGCCCACGACACGGCCGTTGACGACCGCGGCGGTGCCCGCATTGCCGATGGAGTCGAACAGCAGCGGCGCATGGCCGCCGAGCAGGAACCCACGCTCCTTCCAGCCCATGACCGTCGGGTCGAGGACGGGCAGCAGCGACACCCACCAGCCGGGCGTGCCGACCGGGTCGACGTCGTCGGGCAGCAGCCAACCCGTCGGCTGCGGGTCCGGCGGGGTGGGAGCGTCGAGCGTGACGGGCACGGCGCCGACGTCCTTGAAGCCCTGCCGGACGGCCGCCTTCGTGCCGCCCGACCACCACGCGAAGTCCTCGACGGTGCCCGGCCCGAAGACGCGGAGCCAGCGGCGGGCGAGGTCGGCCCAGGCCTGACGGGCGTCCGGCCGCGGCCGATCTGGCCGGAACAGGTCCGCGCTCAGCCAGCACAGTCGTCCCTCGGACGGACCGCATGGAACCGTGAGCCGCACGACGAGGCCCTCCAGCTCGGCCAGCCGGATGACCTTGGGCGTCAGGTGCACCGTGGACTCCCACGACCTCCCGATGCCCTGCCGGTAGCTGCCGACGGTCTCCGGCACTCCGCGACGGATGTCGCTCGCGGTCAGCGCCCCGACCGAGACTGCGTCGACCAGGCTGGCCAAGGCCGTCTCGATCCACGCCTCCGCCTGATCGAATCCAGCCTGGACAACGCCCTTCGTGAGTTCCTTGCGCGCGGCGGTCGCCATGCGCGGCCCGACCGATCCCAGGACCGTCGGCAGCAGTTCGGGGTCCATGGCGAACACGGTGCGCCGCATCGACTGCTGGCGGATCAGCGTCGTCCGGGCGAGAGCGAGCTCCATGTCGTCCGGCAGAGGGTCGAGCATCCGTGTCCAGGCAGAGATGTTCAGACCATCGGGGTCGGTCGCGTGCAGCGCGACGACGGAGTCAGCCGCCTCACGCACGGTGCGGACCCGATGCAGGTGCGCGAGCGCGTGGCGGATGCCAAGGCGGTGGCGACGCTCGTCGTCGCTGACGTGTCGTACGGGCTCCATGGGTGAACAGTAGGCAGACCCTCCGACAGTTCCTGGGATTTGCCGGCGGCCGCCGCGAATTATGAGAAGTGCTCTCATCCCTGCCGTCTAGCGTTGAGACACACCCGATGAGAGGAACCCGCCATGAGTGTCTCCTGGAAGCCCGCCGCGCTTGCCCTGACCGCCGTCCTGGCGCTCTCCGCCTGCACCTACCAGGACCCGGCTGCGGAACCGGCCGTCACGGCGACCGCGGTCGCCACCTCGGCCGCGACGTCCAGCCCTCAGCCGGGTGACGACGCCACCGCCGAAGCGTCGGCGGCCGAGTCGACCAGCACCGCGGCCGCGACCGTCAGTCCCGACACCGTCGCGCCGTCCAAGACCACCGACCTCGCCTCGTGGGACGTGCCCGTCACCGTCGCAGACGCCGTCAAGCGGGCGTCGGGTGCTGCCGAGGGAACCATGCACCAGGTCGAACTCGAGTACTCCGACTACTACCGGGCCTGGACATACAAGGTCGGCTTCCAGTCGGGGTCCACCGACACTACCGTCGTCGTCGACGCCGCCACGGGCGACATCATCGCCAACGAGAAGGACACCGAGGACGACGAGGACCGCGAGAAGGCCGTCGACATCGCCGAGATGTCGCCGGAGGACGCGATCGCCGCGGCGCTGAAGGTCCGCAGCGGCACCGTCACCGAGTGGACGCTGGAGTGGGACGACGACGTGCAGGTCTACACCGTCGAGGTGGCGAAGGGCGACGACTCCGAGGACGTCACGGTGCAGACGAAGTCCGGCAAGGCGAACCTCGACTGACCGGTCGTCGTCGACCGGCGCGAGGGCGCGATGAGCACATCCTCCTGCTCGTCGGCCGAAAACCCTGATCTGAACGGTCACACCGCGACGACAAGTGTGTCGTGCTCATCGCAGCCCAGGCGACGGTGCAGGGCGCCGGGAGACGGGGGCCCGGCGGTCGGGGTCAGGCCTCGATCTCGGCGGCACGGGCCGCGACCAGCGACGTGAGCAGCTCCTCCGTCAGAGGCGCGTCGGCCTGGAAGCGGATCGTCCCCTTCGAGTGGTCGATCCCAGCGAGCTGGTCCTCCAGCGACGAGACCACGCGCGCGCTGAACGGGTACAGCCCGAAGTGCGTCTTGGCCCGCATCACCGACAGCAGCGGCTTGCCGCGGTGCGTCAGGGCCGGCATGCCGTAGCCCTGTCCCTGGGTGGCGTCCGGCACGACGACGCGCGCCACGTCGTAGCAGCGCCCGATGACCTTCGCGTCGGCCGGATCGAGGGTCGCGAGGTATTCGTCGATGGATCCCATGGCGGCATCGTGGCACGCGTCCTCGGTCACCTCGTGAGTGGGGCCCGGGAGAGGCTGACTTCCCAACCGCCTGTAGACGTCTTCTCGCCGGGCGCGGTACGCGACGCCGGAAGCGCCTGCAGTCTCTCAACCCCCGAACGATGGGGCAGCTTCTCCGGGACGTCAGCCAAGGGTCGCACGAGGGCCCGGACAGCTCCTCGGGTGGCGGGCAACCCGGGCGCCACACGACGCGAGCGCACTCGTGCGGTGCTGCCGACCAGGGGCTCGTCGGGGCACGAGGGGAGCGCCCGGGTGTCTGTGTGTCACGGCGGTGGATAGGCTCGGGCCATGATCTACTTCGCGCTCGCCCGCACTGTCGACGACCCCGCCGTCGCGGCGCAGATCGTCGGGCTCGGGCTCGACGCCATGAGGTTCTCGGCGCGGCGCACCAAGGTGCTGTTCCCGCAGGGGCTCGGCGCGGGCTTCGGGGCGCAGTTCGGGGTCGTCGCGGCCCAGCTGGCCGACGACCTCCGCGAGGGGGACCCCGCCTCCGCGCAGCGGGGCCTCGCCGCGATCGTCGACGGCGACGGGTTCGACGACCCCGGCTCCCAGGCCTGCGCCGTGCTGTTCCGGCAGTCCTGCCTCGAGTTCGCCGCGCTCGCCGGCAGCCAGAGCCCCGAGCTGGTCGGCAAGCTGCGCACCGCGTTCGCGCAGACCCTCGACGCGGCCGTCCTGACGCTCACCGTCGCGCAGAGCGACGACGCGTGGGCCTCGGTCGCGGAGTCGATGGCGATGTCGAAGGAGATCGACGTCGTCCACAAGGCCTACCTCACCTACGGCGGGCTCGACGCGGAGTTCCTCGGCTACGTCGCAGCGCTGGAGAGCTCCGGTCGCCCCGACGTCGACAGCTACGCCGTCCAGGTCACGGCGAACTACCACGAGGAGGCCGCCGAGATGCGGCAGGGCAGCGACCTGCTCGACGCGCTGGACTTCACGCACCACGTGGCCGCGATCGCGACCTACGCCGCGCTCCTGCACGGCGACGCGCACGGCCCCGACGAGAAGCCGCGCCTCGCCGCGGCCGAGGTGGCGACGAGCTGTGGCAGCAGCCTGCTGGCCGACCTCTTCTCCGAGACCCCGGGCTCGCGTTACCCGCTGCTCATCGACCCCGGCTACGCCGCCGACCTCCGCGCGTCGGCACGCTCCAGGGCCGAGGGGGCGGGGTCGTGGGCGGAGGCGCTCCCCGACGACCTCCTGCTGCAGGCCGTGGGCCGCGCCGTCGACGCTCGCGCCGGGCAGCCGTCGATCGTCCTCCCCTGACCGGCACGGAAGGGCCCCGCCCGCGGTAGTCCGGCAGGCGAGGCCCCCCGACCCTCATCCGAGGGGTTGTGGTCCCCCAACCACAGGCTCACCTTGTCACAGGTGGCTGACAGTTTCTACTGGACAGGGTGTACCGCGGACGCTCTGACTACTAGCGGGCTCAGACGGTAGCGTCTGCCGCCGTGTCGCGGAGATCCCCGTCGGCGAGCCGGTCTGCGACGAACGCGCTGGTCCTGGCGGCCAGCGCCATGATCGTCAGCGCCGGCCCGACGGTGCTGCTGCTGACGAACGACGACGCGTCCGGCACGAACACGTTCGGTACGTCCCACAGCTGGTTGACGCCGTTCATCACCGACGTGCGCGGGTCGCTGCCCATGCGGGCGCCGCCGCACTCGTGGATCGCGGCGCCCAGCACGATGGACAGCTTGATGCCCTGCCGGAAGATGAGCCGCTGCAGCGGGTTGAAGTCCGGCCAGACCTTCTCGGTCTCGAGCCCCGCGGCAGAGCCGATGAAGTTGACGCGGTAGCCGCACTCGTCGGCCATCTCCTTCAGCGCGGTCATCGTGCGCTTGAGCAGGATGCGGTCGTTGTCGCCCATGGTGACGTCGATGTGCGGGACGGGCATGCCCCAGCGGTCCTTGAGTCGACCGCTGAGGGAGACGACGTTGTCGTAGCGGGCGAGCATCTCGCCGGACCCGCCGAGCCCGAAGGGGGCGGGCGACCCGGCGGGCACCGGGAAGCGGCCGCCGAGGCCCTGGAACGAGATGCCCCGCCGGAACCCGGCCTCCGAACGGCCGTCGAGGTTCTCGTAGCGGGGGATCAGCACCCCGCCGGGCGTGCCGTAGAAGGGATCGGCCGGCATGTTGTCGGGCGCGTCCCAGGCGCCCGCGTGCTGCGGCGAGTCGAAGAAGCCGACGCTGATCGTCTGGTCCATGAAGTAGTGGCCCAGCACGCCCGACGAGTTGCCCAGCCCGCCGGGATGGCGCGCCGAGCCGGAGTTGAGCAGCAGCCGGATCGACTCGATCGTCGACGCGCACACCATCACCGCGTCCGCGCTGGCGCGGTGCTCGCGCCGGGTGTTGCGGTCGCGGAAGACGGCCCCCGTGGCCAGCCCCGTCACCTCGCTCGTGGTGATGCGGGTCACCTCGGCGTCGGTGCGGATGGTCAGCCGCCCCGTCGCCAGCGCGGCGGCGATGCCCGGCGGCACCCGGTCGAGGAACGGCGCCTGCACGCGCCACGAGATGACCTTGCGCTCGGGCCAGCGGGCCTCGACCGTGGACTTGAAGTCCTTCTCGAGGCCGGTGAGGAAGCCGGGCCCGGCGTAGTGGCCGTCGGGCGGGTGCGTGAGGCCGTCGCGGTCGCCGTAGACGCCGAGGAACTCCTCGACGCGGTCGTACCAGGGCTCGAGGTCGTCGTAGCTGATCGGCCAGTCGTCGCCGTAGCCGTCCTGGGAGGCGGCCTTGAAGTCGACGTCCGACATGCGCTGCAGCACCTTGCCGTAGCTGTTCATGCGGCCGCCGAGCAGCTTGCTCCGCACCCACAGGTACGGGTGGGCGAGCGGGGTCGTGTACGGGTCCTCCACGTCGTTGACGAGGAAACGGTTCGACGACTCGCTGAAGTAGGGCCGGCACGCCTGGCGGAACTGGCCGCGGACCATGGCCTTTGCCCGCGGGACGAGGTCCATGCCCATGGCGGCGGGCTTCTTCTTCAGGGGCTCGAAGTCCTCCTCGCGCAGCTCGCGCCCGGCCTCGAGAAGGAGGACGTCGAGGCCGCGCTCGGTCAGCTCCTTGACGGCGGTGCTGCCCGCGGGGCCGGAGCCGATGACGATGACGTCGTAGGTGTGGTCGGGGTTCAACATGCCAAGCCTCCTTGCTCAGATGGTGACGGTCCGGGTGCGTTCGCCACCGAACGGAATGGGGATGTAGGCGACGCGGATGCGCAGCCGCATGGTCACCTCGTGGTCGCCGGGGGAGAGATGGGTGCCGAGCCACCGGACGGCGAGCGGGGTCCCGTACTCCCAGCGGTAGCTGGTGACGGTGGTGGCCTCGTCGAGCGTGAACCACTCGTCGCCACCGGGGGAGATGGCGAGTTCGTCGCGCGGGGCCTCGACGCCGTCGACGACGAGTTGGAGGTCGTGGACCATCGACAGCGGGATCCCGCGGTAGTACGTGATCAGCGTCTCGGCCTGGAACGCCGACTCTCCCGTCTCCGTCACGATGTTGCGCGCGGAGCCCTCGGTGAATACGTAGTTGTCGAACATGTCACTCCACTTCCGCGACGAGCTGGCTGAGCAGGCGTTGATGGGCCCGGACCTGGCCCTGGTCGTCGACGGCACCGTCGACGGGGACGAACCGGTTTCCCTCGTACTCGCTGGAGATGTAGCCGGTGTAGCCGATTCCGTGGAGCGCCTCGACGACGGCGCGGTAGTCGATCGAGTACTCCTTGCCACCCGCCATCTCGAAGAACTTGCCGTGCACGTGCCGGATGTAGGGCGCGTACTCGTCGAGCACCGTGAGCGGGGTGTTCTCGTAGCCGGTCGAGAAGAAGGCGTACTCGCCGTCGACGGGTCGGCGGAAGAGCGCGGTCAGGTCGTCGGGGAAGACCATCTGCCCGTCCCGGCTGAACAGCCGCATGGTGTCGCCGTGCTCGGCGAACAGCTCGTCGATCCTCGTGGCGACGGCCGGGGTCAGCCCGAGGCCGAGGAAGTACTGCGTGCTCACGCGCGGGTGCCGGTGGCAGAAGATGCCCGTGTCGACGACGAGCCCGAGCCGCTCCGACTGGGCCGCGCGCATCATGGCGATCCAGCCGGCGGTGCCGGGGCTGTCGAAGCTCATCCCCGCGTGCACCTCCAGGGCCATCGTCACGCCGAGTCCCTCCGCGTACGGCAGCGCCGCGAGCGTGACCTCGGCGGACGTGTCGGAGACGAGGCGCACCAGGTCGAAGCCGAGCCGGGCGCTGACGTCGAGGTCGCGCTTGAGCAGTTCGAGCTGTTCGCGTGGCCGCAGGACGCGGTTGGCGTACAGCGTGGAGTTGATGAAGATGTCGTTGCAGACCGGGGCCAGACCGGACGCGTCCAGCGCCGTGCGCCAGGCGGCGACGGTCTCGTCGGTCGGGTACGGCGTGCCGACGATCATCTGGTCGCTGATCAGCTCGACGCCCGTCGCGCCGGTGTCGGCGACGAAGGCGAGCGCCGTGGCCAGGTCGACGCGGCCGCGCGCGTAGGAGTCCTGCAGGCTGTACAGGCTGACGGACGTCCTGATGCCGCTCATCGCGCGGCCCCCTCGAGGACGCGCTCTGCGGCGCGGGCGGGGATGCGCGCCGAGTCCGCCGCGCCGATGATGCCGGCGTCGTTGCCGAGGTCGGCCGTCACGATCCGGGGCTCTCCCCGGAACCCGCGCCCCGACAGGTTGTCGAGGAACGACTTGCGGGCCGACGGCAGGATGAGGTCCCCTGCCACGGCCGCGATGCCGCCGCCGACGACGACCACCGCCGGGTCGACCACCGCGGTGAGGGTCGCGATGCCGACGCCGAGGTAGTGCCCGAAGCGGGTCAGCAGGCCGGTGGCGAGCGGGTCGCCCTGGCGGGCGGCCGCGGTGACGTGCGCGCCGACGATCTGGTCGCCGCCGGCGGCCGCGAGGATGGCCTGCGCGCCGTCGGGGTCGGCGACGGCGACCGAGCGGGCGAGCTTCGCCAGCGCGGTGCCCGACGCGTACGCCTCCCAGCAGCCCTCCTGGCCGCAGCCGCAGAAGTGGCCGTCGGGGACGATCGTCATGTGGCCGAGCTCCGCGGCTGCCCCGAAGGATCCGCGGATCAGCTGGCCGTTGCTGATGATGGCGCCGCCGAGGCCGGTGCCGAGCGTGAGCATGACCATGCTGTCGGCCCCTCGTCCCTGCCCGAACCGGTACTCGGCCCAGGCGGCCGCGTTGGCGTCGTTCTCGATGACGACGGGCAGCCCGATGCGGTCGGTCAGGATCGAACCGAGCGGGTGGTTGCGCCAGGCGATGTTGGGGGCGAACAGCATCGTGGTGCGGTCGGAGCCGACGAAGCCGGCCGCCGCGACGCCGACCGCGTCGACCTGCGGGTACTGCGAGCGCAGTTCGTCGACGGTCTCGGCGACCGCGCCTTCGATCTGCCGGGGATCGTGGGGGTCGGTGGCGCGGTAGGCGTGAGCCAGGATCTGGCCGTGTGCGTCGACGACTCCGGCCGCGATCTTGGTGCCGCCGATGTCGACGCCGACGGTGAGTTCTGCCGTGTTCGTGTCCATGGTGGTGCTCCTCAGCGGTTGGAGAAGGCGGAGTCGAACGCCGCGGTCGGGGGGACGAGCCAGTTGTCGCGCACGAATTGCAGCGCCTGGGGGGCGCCGACGAAGCGCTCCATCCCGGCGTCCTCCCATTCGACGGAGACGGGGCCGTCGTAGCCGATCGCGTTGATGGTGCGGAACAGGGCCTCCCAGTCACAGTCGCCGCGGCCGGCGGAGACGAAGTCCCAGCCGCGACGGGGGTCGCCCCAGGGCAGGTGCGAGCCGAGCGGCGCGTTGCGGCCGTTGAAGCGACGCTTCGAGTCCTTGCAGTGCACGTGGTAGATCCGGTCGGCGAAGTCGACGAGGAAACCGGCGGCGTCGAGCTGCTGCCAGTTCATGTGGCTGGGGTCGAAGTTCAGGCCGAACACCTCGCGGTGCCCGATCGCGTCCAGCGTCGCCTTGGTGGTCCAGTAGTCGTAGGCGATCTCGGAGGGGTGCACCTCGAGCGCGAACCGCACGCCGTTGTCCTCGTACACGTCCATGATCGGGTTGAAGCGACGGGCGAAGTCGGCGTACCCGTCGGCAATCATGTCCTCGCTGGCCGGCGGGAACATCGCGACGTACTTCCAGATCTTCGATCCGGTGAACCCGGTCACGACCTTCGCGCCCAGCCGGCGCGCGGCGACCGCGGTGACCTTCAGCTCCTCGGCGGCCCGCTGCCGCACCCCCTCGGGATCGCCGTCGCCCCACGTGCGGGCCGACAGGATGCCCTGGTGCCGGGCGTCGATCGGGTCGTCGCACACGGCCTGGCCGGTGAGGTGGTTGCTGATGGCGTACACCTCGAGCCCGTGGCGGGCCAGCGTCTCCTTCTTCGATGCCAGGTAGTCGTCGTCCTCGGCGGCCGCCCAGACGTCCAGGTGGTCGCCCGAGCAGGCGACCTCCAGGCCGTCGAAGCCCCACTCCGACGCACGCCGACACACCTCCTCGAAGGGCAGGTCGGCCCACTGGCCGGTGAACAGAGTGACCAATCGCGACATGGTGAATCTCTCCAGAATCCCTCTGGTACGACAGGGGGCACACCGGTGTGGCCGCTCTGCCCGCGGAGAGCACTCGCTCTCCTGTACTTATGCACACTATATGCATAAGTACAGGAGGTTCGCAAGGAAGTCCCTACACAAGTAGCGGGTAGCGGTCGAGGATCTTCGTCACGTCGATCGGGAAGCCTCCCGGGCCCCACTCCATGAGGTAGGAGGGTGAGAGCAGTGTCTCGGTGACGAGCGCGGCTGCGCCGCGCAGTTCCTCTGTGCGCTCCGCGGATCCCTGTGTGAGATCCAGGTTCTGGAGTGCGCCGGCCGGCGCCTGCGCGTTCAGCGTCCGGGTCAGCGCCCCCGTGAACAGGTGGCTCATCGCCAGCGCGTTGCCGCCGACGACCACCCGCCGGGGGTTGAACCAGGTGACGGCCGATGCGAGCGCGCGGCCCGTCGCGTCGGCCGCCCTCAGAATGAGGTCGACGCAGCCGGGGTCGCCGGCCTCTGCGGCCGCCACCACGTCCGTGACGGTGACCGCCCTCGACTCGAGGGCCCCGCCGTCGCCGCTCATCAGGAGGCGGCCCGCCGCGGCCTCGATCGCCCACTGGGAGGCGAACGTGTCGAGGCAACCGATCCGGCCGCAGAGGCAGATCTGGGTCGAGGTGGGGTCGACGGTGAGGTGGGTGATCTCGCCGGCCAGGGCGTCCGCTCCGCGGTGCAGGCGGCCCCCGGAGATGACGCCGGCGCTGACCCCTCGCCCCATCCTGACGTAGAGGAGGTCGCTCGGGGAGTCGGGCGCGGAGGCGGCTCCGAGCGTAGCCAGGTTGGAGATGGACTCGGTCCACACCGGCGAGTTCATCCGCTGGGTGAACCACGTGCGGATGTCGAGCTTCGTCGCCCACTCCAGGGCGTGCGGCCCGGCGATGAGGGGGCCGATCGTCCGGCCGGTCACGGGCTGGACCGGGGTCGGGACCCCGATGCCGACGCCCCAGGCCGCGTGCTCCGGGTGGGCGCGCAGCAGGTCCTCCATCTCGGTGGCCACACGCTCGCAGGTCGCCTGCGGGCTGACCATCAGATCCCACTCGATCCTCCGGGACTCGATGATCTGCAGGTCGAGGTCGGTCAGCGCGACGCGCAGCTCGGCGGTGCCGATCGTGGCGGCCAGGATGCGCCCCTGGTCGCCGGAGAACTCATACACCTCGGCGCCGCGGCCGCCGCGGCTCCGCTGCTCCCCCGACGGCCGGATGAGCCCGAGGTCGAGGGCGGACTGGATGCGCTGCGTGATGATGTTGCGCCCGAGCCGCGTGTTCTCTGCCAGCTCCGGGCGGGTGCGTGCCTCACCGCTGTGAATGAGGCGGACAACCTCTGATACCTGGGCCCAGGGGTCCTGATGTGACGGCGCGACCACGCTCTTCAGCCTCCTTCGGATGGTTGCTGCCAGACCTTCCGCAACCGGGTTCCATTCTAGGGGTTGACTTATGCACGGAACATGCATAAGGTCTGTCTTGTTACGACAGACGTGGTCATAACATCACCCCTGGAGGACTTCAATGACGAAACACCGCATCGGCATCGTGGGCCTGGGCTTCATCGGAACCCAGAAGCACCTCGTCGGGCTCGCGCAGCACCCCGACAAGGCCGAGATCGTCGGCTTCTGCGACATCGACGAGGACCGCGCGAAGGACGCGCAGGCCAAGTACGGCTCGGCCGACTCCTACGTCACCACCGACTACCACCAGCTGCTCGCCGACGAGTCGATCGACATCGTCCACGTGTGCACCTGGAACAACACCCACTGCGAGATCACCGTCGCCGCGCTCGAGGCCGGCAAGCACGTCCTGTGCGAGAAGCCGATGGCGATCACCGGCGAGGAGGCGCGACGCATGGTCGCCGCGGCGGAGAAGTCGGGCAAGACCCTGTCCGTCGGCTACCAGTACCGCTTCCGCAACGAGTCGCAGTACATCCGCAAGCTCATCGACGAGGGTCGCCTCGGCGAGATCTACGCCGGCGCGGCGCACGCCGTCCGCCGTCGCGGAGTCCCGATCTGGGGCGTCTTCACCGACAAGGAGAAGCAGGGCGGCGGCCCGCTGATCGACCTCGGCGGCCACGCGATCGACCTGGCGCTCTGGTACATGGGCAACTACGAGGTCGAGTCCGTCACCGGCGTCGTCAACTACAAGCTGGGCGACAAGCCCGAGGGCAACGCGGCCGGCCCGTGGAACCCCGAGACCTACACCGTCGAGGACTCCGCCTTCGGCTTCGTCCGCTTCACCAACGGCGCCTCGCTGCAGGTTCGCGCCTCCTGGGCGCTGAACGTGCCCGAGTCGCGTGAGTCCTGCGTCGAGCTGTTCGGCACCGACGGCGGGATCGACGTTGTGCAGAAGGGCTCGGACCAGCTCGTCACGCTCAACTCGGTGCAGGGCGGCATGCTCGTCAACACGCAGCCCGAGCAGGGCGCGGCCTACTTCGGCCTCGGCGGCGAGTCCCAGTCCGGCTTCAGCTACATGGGCGGCCTGGAGGCCGGCCAGTGGCTGGACGCGATCACCAACGGCACCGAGCCGCTCGTGACCGCCGAGCAGGCATGCGTCGTCTCCGAGATCCTCGACGCGATCTACACCTCCGCCAAGACCGGGCGACCCGTCTACTTCAACCAGCCCGCTGGCCTGGATGAGGACCTCGACGGCGAGGCGGCCGCGATCGCCGCCCAGAACTACCAGCCCGCCTGAGCCCAGCTCAGACGGTCATCCGTCGGCCCGGCAGGGCCACTCAACCGGTGCCGCCCCGCACCCTCGCGGGGCGGCGCCAGGGCCGGGACAGGCTCCCGTCCCTGTCGGCCGCTGGCCGGCAACACAGTGTTGTGTTCCATTGAGAGAAGACATTCGACATGACCCATACGACCACCGAGCAGCACAATGGTGCTGTGGCTCCCTCGACCGAAGGCAAGCTGTCCTTCGGGACCAAGCTGACCTATGGCCTCGGCGACTTCGCCAGCCAGCTGATGTGGAGCCTCGCCTCGTCCTACCTCGTCCTCTTCTACACCGACAACGTCGGCCTCGCCGCGGGGTCCGTCGGCATCCTGATGCTGGTCGCCCGCGTCGCCGACGCACTGTTCGACCCGCTGCTGGGCGCCTACGCCGAGCGCCACCCCACCAAGTACGGGCGCTTCCGGCCCTGGCTGCTCTACGCCTCCCCGATCCTCGCGGTGAGCGTCGTCCTGACCTTCATGACCGTCCCCGGCGGAGACGTCACCAAGTTCCTCTGGGCCGGCGCCACCTACCTGTTCATGGGCTTCATGTACTCGGCCGTCAACCTGCCCTACGGCGCCCTGGCCTCCGTCATGACCCGCGACGGCGACGAGCGCGTGTCGCTGATGTCGTTCCGCATGATCGGCACCAACCTCGGGTCCGTCGCGCTCAGCGCCCTGACGATGCCCCTTGTCCTGCACTTCTCCGGCGTCGGCGACGGCGAGACCACCACCACCGCGGGCTTCACGATCACCGCCGCGATCCTCGCGTGCATCGCCGTGCCGATGTTCTGGCTGGTCTTCGCCAAGTCCAAGGAGATCATCCAGCCTGAGATCTCCGAGACGCGCGTGCCCCTGAAGGAGACCCTGAAGGTCGTCCTCGGCAACAAGCCGCTGATGCTGGTGACCGTCGCGCTGTTCCTCAGCCTGACCAACCTGTTCGGCCGCCTGGCCGTGGTCATCTACTACTACATCTACCTGATGGGCCGCTACGACCTCATCGCCCCGCTGATGATGCTGCCCTCGATCATGGGCGCGATCGGCATCGCGTGCTTCGCCCGCCTGTCGAAGACGCTCGGCAAGAAGAAGACGGTCATCCTGTCGCTCACCATCACGGCGATCCCGACCATCCTGCTGTTCTTCGTCGACCCGTCGAACCTGACGCTCGTCATCCTGCTCACCGCCCTGTACGGCCTCGGCAACTTCGCCGTCCCGGTCCTGATGTCGATGGTGCCCGACGCCATCGACTACGCCCAGGACAAGACCGGCGTCCGCAGCGACGGCACCGCCTACGCCGCCACCTCCATGGGCACCAAGATCGCCTCCGCGGTCGGCGGGGCCATGGGTGCGCTGCTGCTCGGAGCGTTCGGCTACGTCGCCAACCAGCAGCAGACCGAGGTCGCCGCGCTCGGCATCAACGTCACGGTCAACCTCTTCCCGGCGGCCGCGAGCCTGCTCGCCATCATTCCCGTCGCCCTCTACCCGATCACCGAGCAGAAGTACGCGGAGATCACCGCCCGCCTCCGGGCGCGCCAGGCGGCTCAGCAGACGGCCGACGAGGCCTGAGAGGAGGAGGCAGAGGGGAGAGGAGCGACGATGGAGACCCAGCATGCTCCCGGCAGCGCCGGACATGTGTTGAGCATCATGCGTGACCTGCGGCCGCGCACCCGCAGCCAGCTTGCGGATCTGACGGGCCAGGCGCGCACCACGGTCAGCCAGAGGCTGGACCTGCTCCTCGACGCAGGGCTCATCCGCGAGGCCGAGCACTCGGCTGCCACCCGTGGACGCCCCTCTGCCGCGTTCGAGTTCGACGTCGAGGGCAACCACGCCCTCGCCGTCGACCTCGGCGCCAACCACGCCACCTACGCCGTGACGGACTTCTCCGGTCGCGTCCTCGCCGATGCGAGCGACGACGTGAGCATCGCGGAGGGGCCGGCCGCCATCATGGAGCTCGTCGTCAGCCGACTCGGCGAGCTGGTGGGGGAGGCGGGCATCGCGCCGGACTCCGTCCGGACGGCGGGCGTCGGGCTTCCCGGCCCCGTCGATCACGCCAGCGGGCTGCCCTCCAGCCCGCCCATCATGCCCGGCTGGGACGGGTACGACGCGAGGGGCCGGATCTCCGCGAGATTCGGCTGCCCCGTCTTCGTCGACAACGACGCCAACGTGATGGCTCTCGGCGAGCGGGCGGCCGCCCACCCGGGCGTGGACGACCTGCTCTTCGTGAAGCTCGGCACCGGTATCGGCGCGGGCATCATCTCGGGCGGTCGGCTCCTCCACGGGGCCGACGGCGCGGCCGGCGACCTCGGTCACGCCTACTCACCCGCCGCGGACGGCCGCCCCTGCCGCTGCGGCAACAGGGGCTGCCTCGAGACCGTGGCCGGCGGCCTCGCCATCACCCAGGCGCTGCAGGCCGAGGGGCTCGACGTGCAGACCCCGCGCGACGTCGTCGAGTCCGTGCGACGCGGCGACCTGCGCGCCGTGCGTGCCCTGCGCACCGCCGGCCGCGCGATCGGCGACGTGCTCGCCACCTGCACGGCCCTGTTCAACCCGGCCGTCGTAGTCCTCGGCGGCGAGATCGTCGCGGCAGGGGAGCCCGTGCTCGCCGGCGTCCGCGAGTCGGTCTTCGCCCGCACGCTGCCGCTGGCCAGCCGCCGGCTCCAGATCACCGTCGCGCAGGCGGGGTCCCTCGGCGGCGTCCGCGGCGCCGCGCAACTCGCCATCGACGGCGCCCTCTCGCCAGGGGCGCTCGAGGCGATCCTCGACCACAGCCTGGCCAGCTGAACCACGCACCACCCACCACACGAAACCAGGAGAACACCATGCCAACGCTGTTCATGAAGCTGCCCCACGAGGACAAGGTCCTGCGCCCCGACTGCCTGCGCAGGCTCGTCCTCGGCGACCAGACCGTCGGCTTCACGCTCGACATCGGCCTCAACTACTACCGCGGCATGCCACTGTCGTCGATCGAGAAGCTCGACGTCATCGTCGACGGTGCGCCGATCTCGCCCGAGCTGATGCTGTTCGAGTTCAACGAGAAGCTGTTCATGCCGGATCAGCTGGCCATGGCCTTCACCGAGTTCTGGGACCTCAAGCGGGACCTGCGCCTCAAGGTCTTCAACGGCGGCCTCGCCGCGGGGGACCACGAGGTCGAGCTCGTGCTGCACGTGCGCAACGTGTACATGCAGTTCGGCCCCGGCGCCTACGGCATGGTCGACAGCTCGGTAACCCGCACCCTGACGCTGACCGACGGCCCGGCCCCGGCGCGACCCTCGGCCATCGAGGCCTCCACCGGGACCGTCCCGGCCCGCGCCGGCGTCTCCAGCGCGACGATCGGCACCATCGAGCAGGCCGTCTCGCTGTACGGCTTCGAACAGCGCCTCGTCGACGACCCCGACTACGGCCTCGCCGACATGTTCGCCGAACTCAACTCGCTGGGCGTGCGCAAGTACGAGCTGATCGGCTCGATGGTCTTCTCGCAGTATCCGCGCCCCACCGCCGCCGAGATCGCCGCCGTCCGCGAGCTCTCCGAGCGCTACGGCGTCGAGATCAACAGCTACGGCGGCTACCTCGACAAGGGCAAGATCACCGGCCACGACGCCACCGACGCTGACCTGATGCTCGACATCACGGCCGACCTGATGACCGCCCGCGACCTCGGCGCCACGTTCCTGCGGGCCGGCGACATCCCGCTGCACCTGATGCCCGCGGCCGCCGCCATGGCCGAGCGCTACGGCGTGCGGATCGGCATCGAGGTCCACGCGCCCCACAAGCCGAGCGACGACAGCGTCCAGGCCATGCTCAAGACCATGAACGAGATCGACAGCCCCTACCTCGGCCTGGTGCCGGACTTCGGCTGCTTCATCGAGCGTCCCGCGCAGCCCGCGCTCGACCGCCACATCGCCAACGGCGCCGACCCCGAGCTGCTCGACTACGTCATCGCGCACCGCCACGACGGGCTCGACGAGGCCGGCATGCAGGCGAAGATCGCCGGCATGGGTGGCGGGGAGGCCGAGAAGTGGGCCATCTCCGAGATGTTCGGGTTCCTGTCCTTCGGGCCCGCCGACATCGAGGGGTTCAAGACCCTGCTGCACCGCACTCAGTACTTCCACTCGAAGTTCTACCACGTGACCGAGGACCTGCAGGATCCGCAGATCCCCGTCGACAGGCTGCTCGCCGCGATCGTCGAGTCCGGCTTCGAGGGCGTCCTGCTGTCGGAGTACGAGGGCCACGCGTTCCACCTCGACGACGCTCACGAGCAGCTCGAGCGCCACCTGCGCCTCGAGCAGAAGATCCTGACCGGGCTCGCCAACCGCGAGCCGCAGCTGGTCGGCTGATCCACCCGTCGGAGGGGTCGGCCGAAGCCGGCCCCTCCGTCCACGCGCGCGGGCGCATGCACCGTCGCGCATCACCACCCGTCTGGCCGGGTTCGACCCGGCGCTGGTCCGGCATGGCGCCGATCGAGGGCTGGAAACCCCCGGGACATCACCAGACAACAGCGAAGGCCACACCCATGCCACGCAGAACCGACCCAGCCGCCCACCGCTGGTGGACGCTCGCCGCCGTCTCCCTCACCCAGCTGCTCATCATCCTCGACGGCACCATCATCAACATCGCCCTGCCAAGGGCCCAGGCGGAGCTCCTGCTCAGCGACTCCAGCCGCCAGTGGGTCGTCACCGCCTACGCGCTCGCATTCGGAGCCCTGCTCCTGCTCGGCGGGCGCATCGCGGACTACTGGGGGCTCAAGCGCACCTACCTGCTCGGGCTCGTGGTGTTCGGGGCCGCCTCCCTGTGGGGCGGGCTGACGCACAGCGGCGCGGAGCTCCTCGTCGCGCGGGCCGGCCAGGGTGCCGCGGCCGCGCTGATGGCCCCCGCGGCGCTGGCCTTCGTCACCATCAGCTTTCCCGACGGGAAGGAGCGCAACAAGGCGTTCGCGATCTTCGGGTCCATCGGCGGCATCGGGTCCGCCGTCGGGCTGCTGGCCGGCGGTGTCCTGACCGAGCTCCTGTCGTGGCGCTGGTGCCTGCTCATCAACGTGCCGCTGGTCGCGGTCGGCGTCGTGCTCGGCCTGTGGCTGCTCACCGAGCGCCGCGTCGAGGGTCGCCCGACCTACGACGTCGCCGGCGCTCTCACCGCGACCCTGGGTCTCGGCCTGCTCGTCTACGGCCTGACGCTGGCGGAGCATTCGATCACCGCGCCCGCCACGGTCGGCTGCGTGGTCGCCGGCATCCTGCTCCTCGCCGCGTTCGTCGCCATCGAGCGGCGCTCCCGCCAGCCGCTGCTGCCGCTGCGGATCGTGTCGGACCGCATCCGCGCCGGTGCCTTCCTGGTGCAGTTCCTCATCGGCGCCGTCGGTGTCGCGACGATGGTCTACCTGGCCTTCCACCTGCAGCTCGTCCTCGAGCTGCAACCCTTCGTCGCCGGCGTCGCGACGCTGCCCTACACGGCCTCGCTGATGGCCATGGTGCCGTTCGCCGTGCGGATGATCGACCGGATCGGTCCCCGTCGGCAGATGATCGTCGGACCGCTGATCAGCGCCGTCGGGCTCCTGCTGCTGTCCTTCGTGACCGCCGACGGCGGCTATTGGCTGCAGGTATTCCCCGGCCTCGTGCTCATGGGCATCGGCATGGGGTTCACCGTCGTCCCGCTGAACAACCTGGCGCTGTACCGCGTGGCCGACCATGACGCCGGCGTCGCGTCCGCGACGGTGACGGCCACCAACCAGATCGGCGGATCCATCGGCCTGGCCGTCGTGACCGCGGCCTATGTCGTCGCGATGGGGGCCTCGGGGGCCAGCGGTCCGGAGGCGCTGGTGCAGGGGTACCGCGTCGCGTTCGGGATCGGCGCCGGCATCTTCGCCGCGGCCGCGGTGGTCGGATGGTTCCTCATCCGCCCGGCGGCTCCCCAGGGTGTGGGAGAGCCCCGTCGGGAACAGGTCGTCCACCTGGCCTGAGTCGACCCCGGCAAAGCAGAGGGCCCCGGATGCGCGATCGCGCATCCGGGGCCCTACCCGAACCGGGTTCAGGTCAGATTGTCAGTGGCCCGTGGTGTGGGCCGCGGAGCGTCCGTCGGAACCGAGGGCGGACTTGATGCGGCTGACAAGCCGCGACACCTCGCGGGCGATGTCCTTGAACGCAGGATCAAACGTGATGGGCTCGTTGGTCATGAGTACCTCCAGCTGCTGCGACGCGTGCGCTTATCGAGCCGTGAACGACAGGTGTCGGTCATGACAAAGGCGCCTCACTCCGGGGAGATGAGACGCCTCTACGCGCTTGCAACGTTGACGATTCTACCACATTTGGACGGGTGGCTGATGACGGCAGGGGCATCGGGTCGGCCGACAGAAGGCGCGCCAGAATCAACGTGGAACCGAGGGCATTAGGCTCGTGCCAGATGGCTGGGCTCCATTGCGGTGCTGTCATGACCATGGGGGACACCCATACTTCCCAGGCATCAGGGTCACGCCCCATCTAGGGCGTGACCCGCCCTCGGCGGTGCCAAAATGGTTCGCAGTAATGACTATGGGTTGGCCCTTGCTAGAGTGGGCAACCACTGCTACGCTCCGTCGTAGTGCCACCGTAGAAGTTGGCACTGACAAAAAGACCAGGAGGTTCTCCGCAATGGCTCAGCTCACCCTCGACTCCCTCAGTGCCAAGTTGAAGGGGGGTGATTTCGCGCTCGTTCGGATCAACACCACCTACCAGCCGGCGGGCGGTCCCGGCGCGAAGGTCTTCCCGCCCACGTTCCCCCTCACCCGCGAGGAGTCCTCGCCGTACCTGCTGGAGGAGCGGATCAGCAATGGCGCCATCCGCAAGGCGGCCGTGCTCGATCAGGTGCCTTCCCAGGCCAACCGTGGGGAGGAGGCCGTCGCGGCGGCTCAGGGTGCCGGGTTGGTGAAGGTGCCCATGCTTCGCCTCACCCATGACGGCGCGGAGCATGCTGTCATCACCAGCTTCACCGCGCCACACAGAGTCTTCGATGCCTACTGGCGAGACTCGCTGATCGACGGCGAGAAGTTCGACAAGACCGCCATGGGAAAGGCACTGCAGGCGGCCTCGCTGGCCGACGCGAGGGCAGTCCTGGAGCATGACCCGGGCAGTCTCACATTCGGCAGCTGGAACAGCCATCGCAAGGGGCGTCAGGCCAAGTTCCCCCGTGTCTACCAGAGCGAAATCGTGGGCTGGGACCCCGTCGTCGGGTCCCGGAAGGCCGGGCGGATGGACCCCCTCAACCTCGTCGGAAGCCGATCGGGAGAGGGTGATGAGTGGAGCTACTCGAGCGCTTCGCAGAAGACGGCGAAGGGGAAGCTCAGTGAGATCGGGCACGGCAACATCGCGCCGAACGAGGCCCACGGAGGAGTGACCATCAGCGGGGCGACCAGGTTCGCCACCCTGAGCCTCGCAGGCCTCAGGCGAATCGCGTTCGGCAGCGCGACCGCGGAGCAGGGTACCGCCGCCCGTGCCTACCTGGCCGCGTTCGCCCTGCTGGCGGACCGGCTTGCGTTGGGTGGGGCGTCAGTCTGGCTCCGGAGCGGGTGCGAACTCGTCGTCGAGGAGGAGACGCTCGAGTGGGTCGGTCGAGGCGGTGTGGTCGAGCAGTTCTCCCTCACGCAGGACGAGGCGATCGCTCTCTATCGCGAGGCGCTCGACGCCGCTGTCGCTGCCGGGGTGGCGCTGGCCCTCGAGCCGGTTGAGCTGACGCCATCAAGCGCGCTATCCAAGGCCATCGACTTCAGCCTCACCAAGGCCGAGTCCGCGGGAGAGTGACGTGGCCATCTGCCTGGATGTGTTCCTGGTGGCTGACCGCTACGACGCAGGCGCCGGACAGGATCCCCGCTCGTTCGAGTGGCCGCCGCACCCGGGGAGGGTGGTTGCGGCGCTGCGGTCTGTCGCGGGGGACGAGGACCTCCCCGTGCTGCGGTCCCTAGAATCGCTTCCAGCGCCCACTGTCCACGCGGCTGCCGAGTTCGGTGCAGGACGTAGCCGCACGTATGTGGTGACCAACAAGACGTATCTGGCGCCTAAGAAGAAAAGGGACGACGGTGCGATCGGGAACCTCAGCCACCCAGGGCGCACCAGCGGTCTGCGGGAACGGAGCTCGGTCTTTCCGGCCAATCCACGGATCCAGATGATCTGGGATCCGGAGGACATCCTGTCTGATGCGGAGCTGGCGAATCTGGACTCGATGGCACGTCGTGTGCCGTACCTGGGACGGTCCACGTCCCCGGTGCTCATGGGAGTGCAACGGGTGACCGAGGTGCGCGTGCCCGATGGGCTGAGCGCCTTCGTTCCGTCCGAAGGGGGCGATCGTCAGCTTCGGGTGCCGTATCCCGGCTACATCGATGAGCTGGACGGCCTCTTCGAAGCCGGTCTTTCCGCGTGGCAGGCCAGCGACAACGCGGTAGCGCGTCGCGGCTACCGCAGGATCGGGGAGGACATCCCAGTCGCGCTTCCTTCCTTCACGTCACGCTACAGCGATCTCGTTGTCCTGCGATTCACGGATCGACGACCGCCGAGCGGGAGCCAGACCGCGACATTTGCAGCTGCTCTCAGGTCAATGGTGATGCGCCAGACGCGCGATCCTCTGCCACCTGCCCTGCACGGCCATGGGTTCGACGGGAACCCGCACGTCGCCTACCTGGGCCTCCCTGTGTGCGGTTCGCCCCATTCCGATGGTCATCTTGTGGGCCTCGCGGTGGCGGTGCCCGGCATGGATGAGGCTGAACGGCGCCGCATTCTCAGAGGGATCCTCGGCCCTGAGGCAGATGGCACAGTGCAGCTCACGGTGCCGGGATATCGGTCTCCTTTCGAGCTGAAGTACCGGCCCGATGAGCGGCTTCCGCGCAGCGCGACGGTGAGCCACTGGTTACGGTCGTCACGGCAATGGGTGACTGCGACTCCGATTGTCCTGGACAGGTATCCGAAGAACGGCGATCTGGCGGAGGCCGTGCTGGAGAGCGTGGTGAACGCGGGCTACCCAGAACCGGATGAGGTCGAAGTCAGCCGCGAGGCCATGACAACTGGCGGGGTGCGTCTGACACCTCGCGACCTTCCACGTAGGTCCAGGGGACGTCTCTACTGCCACGCGCGGATCACGTTCGGGCCGGAGGTGGAGGGGCCGGTCCTTGTCGGGGCCGGACGCTACTTCGGCATCGGTCTCCTGCAACCTGAGCGACGTCTTGAAGGAGGCGCTGATGAGGTGTGAGGACTTCCCCGAGTTCTTCCGCGAGGTCCATGGCCACGAGCCGTTCCCTTGGCAGAAGGACCTGCCGCGTCAGATCGTCGAAGCGGGGCACTGGCCGTCGCTGGTAGACGTTCCGACAGGCCTCGGCAAGACGTCGATGCTCGATGTTGCGGTTTTCCTCCTCGCGTTGGAGGCGGATCTTCCGCCCGCGCAGCGACTGGCGCGTAGAAGGATCTTCCTTGTGGTCGATCGAAGAATCGTCGTCGATCAGGCCGAGGAGCACGCTCGAAGGATCGCAGACCGGCTTGACAACGCAGAGATCGGCAGCGTCACGGCTCTCGTCGCCGAAAGGCTCCGGAGATTGTCGAGTTCCACGGCCGGTCGGCCAGTACTCCCAGTGGTGAAGATGCGGGGAGGCGCCACCTGGGACGCGGCATGGCTGTCCAGGCCCGATCTTCCCGCCATCGTCACCGGCACGGTCGACCAGGTGGGGAGCCGCCTCTTCTTCAGGGGCTACGGCGTGAGTCCTCGCCGGCGTCCCATCGATGCTGCCCTCGTCGGGGCAGACTCGCTCATCCTGGTTGACGAGTCTCATCTGGCGACAGCCCTGACAGCGTCGCTGGCCTCAGCCTCCGCTGTTGATGCGCCGCCGCACGACTTGTCTCCGAGGCCAGTGATCACCAGGCTGACAGCCACCACTGATGAGGAGATCGACGGCTGGATACCGGCCTTCGACGCTCAAGCGCACTTGGCCGATCCGGTGGCGGCCCGAAGGATCACCGCCCGGAAGCGCCTTCGGATGGAGTCGACCCAGAAGAGGACCGCTGCGAAGCGGATCGCCGAGGTGGCGGTGGAGGCATTGTCCCCCGGCGCCAGGGTTCTCGTCGTGTGCAACACCATCGACCGCGCGCGCGAGGTGTTCGCGCATCTGAGCAGGTCGTCGGTGTCCGACGTTCAGCGACTCCTGCTGATCGGACGGAGTCGGTCTTATGAGCGGGAGGCTGTCGTTGACCGGGTGCTTGCCCTCTTCGGGGCCGGCCGCGACGAGTCGGCGGCCTCTGCGGTCCTCGTCGCCACCCAGACGGTCGAGGTCGGGATTGATCTGGATGCCACGGCTCTCGTGACGGAGAGCTCATCGTGGGATGCGCTGGTTCAGCGAATCGGGCGCGTGAACCGGCGAGGAGATCGTGACGACTCGGTCGTTGTGGTCGTGGACGACGATGATTCGCGGCCCCCCGTCTACGGGAATGCGCGACTCTCTACCGTGGAGTATCTGGGTGGGCTGCTGGCAGATTCGGAGGAACTCGATGTCTCCCCATCGGCCTTGCGCAGACTCAGCCCGCCGAAGGGAACCATGCTGGAGCGAGCGGCGGCGCCGTACCTCCTGCCTGCTCACCTAGACGCCTGGACGCGAACGAGTCCGGCCCCGGTGAATGATGCTCCACTCGACGCATATCTCCACGGGATCGAACGTGGCGTGGCGCCCGTGTCTCTCGCCTGGCGCGACGGCCTTCTATTGGCAGACGGTTCGCCGGCAGCTGCAGATCCGTCGACGTGGATCGAGGCGATCCCTGTGCGTGGAGAGGAGAGTGTGGAGGTGCCCCTCGTTGCAGTGAGGCTCTGGTTGGCCGGGCGCAGGGCCGCTCCGCTCAGCGACTGGGACGATGACGAGTGGGCGCCATTCGCCGAAGACACCTCTCGCGAGGTCCTGCGGAAGGAGGCTCGCCCGGACGGCACTGTCGGCTGGGAGTGGGTGTCAGCCAGCCTCATCCGCCCCGGCGACAGCCTGGTCGTGCCCTCCGAGTACGGAGGGCTTGACGAGTACGGCTGGAACCCGGCGAGTGAGGTCCCCGTCAGGGACGTGGCCGAGCTGGCCGCTCTGGACCGCGGCCAGGCCGCCCTCCGTATTGATGAGGCGCTTGCAGGCCGACTGAGTCTTCAGCCGCTCAGCGAGGACTTCTGGTCGCTTCTCCGCACCTGGCGGACCTCTGACGATCCGGAGGTGGCTGCCACCGCGAGGGAGTCCGGCGAGGCCGCGCTGCGCCGATGGCTTGCAGGTTCCGCCTGGCCGGGGGCTGGCCCCTGGGCTCGTCCTGTCGCCCACGGCGAGTCGCGAGGGAGCGCGCTCTTGAGCGCGATGTCGGCTGCTGAACTCCAGCTGGCTTCTCGCGGTCGTCGCCGGGATCTGCCCGTTCTTCCCGCTCGAGACTCATCCGTCATCATCATGAAACCCACCGCGAGCGGGCAGGTGGCCGCCTGGCGCGAGGCATCGGACGAGACGCCGGACGGGACCACTCACATCTTCGAGAGGCGGGTGACGCTCAAGCAGCACGGCGACGCCGTCGCCGCACGAGCGGAGGGGATCGCGCGCAACCTCCGCCTGCCTGAGGAGTTGGTGCGGGCGGTAGCCGATGCTGCACAGTGGCATGACCTCGGAAAGACGGATCCACGCTTCCAGGCGATGCTGTTCGGCGGGGACCGGGTTTCGGCCGAACTGGCGGAAGAGCCTCTGGCGAAGTCCGGCATGGACGCTGGGGATCTTCAGCGTCGTCGGGACGCTCTTCGCCGGAGCGGGCTTCCGCGGGGCGCTCGCCACGAGGCCTGGTCGCAAGCCCTGGTCCGTGACTACCTTGAGAAGCTCACAACGCCCTATCCTGCCGACGCCGATCTTGTTCTCCACCTGGTTGCCAGTCACCACGGCCATGCGAGGCCCTTGCTGCCTGCCGTTGTCGAGACGGCGCAGCACGACATCAGTGCCGAGATTGATGGCGCGCAGGTCACCGTGGCTGTGCCTCAGATGGTGGATCTGGAAGACGCCACCAGGTTCCAGCGGCTGAACGCCAGGTACGGCCGCTGGGGTCTGGCGTTGCTGGAAGCGATCGTCCGCTGTGCGGACATGACTGTCTCAGGAGAAGGCTCATGAATCAAGTCAGACTCCCGGCGCTGACAGGCGATTCGCCGCTCGGCATTCTCGCCGCCTTCGGGGTTCTCCGGCTGTTGGCCCAGTTCTCCGATGAATCGGCGAAGCTGAGTTGGGATCCTGCTAGCAGGTTGGCCGTGATCCATGGACGACGCACCAGCGTCGAGGAGATCGTGAAGGACCTCCAGACCATCGTCGATCGGATCGATGAAGGTTCGGTCCTCCCGGGTGTGGCGCCTGCGTTCCCCCCACCCGGCGCTGCACCGGACGGACTGCGGGCGCCCCAGACTCAGCTCCGCCAGACGGTTGCTCCGCTCCTTGTGCCCATGGCGGAGGGAGAACGTGCGGAAGCCATGCGCTGGCTCGCCAGCCTTGTTACGGACCTCACGTCCGATGACACAGGACGGGCGGCGATCAGCCAGTTCACGGCGCCGACAGGCAAGCAATCAATGGCAACGATGCTGACCAAACCGCTAGCGGCCATCCGCAAGAACCCGGACTACCTGCGGCAGGCGCTCATGAGCTGGCGACGGGTGCCAGGCACCACCGGCGAAAACCTCGACCACAGGGCCTTGTGGGACTCCGCGGAAGACGGCTCCGGTGACGCCAACATGCGTGGGGTGCCTGGCGCGACGTGGCTTGCTTTGATGAGCTACCCGCTCCTACGTACCACGGTCGGGTTGAGGCATCGTCCGCTCAGCAGCGGGTGGCATACGACGAAGTTGCCTGGAGGCCGCGCCTACAGCGAGCTGAGACTCCCCCTGTGGGAGCAGCCTATTTCTCCGCCAGGGGTGACGGCACTAGTGGAGCATCCGGCGATGGCGGAATGTGTGACCGGCGACGGGAGGTCCTCTCCGACAGAGGCCCTCCAGAGTCTCGGCGTGTTCAGTGTTTGCCGTTCCCGGAGATATCAGCCGCCTGGGGGGCAGTCTGCGGGCGTCCTACGGACGATCGACACATGAGGGCTATCCGGCCAGACGTGCCTGGGCTCCCCGACACGGTTCCCGCCAGGATGATCAACGAGTTCGTCTACTGTCCCAGGCTCTTCCATCTCGAATGGGTTCAGTCCCAGTTCACCACGAACGATGATGTGGAGGAGGGGCTATATGTTCACCGCGTCGTGGACAAGGGAAGCGGGGACCTCCCAGACAAGACAGAAGCGTGGGACGGTCGGCGCGCCACCTCGGTCTGGGTGACGTCGAGCCGATTGGGGCTCACGGCAAAGCTGGACTTGGTTGAAGGCAGCGACGACGGCACCGCCGTACCTGTTGACTACAAGAAGGGGCGACCGAATGACGATGGATCTGCCTGGACAGGTGACCGGATCCAGCTGCTGGTCCAAGCCATGCTCCTCCGCGATGCTGGGTATCAAGTAGACAGGGCGGAGGTCTGGTACGCCGAGTCCCGTCGCCGTGTTGCTGTTGTGGTGGACGACGAAGGCGTCGCAGAGGTGGAGGACATTCTGGAACGGCTGTGGGCGACCGCGAGCCAGCCAAAGGCACCTGCACCGCTCAGAGGTAGCCCCAAGTGTCCCAGGTGTTCACTTGTCGGGGTTTGCCTTCCGGACGAGATCAGCGCCTTGAACACCCGCGCGAAGGAGCGCAAGCAACTGCGGCGCGTGATGGCCCCAGACCGTCTCTCCCGTCCGGTGTACGTGACGCTGCAGGGTGCCTCGGTCGGCGTGCGGAGGGGACGTCTGGAGGTCTTCAGCGATGGAGAGACGAAGGCCTCCTATCGACTCATTGATGTGTCACAGGTCTGTCTGTTCGGGAACGTCTCGGTGTCGGCGCAAGCCATGCGCGAGCTGATGTCCAGAGAGGCTCCGGTGCTGTGGTTCTCGTTCGGGGGCTGGTTCTCAGGAATGGCTGAAGGGCTTCCTGGGCGCAATGTGGAGTTGCGCCGCGCTCAGTACACGGCGAACCCGGAGTTCGCGCTGAACGTCGCCAGAAACATGATCGCGGGGAAGATCAGAAACTCTCGGACCATGCTCCGGCGCAACTCTCGCACTGAAGTCGGCCCAGTCATCGATCAACTGATGGACATGAGCAGCGCTGCTCGTCGAGTGGAGTCACCGGCAAGCCTCTTGGGGATTGAGGGAACTGCTGCGCGCATCTACTTCGGTGAGTTCACCTCCATGGTTGGAGCAGGATGCAAGGTTGACGTCGGGTCCTTCAATGCAAACGGGAGGGCTCGTCGTCCACCACCCGACATACTCAATGCCCTTCTGTCGTTTACCTATGCGCTCCTGACGAAGGACCTCACCGTCGCGCTCCACGCAGTCGGCCTCGACCCCTACTGGGGTGTCATGCATCGTCCCCGATTCGGTCGCCCGGCCCTGGCACTCGACCTGGCCGAAGAGTTCCGCCCGCTGGTTGCCGAGAGCGTTGTTCTTCAGGTGCTGAACAACGGTGAAGTGAGCGATGCCTCCTTCCGGATCCACGCTGCCGGTTGCCAGCTCGAGTCGGAGGGCCGCAAGGTCGTACTCAGTGCATATGAACGGCGCTTGGAGCACGAGATCACGCATCCGCACTTCGGATACCGGGTTACCTATCGGCGAGCGATGGAGGTACAGGCCAGGATGCTTGCGGCGCATCTCAAAGGTGAACTGCCGGAGTATGTGCCGTTCGTGACGAGGTGAGTTGACATGCCCCGTCGACGGCACCTCATTGCCTATGACATCCGCGAGCCAAGCCGGTTGAGACGTGTCTGCAAGTTGATGGAGGCTCATGGCGAGCGCCTCCAGTATTCGGTCTTCGTGTGTGACCTCACGAAGACCGAGCTTCTCCACCTCCGGCGTGACGCCGAGCGCATCATGAATCTGGCAGCCGACTCCGTGGTGATCATCGACCTTGGTAGCCTCGATGCAGCGCGCTTCACGTTCGTCGGTCAACGGATGGAACTGCCGTCGCGTGGAAACCAGATCATCTAGCGAGCGCTTGGATGCACGCGTGGCTGAGCGTGAGTGCTCGACCCCTTGTCAGACGGCTGCTAGGGGTCGTTCGCGGCCTGTGAGAGCACCGCTGCCGCCATCAACGCACCCAGCGCTCGCAACAGAATGCGTAAGTGCTTGTCAGGCACTACAATTCTGGTTAGCTCTCTTCCCGGCCTCAACGGCCGGGCTCCATTGCGGGTGCTCCTCCTGCAGATCGCTCGACGTGTCTCCCGCGAGCTCTTCCCGGCCTCAACGGCCGGGCTCCATTGCGGGTGGGGCTCGGGCCGTCACCACGGGGAGGTGGCCCCGAGCCTCTTCCCGGCCTCAACGGCCGGGCTCCATTGCGGGCCGAGAAGGGCGCCTGCGTGCGCCGCCTCTACCTTGTACTCTTCCCGGCCTCAACGGCCGGGCTCCATTGCGGGACGAAGGGCATGAGCGGCACCCACTGGTCGGCCTCTTCTCTTCCCGGCCTCAACGGCCGGGCTCCATTGCGGGTGCTCCTTGATCGCCGCGGAGAAGCCTTCGACCGACTCTTCCCGGCCTCAACGGCCGGGCTCCATTGCGGGATGACCTTGCTGATCGACGTGCCGCCCGCCTCGGCCTCTCTTCCCGGCCTCAACGGCCGGGCTCCATTGCGGGGCGTGTCAAGAGCAGCTCGTAGCCGGTGAGCGCCCAGCTCTTCCCGGCCTCAACGGCCGGGCTCCATTGCGGGTTCTTCGTCCAGTAGGCACGGTCGCGCTGGTACTTGGCCTCTTCCCGGCCTCAACGGCCGGGCTCCATTGCGGGCCGCTCACGACGCACCTCCCAGCGGCCAGAGGACGGTCTCTTCCCGGCCTCAACGGCCGGGCTCCATTGCGGGGCCGTAACCACTCGCACCGGCGAAGTACCCCTGCCTCTTCCCGGCCTCAACGGCCGGGCTCCATTGCGGGTGGGCGAGGAGCGACTTCCCGACACCGGGCCGTGCGGCCTCTTCCCGGCCTCAACGGCCGGGCTCCATTGCGGGGACAGGTCGCGGTCGTCGGAGCTGTAGTGGTACAGCCCCTCTTCCCGGCCTCAACGGCCGGGCTCCATTGCGGGCAGGTGGCCCACGCGGCGGGGAGGGTCGCCAGCCCGCCTCTTCCCGGCCTCAACGGCCGGGCTCCATTGCGGGGGCGGGGCCTCGCCGTCGAACCACAGCGCATACGCGGCGCTCTTCCCGGCCTCAACGGCCGGGCTCCATTGCGGGCCGCTCATGCCGCACCTCCCAGCGGCCAGAGGACCTCCTCTTCCCGGCCTCAACGGCCGGGCTCCATTGCGGGCAGATGACGTGCCGAGCGACGAACAGCCACCCCGCCCTCTCTTCCCGGCCTCAACGGCCGGGCTCCATTGCGGGTGTTGCGGCGATGGCGTCCCAGTCGTCCCCGCGTTCCCGCTCTTCCCGGCCTCAACGGCCGGGCTCCATTGCGGGGACAGAGGGCCACGTGCCGAGGGATCGCAGCTCGTTCTCTTCCCGGCCTCAACGGCCGGGCTCCATTGCGGGCCCCCTGCAGTGATCACCACGGCGCAGGGCCCGCTCATCTCTTCCCGGCCTCAACGGCCGGGCTCCATTGCGGGGGGCCCTGGTCGGCGGCCCCGTTCGCGAGGCCGTTTCTCTTCCCGGCCTCAACGGCCGGGCTCCATTGCGGGTCGGTCAGTTTCGCCGACGCCTTCTCCGCGGCCTCCTCCTCTTCCCGGCCTCAACGGCCGGGCTCCATTGCGGGTTCGCCTGCCCGTGGAGGCGCAGCACGAACCCGACCTCTTCCCGGCCTCAACGGCCGGGCTCCATTGCGGGCTCGCGATGTACTCGCTGTTGATCGCACGCGTCGCCTCTTCCCGGCCTCAACGGCCGGGCTCCATTGCGGGCTGTTCGACACGCTCAAGAGCCCCGGCCCCATCGACCCTCTTCCCGGCCTCAACGGCCGGGCTCCATTGCGGGTACAACTCCGCCGCCATCCGCCAGTACGCCGCGCCCTCTTCCCGGCCTCAACGGCCGGGCTCCATTGCGGGAGGAACTCGGCGGGGTCGAGCGCGTGGGTCTACACGTCCTCTTCCCGGCCTCAACGGCCGGGCTCCATTGCGGGGGTCTCAAGCGCGTCCCGGAGCTGACCGAGTACCCCTCTTCCCGGCCTCAACGGCCGGGCTCCATTGCGGGTGCGCCGGCCCACCCGAAGGAGGGCGGCATGAGCAACGACTCTTCCCGGCCTCAACGGCCGGGCTCCATTGCGGGGGGAAGTACCCCCGACAGACCGTCACGGCCTGAGTGACTCTTCCCGGCCTCAACGGCCGGGCTCCATTGCGGGGTCCCCGACTTCGCCGCGAACGACAGCCGCGCCGCCGAGCTCTTCCCGGCCTCAACGGCCGGGCTCCATTGCGGGGGTGCCACTGTAGCCCCTTCGGTGCCGATGTCAACCTCTTCCCGGCCTCAACGGCCGGGCTCCATTGCGGGCGCTCAACGAACAGCCCGCAATGCAGATGAGGAACCCCCCTCTTCCCGGCCTCAACGGCCGGGCTCCATTGCGGGCACCACATGCCGGGGTGGCGGAGGATGCCGGGGCTGTCGACTCTTCCCGGCCTCAACGGCCGGGCTCCATTGCGGGCAGCTACCCGCGTCGGATTCGATGCGGACGGCGTACACTCTTCCCGGCCTCAACGGCCGGGCTCCATTGCGGGAGGAACTCCGCCTTGGCGGCCGCGCCTTCGTCGTCGGCCTCTTCCCGGCCTCAACGGCCGGGCTCCATTGCGGGGACGACGCCGGCGGAACCCTGACCGGCGGGTCCGGGACCTCTTCCCGGCCTCAACGGCCGGGCTCCATTGCGGGGCGACCTCCGCCCGGAAGCTCGGCTACCACATCCAGCTCTTCCCGGCCTCAACGGCCGGGCTCCATTGCGGGGCCGGCTCGGCTAGGTTTCTGAATATCGACACCCGGTCCTCTTCCCGGCCTCAACGGCCGGGCTCCATTGCGGGATCCACGACCAGGATGGCTGGCGATTGAAGGGGCATGGCGCTCTTCCCGGCCTCAACGGCCGGGCTCCATTGCGGGGACCTGTCGCAGCCGCACCTGGGCAAGGACCACGACTCTTCCCGGCCTCAACGGCCGGGCTCCATTGCGGGCGCCTCATCGACCTCTCTGACGAGGTGGATGACAGGAACTCTTCCCGGCCTCAACGGCCGGGCTCCATTGCGGGAACCCACGCCGCGCCGCCTCCGCTCTGATATTGCCCGCCTCTTCCCGGCCTCAACGGCCGGGCTCCATTGCGGGGTGGAGGGCGCCCTCGAGGGCGACTTCGCAATCGTGGGCTCTTCCCGGCCTCAACGGCCGGGCTCCATTGCGGGGGCGATACGCCGACCTACCTGCTTATCTCCGAATCTCCCTCTTCCCGGCCTCAACGGCCGGGCTCCATTGCGGGGCGCAGTACTGCGCCCACCCCGTAGCGTCCTGGAGCCTCTTCCCGGCCTCAACGGCCGGGCTCCATTGCGGGACCGCACTCGGCTCCGTGGTGTTCCAGCTCACCACCGCTCCTTCCCGGCCTCAACGGCCGGGCTCCATTGCGGGGCGGGTAAGGAGTCCGTACTCGGCCAGGATTCCCGCCTCTTCCCGGCCTCAACGGCCGGGCTCCATTGCGGGCGGTCGGCGATCCGCTCGGCGGGCAGGGACCAGTCGACTCTTCCCGGCCTCAACGGCCGGGCTCCATTGCGGGCGCGCGGCCCACAGCTCGGCGTCTAGGCGGCTCTCCTCTTCCCGGCCTCAACGGCCGGGCTCCATTGCGGGGACCACCTCGCGCGTGTTGCACGGCTCGTCGAAGCCGGCCTCTTCCCGGCCTCAACGGCCGGGCTCCATTGCGGGTGTGCAACCTTGCCGTAGTCGACAGCCGCCTGCCCCTCTTCCCGGCCTCAACGGCCGGGCTCCATTGCGGGGTCTACGCCGTGCACGGCAACGAGGTCCCGACCACGGACCTCTTCCCGGCCTCAACGGCCGGGCTCCATTGCGGGGGCCAGGGCAACGGCGAGAACGCCCGCGACACCGGCAGCTCTTCCCGGCCTCAACGGCCGGGCTCCATTGCGGGTCGTTCCCCCGAAAGGAGCCCGACATGGCAACCACCTCTTCCCGGCCTCAACGGCCGGGCTCCATTGCGGGGCGGTCAGGTCGGCCTTGATGTTGACCGCCGCCTTGGCGCTCTTCCCGGCCTCAACGGCCGGGCTCCATTGCGGGTTGTCGATGACCGAGTCCCACGCGCCCATGACGTCGACTCTTCCCGGCCTCAACGGCCGGGCTCCATTGCGGGTTCGGCTGGGGTCTCGTGCGTCGCTTCGTGTCGTGACTCTTCCCGGCCTCAACGGCCGGGCTCCATTGCGGGACCCCGATCCCGAACCCGTTCGCCGGCTGGGATGTGACTCTTCCCGGCCTCAACGGGCGGGCTCCATTGCGGGCCGCTCCTTCCCGGAGTCCACACGGTCTGCCAGCCAGCTCTTCCCGGCCTCAACGGCCGGGCTCCATTGCGGGTACGGATTCTCCCAGGATATGTGGCAGGCATTTGCTCTGGCTCTTCCCGGCCTCAACGGCCGGGCTCCATTGCGGGACGTCACACATCGCCGGGAAGAATGCGCAGGTCCGACTCTTCCCGGCCTCAACGGCCGGGCTCCATTGCGGGGACACACGCCGAAGCTGGAACACCTCGATACGGTCCACTCTTCCCGGCCTCAACGGCCGGGCTCCATTGCGGGCACTGCACGGCAGCGGAGTAGTAGCCCGAGCTGGGCTGCTCTTCCCGGCCTCAACGGCCGGGCTCCATTGCGGGTCGGTCTTGCGATTGCGGAGCCGCTCGCGCAGCATCTCCTCTTCCCGGCCTCAACGGCCGGGCTCCATTGCGGGTTGTATGCCGACCTGAGCAGCGACTCCCCGACCCAGCTCTTCCCGGCCTCAACGGCCGGGCTCCATTGCGGGATCTTGCGCAGGCCGTCGAGGACTTCCTCGAGGCCCTCCTCTTCCCGGCCTCAACGGCCGGGCTCCATTGCGGGAACCCCAGAGGCGACGGCCACCCAGACGCCCGCTCAGCTCTTCCCGGCCTCAACGGCCGGGCTCCATTGCGGGAGGCGAACGTTCGCCAGCGATGCGCGGGAAATGTCGCCTCTTCCCGGCCTCAACGGCCGGGCTCCATTGCGGGGACCAGGTGTAGATCGTCTGCTTGCCGCCCGACGACACCGCTCTTCCCGGCCTCAACGGCCGGGCTCCATTGCGGGCACCAGATCAGGAGCGCCCGCGTCCCGGCCGGGCGCTCCTCTTCCCGGCCTCAACGGCCGGGCTCCATTGCGGGGGGATCGCGTTGACGAGCCCGAGGAACAGCTGGATCGCCTCTTCCCGGCCTCAACGGCCGGGCTCCATTGCGGGAACGTCGACGCGCTCCTCCGCGCCGACACCAAGACCCTCTTCCCGGCCTCAACGGCCGGGCTCCAATGCGGGCACCAGATCAGGAGCGCCCGCGTCCCGGCCGGGCGCTCCTCTTCCCGGCCTCAACGGCCGGGCTCCATTGCGGGTCGTAGGCGCGGTCGCGCCGGATGATGTAGCGGGCGAACTCTTCCCGGCCTCAACGGCCGGGCTCCATTGCGGGTGGTAGCTCTTGACTTGGGAGGCTAGCTCGATCTCGTCTCTTCCCGGCCTCAACGGCCGGGCTCCATTGCGGGATCGCTAGAGAGCTATCAGCGGGGTCTTTGAAGAAGACCTCTTCCCGGCCTCAACGGCCGGGCTCCATTGCGGGGTGGTCATGGTTGGTCCTTTCGTTGACAGGGGCAGGCCTCTTCCCGGCCTCAACGGCCGGGCTCCATTGCGGGAGCAGGATCGGGATGTTCGCAGTCAGGGTCGAGACGAGCTCTTCCCGGCCTCAACGGCCGGGCTCCATTGCGGGAGGTGCGCCGTGTCGAGCTTCCCGAGCTTCGAGGCGGACCTCTTCCCGGCCTCAACGGCCGGGCTCCATTGCGGGTGAGCGTGAAATGTCACACCCGCCCCGAAGGTTGTGCTCTTCCCGGCCTCAACGGCCGGGCTCCATTGCGGGGGCAACACTCGTCCCCGACTTCGCCGCGAACCTCACTCTTCCCGGCCTCAACGGCCGGGCTCCATTGCGGGGCCGCCCGCCGCCACCTGCTCGGCCTCACGCTGGCTCTTCCCGGCCTCAACGGCCGGGCTCCATTGCGGGACTCTCATGGGCTACTTCCGCCCCATCGAGCTCGCGACTCTTCCCGGCCTCAGCGGCCGGGCTCCAGCGCTGGATCGATCAAACCGCGGAACGCCGCCCCTTCGACGTCAGGTGCCACCCCTGGCACTGTGGACATCGGTATGCCCGTCGTTCCATCCCCGGGCGCCCGCTCTTGTCCTTCGCCCGGACTCGTGCCAACGCGAGCTTCGCTGCGATCTCGTCTCGGTAGCGGGTCTTCTGTCACGCCATGAGGCAAACCCTACGGAGCTGGTCTGACAGCCCAGCTGAGGCGACCCTTGGAAAAGCGACGTGAAGCCCGCAAATCCGGGGCCGGGTTGGTCAGTCCCGGAACTCCTCCGGCACCTCTGCCACGGGGATCCTGAACGTGAATTTGGCACCTCCGCCGGGCTCGTTGCCGGCCCTCACCGACCCCCCATGCGCCTTGGCCGTGTGCGCAACGATGGACAGGCCGAGACCCGTGCCGGGGGTGTTGCGTGCCTTGTCGGAGCGGTAGAAGCGGTCGAAGACGTTCGGCAGGTCGTCCTCGTCGATGCCCGGGCCCGCGTCGACGATGGTGAGGGTTCCGTCGCGTAGGTCAACCTTGATGGTCCCGTCGGACGGCGAGAACTTCACCGCGTTGTCGAGCAGGTTGGTGATGGCGCGCTCGAGCGTCGACGGGTCACCCATCACCGGGGTGGACTCCATCGTGACGGCGAAGTTGATGTTGGGTCCGCGGCGGCGGGCGCGGGCGATGGCGGAGTCGGTGACCTCGGCCAGGTCGAGGAACTCGTGAGGGCGCTGGAGGTGGTCGTCGCGGGTGAGTGCGACGAGGTCGCCCACGAGGGCGGAGAACTCGCCGAGCTGGGCCGCGACGTCGCCGAGGACCTCGGAGCGGGCCCCCTCAGGCAGCATGCCGGACTTGTCGTCGGCCACCAGGAGCTCGACGTTCGTGCGCATCGACGTCAGCGGGGTACGGAGCTCGTGGCCGGCGTCGGCGATCAGCTGGCGTTGCTGCTCCCTCGACTGCTGCAGCGACTTCAGCATGGTGTTGAACGACTGCGTGAGTTCGCCGAGGTCGTCGCGGCCGTAGATGCGGATGGGGTTCAGCTGATCCGTCTGCGTGACGGACTTCACGGCCAGCGACAGTCGGCGCACGGGTGCCAGGACGGCGCGCGCGGTCCACAGCGCGGCGGTGGTGGTCGTCACGACGCCAAGGAGCCCGGCGGTCAGCAGCACCAGCCACAGCGAGGCCAGCGTCGACTCGAGCGCGGTCGTGGGGCGGGCGAACATCACCGCGTAGTGACCCTCGGAGGTCGTCAACGGGACGGCGACGGCGCGGTAGACGACGTCGCCCTCGTACACATCGCGGGCCGACGATCCGGCGCGCAGCCGCGCGATGCTGATCTCTTCGGGTCCGGCGAGCAGGTCGACGCTCTGCCCGGGCATCTGGGACACCACGCCGTCGGCACGCACCAGCGACATCAGGCCGTTCGACGTCTCGAGCGTGCCCGACGTGAGGCCACCCATCGTCTCGATGTTCGTGGCGACGGTGGTCGCCAGGTCCTGTGCGACGGCGGTCAGCTCGTTGTCGAGCTGGTCAAGCAGCGACCACCGCGCGACGGTGTACGTCGCGCCGCCGACGAGGATCACCGACAGCGCGACGGAGAGTCCGGTCAGGAACGCCAGGCGCCACTGCAGTGACTGCCCACTGGCTAGGCGGTTGATCGCCCGACTGATCCGGATCCACCAGCTGCCGATCACGGGGGCGATTCACGCAGGACGTAACCGATGCCCCGCACCGTGTGGATGAGGCGGGACTTGCCGCCGGCCTCAGTCTTGCGGCGCAGGTAGCCGATGTAGACCTCGAGCGAGTTCGCCGTCGTCGGGAACTCGAACCCCCACACCTCGTTCAGGAGCGTGTTGCGCTCCATCACGCGACGCGGGTTCTCCATGAACACCTGGAGCAGCGCGAACTCGGTGCGCGTCAGGGAGATGTGCTGCCCGCCGCGGGTCACCTCGCGGTGTTGCGTGTCGAGCGTCACGTCCTGGAAGGTCAGCACCCGCGACTCCGCCTCGGGGGCCGGCTTGGAGCGCCGGGTGAGCGCCCTCAGGCGCGCGAGCAACTCGTCGAGAGCGAAGGGCTTGACCATGTAGTCATCGGCGCCGGCGTCCAGACCGTCGACCCGGTCGCCGACGGCGTCGCGCGCAGTCAGGATGAGAATGGGGATGTCGTTGCCGCCCTGGCGGAGCATCCGGGTGGTCTCGAGGCCGTCGAGCCTCGGCATCATCACGTCCATGATGATGGCGTCCGGCTGGTAGCTCACCAGCTTGGCGAGAGCCTCCACGCCGTCGGCAGCGGTCTGTACGTCGTCGCCGGAATAGGTCAGCGAGCGTGCGAGCGAATCGCGAACGGCCTGATCGTCGTCCACCACCAAGATGTGCATGCCTGTAACCCTGTCACTTTCCACCGACTGCTGGCATCCTACCTGGGTCCACCGACTCCACCCGGCAGCCGTGCCGGTCGCTAGTGTGTCCGCATGACAAAGCTGGTTTTCGTCTGCTGGGGCAACATCTGCCGCTCCCCGATGGCGGAGCGCGTCGCCGAGAAGCTCATCGACGAGCAGGGCCTCGACGTCGAGGTGTCCAGCTTCGGTATCTCCGACGAGGAGCACGGCAACCCCATCGACGTGCGGGCCGTCCGCGTACTGAGGGGCGCAGGCTACCGCGCCGACGACCACGGGGCTCGGCAGGTCACCGCGGCAGACCTCCGCGACGCCGATCTGGTGATCGCCGTCGAGCCGTTCCAGGTCGCACGGCTGCGCGGCCTGGCGCCCGGTGTCACCGTCGAACTGCTCAACGACTACAACCCGGAGAAGAAGGGCGAGCCCCTCGACGACCCCTGGTACGGCGGCCCGGCGGGCTTCGAGTCGACGCTGTCGGACATTGAGGCGGCCATGCCGGGGATCCTCGAGGCCGTCACGGCCGAGTGGGACCCGGCCACGCCTGCCTGACCGGTTCCGGGGCGGCCTGATCGGTTCCGGGGCGGCCTGATCGGTTCCGGGGCTGATCGGCCTCCTGCCTGATCGGTCTCCCTGCCTGCCTGGCCGCCCTCCCCTTGGCGCCCTCCGCCCGCGCCAGCCAGGCTCGTGCACAACTGTGGCCTGGTCCGCAGCACGCGCGCTATTTCCGGGTGCTGCGGCTCTGGCCACTTTTGTGAGCGGGATGGGGCTGTGACCGGGGCTGGACCGTGTGACGGCCGGCGAAATCCTGCGACGCATGAACCTGCCGACCGCGCCGACGTGCGCGGTACTAGGGTGAAGACTCACCTCACGAAAGGCGCCGCCATGAGCCTGCTCGGCCGCAGCTTCCTCAAGGAACTCGACTTCACCACCGACGAATGGCAGGGTCTGCTCGACCTCGCAGCCGAGCTGAAGGCCGAGCGACGCGAGCGTCGCGAGACGAAGCGGCTCGAGGGGAAGCAGGTCGCGCTGCTGTTCGAGAAGACGTCGACGCGCACCCGGTGTGCCTTCGAGGTCGCCATGGCCCACCAGGGCGGCACCACCACCTACCTCGATCCGTCGGGCTCTCAGATCGGGCACAAGGAGTCGGCCGCCGACACCGCCCGCGTGCTCGGCCGCTGGTACGACGGCATCGAGTACCGCGGCTCCGGCCAGGACGTCGTCGAGACCCTCGCCGCCCACGCCGGCGTGCCCGTCTTCAACGGTCTGACCGACGACTGGCACCCCACGCAGATGCTCGCCGACCAGCTCACGATGATCGAGCACTCCGACAAGCCGCTGAACCAGATCGCCTTCGCGTTCATGGGCGACGCCCGCAACAACGTCGGCAACTCGCTGCTGATCTCCGGCGCCATGATGGGCATGGACGTGCGCATGGTCGCGCCGGTGTCGCAGCACAACGCCCCCGAGGTCGTCGAGCGGGCCCGCGCGATCGCGGAGACAACCGGCGCCCGCATCACCGTCACCGACGACGTCGCCGTCGGGGTCAAGGGCTGCGACTTCATCTACACCGACGTCTGGGTCTCCCTCGGTGAGCCCAAGGAGGTCTGGGCCGAGCGGATCGCGCTGCTGCGCCCGTACCAGGTCAACGCTGAACTCCTCGCGCTCACGGGCAACCCTGACGTGAAGTTCATGCACTGCCTGCCTGCGTTCCACGACCTCGGCACGTCCGTCGGCCGCGATCTCAAGGAGCAGTTCGGCATCGAGGGCGTCGAGGTCACCGACGAGGTGTTCGAATCGGAGGCGAGCATCGTCTTCGACCAGGCCGAGAACCGCATGCACACCATCAAGGCAGTTCTGGTCGCGACGCTGGCAGGCTGACCCGGCGGGAGTCGGTCTTCCGCGCACGCCGTCTCACGGGCCGGGGCCCAGCCGCCACGTCGGCTGGCTACCTGGACGAGGGAGTGTGCGCTTCTCGTGTCCGGACCGGGGAGAACCGGTCACTGGTCGATTTTCGGGACCCCGCTAGGCCCAGGCAGTGAGCGGTTTTCGGCACCGGACCGGGGAGAAGCGGTCACTGGTCGTTTTTCGGGAGCGCGCCTGACGGTCCTCGGGAGCGCGGCGAGTGGGGTCGCGTGGAGAACGGCCGACGATCCGCGGGAAGGGCGGCGCACGGTTCATGGGGAGGGTGCCCCGACGGAGTCAGTTGGCGCGGAACACGTCGCGGGAGTAGACCCGATCCGCGACGTCATCCAACTCGTCGGACCACCGGTTCGCGATGATCAGGTCCGCGCGACGCTTGAGCTCGGCGAGGCTCTCGACGAGCTCGCAGCCCGCGAACGTCGGCCCGTCGATCATCGGCTCGTAGATGACGACGGTGGCCCCGGCGTCGCGGAGCCGACGGATCACGCCCTGCACCGACGACTCCCGGATGTTGTCCGACCCGGCCTTCATCGTCAGCCGGTGCACGCCGACCACCTTCGGGCCCCGCGCCAGCACGTCGGCGGCGATGACGTCCTGCCTGGTCTGGTTGGAGTCGACGACGGCGCGGATCAGGTTCTGCGGCACGTCCCGGTAGTTGGCGAGCAGCTGCTGGCTGTCCTTCGGCAGGCAGTATCCGCCGTAGCCGAAGCTGGGATTGTTGTAGAAGCTTCCGATCCTGGTATCGAAGCAGACCCCCTCCAGCAGCATCCGGGAATCGAGGTCGTGCTGCAGCGCGAAGCTGTCGAGCTCGTTGAAGTAGGCCACGCGCAGCGCCAGGAAGGTGTTGGCGAAGAGCTTGATCGCCTCGGCCTCGGTGGAGTGCGTGATGAGCACCGGCGCCGGCTCATGCGCCGCCTCCTGCAGGGTGCGCGCGAACTCCTCCGCCTCCGGGCCCGGGTCACCGACCACGATCCGCGACGGATGCAGGTTGTCGTGCAGGGCCCGGCCCTCGCGCAGAAACTCCGGCGAGAACAGGATCCGCAGCCCGGGGTAGGCGTCGCGGATCCGGCGCGTGTACCCGACGGGCACCGTCGACTTGATGACCACGGTCGAGTCCGGGGACAGCTCTGCTACCTGGTCGAGGACCGCCTCGATCGACGACGTGTCGAACTCGTTGAGTTCCTGGTCGTAGTTCGTCGGCGTCGCGACGATCACGAACCGGGCGCCGACGAGGGCCTCCGTCGGCTCGGTCGTGGCCCTGAGATCGAGCGGCACCTCGGCGAAGAACCGCTCGATGTCCACGTCCTCGATCGGGCAGCGCCGCTCGTTGACTGCCACGACGCGGTCGGCGTTGATGTCGAGAGCAACCACCTCATGTCGCTGCGCGAGCAGCGTCGCGTTCGCGAGCCCCACGTAGCCCAGTCCTGCGACGGCGACCCTCATGCGGCCAGCACCGCCCGTCGCAGCGACCGCGCCGCCCACCCGGCCTGGACCGCCGCCGTGCCGAGATTGCCCGCGCGCAGCTGGCGTCTGGTCATCCGTAGCGCGTAGTAGCACCCGAGCGCCGCCGCCGACCGTCGTAGCCTCGGCCGGACGTTCCTCGGCACCAGCTTCAGCACGTGCTCCAACGCCGAGTACCGCTCCGCCATGTTCGCACCCGTGCGAATGCGCGAACTGGAGTCGCTCGCCTCGTGCACGCGGTACTGCGCCAGCACCTGGTCGACGAAGTAGACGGGGCCGTGCGCCGCGACGCGTGCCCACATGTGCCAGTCGGCGGCGTGTGGCAGCGTCTCGTCGAATGTCCCGACGGCGGCATAGGTGTCGGCGTGGACGACCATCGACGGCGTCGAGATCCGGTTGGACGCGGCGAGCGCCATCAGTGCTCCTCCCCACACGCCTCCGCCGTGGACGTAGCGCCGGGTCACGGCCATGGGGTTGCTGTGGGAGTCGACGTGCTGCGTCCGGCAGAAGGCGGCCGCCAGCCCGGGTGTCTCGAAGGCCCGGTCCATGGCGTCGTAGAAGCCGGGAAGGACAAGGTCGTCGCCGTGCAGGAGATGGATCAGCTCGCCGGATGCCTGCGCCAGGCTGTGGTTGAAGTTCGGCACCGCACCGCGCGGGGTGTCGCTGCGCACGATCGTGACCCTGCCCCCGCCGAAGCGGTCGACCACCTCGTGCGGTCGGTCGGTGGAGCCGTCATCGACGACGATGATCTCGGCGTCCGAGCGACAGCCGAGCTGACCCATCACGCTCTGCAGGGTCCACGTCAGGTAATGCGCGCAGTTGTGGGCGGGGATGACCACGCTCCAACGCGGGCGCCTTGGGGGCTTCACACCAGGCAGCCTACGGACCAACATGCCCCCGTTGACCAACGATGAGGGTCGGCAGGGTGAGCGTCGCATGAACAGCAGATGACGGGGTGCATGGCGTGGTTGAACATGCGGATAACTCGCGCCCAATGCCCTCCCGGGGCGAGTCCCTGGCCGCTTATATGGAGTGCGTAGGCAGCTAGCGGAGCAGAGGGAGACGATATGCAGATCGGCATCGCGGGGGCCGGGTTCTCGGGGGCTGTCATCGCCCGTCGGTTCGCGGAGGAGGGCCACCGCGTGGTGGTCTTCGAGCAGCGCGATCACGTCGCGGGCAACTGCCACACCGAGCGCGATCCGGACACGGGCATCATGATCCACTGCTACGGGCCGCATATCTTCCACACCGGCGACGAGCGGGTCTGGGACTACATCAACGGCTTCGGCGAGATGGTGCCCTTCAACCACCGCGTGCGTACCACCGTCGGCGGTCGCGTCTACCTCCTGCCGGTCAACCTGCTGACGATCAACCAGCTCTTCGAGACCGCGATGGGTCCCGACGAGGCGCGCGAGTTCATCGAGATGCAGTCCGACCCCACCATCGGGGAGCCCGCCAACTTCGAGGAGCAGGCGCTCAAGTTCGTGGGCCGGCGGATCTACGAGGCCTTCTTCTACGGCTACACGCGCAAGCAGTGGGGGCTCGACCCGACCGAGCTGCCGGCGTCGATCCTCAAGCGGTTGCCGGTGCGGTTCTCCTACGAGGACTCCTACTTCAACCACCCGCACCAGGCGATGCCGCGTCACGGCTACACGGCCATCGTCGAGGCGATCCTCGACCACCCCGGCATCGAGGTGCGGCTGAGCTCGCCGCTGACCGACGACGACCGTGTCGACTTCGACCACGTCGTGTGGACCGGGCCGCTGGATGCCTGGTTCGGGTACGACCAGGGGCGCCTGGGATACCGGACGCTCGACTTCGAGGAGATCCGCGCCTTCGGCGACCTCCAGGGCTGCTCGGTGATGAACTACGGCGATTTCGAGGTGCCCTTCACCCGCATCGCGGAGCACAAGCACTTCGCGCCCTGGGAGGAGCACAACAAGACGGTCGCCTTCCGCGAGTTCAGCCGCCTCTGCGGACCCGACGACACGCCCTACTACCCGATCCGACTCGCCAACGACAAGGGGCTCCTGCGCGACTACGTCGCCCGGGCCGAGGCCGCGTCGGGCGTGACGTTCGTCGGTCGTCTGGGGACCTACCGGTACCTCGACATGGACGTGACCATCGGCGAGGCGCTCGCCGCCGCCGACCAGATGCTGGCGTCGGTGGCGGCTGGGGAGCAGCAGCGTCCGTTCTACGCGAAGGTCCTCTGACCGTCGCGCCGTCCCGGTCGGCTCAGTTGATTCCGGCGCACGCAGCCGTGTCGCGCCTACCCCGCTGACGCCACCCTTCTTGACCGACGCCACCCCTACCGACAGACGCCACCCTTCTTGACACATGCCACCGCCCTGGCGGTGGCATCGGTCAACAGCGGTAGCGTCTGTCGGTAAGGGTGGCGCCTGAGCGCTGCTGATTACCTGCTTGCGAGACTGGCCGGGGGAGTATCCGGAAGCAGAACACGATCCTGGTCGGCCAGCCGACCGGAATCGTGATCGACCTCGCGCTGCTTGTGAGTGGCTCCTCCGGCTCCGCTCGAGTCGTGAAGCGAGTGGATTCCCTTCGCTGCGCTCAGGGCCCTTCGACGAGCTCAGGGAGCCGTGGGGGCTCAGGCCTTCGACGAGCTCAGGGAACCGGGTCGCCGAGCTTGTCGAGGTGCCTCGAGCGGAGCGAGAGGAGTCGTGGATCTAGGGGACTCCCTTCGCTGCGCTCAGGGCCCTTCGACGAGCTCAGGGAACCGGGTCGCCGAGCTTGTCGAGGTGCCTCGAGCGGAGCGAGAGGAGTCGTGGAGCTAGGGGATTCCCTTCGCTGCGCTCAGGGCCCTTCGACGAGCTCAGGGAGCCGGGGAGGCTAGGCCCTTCGACGAGCTCAGGGAGCCGGGGAGGCTAGGGCCTTCGACGAGCTCAGGGAGCCGGGTCGCCGAGCTTGTCGAGGTGCCTCGAGCGGAGCGAGAGGAGTCGTGGAGCTCAGGGAGCCGGGGCAAGCCCAGGGAACCGCGACAGGCTCAGTGACCGGGTCAGGCGACCGGGGATCGCTCGGCGACGTCGGGGGAGTCGAGCTGCGACTCGATCCGGTCCAGCCGGTCCTCCAGCGACGCCAGGGCGAAGAGCAGGTGCTCGTTCGTCACCGATTCCCGACGGGGCGTCAGCCGGTTCACCGCAGCCGACAGCTGGCCGCTGACCCGGAAGCGCTGGCGCGCGTAGCGGACGCTCATCGTGGCCGTCTGGCGCACGCCCGAGTAGCGCAGGTGGTTCAACAGCCGGATGGGCAGCGCGTAACGACGGTCCTCCTCCGTCCGCAGGACCTCCGCGAAGCGCGCGTAGTTGCGGCGGGCCAGCGCGATCGACAGGTTCCGCGTCCGGCGACCCTTCCGCCCCTCGGCCAGCGCCTGGAGCACCTCGGCCTCCGAGTACCTGTCGAACACCTCGACCACAGCGTCGTACAGCTCACGATGGAGCTTCCGCGGCGCCTTCCGGCTGATCCACTCCAGCTGCGAGATCGCCCAGCCCAGCAGCGTCGGCGCGAACTCGTCGCGCCGGTCGGTCTCCTCGAGGAACGCGTGGATCGTCGCGTGGTGCTGGAAGATCCGCAGCAGCCGCTCGTCGGCCGTCGCCATCGTCTGGCCGGCGCGGGCGACGCGGTGCAGGCACAGCACCTCGCGCACCAGCGAGATCGAGTCGGCATGCAGCAGCGCGAACCAGTGGAACGGGTTGTCCTCGAAGAAGTAGTCGCCGACGGGGAACCGGATGGCGTGCTCCTCCAGGAGCTGGCGACGGTAGAGCTTGCGCCACGGCACGGCGACGAACCGCAGCAGCGTATGCCGGAGATCGTCGTCCAGCTCGTAGCTGTCCCTCGCCAGCTCCACCCAGCGGTGCTCGTCGGCCGGCGCGTCGAGCTTGAGCGCGCCGACGCTGCCGGCAGACCCGACCCCGTCGACCGGCCACGAGGCGTCCCCCGACGCGTCGGAGAAGAGCCGGTAGTTGCACATCACCAGGTCGGAGTTGTTCTCCACCGCCGCGCCGACGAGCTTCTCGAACATGGTCGGGTCGTAGAGGTCGTCGCCGTCGGCGAACCCGACGTAGGTGCCGGTCGCGACGTCGAGCCCCGCGTTGGCTGCCGTCGCGACCCCGCCGGGGCTGCGGACGCCGCGGATGACGGGCACGATCCGCGGGTCGCGGGCGGCGTAGTCGCGGATGATGTCCGGGCTGGCATCGGTGGAGCCGTCGTCGACAACGATGACCTCGATGTCGCGCAGCGTCTGGGCCAGGATCGAGTCGAGGGCGGCGCGCAGGTAGTCCTGGATGTTGTAGCTGGTGACGATCACCGACAGCAGGGGCATGGCGGTCATCCGATCGCTCGACGGGTCATGCGCGTCGCCAGCGCGGGGTTGCAGCGGGTCAGCTTGCCGAACTCCGGGATGCTGATCCGCAGGAGGTGCCTGCGGGTCCGCAGCGCGAACTCCTCCTGCACATCGGGCGACACCCGCTCGCCGGCCCAGCTGATGATGTTCATCGTCGTGCTCCAGTAGTGGTGCGAGTAGCGCCGCAGCCGCGACGGATGGGCGCGCAGCAGGTCGTAGGTCTCGTCGAGGGCGTCGAGCAGCGACAGCCGGTCGCGGCTGCTGCGGTTGGTGAGGTTGGTGCCGCCCGGCAGCACGCTGTGCGTGCACAGGACCTCGTTGAGCAGCAGGATCTGGTCGGCGAAAAGCAGCGAGTACCAGTGCCCGAGGATGTCGTTGTTCACCATCGTCGACCCGTACCTGAGGCCCGCCCGGCGGTACGTCGACGTCCGCAGCACCCGGTTCCACGGGTAGTTCGTGAGTCCAAGCAGCTCCGGCGCCTGATCCAACCGCAGCCGCCGCGAGTGGCGGGTGCCGACGAGCGCGGCCCACAGGGCCTCGTCGCCGTTGGTCATCGCCTGGTCCTGGTCGTCGTGGGCCCTGCGGTAGCGGTACTTCAGCACCGCGACGTCCTGGCCACCGCGCTCGAGCGCCCGCACCGCGGTGACAAGGGCCTCGGGGTGGAAGACGTCGTCGTCGTCGAAGAAGAGCGTGAACCGACCCTCGGCCTCGGCGAACCCCGTGTTGCGGGCGATCCCCGCACCGCGGTTGGTCTCGTGCCGCAGCAGCGACACGCGCGGGTCGCGCTCCGCGTAGCCCCCGACGATCTCGCCGGTGGCGTCGGAGGAGCAGTCGTCGACGACGATCACCTGGATCGCGAGTTCGGGGGTGCTGAGGACGGAGTCCAGCAGCTCGCCGATGGTCTCCTCGGCGTTGTGCGCCGGAATGATCACGGTCACGTCGACAGGCTTCATGGGATTCTGCGTTCTTCCCGCGCTGGGCCGGAATCTCTCGGTGGTGTGCATGGCGCTCATCACCCTAGAAAGCAGACAAGGCGTATTCCCGCCCCTTGGGTGAACGGGACGGGAATACGCCGTGAACTGTCAGCGGTCAGCAGGCGCGAGCGCTCGTCCTTCCACCGCCGGGCCTGTGCGGCTTGCCCTTGTCCTTCGACGGCCCCTTCCCGTCGTGCTTGCCGGGCTTGCCCGGCTTCGACGGGGTGGGTTTGTGAGGCTTGCCCGGCTTGTGGGGCTTGCCGGGCTTGTGCGGCTTCGACGGCTTGGTGGGCTTGTCCTTCGGCACCGCCGTGACGGTGACCGGCACCGACACCGTCGTCCCCGACGGCTCGACGGTGAACGTCAGGGTCTGCGCCCCGGACGCCTTCACGGTCCCCTTCGGGATGGTGACCGACGCCGTCGTCGCGCCGGCCGTCACGGTCCCCGTGCCGACGACCAGGTCGCCGAGCTTCGCCGTCACCTCGGTGTTGGGCAGCTGCGGGCTGACCCGGGCCCCGGTGGCGTCGAGCAGCATGTCGAGGGTGTCGGGTGCCAGGGCCCCCGAGATCGGCTGCCCCAGCGAGAGGCTCGACGCGGTGCCCTCGGTCAGGGCCGTGGCGCCGGTGACGGACACGCCGCGCTTGGTGTAGTCGGGGCTGAGCGCGCCCGACTCCCGGATCCAGCCGACCCACGTCTCCAGGTCGACCCGGCCGGTGTCGGCCGTGTCGGTGCCGTTGCCCAGCTCCCAGAAGTTGTCGCCGCCCGCGATCAGGAACGACCCCGACCCGACGGTGTACGTGCCGGCCGGGTCGATGGGCTCACCGTTGACCGTGATGGACGTGATCCGGTCGCCCCACTCGCGCGACTCGTCGAACGTGTAGGTGACGTTCTCGGAGATGCCGAGCGCCAGGTACAGGCGCGTGATCGTCGGGTCGACCGACCCGTCGGCCTTGCGCTGCCACTGCTGCTCGAGGACCTTCTTGAACTGCGCGCCGGTGATCTTGGTCGTCATCAGCGTGTTGGCGAACGGCAGGACCTCCGCGGCCTCCTTGTACGTGATGTCACCGGCGTCGAAGCTCGCCCGCGTGCCGCCGGGGTTCTGCAGTCCGATGAAGTTCTCGTCTCCGTCGCTCAGGGTCTCGTAGAACATCTGCGCGACGAGGTTACTGAGGGGCGACTCGACGTTGCGCGTGCCCGTGCCGCCGTTCGCCGGCGTGGAGATGCCCGCGTCGGCCTCACCGACGACCTCGGCGCCCAGCTCGTCGGCGATGGCCTTGGCGTCGGTCACGATCTGGTTGATCTCCTGGATGGCGGGGGTGGTGCCGACGTGCGTCGTGTCGATCGTGACGACCTCCGGGTCGCCCGCGATGCCGCAGTACTCGCCGTCGGCGCCGACGCCGAGCTCGATCTTCGACAGGGCCTTGGCGTACTCCCAGGCCTGCAGGATCGGTGCCCCGTTCGCGGTGGTCCAGGCGTAGTCCTGGTGCGTGTGGCCGCCCAGGATGAGGTCGACGTCGGGGGAGACGTCCTCCGCGATCTCCCGGAACGCCTCGGACGCCGAGGCGTTGGCCTCGATCGTGGAGGAACCGTCGAGCGCGCCCTCGTGGAGGCTCGCGACGATCACGTCGACGTCGGGGTCCTCCGCCAGCTCACCGGCGACCCGGTTGACGGCGTCGACGGGGTCGCCGATCGTCAGGTCCGCGATGCCGGCGGGGGAGACGAGCGTGGGCAGGGCCCCGGTGACGACGCCGACGACGGCGATGTTCAGCCCGCCGGCCTCAACGAGGGTGTACTCCTGCAGGCCGTCGGCCACGTCCTCGGTGCCCGCGTCGTACACGTTCGCGGCCAGGTAGGGCACGTCGGCGTCATGGGGGATGACGCGGTCGCGGAGGTCGCTCCAGCCCTTGTCGAACTCGTGGTTGCCGGCCGTGACCGAGTCGACGCCGATGGCGGACAGGATGTCCAGGGTCGGCTCGTCGTCCAGGATCCCGGAGACGAAGGTGGAGCCGCCGATGTCGTCGCCCTGACTGAGCAGGACGACGTTGTCGTCGCCCTTGGCCGCACGTTCCTCCTCGACGGGGGTGAAGAGTGCGGCGGCGCCTTCGATGCGCCCGTGGAAGTCGTTGAAGCCGAAGAGGCTCACGGTGCTGGTGGGGTCGGTGCAGACCTGACCGGCGGCGGCGCTGGCCGGTGCCGCGCTGGCCAGCGCGATGCCGCCGGCGACCAGCGCCGTCGCGGCGAAGCCCGCCGTCAGGCGTCTCGGATGTGAACTCATGGGGTCTCCCTGTGCTGTCGACAACGGTGAGGGCCCGTGGGCCACGCTCACTCTTTCAATGGGGAGGGTCACGCCCGGCGGACTGCCTGCGGTGTTTGTCGGCTTCCCACAAATCGCGGAGTCGAGGTGTGGACCGCGAGACTCAGAACCGCGGAGAATAGAGGCTACGCTGGCGTAGGTTACGGTTTCGTAGGTTAGGAAGGGGGCCACGTGCGCGGTCAGAGTGTCGAGATGGTCCAGCTGCTCACGCCCGACGGCGAGCGCGTCGCCAACGACGACTTCGAGTTCACGGGAAGCGCCGACGACCTCGCCGGCTATCTTCGCGACATGATCCTGGCAAGGCGTTTCGACGCCGAGGCCACGGCGCTGCAGAGGCATGGCGAGTTGGGGCTGTGGACCCCGCTGATCGGTCAGGAGGCGGCCCAGGTCGGCTCGGCCCACGCCCTGCGCGCCGCCGACGTCTGCTTCCCCTCCTACCGGGAGCACGCCGTCGCGATGGTGCTCGGGGTGCCGCTTTCCAACCTGCTCGGGTTGTTCCGGGGTACCGACGGCGGCCACTGGGAGCTGTTGGAGAAGTTCAAGAACTACCAGATCGTCATCGGTTGCCAGGCGCTGCACGCCACCGGCTACGCCATGGGGATCCAGCTCGACGGCGCCGTCGGCAACGCCGACCCGGACCAGAACGCGGCCGCGATCGTCTACCACGGCGACGGCGCGGCGAGCCAGGGCGACGTCAACGAGGCGTACGTGTTCGCCGCCTCGTACAACGCCCCCGTCGTGTTCTTCTGCCAGAACAACCAGTGGGCGATCTCGGAGCCGATCGCGCTGCAGTCGCGCATCCCGCTGTTCCAGCGCGCGCAGGGCTTCGGCTTCCCGGGCATCCAGGTCGACGGCAACGATGTGCTGGCCGTCAAGGCCGTCACCGACTGGGCCATGGAGCGCGCCCGGCATGGCGACGGGCCGACGTTCATCGAGGCCTACACGTACCGGATGGGCGCCCACACGACCTCGGACGACCCGACCAAGTACCGCGAGTCCTCCGACGAGGAGGCCTGGCGCGGCCGCGACCCGATCCTGCGTCTCGCCACCTACCTCCGCAACCTCGGCGCGGTCGACGATGCGTGGCTGGCCGCCGTCGAGGACGAGGCGAAGTCGCTGGGCGCCGACGTGCGCGCCACGATCGCGCAGCTGAAGGACGTCACGATGGATGAACTGTTCGAGACGGTCTACGCCGAGCCCACCGTCGCGCTGGAGTCGCAGCGCCGCGAGTACGCCGCCTACCTCGCAGGGGAGGACGCATGAACGAGAAGCTGACCATGGCGAAGGCCCTCAACCGGGGGCTGCGCCGCGCGCTGCAGGCCGACCCGAAGGTGCTGCTCGCGGGCGAGGATATCGGCAAGCTCGGCGGGGTGTTCCGCATCACCGAGGGGCTGCAGGCCGAGTTCGGCGAGAACCGCGTCGTCGACTCGCCGCTTGCCGAGTCGGGCATCATCGGCACCGCCGTCGGCCTGTGCATGCGCGGCTACCGCCCCGTCGTCGAGATCCAGTTCGACGGGTTCGTGTTCCCCGGCTTCGCGCAGATCGTGTCGCAGGTGGCCAAGATGCACATGCGCACCGGGGGGCGGCAGAAGATGCCGATGGTGATCCGTATCCCGTTCGGCGGCGGCATCGGCGCCGTCGAGCACCACTCCGAGTCGCCCGAGGCGTACTTCGCGCACACGCCCGGGCTGAAGGTCGTCAGCTGCGCCAACCCGAACGATGCCTACTGGATGATCCAGCAGGCCATCGGCTCCGACGACCCCGTCGTCTTCCTCGAGCCCAAACGCCGTTACCAGCAGAAGGGCGAGGTGAACTTCACCGACCGCCCCGCGCCCATGCACCAGGCATCGATCGTGCGCCACGGCAGCGACGCGACGCTGCTCGCCTACGGGCCCATGGTCAAGACCTGTCTCGACGCGGCCGCCGTCGCCGCGGAGGAGGGCACCGACCTGGAGGTCGTCGACCTCCGCACCATCAGCCCCATCGACTGGGTGACGGTCATCTCGTCGGTGCGGCGCACCCGGCGCGCGATCGTCGTCCACGAGGCTCCGCTGACGCTCGGCCTCGGTGCGGAGATCGCCGCCAAGCTGACCGAGGAGCTGTTCTACGTGATGGAGTCGCCGGTCCTGCGCGTGGCAGGCTTCGACATGCCCTACCCGCCCGCGCGCGTCGAGTCGGAGTACCTGCCGAGCGTCGACCGCATCCTCGACACCGTCGACACGTCCCTGGCCTACTGAGAGGACCGAACATGAAGAGGCATTTCCTTCTGCCCGATCCCGGTGAGGGCCTGCTCGAGGCCGAGATCGTCGCGTGGCGGGTCGCCGAGGGCGACGTGATCGAGATCAACGACGTGCTGGTGGAGATCGAGACGGCCAAGTCGCTCGTCGAGCTGCCCAGCCCGTTCGCAGGCACCGTCACCGGCCTGCTCGTCTCCGAGGGCAGCACCGTCGAGGTCGGCACGCCGATCGTCGAGATCGAGGACGGCGAGGGCGAGGCGGCCGTCGAAGAGCCTGACGAGGAGGAGTCCGCTCCGAACCTCGTGGGTTACGGGGCCAGCGCGGAGCCGAGCCGGCGTCGTCGACGCGGCCGCCCGGAGGCCCGCGAGGCCGCCGCCTCCGACGCGCTGTCGACGGCCTACTCGCAGCACGAGCCCGGTCGTCGCACCGACGAGGTCCAGCCCGCCGCGGCCGTCGAGGCCGAGCCGGAGGGCGACCCGCTGCCGTCGACGGGCGAGGCGCCGAGGGAGTCCACGCTCGTGCTCGCCTCCGACGCCGACGCGGTGCGCGCCAAGCCGCCGGTCCGTCAGTACGCGAAGGAGCTTGGGGTCGACCTGCGCGGCGTCGTCGGCACCGGTATCGGGGGCACGATCACGCGCCGCGACGTCGAGGCAGCCGCCGCATTCCTCCACCTGGATGAGCAGCCCAAGCAGGGTCGGATCCTCAACGACAACGCGTTCTTCCAGTCGTCGGCCAGCGAGCCGGGCACCCATGCGGGGCACCCCTACCAGGGCTCCAGCTTCGGCGGAGGGTTCGGGCCGACGGAGGGGCTGGGCGCCTCCGACCCGTTCCAGGGCCGCGCCGAGCGTCGGGTCCCGATCAAGGGTGTGCGCAAGGTGACGGCCGAGAACATGGTCCGCTCCGTCAACACGCATGTGCACGTGACCGAGTGGGTCACCGTCGACGTGACGGGGACGATGGAGTTCGTCGAGACGCTCAAGTCGCGTCGGGAGTTCACCGGCCTGCGCATCTCGCCGCTGCTCGTCTACGCGAAGGCCGTGTGTCTCGCGCTGGGCCGCAACCCCGACCTCAACACGTCGTGGGACGAGGAGAACCAGGAGATCGTCTACTACGCGGACGTGAACCTCGGCATCGCCGCGGCAACCCCGCGCGGACTGATGGTGCCCAACATCAAGGGCGCGCAGCGGCTGAGCCTGCTGCAGCTGTGCCAGGCGATCAACCAGCTCGTCCAGGTCTCCCGCGAGGGGAAGCTGCAGCCCGCCGACTACGCCGGCGGCACGTTCACCGTCACCAACGTCGGCGTGTTCGGCATCGACGCGGGCACGCCGATCATCAACGGCAACGAGTCGGCGATCTTCTGCATGGGCTCGATCGAGCGTCGGCCGTGGGTCGTCGGGACGGGCGCCGACGAGCGCGTCGAGCCCCGCTGGGTCACGACGCTGGCCATTTCGTTCGACCACCGCATCGTCGACGGGGAGCAGGGGTCGAGCTTCCTGCATGACATCGCGGAGATCCTCGCCGAGCCGGCCCTGGCGCTGCTCTTCTAGGAGGCGGCGTTCGCCCGGCCGATTCCCCTGAGCTCAACCGATTCCCCTGAGCTCAACCGGTTCCCTGAGCTCAACCGGTTCCCTGAGCTCAACCGGTTCCCTGAGCTCAACCGGTTCCCTGAGCTCAACCGGTTCCCTGAGTTTGTCGAAGGGCGCCGAGCGGAGCGAGGCGTGGTCGGGTTGGTCCCTGCGCTTCGCTCAGGGCGTTTCGACAGGCTCAACGACCCGGTTCCCTGAGCTTGGCCGGTTCCCTGAGCTCAACCCGGGTCCCTGAGCCGGTCGAAGGGCGCAGTGCGGAGCGAGGTGGTTTCCTTGCACCGACTCCCGACTTTGGGGGTGGCGTGCATGACGATGCCCATGTCGTGGGCGCTGGCGCATACGGTCAGCGCTCCGGGTATAGGCATTGTTGTGCCCGCTTCCCTGGGTTGGCCGGGTCCTTGAGCCTGGCCGGGTCCCTGAGCTTGTCGAAGGGCGCCGAGCGGAGCGAGGCGTGGTCGGGTTGGTCCCTTCGCTTCGCTCAGGGCGTTTCGACAAGCTCAACGACCCGGTTCCCTGAGCTCAACCCGGTTCCCTGAGCCGGTCGAAGGGCGCCGAGCGGAGCGAGGTGGCTTCCTTGCACCGACTCCCGACTCTGGGGGTGGCGTGCATAACGATGCCCATGTCGTGAGCGCTGGCAGATACGGTCAGCGCTCCCGGAATAGGCATTGTTGTGCCCGGTTCCGTGGGTTGGCCGGTTCCCTGAGGTGGTCGAGGGGCGCCGAGCGGAGCGAGGCGTCGCTACGGCGTGAGGCGCAGGTGAAGCAGCGGGTAGGGGCGCCCCTCGTCGTCGCTGTCTCTCCGGCCGACGACGGCAAATCCCCGGCGGGTGTAGAAGCCGACGGCCGACGCATTCTGCTCGTTGACATCGACCTCGGTGACGCCGAGCACCCCGACCGCGTGGTCCAGGAGGGCTGAACCGACGCGGCCACCGCGCTGGGCTGCATCGACGAACAGCATCTCCAGCTTGGCGCCGACCACCCCGGCGAAACCGATGGGACGACCGTCGCGTTCGGCGACCCACAGATTGACGGCAGGGAAGTAGTCGGAGGCAAGCCTGGCCTCGATATCTTCGCGGTCGCTCACCGAGATGAAGTCGTGCGTGGCGTCGACTGCTCCGCGCCAGATCGCGACGAGTTCCGGGTACTCGTCGGACCCGGCCACGCGGCGGATGGTCAGCTCGGACATGCGTAACTCCCAGCGACTGAGGCACCCGCGGGCTCGCCCGCAGGCGACCGGCGGTGCGGGCACCGAGGGGATGACAGACCGGACACGAGGCGCGGGATGCCAGAGCGGATCCCCGGCCCGGGACGGTTGCCGTCGGGGCGACGTCAACCAGCCCGGGCGTGGCACCGTCCGGTCAGGCGGCGGGCGGCCCCTCGTCGGTCGTTTCCTTGACCTTGCCGTCTCGGGCGAGCATCCGCGTGGCGGCCACGCCGATCTCGACGAGCACGCGCAGCACCAGCAGCTTGAACAGAACCCCGGCCAGCCCGCCGATCAGCGACTGGAGGATGGCCCAGCCGGAGGGTGCGATGAAGTCGTTGCCGCTGGCCAGGACCGCGATGAAACCGAACAGCCACTCGACGACCAGCGCGATCGCGCCCAGCATGAAGATGAGTCCGGCGGCGTCGGGCAGGGAGAGCTTACGGACGCTGAGGTCGAACGGGCTGGGCTTCGGCTCGACGGGGGTGGCGGGCTGGACCTGCGGGCCCTGGCCCTGTCCCCAACCCGGCTGGCCCCACTGCTGGCCGGCCTGCTGCGGCTGCTGGGCCTGGTCCCATCCCTGGCCGGTGGGCTGCTGGCTCTGGTCCCAGGTCTGCTGGGGCTGCTGGCTCTGGTCCCAGGTCTGCTGGGGCTGCTGGCCCCACTGCTGTCCGCCCTGCGTCTGCCCCCACTCCTGGGCGGGCTGCTGCGTCTGCCCCCAGTCCTGGGATGGCTGCTGGGGCTGGCTCCAGTCCTGGGCAGGCTGCTGCGGCTGTCCCCAACTCTGGGAGGGAGCCGAGCCCCACTCCTGCGCCGACTGTGCCGACGTCGGCGGCTGTCCCCACGGCGTCTGCTGGGCAGGGGGCTGTTGCGCGGGCTGGCCGGATCCCTGGGCGGTCCACTCCTGTGCCGACTGGCTGGAACCCTGGGCTGGCTGCGACCATTCCTGTGCCGATGATCCGGAGGCCGGAGGCTGGCCCCAGGGGGTGCCCGCCGGCGGCTCCTGCGCGGACTGTGCTGACGACGGCTTGGCCCATTCCTGCGCGGACTCGGCGGAGGAAGGCTTGGCCCACTCGTTCGAGCCCTGGCCGTTGTTCCACTGTTGGTTCGACATGGGGTCGAGTCTGCCACGCTCCGACGTGCATAGCTGCCCCGTTCCCTGAGTCAGACCGGTTCCCTGAGCTCGTCGAAGGGCGCCGAGCGGAGCGAGGCGGAGTCCCCGCGCCGTCGGCCGGGGCGTCACGTGCGGACGCAAGGTCTCCCCTTTCGGCCTCCTGTCCTGGGTGTGGCGTGCACAACGATGCCCATACCCGGAGCGCTGCAATATACGGTCAGCGATCCCGGTATACGCATCGTTGTGCACGGAATGGTGGGCGACGGGGGAGCGCGTTTCACATCGGGCCCACACGGGGCCAGACTGGACCCATGCCCACGCCCACCCGGTTCCGAGTCGACCTCGAAGCTCTGCACGCCAACCTGGCTGCCGCGCGCGACCTGGCCGGCGGGCGCAAGGTGCTGGCTGCGGTCAAGGCCAACGCGTACGGCCACGGTCTGGTCCCCGTGGCCCGGGCGATCCAGGAGCGCGGCAGCGCTGACTGGCTCGGCGTCGCCATCACAGCGGAGGGCACCCGGATCCGCGACGGAGGGGTGACGCTGCCCATTCTGAAGTTCACCCCGACGCTGCCCGGAGACCTGGCCGAAGCGATCGCGGCCGACATCACGCTTTCGGTCGGGTCCGTCGACGAGGTCCGTGCCGCCCAGGCGGCCGCTGCTGAGGCGGGACGACGGGTCGACGTGCACGTCGCCGTCGACACGGGCATGCGCCGTGTGGGGACCGAGCCGGAGAACGTCGGCAATCTCGCGCGCGTCCTCGCCGACTGCCCCGACCTGCACGTCGGAGGCATCTTCACGCACCTGCCCATCAGCGACGTGCCGGCGGGCGAGGAGTTCACCCGTGCCCAGTTCGCCCGCTTCGAGCAGGCCGTCGACGACCTGGAGGCCGTTGTCGGTCCCGTCGAGCTAGTGCACGCCGCCAACTCCGGCGCCGTGCTCGGCCACGACCTCGGCCGCACCACCATGGTCCGCCCCGGCGTCATGATCTACGGCTCCTACCCGGACCCGCTGACGGGCCACTCGCGTGAGCTGCGCGACGTCGGCCGCTGGACCACGCGCGTGACGTTCCTCAAGCGCATCCGCGAGGGCGAGACCGTCGGCTACGGTCGCACCTGGACCGCGCCCTGCGACACCTGGCTCGCCACCGCCGCCATCGGCTACGGCGACGGCTACTCGCGCCTGTTGTCCAACCGGGGTCGGGTACTGATCGACGGTCGCAGCTACCCCGTCGTCGGGCGCGTCTGCATGGACCAGATCATGGTCGACCTCGGCCCCGACGACCCGACGGTCACCGTCGGCGACGAGGTGGTGGTGATGGGGTCCGACGGCGACCAGCGTATCGGCGTCGAGGAACTCGCCGAGCTGATGGGCACCATCACGTACGAGGTGACCTGCCTGATCACCGAGCGCGTGCCCCGCGACTACGTGTGACCCGTTGCCCGGGTGGGTCTTCGTGCCGGTGCTCCGCCTCGCTGCGCTCGGCGCCCTTCGACGAGCTCAGGGAACCGGGTTGGCTCCAGGCGCCACCCTTAAGCGCAGGCGCTACCGCTTGCGACCGATGCCACCGCCATGGAGGTGGCGTCGGTCGACAAGGGTGGCGTCGGTCGACAAGGGTGGCGTCGGTCGACAAGGGTGGCGTCGGTCGACAAGGGTGGCGTCGTTCGACAAGGGTGGCGTCCGTTGACAAGGGTGGCGTCTGTGGTCCCACCACGGAGGTTCGACGGGGATCCAGCCCGTCAGCCGGCCTGGACGACGGTGCCGGTGAGCTTCGGCCGGCGGCTGGGGAACTCGGCCTGCGCGTGCTTGGCGATCGACGCGGTCGACCAGCCGTCGACGACGGCGCCGACCCCGCCCCCGACCATCGGGATCCGCTTGCCGAGCCAGACGCCGAAGCGCTTGCCGGTCAGCTGGTTCATGGAGCGGTCGAGCAGCGCCTTCGCCACCTGCCGGTCGAGGCGCGCGTCGAAGACCGGCGCCGTCGCGACGACCAGCGGCGACGACGGAAGCACGCCCTTCGCGACGAGGTTCGCGTTGCCCGACGGGCCGAGCATCACCATCAGGATGGCGGTGCGCACGCGCGGGTCGCTGAGTTCGTAGCCGCGTAGGTGAGCGATGCCCGCGACCAGCCGCGCCTGGATGAACGCGGCGGCTGTGACATTGGCGGGGATGGTCACGATCGAGACCAGGAACCCGCCCCAGTTCGTCGCAAACCCCTGCCCGGAGGCCATCGCGACGTGCGAGGTCACCATCCGTGCGATGGCGTCCTCCGCGTCGTTCTTCGCCAGGAGCAGCTGCTTGGCGGACTGCTTCGCTCCGGGAAGCTTGCCGCGGCCCTCGATCGCGAGGTCCAGGATCTCGTGGAAAGCGCCCGCCGTGATGCCCTCCGTCAGGGCGACGACCTGGTTCGGCTCACTCATCGGGCCTCCTTCCGCCTTCAACAGTGTCACACGTGGAATCCGCAATCCAGGATTCTCAGGGGGCGGACGGGGTCGGCTCAGGGGAACGTGCGGGCAGTCCCGCGGCCAGGCCACGCAGTCCCGGTGAGCGCGTCGCCCGCTGGTCGGTGGCGGGTGCCAGACTGTGCACGTGTTGTCAGCGCTGTTCGGTTCCCCGGACCAGTGGCCAGCCCGCGACCTCATCGGCTACTCCGACGAGTTCTACGCCGCGCTCGCCCTGGAGGCCTACCGCGCCGGTGTCTTCCCCATGCCAGTCGACAGCGAGGCGATGGGCTGGTGGTCGCCGATGCAGCGCGGCCTCATCCCCGTCGACGGGGTCCGCGTCACCCGGTCGCTGCGCAAGATGGCGAAGCGGTACTCCACCACCGTCGACCACGCCTTCCCGCGCGTGATGGCGGCCTGCGGATCCCCGACGCGGCCCGACGGCTGGATCGACTCGCGCATCCGCACCGCCTACTCGCACCTCCACCGCACCGGCTGGGTTCACTCGGTCGAGGTGTGGGACGCCGACGGGGTACTGGTCGGCGGCCTGTACGGGGTACACGTTGCGGGCCTCTTCGCGGGGGAGTCGATGTTCCATGACGACGAGCGAGGCCGCGACGCGTCCAAGGTCGCCCTGATCCGGTTGGTCGTCGAGCTCGCGGCCGTCGGGGTCGAACTCCTCGACGTGCAGTGGCTCACCGAGCACCTCGGCACGTTGGGCGCCTACGAGGTGCCGCGCGCCGAGTACCTGCGACGCCTCGAGCACGCCCTGACGCTGCCGACCCTGCCGTGGACCAGGTTCGGGCCCCTCACCGGCGCAGAGCTGCTCGCCGAGCACGACGCGGTCGCGGCCGGCCGCGGTGTCCTGCGCCTCGCCTAGAGTGGCACCAGCCCATCGAAGGGAGGCCCCGTGCCCGAGATGCCGGAGGTCGCGGCCGTAGCGTCCGCCCTCGACGACAAGCTCCGCGGACGTGTCATCGCGTCCGGCCACCTGGTGTCCTTCTCCGCCCTGAAGACGTTCCGGATCGGGCTGGAGGCGCTCGCCGGGCTCGAGATCGACCGCGTGACACGGCATGGGAAGTTCATCGACGTCGACGCTCAGGGCGTGCACCTGATCTTCCATCTCGCACGCGCCGGCTGGGTCACCTGGCACGACGTCGCGCCGAAGGTCCCCGCCCGGCCCGGGAAGTCCGGCCTTGCCCTGCGCATCGTCCTCGACGACGACTCCGGCTTCTCCCTGACCGAGGCCGGCACCCAGAAGCACCTGGCCGTCTATGTCGTGACCGACCCGGCCGAGGTCCCCGGCATCGCGGCCCTCGGCCCCGACCCGCTCGCCGACGACTTCACCCTCGACTCGTTCCGCGCCGTCCTGGCCGACGCGGGGCGCTCGCAGCTCAAGGGCGTGCTTCGCGACCAGAAGCGGCTCGCCGGGATCGGCAACGCCTACTCCGACGAGATCCTGCACGCCGCGAGACTCAGCCCCTTCAAGCCCGCAGACAGTCTCGACGAGGCGGGCGGCGCGGCTCTCTACGAGGCCATGCGCACCGTGCTCCGTGGTGCCGTCGACGCGGCCGCAGGCCTGCCGCTGACGGACCTCAAGGACGCCAAACGCGCGTCGATGCGCGTGCACGGCCGCGCCGGCGAGACGTGCGACGAGTGCGGCGCGACCATCGCAGAGGTCTCCTTCGCGGACTCGTCGCTCCAGTACTGCCCCGGCTGCCAGACCGGTGGCAAACCACTTGCCGACCGCCGGATGTCCAAGCTCCTGAAGTAGCGGGCGTGGGCAACCCCGGCGCCCGATGGACACGCCGACCCCCGGGCCCCAAAATGCCGGGGTGAACAGGGACTCGGGGCAGGGCAGGGCAGTCGCCATGGTGCTCGGCTCCTGCACGTCGCTGCAGATCGGCGCCGCGATCGCGGTGCCCGTGATGGGCGAGGTCGGCTCCTGGCTCACGACCGCCGTCCGGCTGCTGCTGGCCTCGGCGATCCTCGTGATGCTGACCCGGCCGCCCCTGCGCGCCTGGTCGCGGGGCCAGTGGCGCCGCGTCGTGCTCTACGGCGTCACCCTTGGTGGCATGAACGGCACCTTCTACGCGGCGATCGACCGGATCCCGCTCGCCATCGCCGTCACGATCGAGTTCCTCGGCCCGCTCGTCCTTGCCGCCGTGCTGTCGCGGCGGGCGCGGGACATCGCCTGGGTGCTGGTCGCGGCGGGGGCCGTCGCCGTCCTCGGCTTCTCGAAGAGCCCGGAGACCAGCGCGTCCGGCGGCGGGCTCGACCCCGTCGGGGTGCTGTTCGCGTTCATCTCGGCCGGGTTCTGGGCCGCCTACATCCTGGCGGGCAAGTCCGTCGCGGCCGAGGTCAAGGGGCAGGCGCCGCTGGCGATCGCGATGCTGGTGGGCGGATCCCTCATGGTTCCGCTGGCCGCGCCGAGCGTCGGCCGGCTCGCCGACCAGCCGGTCCTGCTGCTGTCGCTCGTCGGCGTCGCTCTGCTGTCGTCGGTGATCCCGTACTCGCTCGAGCTCGCGGCGCTGCGACGCCTCCCGGCCCGCGTGTTCGGCGTGCTCCTCAGCCTCGAGCCCGTGGTGGCGGGCATCTTCGGCTGGCTCCTGCTCGGGCAGCATCTCAGCGTCGTGCAGATCCCGGCGATGGTGGCGGTCCTGGCAGCCTCGGTCGCGACGACACTGTCGGGCTCCTCCCAGGAGGGCGTCGGCCCCGTCGACCCGACGACCTGACCCCGGACGCGACGGAGGGCCCGACGAGCGCCGGACCCTCCGAAGTCGGTGCCGGGGCAATGGCCCCGGCTATTCAGTTGTCAGGCCTGTCCAGCGGGGCGGTCGTACCCGGATGGGGGGAACCGGGTGGGGGAGACCAGCTGGCCGGGCAGACCCGTCTGGGGAAGGTCAGCCCCAGATGCCTGCGTTGCGCGCCTCGGTGCTGTTGTACCCGTCGGCGATGTTGCCCAGCAGCACGGGCATGCGCTGCACGATGTCCTGCTGCCTGGCGGCCGAGGCGTCCCACGAACGCTGGACCTCCTGGTAGGCGTTGCGGGCGTTGTCCTCCCACGCGCCGAGGGAGACGGAAAGCTCCCCCTTGAGTTCCTCGAGCAGCGAGGTGAGCTCCTTGTGGGCCGCGGAGAGGTTCGCGATGCCCTCCTGGAGTCCGGAGACGGAGTAGATGGTTGAGTCGCTCATGATTCTCCCGTGTCTTTTCGTCTGCTGGTCAGCCGATGAGGCCGGCGATCTGGTTTGCGGTGGCCTGGTTCTCGTCCTCGCGCTGGCCGTATTCGCGGAGAGTCTCGACGAGCGAGGTGTGGATCTTGTCCAGGCCCTGCTTGACCTTCTCGAACTCCGTGTCGAACTGGCGGTAGCCCTGCTGGAACGTCGTGGAGGCGTTTCCATGCCACCGGGAGGACAGGTCGGTCATCTGGCCCTGAAGGCGGGTCTGCAGCTGATGGATCTGCTGGTGCTTTGCCTCGATCTGCTGCGATGCCTTCTGCATCGCTGCCCGGTCTACGGACTTGTCTGCCATTCTCGCTGTCCCTTCGACGGTCGTCTGATGAATGTCGGGTGCACCTGGGCCCCGCCTCGGGCACGAGATTAGAACGGTTCAGGGTCACCCGCCACCCCGTTTCAGGGAAACAAGTAGCCGTACCTAGCCGGTCAGAGTCGTGTCACTCGCCGACGCCCGTGACGAAGCTCACGTCCAGCGAGACCCCCGCGGGCAGGGCCGGCGGCAGCAGTTTCAGCAGGCCGGACGGCACCGATGTCGGCGTGACTCCGCCGTACCCGAGTGCACGTCGGGAGGCCATCGTCGGGATGCCGTACGAGCGGCCGTCCAGCAGGAGGGTGGCAGCGCCGTCGTCGCCGAGGGACTCCGAGTTGCGCAGGAGCGCGCCGCCCAGCGTCGGGATGGAGACGACATCCACGTAGGCCCCGCTGGGGCGTCCCTGGGTTGCCGGAATGTCCGGCGTCGTCTGGCCGACGCTCAGGGAGGCGCGTGACGGGTCGTCGCCCGAGAAGACGGCGCAGACGGAGGCGTCCTCGAGCGAGTTGTAGCCGGTCGGGCCCTCCAACTCGAACATGGGGATGTCGTCGGAGGACACCGACTCGACGTCCGGGTCCTTGAAGGGGGCCAGCTCTGCGTCGCTGATCTCCACCGGCGGGGAGTCGTCGCCCTGCTGCTGCTGGACGAGCTTCATGTCGAGGTAGGCGATGGCGGCGAGACCGGCGTCGAGCTGCACGTAGTAGCGCGACGGTGCGCTGTCGGTGCCCGCGACGACGGCCATCTGCCCGACGCGCAGGCCCCGGGGGCTGTTGTGGGCGGGCTCGCCGTAGCCGTCGATCTCGATCGGGTTGATCGGCTGGCCCGTGGGCAGCGCGGTGATCCAGGAGTCGCCCGGCTCGACGACGGGCAGGTTCTGGGCCAGGCCTGAGGACTCGCCGGGCCGGCTGTAGAGCTCATGCGTGCGGCCGCCGGCCACGAGGTACTCGGTCTTGTCGGAGGCTCTCGCGACGAACGCGAAGTCGCGGGTGCCGCCCTGGTCCGAGCCGAACTCGAGCGTGAGGTAACGGCCCCGGCCCGACGGCGCCGTCGAGCACAGCCGCACCGGGTAGGACTCGAGATCGGCGACAGCGGGCAGCTGACGGGGGGCGCCCTCGATCCCGACCTCGGGCTGCTGCGCGATGCCACGCAGCGCCTCGGTCGTCACCTCGATGACCCGAGGCGTTCCGGTCGCCTCGGCTCCGCCGGCCAGCAGCCGGGCAGAGGCGACGTCGGCCATCGGGTACAGCAGGTTGTCACGGTAGACGAAGAGCATTCCTGAGGTGGTGTCGGACAGGATGACGTTGTCCTCGCTGGTCCAGTCGTCGGTGGTCAGGCTGCCGCGGAGCATGCCGAACAGCGCCGTGCCGGCGAGCAGCACCACGCCGAGGAGGACCGAGACGAACGTCGCAACCCCCACGCGACGCAGCGGAGGGGTCGGGTTGTCGGGGTCGCGGTCGACGAAGGCCGCGATCATGCGGCGCGACGTGAAGGACTGAGCCTTCAGCAGGTCCTTGCGCGTCGCCATGGCCATCCTGGTCTCGGGTGCGGTTCGGCGACACTCTAGCCGTCGGACGGGCGCCCGTGCCGCCTCAGCCGGAACCGTCGACGCCTGCCCCGCGGAACTCCTAGAGTGGGCCCGACGTGGCGCCGGCCGGGCGCCGACCCAGGACGGAGGGCGGATGCTGCTCAGCACCCATGCCGCACGCTCGAGAACCCCGCGGCGGGCCGGGGCCGCACGGCTCAGGCTGATGGTCGTCGCCTGGCAGGTCGTGGCCGTGGCCCTCGTGGTGCTCGTCGGGCAGGGGCGATGGTGGTCGATCGTCGCGGCGGGCGCGGTGCTGCTGGTCGCGCTGGTGCTGAGCCTGCCCGTCAACGGGCGCGCGCTGCCGGCCTCGCTCCGCATCCGGCGCGCCTTCCGACGCCGGAAGCGACTGGTCGTCGTGGCCCCGGAGCAGGCACCGGAGCTGGTGCCGCTGGCCCAGTGGCTCCCGCGGCTCGCGCTCACGCAGATCCGTGATGCGCACGACACCGAGATCGGCGTGGTCGCCGACGGCGGTGCCTGGACCGGCGTGTTGGAGGTGACCGCGGATGATGCTCTCTTCGCCGACGGCGGGGCGCTGCTCGATCTCGCCGGCCTCGCGGCCCTGACCAGCCAGGACGATGTCCTGTTCGCCGGCATCCAGGTCGTCACGTTCACCGTCCCCGCGCCATCGGGCGCCATGCTGCCGGCGGGTTCGCCGGCGCTGGACGCCTACCGGGGGATCGTCGCGGACGCGACGCCGCCCGCAGTCCGGAGAACCTGGATCGCGCTGAGGCTCGACCCCCGGCTCTGTCTCGAGGCGGTCGAGCGTCGAGGCTCCGGGGAGGTCGGCGTGTTCGCGACCCTCCGGTTCGGGCTGCACCGCGCCCAGGCACTCCTCAAGCGTGGTGGCGTGGCGACGCGCCCGCTGGATACCGACGGCATCGCCGAGGCCCTTGCGCTCACCACCCTCGCCGACGACGCGGGTGCCTCTCCGCGCAGCCGCGAGGCCTGGGACGTCTGGGCGGGGGACGGGCTCGTGCACCAGTCCCGTGCGGTCGAGGGGCTGACGGTCGACCCGAGCGCCGCCTACCAGCAACTGCTGGACGTGTCAGCCGGGCTGCCGGCCATGGTCGTCGTCACCTCTCTGACCATCACGCCGGATGATCGCCCACGCGGCGCGCTCCGGCTCGTCGCCCCCGACCGTGACGAGGCGGCCCGCGCCGGCGACGCGCTGGCGGCCGGACTTCCCACCGGTCTGCGGACGGGGCGGCCGGGCGGGGTCCAGGTGCCCGGTCTCGTCGCCACCGTGCCGCTCGGACGAAATGAGCTGCGATGACCGAGATCACGTTCACCGACCAGGTGACGCCTGGCACGGTGCGGCGCATGTCGACCGGCCCGTCGGGACTTCTGCTCGGCGTCGGCCCCACGGGTCAGCCGATGACGCTCAGCCTGTTCAGGCCCCAGCCGACCCGGATCTTCGCCTCCCTACCCGAGTTCCAGATCTGGCTCGTCGCGTTCCGGGCCGTGTGCCTCGGCGCCCACCTGTCCGTCATCGCCGCCGACCACCGACGCTGGCTCACGTTGGCCGACGCGGTGCGGGCCGCGGGCGGCACCGTCGACGTGCTGCACGACGCCGATGCCCTGCCCGGACGCGGGCGTCCCTACCGGCCGAGCCTCATCGTCGACGAGGTGGAGGCCGTCCCCGCCACCCGACGCCTGGGGGCGTGGCAGTCGGTGCTCGCGGTCGGCGACCCCGGAGCCTCGGCGGCCGTCGCGATGCTCCGTGCCAGCGACGCCGCTCTGATCGCACCGCTGGAGTCGCGCGCGGCGGAGCAGTTGCGCCGCGCCTACGCGTTGACGTCCGGGCAGGTGCGAACCGCCGCGGACATCGGTGCCTCCGAGGTCGCGTTGGCGACGTTTCGGCGCGTGGCGACCGTGACCGTTGTCCCGTCCGCCGAGGAGTACCGGCTGCTGTTCGGCGGCTAGAACAGCGTCCCGAAGTACGCGTAGAGGTTCATCACGCCGAGCAGGCAGGGCACGATGCCGATGATCGCGACCCACTCCAGCACATCGCCCCAGCGTCCCCACGACGGCGACAGGATCCGGCTGTACGTGGCGGCCGAGTAGTGCGCGAACCCGTAGGTCAGCGCCAGGCAGAGCAGCAGCACCACGCCCATCCCCGTCAGCGACCCCGCGGCCGCGATGCCCACCGCGAGGAGGGCCGTCGCCAGCGTCACGCCGCCGCCGAGCAGCAGTGAGAGCCGCTGGCTGAAGCCGACGAAGGCCCTCGCGCGCAGCAGGAAGGCCACGGCGATGCAGACCACCAGCAGCGTCGACCAGAGCGACGACTGCGTCAGCACGAGCAGGCTCGCCAGCACGGCCGTCGCGGACGCCGCGGCGAGCAGTGCCGCCAACAGCTTGTCGGCCAGGATCGCCCGGCCGACGATGTCCGGCTGCACGGGCGTCTCGTCGGCCAGCATCGCCTCGGTCGTCACGGGCAGGTTGGGCAGCGCGATGCCGGCCACCCGGTAGCTGAGCGACGGCAGCGCGGTCGTCACGAACGCCATGGCGGTCATGGTGATGGCCGCGACGGCGACGTCATGCCCGGGCCACAGCAGCATCGCCGCGGCCGTGACGACGACGAGGACCGCGGTCAGGGCCACCGCGCACAGGGCCATGACGCTGACCCGCGCGCCCAGGGCGCAGGCCGTGGCGGCCACCAGGATCAACGACGCCGCAAGGATCACGCGCACCGCCAGCGGGACCACGTCGGCGAACGGCTCGGCGACGAACCAGCCCGCGATTCCGGCCAGCGCGCAACTCGACCACGCGAGTGCCGTCGCGGTCTGGGTCGCCCGCGCCGCTCGTGCCAGCGCGACGGCACCGATGCAGGCGGCGAAGCCCAGGAACCCGGCTGCCGCGACCGCCAGGATGAACGGGATCCGCACCGACGGGTCGACACGGGCCAGGTCGGGGTCGACGGCGGGTTGGGCCAGCAGCACCAGCAACGGGAGTCCGATGAGGAGGCACATCGTGACGGCGAGAGCGAGGCGCTGTGAGTGGCGCGCCGCCCACGACGGGCGGGTGGTGGTCGCGCTGGCCACGGCGTCGACGACGTCGTCGAACGCGGCGTCCGGCATCGCGTCCTCCCTGTGCCGCAGGTAGAGCGTCTCACCGTCGCGCAGATGCAGTTCGGAGACTGGCACGAAGAGGTCGAAGGGGTCGACTCCCAGGCGCTGGAGGACCCACGTGTGCACCGCGTCGGTGGGCGAGTTTGCCTCCATGCCGGTGAACCGCAGGATGCTGGGCAGCTGCTCACCGAGCGTCACACTGCCCGGCAGGGCCAGGTCCACCCGGCGGCTGCTGGAGATGATGGTGACGCGAGCCAGATCGTCGGTGCTACTCACGTCGGTAACCCTAACGTCCCGGGCGGCGCGTGCGGTGGACACGATCCGCATCGTGCATCGGCGGCCGCCGGTTCCTATACGTTTGGCATCCAGCAGAAAGGGTGGTGCGGATGGGGCTCATCACGTTTCATCGACCCGGTCGGGTGACGCCGCCGCCGATGCCGCGGGGCGATCTCCTCCTGGAGTCGCCGCCCGAGATCCCACCGCCCTCCCCGTCGAAGCCCTTCGGGAATGCGCTGCGGATGCTGCCCATGGTGGCGGGCGGGCTGGCGATGGGCCTGATGTTCATGGGCGGCGGGCTCGGCGGGTCCGGGACGCTGCGCGGCGTGATCGGGGGCCTGTACGCCGTCTCGATGATCGGGATGATGCTGTCCCAGACCGGCAGGCAGAACGACGACCAGTCCGCGCAGCTTGACGCCAACCGCCGCGACTACTTCCGTTACCTGGCCCAGACCCGGCGGGCCTTCATGAAGACGGCCGACGAGCAGCGGGCCAGCGTCGCGTTCCGGCACCCCGCCCCCGACTCGCTCTGGACCGTCGTCGGCGGCCCAAGGATGTGGGAGCGCAGGCCAGCCGACGAGGACTTCGGCTCCGTGCGGCTGTCGGTGGGTGGCCAGCAGTCTGCCCGCCGGATCACCCCTCCGGAGGCGCAACCCGTCGAGGACCTCGAGCCGCTCACCACCGGCGCCCTGCGCCGCTTCGTCCGGACCCACCGCGTGATCCCGTCGGTCCCGCTCGCCGTCGACCTGCGCGGCTTCCACACCGTCTCGCTGGTGGGCGACGAGGAGGCCTGCCGGCGCGTCGCGTTCGCGATGGTCGCGCAGCTCGTCACCTGGCATGCACCGGGCGACGTCGCGCTGATGGTCGCCGCGGCTCCCGGCCGGCAGGCCGCGTGGGAGTGGGTCAAGTGGCTGCCCCACCTCCGCCACCCCGTCGATGCCGACGCCCTCGGCCCGCTGCGCATGTTCGCCACGGGCGCCACCGAGCTGTCGCAGCTCGCGGTCTCGGCGCAGGGGGCGGAGGAGCAGCCATCACTGCGCGTGATCGTCACGGATCAGGTTCCCGGCGTCGCGTCGCGGCAGTTCCTGACGCCGGCCACGCACGTCGTGACCCTGGACGTCACCGGCGAGCGGGACGTGCCGCGGACTCTCGAGCCGGGGGCCGCGGTGCTCGAGGTCACGCCCGACGCGATCGTCCTGCACCGCAGCACCAAGGAGGCGGCGCACGCCCGAACCCCGTTCGGGCGACCCGACCGCGTGCCCGCCGTGTACTGCGAGATGCTGGCCCGCGCCATGGCCGCCTACCGGCTGCCCGACGCGCAGGACGGCGACGTCGCGGCCGGCGACTCCGGACTCGAGCCCGTCCGCGACTTCCCGACGCTGCTCGGCGCCGGCGACCCGCTGACGCTCGACCCGCGCGTCGCCTGGCGCCCCCGACCGCTGCGCCAGCAGCTCCGCATCCCGATCGGCACAGCCGACGACGGCAGCCCCGTCGAGCTCGACCTCAAGGAGTCGGCCCAGGGTGGCATGGGTCCACACGGCATCTGCATCGGCGCCACCGGCTCCGGCAAGTCGGAGCTGCTGCGCACGCTGGTGCTCGGGCTCGCCATGACGCACTCCACCGAGCAGCTCAACTTCATCCTCGTCGACTTCAAGGGCGGCGCCACGTTCCTCGGGTTGGAGGACCTGCCGCACGTCTCCGCCGTCATCACCAACCTGGCCGACGAGCTGAGCCTCGTCGAGCGGATGTCCGACGCGATCGGCGGCGAGCTCGACCGCCGCATGGAGGTGCTCCGCTCCGCGGGCAACTTCAAGAACCGCGACGACTATGAGGCTGCCCGCCGGGCCGGCGCCGACCTCGAGCCGATGCCGAGCCTTGTGATCATCGTCGACGAGTTCTCGGAGCTACTGACGGCCAGGCCCGAGTTCATCGACCTCTTCGTGCAGATCGGGCGCGTCGGCCGGTCGATCGCCGTCCACCAGCTGCTCGCGTCGCAGCGCCTGGAGGAGAACCGGCTGCGTGGCCTCGACACGTTCCTGTCCTACCGCATCGCCCTGCGGACCTTCTCGCCGTCGGAGTCGCGCGCCGTCATCGGAGTCCCGGACGCCTACGAGCTGCCGACCCCGCCCGGCAACGGCTACCTCAAGTTCGACACCACCGGCCTGACGAGGTTCAAGGCCGCCTACGTCTCCGGCCCCTGGCACGATCCGTCGGCCCTCGGCCGTGGCGACGACCAGCGCGCCGACGACCTCGACGCGCCTCTGACGAGGGGGTGGATGCCCCCCGTCCTGGAGTTCGGCACGGACTACGTCGCGCCGGTGACGCCTCCCAACGACCTCCCCGGGTCGTCGAGCTCGGGTCCCGGGTCGTTGAGCTTGTCGAAACGCCCTGAGCTTGTCGAAGGGTCGGACCTCGGCCCAGACGCCTCGCTGCGCTCGGCGCCCCTCGACAAGCTCGGGGAACCGGGGAAGCTCAACGAACCCAAGGACGACGACGCCGAGACGTTGCTGGGCATCGCGGTGGGCCGGCTCAGGGGGCACGGGCGCCCTGCCCGGAGGGTGTGGCTCCCGCCGCTGGACCTGCCTCCGACGATGGACCAGCTGCTCGGCGGGCTCGCCGACGTCGAGGGACGGGGTCTGCAGGTCGCCGACCCCTCACGGCAGGGGAGGCTCCGCGCCCCGGTGGGACTCATCGACCGGCCGCGGCAGCAGCGTCGTGACCCGTGGTGGATCGATTTCTCCGGCTCAGGCGGCAACCTGGCGGTGGTCGGCGGGCCGCAGTCGGGCAAGTCGATGGCCCTGCGCGCCACCATCGCGGGCCTCGCGCTGACCCACACGCCGCAGGAGGTCGGGTTCTACGTACTCGACTTCGGCGGCGGGGCACTCACCTCGATGCGGCGCCTCGCGCACATCGGTGCGGTGACCGGCCGCCTCGACGTCGACCGCGTGCGACGTACCGTTGCGGAGCTGACATCGCTGCGCGCCGCCCGCGAGCGCCAGTTCGCCGACCTGGGCATCGACTCGATGACCACCTACCGCCAGGCGCGCCGCGACGGGTCGGTCCCGGCCGACCGGTTCCCGACCGACGTCTTCCTGGTGATCGACGGCTGGGCGACCCTCAAGACGGAGTTCGAGACCCTGGAGCCGCAGGTGCAGGCGCTGGCGAACGGCGGCCTCGGTTATGGCATCCACGTGTTCGTCTCGGCGGCCAGGCCCTCCGAGATCCGGGCCGCGACACTCGACGCGCTCCAGTCGCGGATCGAGCTCAAGCTCGGCGACCCGTTCGACTCGACGATCGACCGACACGCGCAGGCCGGCGTGCCCGTCGCGCGACCCGGCCGCGGGCTGACCGGCGGGGCACTCCACGCGCTCATCGGCCTGCCGCGGGTCGACTCCGTCACGGGGGTCGACGACGTCTCCGCCGGCCAGCGCAACTTCATCGCCGCCGTCAACGGGGCATGGAAGGGCCCACGCGCCGCGGAGGTCAGGCTGCTGCCCGAAGACCTGGAGATGTCGGCGCTGCCGGCCATCACGCCCGGCCCCGACCGGCGGATCCCGTTCGCCGTCGACGAGCTGGAGATCGCCCCTGTCTGGTTCGACCCGATGGCCGACCCGCACCTGGTCGCGATCGGCGGCCCCGAGTCGGGCAAGTCGAACCTGCTGCGGCTGTTCCTGCGAGGCATCACCACCCGGTTCACGGCCAGCGAGGCCAAGGTCATGATCGTCGACTACCGGCGGTCGCTGCTCGGCGAGGTCGAGTCGGAGCACCTGATCGGCTACTACCCGTCCGCGGCGGCCGCGACGCCGATGCTGCAGCAGACGGCCGAGGCCGTGCGCGCGCGCCTGCCGGGGCCGGACGTCACGCAGCAGCAGCTGCGGGACCGGTCCTGGTGGACGGGCGCCGAGGTGTTCCTGGTCGTCGACGACTACGACCTGGTCGCCGCCCCGTCGGGCAACCCGATGGCCGTGTTCGCGGACCTGGTCAACCAGGCCGGCGACATCGGCCTGCACATCATCCTCGCCCGCTCGTTCGGCGGCGCGGGGCGGGCGGTGTTCGGCGACCCGCTGATCTCGCGGATGAAGGAGTCGGTCAATCCGGCGCTGGTGCTGAGCGGCAACCGCGAGGAGGGCAACCTGTACGGCGACGTCAAGGGCGCGCCGATGCCCGCAGGCCGCGGCACGCTCGTCACCCGGGCGTTCACGGGGCTCGTCCAGACGGCGAAGGTGCCCCCACGCGCCTGATCAGCCGTGGCGGGTCGCACGGGGGATCGTGACCGCGGCCACGACGCCGAGCAGGACAAGCGCCAGTGCCCCGCCCGCCACCAGCAGAGCGGCGACGGGAAGGGTACGGTCCTCGCGCTGTTCCGGTGTGATCACGGCCTCTGCCGACGCGCCCGGCTCGGTCGGCGTGAGGGATGCGGGCGTGGCCCCCGTGAGCGCGCGCAGCGGGTTGACGATCCCGTGGCCGATCAACGGGTCCGGCACGCTGGAGGCCGGCGGATCCGCGGTGGCGATCAGCCGGGCGCGCACCTCGGCGGGCGTGAGCGTCGCGCCGTGCACGTCTCGCTCGTACTGGATCATCAGCGCGACGACACCGGAGACGAGCGCGGTCGCGAACGACGTGCCGGTCGCGTCGCCGGTGAAGGCCTGGTCGGAGGAGTCATCGCCGGACGACGGCGCGAGCGCGAGCAGCCCGCGTCCCGGGGCGCCGACCGCGACCGTGTCGCTCGGGTAGGTCAGCTGGTCACCGGCGTCGGCCGCGTCCGAGGCCCCCACGGAGATCACGCCGGGGAGCGACGCCGGATAGGCCTCGCCGCCGATGGCCGCGGCCTGGTCCGCATTGCCGGCCGCGGCGACCACGACGATGCCGGCCTCGATGGCGTCGGCGATCGCCGCGCGGTAGTCGGCGAGGCCTGGGGAGGATGCGCCGACGACCTGCGACAGGTTGATCACGTCGGCACCGTCGGCGATGGCCTGCCGGACGGCGCGCACCGTCGCGGAGAGGTCGTCCTGCTCGTCGTCGGGGAGGTCATCCTGCGGCGTGGACCAGCGCAGCGCCCGGTACGCGAGCACCGTCGCTCCGGGGGAGATGCCCGCGAAGTTGGTGGCCTCGTTGACCGCGGACCCATCCTCCGCGTGGCCGGCGGCCAGCAGAGAGGCGACGGCGGTGCCGTGGTCGCAGTCGTAGCGGCCGTCGTCGTCGGTGCCCTCTCCGGAGAGGAGGTCGTAGGTCGTGATGCGGGTGCGGGACCAGTAGCCCGAGTCGTCGGACGCGACGCCGGTGTCGATCACGGCGACGCGCACGCCCCTGCCCGTCGCGAGTTCCCAGACCGACTCCATGTCGAGACGCTGCAGCTGCCAGGCGTTGACCAGATCGGCCGCGGGCGTGGGCTGGGCGGTCCGGCAGAGTCCCTGGTCGAGGGGGACCAGGTCGTCGTCGGCCAGCGCCGGGGCGGCGGGCAGCACGCAGGTGAGCAGCACCGCGACGGCTGCCGCCACGCCCGACCTCATCCACTGCATCACGGCAGCCAGGGTAGTGGGACGGGGGAGCGCCGTGGACGGATCGGCGGTGCGTGGGCGAGGGCGCGCCGGATGGGCCAGACTGGGGGCGTGCTCGGATACTTCGGACCCAAGGGGACCTTCACCCACCAGGCGCTGCGGACGGTCAGCAACGACGAGGCCATCGCGTACCCCAGCGTCCGCGCCGCGCTTGATGCGGTGCGGGCCGGGGAGGTCCGCGCCGCCGTCGTGCCGATCGAGAACTCGGTCGAGGGCGGGGTGTCCGCGACTCTCGACGAGCTCATCGCCGGTTCCCCGCTCGCGATCATCGGCGAGATCGTCATCCCCGTCGAGTTCGGACTGTACGCCCGCGAGGAGCTGGAACTCGAGGACATCCGGCAGGTGCTGACGCACGGCCACGCGGCGGCCCAGTGTCGCGAGTGGCTCGCCACCCACCTGCCGAACGCGAACATCACCGAGGCCGGCTCGACGGCGGGCGCCGCGGCCGAGGTCTCCCGGCCGGACTCCCACTACGACGCGGCCGTCAGCGCCCGCGTCGCCGGCCGGCTCTACGGCCTGACGGAGCTGGCCTACCAGATCGAGGACAACCCCGGCGCCGTCACGCGGTTCGTGCTCGTCGGGCGGCCGGGACCGCTGCCGGGTCGCACCGGGGCCGACAAGACGACGCTGGTCGCCTACATGCGCGAGGACCACTCCGGCGCGCTGCTCGAGATCCTGCAGCAGTTCGCCGTCCGCGGCGTGAACCTGAGCCGGATCGAGTCGCGCCCGACCAAGACCACGCTCGGCTCGTACTGCTTCTCCATCGACGCCGAGGGCCACGCGCACGACCGGCGGATGGCCGAGGCACTCGAGGGGCTGCACCGGATCTGCCCCACCGTGCACTTCCTCGGCTCCTACCCGCGCGCTGACAAGGTCCGCCCGTCGATCGGCATCGGGTTCAGCGACACGGAGTTCGACGAGGCCTCGTCGTGGGTCCAGGGCCTCGACCGCGAGACCGCCACCAGGGATTGACCCGGTTCCCTGAGCCTGTCGCGGTTCCCTGAGCTCGTCGAAGGGCGCCGAGCCGACCCCGGTTCCCTGAGCTCGTCGAAGGGCGTCGAGCGGAGCGAGGCGTGGGCTGGGGTGGGACCCTTCGCTGCGCTCAGGGCGTTTCGACAGGCTCAACGAACCGGTTCCCTGAGCTCGTCGAAGGGCGCCGAGCGGAGCGAGGCGTGGGCTGGGGTGGGACCCTTCGCTGCGCTCAGGGCGTTTCGACAGGCTCAACGAACCGGTTCCCTGAGCACTTCGACAAGCTCAGCACAGGCCCCGTCGAAGGGCGCCGAGCGGAGCGAGGCGTGGGCTGGGGTGGGACCCTTCGCTGCGCTCAGGGCGTTTCGACAGGCTCAACGAACCGGTTCCCTAAGCTCAGCCCCGGTTCCCTGTGCCTGTCGAAGGGCGCCGAGCGGAGCGAGGCGGGCTCCGTGCATGCCGGCTCCCGACTCTGGGGGTGGCGTGCATAACGATGCCCATGTCGTGGGCGCTGGCGCATACGGTCAGCGCTCCCGGTATGGGCATTGTTGTTCCCGGGTCCTTGAGGTTGGCCGGTTCCCTGAGCACTTCGACAGGCTCAGCACAGGCCCCTTCGAGGGGCGCCGAGCGAAGCGAGGCGTGGGCTGGGGTGGGACCCTTCGCTTCGCTCAGGGCGTTTCGACAGGCTCAACGAACCGGGTCGCCGAGCTTGTCGAGGTGCCCTGAGCGAAGCGAAGGGTCTTGGTGTGGGTGAGGCGACGGAGCGAGGCGAAGAAGCCGAGATCCGCGTCACCACTGGATTTCGGATAAAGGGTGCTTGTCGGGCGCCGATCCCCTACGCTTCGTCTCGTCCGGGTCGCCAGTTCCGTCGGCCCTGACACTGCACTGCTTTGGGGGAGGCGGCCATGGGGGAAGTCCATCGCAATGGACGGCGAACAGGCGGGGCGCTGATGGCGCTCATCGCAGCATTCGCTCTCGTATTCGTCGGCGTCACGTTCTCGGCCGCGGCCGGAACAGTGAAGGTGTCGGGCGCGATTGAGGTCGATGGGGCCCTCCCCGAGACCAGGGCGATCGTGATGATCAACGGCGTGGGCAATGACTATGCCGAGGAAAGACACATCACCATCGGCTCGGGCATCACGCCGTGGGATGCCAACATTCCCGAGGGCACCTACACGTTCGGGCTGATGGCGCCGGGCGCCGGCATCCAGACCTACTACGCCGGCCAGCCGACGCAGGACGACGCCGATCCCGTTGTGGTCGGCCCCGACGGCCTCGGTCACCTGGACTTCGACACCATCGTCAGCACCGGCTCGAGTATCTCGGGGACCGTCGTCGACATCGGAGGCATGCCGGTCGCGGGGGCGTATGTACAGCTCGACGGGGTGGACCGCTACACGTACTCGGCTGACGACGGAACCTTCTCCCTCGTCAACCTGCCGCTCGGGTCCTACGTTGTCAGCATCCTGGTCGATGACGTCCCCGTCGGAGAGCTCTCCGCGGAGATCCCCGAGGACGGCACCATCGTGACCGACGTCACGATCACCACGACCGTCGTGCCCGCCCCGACCGAGACCCCGAGTGAGCCGGAGACGACCGCACCCACCGAAGAGCCCACGTTGACCGCGTCGACGCCCACCATCTCGGACACCACCCCGCAGGTGGGTCAGAAGCTGACGGTCGCGCCAGGCTCCTGGACGAGCGGAACCGCGTTCGCCTACGAGTGGCTGCGCGGGACCACCGTCGTCGGCAAGACGTCGACCTATACGCCCATCGCCTCCGATCTCGGCAAGACGCTGACGGTCAAGGTCACCGGCACGAAGTCGGGCTACACCTCTGTGACGAAGACCTCCGCGGCAACGAAGCCGGTCGCGGCGGGCACTCTGAAGACGGCCACCCCGACCATCTCCGGCACGGCCAAGGTGGGCGTCAAGCTGACCGCCAAGGCGGGCAGCTGGACCAGCGGCACCTCGCTGACCTACCGCTGGTACGCGTCGGGCAAGGCCATCTCCGGGGCGACGAAGTCGACGTTCACGCCCACGGCGACCCAGCTCAACAAGACGCTGACGGTCAAGGTGACGGGCTCCAGGTCCGGCTACACAGCCGTGGCGAAGACGTCGAAGGCGACCGCCAAGGTCAAGGCCGGCACGCTCACCTCGACCCCGACGCCGAAGATCTCCGGCACCACCAAGGTGGGGAAGACGGTGACGGCCAAGGCCGGCACCTGGAAGCCGTCGGGCGGCAAGGTGACCTACCAGTGGTACCGCGGCGGCTCGAAGATCTCGAAGGCCACCAAGTCGACCTACAAGCTGGTCTCGGCGGACAAGGGCCGCACGATCAAGGTGAAGGTGACCTACACGAAGTCCGGCTACACCACGGTGTCGAAGACGTCGAAGGCCACCGCGAAGATCAGCTGAGCGACACCCGCACCGCCCCAGGATCGACGGCGACCCTGAGCGACGACACGTCGCCCATCAGCTCGCCGTCGATCTGGCATGGCACCGGGGCGGCCGACGTGACCTCGACGGCGCGACCCCGATCCCTTGTCAGCTGCCGGTCCGACGTCCGCCCGGCCAGCACCCCGGCGATCATCCGCGCGACGTCCCCCACCCCATCGGGGGAGGCCGTCAGGACATCGACGACCCCGTCGAAGGGTGTCGCGCCCGGCAGCAATGTGATTCCCTGGTGCAGGTCCGCGACGTTGCCGATCTCGACCAGCGACGCGGCCCCGTCGAGGATCTCCTCCCCATCGACCACCACGCGCGTCGGCACCGGCCGAGCCGCGATGTGCCGCGCGCCGGCGGCCAGGTAGGCGTACGGCCCGACGCGCCGCTTCCACGTCTCGCTGGTGTCGCGGAGCACCGCAGCGTCGGCGCCTACCCCCACCATGACCGCGGAGACCTCCGTGCGACCGTCGAGTTCGACGCGCAGCAGGTCGACGGGGGTCGGCGTGCCTTCGAGGGCGGCGCGCACCGCCGTCGGCAGGTCACGCGGCACGCGGAGGGCGCGCGCGAGCAGGTCGCCGGAGCCGTGCGGGACCAGGCCGAGCGTCGCGGGGGAGTGCGCGATCGCGGAGCAGGCCGCCCGTTGCGTCCCGTCTCCGCCGACCACCAGCACCAGCTCGGCTCCGGCTGCCAGCGCCGCCTCGCAGGCTGCCGCGCCCGGCTCCTCCACCGTCGTGGTGTGCCAGCCGACCAGGCTCCAGCCCCGGGCTCCGGCCTCCGCCTCCACGACGCGGCGCAGCAGCCCTGCGTTGCGCACCCGGACGGGATTGCTGACCACCGCGTACCGCCTCCCAGGCAGTGCAGGCCGCGCGGGCGTGTGCGCGAAGGCGGCCGCGAGCGCGTGCGCGAAGATCCCGACGAGGACGCCGGCCACCACGTCGCTGAGGTGGTGCACCCGCAGCAGCAGTCGGGCCACCCCGACCAGCACCGCGAACGCCATCCATGCCGCGGCCCACCACCGCGAACGTCGGGGCGGCCAGCGCGCCTCGCGGGCCAGGGCGATGAGCCCGCAGGCCAGGACCGTCGCCGCGGCCGCGTGGCCGGAGGGGAACGACGCGTCCGACGTCAGGACGCCGAGCCACGGGGTGCTCGGCCGCTCGCGCCCGACCAGCACCTTCAGGACCGTCACGATCGACAGCGACAGCAGCGACGAGGTCACGAGCCGGGCGGCAAGCCGGAGGAGGCGCCGTCGGCCCGCCCACAGGGCCACCAGGAGCAGGGCCAGCGTCGGCACGACCGGGTTCGTCGCCCAGGCGAAGGCCTCGGCGACCCGGCCCCAGGCCGAGCCCTCGGGCAGCGGCGGCCACGGCCACCAGCCGTCGAGCCAGGTCGGGACCCAGCGGGACATGGCGGCCAGCGCGGCGCCGAGCGCCGCGGCGACCAGGATGCGCCAGGCCCAGCCCCTTGTCATCTGCCTATTCTGGCAGTGGCTGGGGCCGCGGGCGGACGAACAGCCAGGGGACGACGGCCGCGGCCAGCACGATCCCGCTGACGCCGAAGGCCCAGCCGAAGCCGACCGCGTCGGCGATCGCGCCGGCCAGCAGCGTCCCGGCGATGGAACCGAGGTCCGTGGCCATCGAGTACGTCGACAGCGCCTGCCCGCCGTTGCGGTTCGACCCGATCAGGTCGGCGAGCAGCGCCTGCGATGCCGGCGCGATGAACGCGGCGGAGGCGCCTCCGGCCAGGGACAGGACGAGGAAGAACGGAAGGGTGTCGAACCAGCCGATGGGCGCGGTGACGAGCGCCGCGAACAGCAGCCCGAGCATGATGAACGGCCGGCGACCGCGACGGTCGACCAGCCGCCCCGTCGCCTGCTGCGTGACCGCGTTGCCGAGCGCGAACAGCGTCAGCGCGATGCCCGCGGCGGCGGAACCGATCTCCGGGGCGGCCGCCGCGAGCAGCGGAAGCAGCGCGACGCGCACGCCGAAGTTCGTCCAGCCGTTGGCGAAGGCCGTCACCAGCAGCGCCCGGTACGCGGGCAGCCCGATGGCCTCGGCCAGCCGCATCCGCTCCTGCGGGTCGTCGCCCGTGGGGCGGCCGCCCGGGCCGCCGCGCAGCATCACCAGCACCACCAGCACCGCGGCGGCGATGGCGACGGCGTAGATGAAGAAGGGGAGCCGCATGCCGATGCCGGAGAGGAGGGAGCCGAGCGTCGGGCCCAGGATGTTGCCGAGCAGGAACGCGGTGCCGTAGAGCGACGAGGTCCGGCCACGCTGCGCGGGCGGTGAGAGCCGGACCAGCAGGCCCATCGACGAGACGGTGAACATCACCGACCCGATGCCCCCGATGCCGCGGAACAGCAGCAGCATCCAGTAGGTGTCGGCGAACCCGCACAGCGCGCTGCTGAGTGCGACGATGGTGAGGCCGAGCAGGTAGATGCGACGCTCGCCGAAGCGGGAGATCAGCGACCCACCGGCCGGCGCGAACACCAGCCGGACGAACGCGAAGATCGAGACGATGGCGGACGCCGCCATGACGCCGACGTCGAAGGACTGCGCGAACTGCGGCAGGATCGGCGCGACCAGCCCGTAGCCCAGGGCGATCAGGAACGCGGCTGCGACCAGGATCCAGATCTCCACCGGAACCCTTGTCGACGCACTTCGCACCGGCCCACCCTACGCCCTCCGCCCTCGGCCGCCCGAGGCGCGATGAGCACGACACACTTGTCATCGTCGCTGTCAACGGTCACACGGGCGCTTTAGTGCGATGAGCAGTGTGTCGTGCTCATCGCGGCCGACGGGGCGGGCGTCGCTAGAGTAGGGGCCATGATTGATCCCAAGTGGCTCCGCGTCGATCCCGACCGCGTCCGACGCTCCCAGGCCCTCCGTGGCGCCTCGGTCGAGCTCGTCGACGACCTGGTCGCAGCCGATGAGACCCGCCGCTCCTCCATCCTCGCCGCCGAGACGCTGCGCGCCGAGCAGAAGTCGCTCGGCAAGCTCGTCGCCCAGGCTAAGGGCGACGAGAAGGCCGTGCTTCTGGCCCGCACCAAGCAGCTGGCCACCGATGTGAAGGCCAGCCAGGCCGACGCCGCCGCTGCCGAGTCGCGCTTCGACGAGTTGATGAAGCAGGTCGGCAACCTCGTGATCGACGGCGTCCCCGAGGGCGGCGAGGACGAGGGCGTCATCATCGAGACGCACGGCACCCCGCGAGACTTCGCGGCCGAGGGCTTCGAGCCCAAGGATCACCTCGAGATCGGCGAGCGCCTCGGCGCCATCGACATGGAGCGCGGCACCAAGATCTCCGGGTCCCGCTTCTACGTCCTGACCGGCATCGGCGCCCAGCTCGAGATCGCGCTGCTCAACCTCGCCATGAACAAGGCCACCGAGTGGGGCTTCACCCCCATGATCCCGCCCGCGCTCGTGAAGCCCGAGGCCATGGACGGCACCGGCTTCCTCGGCCAGGCCGCGCAGGACGTGTACCGCCTCGAGGCCGACGACCTCTACCTCGTCGGCACCTCCGAGGTCGCGCTCGCCGCCTACCACTCCGGCGAGATCCTCGACGAGGCCACCCTGCCGCGCCAGTACGTCGCCTACTCGCCGTGCTTCCGTCGCGAGGCCGGCTCCTACGGCAAGGACACCCGCGGCATCTTCCGCGTGCACTGGTTCGACAAGGTCGAGATGTTCGTCCACTGCGATCCGGCCGACGCCGAGGACTGGCACCAGCGCCTGCTCGGCTACGAGAAGGAGTTCCTGCAGGCCCTCGAGGTGCCGTTCCAGGTCCTCGACGTCGCCTCGGGCGACCTCGGCCTCAGCGCCGCGCGCAAGTTCGACTGCTACGCCTGGCTGCCCACCCAGCAGCGCTACCGCGAGGTCACCTCGACCTCGAACTGCACCGAGTTCCAGGCCCGGAGGCTCAGCATCCGCGGCCGCTTCTCCGACGGTGTCCGCCCGGTCGCGACGCTGAACGGCACGCTCTGCGCCATGACCCGCATCATCATCATGCTGCTGGAGAACCACCAGCAGGCCGACGGTTCCGTGCGCGTCCCCGAGGCCCTGCGCCCCTACCTGGGCGGACGTGAGGTCCTCACCCCCGGAGCCTGATGTTGGAGCTACTGTAAAGCTACTCTAAAGCAGCGTTTACAGTAGCTTTACAGTAGCTCGAAACCCGCTGTGACAAGGTGTTTAGCTGCGTCCAGCGGCTAAGGCGAGCCGGCCGCTGCCCCGCAGTTCGACGCGGCCAGGCTCCGTGATGAGCGCCGCCTGCCCGTGGGGCAGCGTGATCTCCCGATCACCCGAGGCGACGACGAACTCGCCGTCCAGCACGACGACGATCGACGCCGATCCGGTCTCCACCGCCGCGTCCCCGTGCGCCAGCACGAGCTGGAAGCCGGCGGTCTCGGGCCGGTAGGCGACGGCCTTCCCGTCGAGGATCTCCGGCGCGAGCAGCGGGGCGGTCGCCCCGGTGAAGTCGAGGACCTGCAGCAGCTCGGCGCGGTCCACGTGCTTGGGCGTCAGCCCGCCGCGCAGCACGTTGTCGCTCGGGCCCATCAGCTCGACGCCGATGCCGCGCAGGTACGCATGCACGTTGCCGGCCGGCAGCCACAGGCACTCGCCGGCGGCCAGCGTCACGTGGTTCAGCAGCAGCGCCACCGCGATGCCCGGGTCGCCGGGGTAGCGGGCGGCCAGCCTGCCGGCGACCTCCAGGTCGTCAGACGCGATGGCCTGGCGGGACACCTCCTCAACGAGGACATCGACGTCCGCCCCGTGCGCCAGCAGCCAGGCGACCGCGTGGAAGAGGCCGTCCGGTGCGGCCAGGAGCTCGTGCAGCCGCGCCAGCGGGCCGGCCGCGTCGGGGTCGCAGCGGGCGAACAGCAGGTCGACGAGAGCGAGCGACTCGCCCACCGGGCGGAAACCGCACAGCGCCTCGAACCCGTCGGCAAGCGCGACGATCAGCTCCGGCTTGGAGAACGGGTCCTTGTAGTTGCGGTGCGGCGCGTCCAGCGGGATGCCGTGCGCGTTCTCCCGGGCGAACCCGGCGGCGGCCTGCGCGCTGGCGGGGTGGGCCTGGAGCGAGAGCGGCTCGGCGGCGGCAAGGATCTTCAGCAGGTAGGGCAGCTGGCCACCGCTGGCCTCCTCCCACCCGAGCAGGTCGGGCCACAGCGTCGGCTCGGCGAAGAGGCTCGGCGACGCGGGATGTGCCCCGAACCACAGCTCGGCCTCGACGGCGGCCGTGGCGGGCCAGCCGAGGGCGGCCGAAATGCCTCCGGGTACCCCCCACGCGTAGTCCCTCGGGGAGTTCGTGATGCGGTGGATGAGCACGGATCTCCTGAACGCCGTTCGTTCGGCACAGCCTAGCGGCGGACGAGCACTGCCCAGCCACTTGCCGCCGCCGCAGCGACTCCCCGAACGCTCGCGGTTCGGTCACCCGTCGTTCATCTGCTCATGGCAAGCTGGCGGAAGTAACTTGTCAGGAGGTCACATGACGTTCACACCGAAGCTGGTCGCGCTGGACATCGACGGCACGCTCGTCGACGGGTTCGGACACCTGCCGCGCGAGATCCACGAGGCCGTGCAGCGCGTCGTCGAGGCCGGAGTGCCTGTCGTGATGTCGACCGGGCGCTCGTGGCTCGGTGCGAAGGAGGTCCGCGACCAGCTGGGCCTGCCCGCGGGCTGGTCGGTGGTCTCCAACGGCGCCGTGGTCGTCACCGACCCGCCGTTCCGCATCATCCACGAGACAAGGTTCGACCCCTCCGATGTCGTCCGCCAGGTCGCCGAGCTCGCGCCCGACGCACGGATCGCGGTGCAGGACGGCGCGGACTGGCGCGTCAACCGCCACTTCCCCGACGGGGAGCTGACCGGTGTCGTCCACATCGAGACGATCGAGGAGCTGGCCTCCCGCCACGTGGCGCGCGTCGTCATCCGCCAGCCGGAGTCGTCCGAGGAGGTCTTCGCGGAACTCGTCGCGCGGCTGGGCCTGCAGGAGGTTGCCTACTTCGTCGGCTGGTCCGCCTGGCTGGACATCGCCCCGCGCGGGGTGGACAAGGCGCACGGCCTCGCCGTCGTCTGCGAGGCGCTCGGCATCGACAGGGTCGACGTGCTCGCCCTCGGCGACGGCCGCAACGACATCGAGATGCTCGAGTGGGCCGGACGTGGCGTCGCGATCGGCGACGCCGCGGACGAGGTCAAGGCTGCCGCCGACCACGTCACCGGAACGTTCCACGACCTCGGCACCGTCGAGGAGCTCGATCGCTGGTTCCTGGAGGACGCTCGCGCCGAGGCCTGCTGAGGCCGGACGTGCTGATGCCACCCAGGAGGCGGGGGGACCTGCCCGGGTGGCATCAGGTTTCTGTGGTCAGGCGGCCTCGACCTTGCGGGCGACTCCTGCCTTGACCTCGGCTGCGACGGCCATGATCTCCGCCGGGGCGGGGGTGACGCGGGTCCGGGGGCGAACCACGCCGTTCTCTTCCTCGATGCGTCGCAGGTGCCGCTTGACGGTGGACACCGAGCAGCCGACCTTCGACGCGATGACGCTCAGGGGCTGGTCGGGATTGGCCATCCGCATGCGGTGGATCTCGTAGCGGTCGAACTGACGACCCGAGTTGACGCCGGCGAACGTGTCCAGGTCGTCCGGCGTGACGTTGACGCCGAGCCGTGCCCGGATCTCCTGGCGCTGTCGCTTGGTGGTGCCCGCCACGAAACCGGAGACGTCGTACTTGCTGACCGCATCGGTGAGGCACTGGGCAAGCAGCGGGCATCCGGAACAGAGCTTCTCGGCCTGGGAGCGGAGCATCGCCTGCTCCCGACGGTCACCCCTGGTTGACGGGCTGGCGCTCTCGTCGAGGAGGGGGTGGAGGTAGATGTCCGAGTAGGTGACGCAGGGGGTGGCCGTGTCCGTCGTTGTCATGATCGTCTGCTCCCATTCGTTCGCCGAAGTGGCTGCACGTAAAGCGTCTCAAATCGATAACGGAATGGGCAGTGGGAACGGTGGGGGCACCTACCAGTTCTTTCTCGGTACCGGCTACCTATGCGCATGAGTAGGAAAGCTCAGCGGAAGCCAGGTATCTAAGCTCAAGCCTATTCGTAGTAGACGAGCTGACTAGGCGTTATGCGAGCTGTGAGGTGCGCGCCGCGTTTATTGTACTCATGGCGGTGTCAGCTGCCGGGGTGCGGGGTCCGGACGCCGAAATGAGGGCGACCGCTTTCGCGGACGCCCCCATTTCCGGTTCTGTGATCAGTCGGTGCCGGCGTCGAAGGCGGAGCGCAGTCCGGCCGCGTCCATGTCCTCGGTGGCCGATGCGGCGATGGTCTCGGCGATCGCCTTGGACTGCCCCTTGTCGATCGTGCCGAACAGCTCGGCCTGGGCACCGCCGAGGGTGCCCTGGGCCGCGTACAGCTCGAGCTTCTCGCGGGAGTCGGCGATGTCGAGGTTGCGCATCGTCAGCTGGCCGATGCGGTCGACGGGGCCGAACGCGGAGTCCTCGACGCGCTCCATGGACAGCTTCTCCGGCTGGTAGGAGAGGTTGGGGCCGCGGGTGTCGAGGATGGTGTAGTCGTCGCCGCGACGCAGGCGCAGCGTGACGTCGCCGGTGACGGCGGAGGCGACCCAGCGCTGCAGGGACTCGCGCAGCATCAGGGACTGCGGGTCGAGCCAGCGGCCTTCGTAGAGCAGACGGCCGAGGCGCAGGCCTTCGGAGCGGTAGTTCGCGAGCGTGTCCTCGTTGTGGATGGCCGACAGCAGGCGCTCGTAGGCGATCCACAGCAGGGCCATGCCGGGCGCCTCGTAGATGCCGCGGGACTTGGCCTCGATGATGCGGTTCTCGATCTGGTCGCTCATGCCGAGGCCGTGGCGCCCACCGATGCCGTTGGCCTCCATGACCAGGGCGACGGCGTCGTCGAAGCGCTTGCCGTTGATGGCCACCGGGCGGCCGAGCTCGAACGCGATGGTGACGTCCTCGGTCTCGATGCTGACCGACGGGTCCCAGTACTTGACGCCCATGATCGGCTCGACGGTCTCGAGGGAGACGCTGAGCTCCTCGAGGGTTTTGGCCTCGTGTGTCGCGCCCCAGATGTTCGCGTCGGTCGAGTACGCCTTCTCCTTGGAGTCGCGGTAGGGGAGGTCGCGCTCGGTGAGCCACTGGCTCATCTCGTCGCGGCCGCCGAGCTGCGTGACGAAGTCCTCGTCGAGCCATGGCTTGTAGATGCGCAGCTGCGGGTTCGCCATCAGGCCGTAGCGGTAGAACCGCTCGATGTCGTTGCCCTTGTAGGTGGACCCGTCGCCCCAGATGAAGACGTCGTCCTCGGCCATGGCGCGCACCAGCATCGTGCCGGTGACGGCGCGGCCGATCGGCGTGGTGTTGAAGTAGGCGCGGCCCGCCGACCGGATGTGGAAGGCGCCGCACGCCAGGGCGGAGAGGCCCTCCTCGACGAGCTGCGGGCGGCAGTCGACCAGGCGGGACAGCTCGGCGCCGTACTGCAGGGCGCGGCCGGGCACCGACGCGATGTCGGGCTCGTCGTACTGGCCGATGTCTGCGGTGTAGGTGCAGGGCACCGCGCCGGCCTCGCGCATCCACGCGACTGCCACCGAGGTGTCCAGACCACCCGAGAATGCGATGCCGACGCGCTCGCCGACCGGAAGTGAAGTCAAGACTTTGGACACGCGCGTCACTCTAGTTGATCCGTGCGCCGTGCCGACGGGCGCATCGCCGACCGGCCAGGGGCGAAGGCGGTTGCCACGGGGGCTCCGGGGTAGACTGCACGCGGATATGACCACTTGGCCGAGGAGAAGGGGCCCCGACACGTGTCTTTGGCGCAGATCGCCCAGGAAGCTGGGCTGCCCAGGGTCGGTGCCCGACCACCGCTTTTCCGCTATCTCGGCGAGGTGTGGCAGCGTCGCGAGTTCATCGCCACCATGGCCCGCTTCCGGATGCGCTCCGAGGTCGAGGGAAACCGCCTCGGAGTCGTCTGGATCGTCCTGCGGCCGCTGCTGAACGCCCTGATCTACGGCCTGATCTTCGGCCTGCTGCAGGGCAACAGCCGGCCTGAGGGGTACGCGGCCTACGTCGTGGTCGGCGTCTTCATCTTCGAGTTCTTCACTGGCTGCTTCAACGACGGGTCGAAGTCGATCTCCGGCAACCGCAACCTCGTGCAGTCGCTGAACTTCCCGCGCATGACCCTGCCTCTCGCGACGGTCGTCCAGCGCTTCCTCAGCCTGTGTATCACGCTCGTGGTGTTGGTGCCCATCCTGGCGATCTTCGGCCACTACCCCCGCTGGGAGTGGCTGCTGATGATCCCGCTGCTCGCGCTGTACACGCTGTTCAACACCGGCATCGCGTTCATCACCGCCCGCCTGACGGTGCACGTCGCGGACCTGACGCAGCTGCTGCCGTTCGTCAGCCGCATCATCTTCTACACCTCCGGTGTGCTGTTCAACGTCAAGACGATCCTCGAGCATCACCATGCGATCCTGGCGCTGTACGACTACCACCCGATCTACCAGGTGCTCCAGATCTCGCGGAGCATCCTCGTGGAGAGCGGCAGCTACCCCCTGCACTACTGGCCGATGCTCGCCGGCATCTCCGTGGCGACCCTCGTGGTGGGAGTGCTGTTCTTCTGGAGCGCCGAGGAGCGTTATGGTCGCGATTGACAAGCTGCCGGACCGCGGTGCCCCCGTCGTCGTGGTCGACGACCTGCACGTGAAGTACCGCGTGTACGCAACCGGCCGGGCCGCCAAGGATCGCAGCGGACTGCTGGCCAAGACCCGCGGCATCCGCGAGGTGCACGCGCTCAAGGGCGTCTCCTTCGTCGCCTACGAGAACGAGTCCATCGGCGTCATCGGCTCGAACGGCTCCGGAAAGTCGACGCTGATGCGCGCCCTCACCGGCCTCACGCCCCCGGCCGCCGGCGCGGTGTACGCCCGCTCGCGCCCCAACCTGCTGGGCGTCGGCGCCGCGCTGCTGCCCAACCTGTCCGGTACCCGCAACATCGTGCTGGGCGGCCTCGCGCTGGGTTACACCCGGTCCGAGGTGAAGGAACTCGAGCCGGGCATCGTCGAGTTCGCCGAGTTGGGCGAGTCCATCGACCTGCCCATGCGCACGTACTCCTCCGGCATGCAGGCGCGGCTGAAGTTCTCCATCGCTGCGGCCCGCCAGCACGACATCCTCATCATCGACGAGGCCCTGGCCGTCGGCGACCGCCGGTTCCGGAAGCGCTCGGAGGCCCGGATCCGGGAGATCGCGGAGACCGCGGGCACGATCTTCCTCGTCTCGCACTCCATGGGGTCGATCCGCGACACCTGTCAGCGGACCATCTGGCTCAACAAGGGCACGCTCATGATGGACGGCCCGACCGACGAGGTCATCGAGGCGTACGAGGCGACCAGGAAGTGACCGACGACCTGCCCCGCCCCGCGTCTCCGACCCTGGAGGAGCTGCGCCGCGTCGTGCAGCCCGACGCCGTGATGAGCCGCGCCATCGCGGAGCACTGGACCGGCACGCTGTACATGCGTCGCCTGTCGGTGCACCTCACCTGGCTGCTGGTCCGCACGCCCATCAGCGCCAACGGCGTCACCTTCCTCATGATCGTCGCCGGCTTCCTGGCCGGCCCCGCCCTGCTGCTGCCCGGCATCTGGGGCCCGCTGCTGGCGGCGCTGCTCGCGCAGTTCCAGATGTTCCTCGACTGCTCCGACGGTGAGGTCGCCCGCTGGCGGCAGACGATGAGCCCGAAGGGGATCTTCCTCGACCAGATCGGGCACTACACCGCCGAGGGCTCCATCGGCCTGTTCCTCGGCATCAAGGCCGCCGGCCTCCTCGCCGCGGGGGACGCAGCGACGGTGACCGACTGGCAGTTCGCGTTCCTCGGCGCCATCCTGATGGGCGGCATCTGGTTCAACAAGGCCCTTAACGCCATGGTGGTCCTCGCCCGGACCAACTCCGGCCTGGAGAAGCTGCCCGACACCCATGCCGTGCGCCAGATCACCGGCTCCGGGGCGATGGCCATGCTGCGCCGCGTCGCCCGGTTCGTGCCGTTCCACCGCATCTTCCACTCCATCGAGCTGACCCTGGTGTCGCTGGTCGTCGGCGTCGTCGCGCTGTTCTTCGCCGACCCGTCGGTCGTCTGGCGCGCCTACGTCGTCGCCCTGACCGTCCTGATCTGGGTCGTCGTCGTCGGGCACTTCGTGGCGATCTGGAAGTCCCCGAGGCTGCGCGCATGATCGCCGGGCTGCCGACGTTCGGTGTCGTCATGCTCACGATGGGCCGGCGACCCGAGGGCCTGGTGCGGGCCATCGACTCCGTGCTGATGCAGACCGGGGTCACCACCGACATCGTCGTCGTCGGCAACGGCTGGGACCCCGTCGGGCTCCCCGAGGGCGTGAAGGGGCACCACCTCCACTCCAACCTCGGCATCCCCGCCGGGCGCAACGCCGGCGTGCCGGACGTCACCGGCGAGTTCCTCTTCTTCCTCGACGACGACTGCGCCCTGCTCGATGAGGGGCACCTCGCCGAGTGCGCACGACGCTTCCAGGCCAACCCGAAGCTCGGCATGATCCAGCCCCGCATGGTGGACCCGGAGAACCCCGGCGACGAGCCGGGCCGCTGGGTTCCGCGGATGCGCAAGGGGGAGGCGACCGACTCCGGCCCCGCCTTCTCGGTCATGGAGGCCGCCGTCGTGCTCCGGCGCGACGTCTTCGACGCCACCGGCGGCTGGCCCGGCACCTTCTTCTACGCGCACGAGGGCATCGAGCTCGCCTGGCGCGTCTGGGACCAGGGGATGCGCACCGAGTACCACGGCGACCTGCGCGCCGCCCACCCCGTCGTGCACCCGACCCGGCACGACGAGTACTACTTCATGAATGCCCGCAACCGCGTCTGGCTCGCCCGCCGCTGCCTGCACTGGCCCTTCTCGTGGGCCTACGTCGGCACCTGGACGATCGTGCAGCTGGTGCGGGAGCGCGACCTGCATGCCCTGCGGACCTGGTGGTCGGGCTGGATCGACGGCTGGCGGTCGTCGCCGTGGGGAGACGGACCGCGGCCCCGCAAGCTGCGGTGGTCGACGATCTGGGAGATGACCCGCCACGGGCGTCCCCCGGTCGTGTAGACAGGCAATGAAGCAACGATGCTGACCAGGATCAGATCAGGAGAGGGACCCAACCGATGAAGGGAATCATCCTCGCGGGCGGCTCGGGCACGCGCCTGCACCCGCTGACACTCGGCGTGTCGAAGCAGCTCATGCCCGTCTACGACAAGCCGATGATCTACTACCCGCTGACCACGCTGATGCTGGCGGGGATCCGCGAGGTGCTCGTCATCACGACTCCGCACGACCAGGCGGGTTTCCAGCGGCTGCTCGGCGACGGGTCGCAGTACGGCATCGAGATCAGCTACGCCGTGCAGGAGGTCCCCAACGGGCTGGCCCAGGCGTTCGTGATCGGCGCGGACTTCGTCGGCGACGACTCGGTCGCGCTCGTGCTCGGCGACAACCTGTTCTACGGGCCCGGCCTCGGGTCGCAGCTGCGCCGGTTCGGCGAGATCGACGGCGGCGCCGTCTTCGCGTACTGGGTCGCCGACCCCACCGCTTACGGCGTCGTCGAGTTCGACGCGGACCACCGCGCCGTCTCGATCGAGGAGAAGCCGGCCGAGCCCAAGAGCAATTACGCGGTGCCGGGCCTCTACTTCTACGACAACGACGTGATCGCCATCGCCCGCGACCTCGAGCCGTCGGCGCGCGGCGAGTACGAGATCACCAGCGTCAACGCCGAGTACCTGAGCCGCGGCAAGCTGGGCGTGCAGATCCTGCCTCGCGGCACCGCCTGGCTCGACACCGGCACGTTCGACTCGCTGCTCGACGCCTCCGACTTCGTCCGCACCATCGAGCACCGCCAGGGCATGAAGATCGGCTGCCCGGAGGAGGTCGCCTGGCGCAACGGCTGGCTGACCGACGACGAACTCACCGCCATCGCGACCCCGCTCACCAAGTCCGGCTACGGCGACTACCTGCTCCAGCTCATCGCAAGAGGAAAAGACAAGTGAACAAGATCCTGGTCACCGGCGGAGCCGGATTCATCGGCGCCAACTTCGTGCACCATCTGATGGCGCACACCGACGCCTCCGTCGTCGTGCTCGACAAGCTCACCTACGCCGGCAACGAGGCGTCGCTCGCCGACGTGCCCGCCGGCCGGATGGAGTTCGTGCACGGCGCGATCGAGGACGCCGAGCTGGTCGACCGGCTTGTGGCAGGGGTCGACGCCGTCGTCCACTTCGCCGCCGAGTCGCACAATGACAACTCGCTGAGCAACCCGCGTCCCTTCCTCGACACCAACATCGTCGGCACCTACACGATCCTGGAGGCCGTCCGGAAGCACGGCGTCCGGCTGCACCACATCTCGACCGACGAGGTCTACGGCGACCTCGAGCTCGACGATCCCGCGAAGTTCAGCGAGACCACCCCGTACAACCCGTCGAGCCCCTACTCGGCGACCAAGGCCGGCAGCGACCTGCTCGTGCGCGCCTGGGTCCGGTCCTTCGGCGTTCAGGCCACCATCTCGAACTGCTCGAACAACTACGGCCCCTACCAGCACGTCGAGAAGTTCATCCCCCGCCAGATCACCAACGTGATCCGCGGCGTGCGGCCCAAGCTCTACGGGACCGGCGAGAACGTCCGCGACTGGATCCACACCGACGACCACAGCTCGGCCGTGCTGCGCATCCTCGAGCGCGGCGAGATCGGGCAGACCTACCTCATCGGCGCCAACGGCGAGCGCAACAACAAGGACGTCATCGAGGACATCCTCGTCCTGATGGGGCAGCCCCGGGACTCCTACGACCACGTCTCCGACCGCCCCGGCCACGACCTGCGCTACGCGATCGACGCGACCCGGCTGCGCACCGAGCTCGGCTGGGAGCCCGCCTACACGGACTTCGAGGCCGGCCTCAAGGCCACGATCGACTGGTATGTCGCGAACGAGGCCTGGTGGGCCCCGCAGAAGGACGAGACCGAGGCCAAATACGCCAAGGTGGGCCGATGACGACGCTCGGGCAGCCGCTCAGCATCGAGACCACGCCTATCGACGGCCTGCTCGTCGTCCGGCTCCAGCTGCACGGCGACGCACGCGGCTGGTTCAAGGAGCACTGGCAGCGCGAGAAGATGGTGGCCCTCGGCCTGCCCGACTTCGGGCCGGTGCAGCAGAACGTGTCCTTCAACGCCCCCGTCGGCGTCACGCGCGGTCTGCACGCCGAACCGTGGGACAAGTACGTCTCCGTCGCGAACGGCCGTGCCTTCGGGGCCTGGGTCGACCTGCGTGAGGGAGACGGGTTCGGCACCACGTTCCACCTCGAGCTCGCCCCCGACGTCGCCGTCTTCGTCCCCCGCGGTGTCGCGAACGGCTTCCAGACGCTCGAGGAGAACGTCAACTACATGTACCTCGTGAACGACCACTGGTCGCCCGAGGCTCGCTACGCACTCGTCAACGTCGCAGATCCGACGGCGGACGTCCCGTGGCCGATTCCGCTCGCCGAGGCCGTCGTCTCCGACAAGGACCTCGGCCACCCGATGCTCGACGCGGTGACGCCCGTCCGGGCTCGCGAGACTCTCGTGATCGGCGCCGACGGCCAGCTGGGCCGGGCGCTCCGCGAACAGCTGGGCGAGGTCGGCGTGCGTTACGTCGACCGGGACGAGTTCGACATGACCGACCCGGCCGTGGTCGCGGGCTACGACTGGCGCACCATCGCCACCGTCATCAACGCGGCCGCCTTCACGGCCGTCGACGCGGCCGAGACGCCCGAGGGCCGCCGGGCCGCGTGGGCAGTCAACGCCACCGCCCAGCGGGACCTGGCGCTGGCCTGCCTCCGTCACGACCTCACCTTCGTGAGCGTGTCCACCGACTATGTCTTCGACGGGACGACCGCCGACCACGGCGAGGGCGAGCAGCTCGCGCCCATGAGCGTCTACGGCGCCTCGAAGGCCGCCGGCGAGCTGATCGTCAGCATGGTGCCCCGCCACTACCTGGTGCGGACCTCGTGGGTGGTCGGGGACGGTGCCAACTTCGTCGCCACGATGGCCAGGCTGGCCAAGGGCGGCGTCGACCCCACGGTCGTCGACGACCAGCACGGCCGCCTGACCTTCGCCGACGACCTCGCGGCGGCCATCCTCCACCTCCTGCGCGCGGAGGCCGAGTTCGGCACGTACAACTTCTCCAACAGCGGACCCGTCGGCACCTGGTGCGACGTGGCCCGCGCCACCTTCGAGCTCGTCGGGGAGGATGCCGACCGCGTCACTCCGGTGACCACCGAGCAGTACCTGAGCGGCCAGCCGGCCGACCGGCTGGTGGCCCCGCGGCCTGTCAACAGCACGTTCGACCTGGCGAAGATCGAATCAACCGGCCTTGTCATCCCGGATTGGCTGGTGCGGCTGCGCGATAGGCTCTTAGCAGACTGACGGCGCAGGGGACCCTTCAGCGTTCCTGAACGTGGGCTCGACGATATGGAAACGGGCGACGTTCACGGTAACGTGACCCCGGCATGACCTCGAGAGTGAAGGTGGGGACACATGGAGGCGCAGACGTCAGGAGGCCTGCGACGATGGGCCAAGCGGCTGACCGTCGGACTGATCAGCGGTGCGCTGTTGGCCACCTCGGCCTCGTTGGCGGTCGCTGACCCGACCCCGGCACCCACGCCCACGCTGGGGGCGGCTGCACCCGCTGCGGCCGTCGGGAACGTGACCATCAGCATGCCGACCGCCCAGTACGTGGGCGTGAAGAGCTACGCCACCGGCAGGGTGAGCGGCTTCACCGGCCAGGTGACGGTCAAGGCGCAGGTCTACGTCGACGGCGCCTGGAAGAGCGGCACCCCGGTCACGGTCGCCGAGGGCGGCGCCTACAAGCTGCTGCTGTCGACGGGCACGCACACCAAGGGGTCCTGGAAGTGGCGGGTCACCGCCTCGGATGCGGCCGGCACCACTGCGACGACCGACACCCACACGATCAAGCGCGTCGCGACCCCCCGCGTCACCGCCTCGACCACCCGCTACCGGGCCGTCGGGTCGACGGTGAAGCTGACGGGCAAGCTGAAGGGATTCCTGCCGGGCAAGGTGACCATCGAGTCGCAGGTGCGGGTCAACGGGGCCTGGAAGACGCTCTCGAAGTCGACCACCTCATCGACGAGCTACTCCATCTCTGCGCAGTACAGGACCGGCACGCTGGCCACCAACAAGTTCCGGGTCCGCGCGACCCAGTCGCCGACGACCGTCGGCTCCGACTCGGTCAAGGTCACCCGCGTCCCCAAGAAGTCCGCCAGCATCAACAAGGACCGCGTCAAGCTGCTCGGCGCCTCCACCTACGCCACCGGCACCGTGAAGGGCTATTCCGGCAAGGTCACTGTCGCCGCCCAGGTCCGCTCGCACGGTAAGTGGGTCACGAAGGCGAAGAAGACCGTCTCCGCGAAGTACAACGGCACGAAGTACTCGCTGCCGCTGACGTACCGGGAGGATCACACCGGCACCGTGAAGTGGCGCGTGCTGGTCACGCAGGGCTCGTCGCGCACCGGGTCGTCCAGCATGAAGATCACCCGCACGCTCAAGGGCATCGACAGCCGCTGCCTCACAGGGAGGGTGCTGTGCATCTCCAAGGATGACCATAAGCTCCGGTGGATGATCGACGGCAAGATCGTCACGACCCTCGACGCCCGCTTCGGCGCCTCCTCCTCGCCGACCCGCAACGGCTCCTTCACGGTGTTCCGCAAGTCGCGTGACCACGTCTCGTCGATCTACGGGTCGTCGATGCCCTTCGCGATGTTCTTCTCCGGCGGCCAGGCCGTCCACTACTCGGCCGACTTCGCGGCCCGCGGCTACGCCGGTGCCTCGCATGGCTGCGTGAACATCCGCGACTACGCGGCCATCAAGGCCCTGTTTGACAAGGTGAGGCTCGGCGACAAGGTCGTCGTCTACAACTGACGATCGGCTGAACGAAGAACTGCCCCGGAGCATCGCTCCGGGGCAGTTGTCGTCTGTGGCCCGGGTCAGTTCTTCCGGCCGCGGATCTGCTTCACGAGGTAGCGTCCCGGTCGCGTGGAGGCGACCCGGGAGGCGGCCTTCCTCCACAGCGGACGCTGTGCCCGGGAGAGGGACCGCTTGGCGGTGTCGCGCTCCTTGACGGCCGCGTCTCTCTTCTTCAGGGCGGCGGCACGGCCCTTCCTGGCCGCGTCGCGTTCCCCGGCAGTCGTCTCCACGTCCTTGAGGGCGGCGTCACGCTGCCGGACGGCGGCGGTGCGCTCGCGCTGCACGATGGCGAGGTCCGCCTCCTGGGCGGTGGCCCTCCTCGCCGCGAGCTCGGTCGGGGTGGCGGCGTCGGCGAGCGCGATGGAGCGGCGGATGTTCTCCTCGGCCAGGATGGCCAGGCGCTCGCCGGTGCCGGCCGCCTTCGCGATGGTCTCGTCGCTCAGGGCGGACCGGACGGCGGCGTCGAGGTCGTCGATGTTGACCTTGAGCGGCATGCCGTCGTCCCAGGCCTCCGAGTAGACGTCGACCTTGCCGCGGGCAAGGCTGATGCGCGGAACGTCGTACGCGCAGGCCACGATGCGGCCGTGCAGCGATGCGCCGAACCAGAGGGTCGCGCGTCGGATCTCGTCCACGATGTCCCACGGGCGTCGGGAGATGTCCAGGATCTCGATGTCGCGTCCCGGATCCTGTTCGAGGATGCGGTCGCGGATCTGGCTGTACTCCTCGGGGGAGTCGTGACCGGCGGCGAGGCCTGCGTAGATCATGCGCAGGGGGAAGGGCTTCAGGGCCTCGGAGGCGGCGATGGCGTCGGCGTAGCGGGTGAGACCGATCGACTTGATCTGGGCCTGGTTGACCTGTACGAGGACGTAGCCGCTGCCCTCCTCGTCGGCGGGCCTGGGGTGCATGTGGCGGATGGTGTGGACGAGGTCGGGCGCCAGGGTGTGCTCGATGCCGCCGCCGTCCAGGGTCTCGCTCGCGCGCGGATCCCGCACGGACACGGCGGTCGCCTCACGCAGCACGCGGAGCACCTGGGCCCGACGGTCGGTGGAGGCCTTCGCGATTCCCGAGATACCGATCGAGTTGATGACAGTGGGGGTCAGGACGTTGAGCGGGAAGGCCGACAGCCGCGGCATGTAGGGCGTCTCCACGTGAGTGCCGCCCATCACCTGACGACGGATCTCCGTCTTCCTGGCCCCGTCGGCCGCCTTGTACTCGGCGAAGAGTTCCGGGGCGACCGACCAGCGCATCGCGCCCTCGGTGGTGATGGCGCCCGCTTCCCCGCCGACGCTCCACACCAGGTCGAAGCGCTCCCTCTCCAGGCAGTCCACGAAGCGCTCGACCGAGCGGTCGAGCAGTTCGGTCATGTCGGCGGCGAAGGGCGCGGCGGCGACGGAATCGTAGCCCGCCTCGGCCAGGTAGTGCTCCGTCACGAGGAGGAAGAGTTCATCGCCGAAGTTGTCACGCTCATACGCTCCGACGAGCAGAGCGCGTTTACGCGGTACAGACGTCGTGGGGGGCTGGCCAGCCATCATGTCTCCTTCTGGGGACCGGGGTTGAGGTCAGGCCGCACTCTGGCCGCCAAGGAACCGAGAAGCAATGCTACCGGCGCTGGGACGTGATGGCCTGATCGGGCCTGCGGCGTCCCGAGGTCAACCGAAACGGACCTGTTCCGACCGTGCCCGCTCGATCAGCGAGGCGATGGCCAGGCAGTCGGCCCGCCGCAGCTTGAACGACTCCCGCGACCCGTCGCGGATCATGGAGACGAACTCGGCCAGCTCGTAGCGCAGGCCGTCGCCGTCGAACTTGTAGTAGTACTTCCGGTTGTCCCGCGGATCCTCGAATCGCGTCTCGAAGTACTCCGTCAGCCACCACGGCGCCGGGACGTAGAGGTAGCCGCGGGTACCTGCGACGACCAGCTCTCCCTCGGCCTTGACGCCGAGGCCGACCTTCGCCGTCGCGATGGCGTCGGGATAGTCGACGTCGATGCGGGCGAACTGGTCGACGGCGCTGTCCTCGGGCTGGAAGACGCGGGTGGTGACGGCCGACGGCGAGTCGCCGAGCAGCTTGGTGATGGCGAGCAGCGGGTAGGAGGCCAGCTCGGAGATGGCGCCGCCGTCGGGGCCCTTCAGCTCCCGGCCGCCCTTCACGAGCTTGGTGAAGGTTGCGTCGACCGAGCGGATCGCCCCGATGGTGCCGCCGCGTGCGATGGCCACCATGCGCTGGAAGCCGGGGGAGAAGGCCGTCTTGAGGGCCTCGAGCAGGATCAGGTCCTTCTCGTCGGCGAGCGCGTAGACCTCCTCCAGGTCGGCGCGGTTGAGCGCGATGGGCTTCTCGCACAGGACGTGCACCCCCGCAGCCAGGGCCTTGCGGGCCAGGTCGACGTGCGTTCCGTGCGGGGTCGCGATGTAGACCGCCTCGACGTGCTCCAGCAGGTCCTCGAGGTTCTCGTTGGCCCACTGCAGTTCGAAATCCTCGGCGAACTCGATCGCGCGGGCGTGGCGGCGGCTCCACACGGCCTCGACGTTGACGCCGGAGACGAACTTCGACTCCCGGACGAAGCGCGACGCGATCCGGCCTGAGCCGAGGACGCCCAGCCGGATGACCCCGCCCCCGTTGACCTCGCGCAGCTTCGTGCTGGAGATGCCCTTGGTGCGATCGAGGTACACCACGTCGCAGTAGTCACGCAGATAGTCGAACTTGCCGACCCAGTCGGAGCCGATCGCGAAGACGTCGACCGCGTAGCGCTGGATGTCGTGGATCTTCTGGCCCTCGTACTCCTCGACGATGACCTCGTCGGCGAGCCCGGAGGCCGTGACATTGCGGATGCGCTCCACCAGGGACTGCGCGACGTTCAGCTTGCCTCGGGAGTCGTCGTAGGCGTCGGAGGTGACGCCGACGATGAGGTGGTCCCCCAGTTCCCGTGCCCGTTCGAGGAGTCGACGGTGGCCCTCGTGGAAGAGGTCGAACGTTCCGTAGGTGATGACCCTCGTCACTGGGGGCTGCCTGCCTTTCTCGGTGTGCGGTCGGGGCGCTCAGTGCACCAGGACGATCTTGCCCACGTTGTCGCCGCCGACCAACTGCTCGTGCGCCCTGCGCACGTCATCGAACGGGATGCGGGTCTCGGGGGAGAGACGGATGCGCCCGTCGCCGAGCATCGGCCACACCTCCTGCTCGACGCGTCGGCAGATCGCAGCCTTGGCGCCGAGGGGCTTGAAGCGCAGCGAGGTGGCCGTCACCATGGCCTGCTTGCTCAGCAGCAGCCCGATGTTCAGCGTGCCCTTCACGCCGCCCTGCATGCCGATGATGACCAGCCGGCCGCCAGGCTTCAGCGCCTTCACGTTCAGCTCGAGGTACTTCGCGCCGATGATGTCGAGGATGACATCGGCGCCGCCGGTGGCCTCCTTGAGTTCGGCGACCCAGTCGCCGTGGTAGTCGAACGAGAATGATGCTCCGTGCTCGAGGCTGTGGCGGACCTTGTCCAGGCTGCCTGCGGTCGAGACCGCCGTGGCGCCGAGTGCCCTGGCGTACTGAGTCGCGAACGTGCCGATGCCTCCGGCCCCACCGTGCACGAGGAACACTTCGCCGGCGGAGAGCCGTCCGACCTCGAGGTTGGACACGACCGTGGCGGCGACCTCCAGGACCCCGGCGGCGGACACGAGGTCGACGCCCGGCGGGGGCGGGACCAGCTGACCCTCGGGTGCGATGAAGAACTCGGCGTAGCCGCCGCCGGCCAGGAGCGCGACGACCTCGTCGCCCTTCTTCCAGCGGGTGACGGCGGCCCCGACCTCCTCCACGACGCCGGAGGCCTCGAGACCGATGATGTCGGTGACACCCTTCGGCGGCGGGTAGTGACCCTGCCGCTGCAGCACGTCGGCGCGGTTCACGCCCGACGCGACCGTCCGCACCAGGACCTCACCCGGCCCGGGGCGGGGCGTCTCCACCTCGCCGATGGTCAGAGCGTCGACGTCTCCGGGGGTCTCCACGATCACAGCTCGCATGGGGCCAGCCTAGTCGGAGAGTCCCAGGGAGGACGGTGACTACTTCTTGTTGGCGAGCCGTCGGAAGAAGCGCCCAGCGCCGCGGATCGACTTCTGCACCGCGGGCGGGGCCTGCTCGAACTCGCGCGCCGTCTTGCGGGCTGCGAGGGCCTGCCGCTGGTAGTTCTCGTAGGTCCGCCGGAGCTTGCGCCGGACCTTCCCCTTGTACTCGGCGACGGTGGTGCCCGCGTAGCGCGGCAGCTCCTCCCGGAGCTCGTCGTAGGTGTAGGAGGTGGCCTCGCTGGAGGGGGCGAAGATCTCCCGGAGGCCGGAGAAGAGGGTCTCGTACACCGTCATGAGGAAGGCCTCGTCCTTGTGCACGCCCTCGGCCATCGCCTTCTCGAGTGCGGGGACCACCTCGGAGGCCTTCCAGCGCTCGACGGGCAGGGCCCGGTCGCCGTGGCCGACGGACTCGTAGAAGTAGGGGACCTTGAAGTTCCACGACAGGCCGATGGCCGGGATGCTGTACGCGAAGGCGGCGATGGAGGCGTGCAGACGGTAGGCGATCACGCCGTCGCAGGCGCTCAGCTGCGAGTGGAGTTCCTCCGGCGAGTTCACCGTGACGGACACCTTGCTCAGCGGGATCCGCTTCTCCTTGACCAGCGCATCCAGGAAGACCTCGTCGGAGAAGTGACCCGTCGTGAACAGGCGGTAGTCGTACCCCCGCGCCTTGAGGGTTGCGATCACGTCGAGCCAGAAGCGGCGCTGGTCGCTCTCGGAGAACTTGATCCCGTTGTCCTTGAAGATGGTGGCCCGCGTGACGACGAGCCCGATCCGCTTGGCGCCGTCCGCCGGAGCCGGGATCTTCGAGTCGGGGACATTCGAGAAGACCGCGTCGGCGAAGACCGCGGGGTCGGAGACATGCGCGACGGATACGTCGGTCCCCTCCACGTACTTCCGCACCGAATCGATGTCGTCGCGGGTGGTGATCTGGCGGACGACGGGCAGCGCCAGGGCGGCCTTCAGCAGCTGTGACTTGGCGTTGGTTGCGCTGTACGGCTCGACGCCGATGCTGGAGAACAGCACGGGGACGCCGTACTCCTGCGCGAGCTCGATCGTGCGGATCGTGCGCTTGTAGAAGTTCTGGTAGGAGTAGTTGAACAGCGGAGCCCCACCGAAGATGACGACGTCGGCGGCGGAGATCGACTTCCTGGCCGACTCCAGCAGCTTCTCGTCGCCGCTACGGAGGTAGGCCTTGGAGATGATCCCGGCGGCCCGGCTCTCGATCATGAACGCCTCGGGGGAGATACCGAGGTTCTTCATGACGCCTTCGATGAGCGAGATGGCCGACGCCTCGATCAGCTGATCGCCGACGTTGTCCGAGTCCCTGTTCGTCAGCAGCAGGATGCGGATGGGGTCGCCGGGCACGTACTGCTTCAGGCTTGCAGCGGTCATGGGCGCGGCACTCTGTTCAGAACTCACCGCGTCATCCTACAGGCGGGGACGCGGCTCCCCGCCCGTAGGCCTGTCAGTAGGCGGCGCGTCGGTAGGCGTCGTAGGTCCGGCGCAGCTTGCGTCGCACCTTCTCCTTGTAGGCCGCGTCGCTGGTGCCCGCGTAGCGGGGCAGCTCGGTGCGCAGCTGGTCGTAGGAGTAGGCGACGGCCTCGCTGTCGGGGGCGACGATCGACCTGAAGCCGGCGAAGAGGGTCTCGTAGACGCTCAGCAGGAAGGCCTCGTCCTTGTGCACGCCCTCGGCCATCGCCTTCTCCAGTGCGGGGACGACCTCATCGGCGGTCCAGCGCTCGGGGCCGAGGGCCCGGTCGCCGTGCCCCACCGACTCGTAGAAGTAGGGCACCTTGAAGTTCCAGGACAGCCCGATGGACGGGATGCCGTAGGCGAACGACGCGATCGACGCGTGGAGGCGGTAGGCGATCACGCCGTCGCACGCGCTGAGCTGGGCATGGAGTTCCTCGGGGGAGTTGACCGTCAGGGCCGTCTTGGAGACAGGCACCTTGTCCGAGCGGACCATCAGGTCGAGGAGAGCCTCGTCCGCGAAGTGGCCCGTGGTGAAGAGGCGGTAGTCGTAGCCGCGCTTCGTGAGCTGCTCGATGACATCCAGCCAGAACTTCCGCTGGTCAGCGGGCGAGAAGTTGATCCCGTTGTCCTTGAAGATCCCGGCGCGCGTGACGACGAGGCCGATCCGCTTCTGGCGCTGCTTCGCCGGGGCTGGCGAGGGGGCGGCGGCCTTCTGGGCAGGCGTGGCCGGCGCGGGGCGCAGCCGCCGGACGAGCTTCTTGACCCGTGTCGGGACGAGGACCTTCAGGGCGGCCTTGCGGGTCAGCGGCGTGGCGGTGGCCGCGGACTTCGGCTGGGGCGGGGCAGGGCGGAAGACCACGTCGGCGAAGACGGCCGGATCGGACACGTGCGCGATGGCCGTGTCGGTCCCCGCGACGTACTTCTCGAGTGAGCTGATGTCGTCGCGGGTGGTGATCTGCCGGACCGCGGGGAGCGCGAGCGCCTCCTTGAGCGCGAGCGACTTCGGGCTTGACGGGTTGAAGGGCTCGACACCGATGCTGGAGAACAGGATCGGTACGCCGTACTCCTCTGCGAGGAGGATGGTCTCGATCGTGCGGCGGTAGAAGCGCTGGTAGGAGTAGTTGAACAGCGGGGCGCCGCCGAAGACGATGACGTCGGTCTCGGAGATCGTCTTACGGGCGTCGGTCAGCTCCGCGGGGTCGCCGGTGTTCATGTACTTCTTGGGGATGATCGCGGCGGCCCGGCTGTTGATCGAGTAGCCGTTTCTGGGGATGCCGAGGTTCTTCATCACCCCTTGGATCAGCGAGATGGCGGATGCCTCGATGAGCTGATCGCCGACGTTGTCCGAGTCGCGGTTGGTCAGCAGCAGCACGCGGATCTTGTTGCTGGGGGTGCGGGGGCTGTGCTCTGCGACGGGTGCGACAGCTACCGGCTGGAGCGGGGGCTCGGGCTGGACAGGCAGCCCGTCCTCGTACAACCTGCCGTCGAGCAGCGACACCGGCAGCCAGGGCTCGTCGTTGCCGACTGCCTTGTCGCCGACCCTGACACGCATGTCGCCGTCCGCCGCCGGGAAGCGCAGGAAGGCACGACCGTCGGCCACGACCAGGATTGCGGGATGGTCCACGTAACGCGGCTTGCCGGTCAGCCCTTCTGCGATACCGACGGTGGTCTGGATCTCGCCGCTGCCGTCGTGGGTGCCTGCGAGCTCGATCTGGATCTCGCCCTCGCCCGCCAGGCTGGCGGCGACGGGGGCCAGTCGCCTGACGGCCTCGAGTTCGCCGTCGATGAAGATGGTGGCGTTGCCGCTGTCGTTCGAGTAGACGAGCTGCAGCCGTCCGTCGTCGATGAGGATCGCGGCGGGGAGGGCCGCGGTCAGGGTGGTGGAGCGAGGCTGAAGCCTGGAGCTCTGGAAGATGTCCCAGTACCCCGGCGCAAGAGGGTTGCCCATGGCTGCCTCCTGCGGGGCGATCGCTGCGTCGAAGGTCGCGACGGCCCTCTCGGTGCCGTCGCCGGACCCGATGATCTCCAGGGTGGCTTCGGTGGGCGTGGTCCACGCCACCCGTGACTCGCGATGGCGGAGGATCAGGCCGGCGGAGGCGTTCTCCACATGGGAGGTCATGTCCCGCGCCTCCAGTGGGATGGCTGCCCTCAGCTCATCCGACAGTGGGAGGACGAGGCGACCCTCCTCCCGCACATAGGCCGTCGGCGTGCCGTCGGGTCGGGTCCACGAGACGGTGCCGGAGATCTCCAGCTTCCCGTCGTGCCAGCGCATGTCTGTCGCTTCGGGGATCGAGGTGCTGGGCTGATCCTCGGCGCACAGCTGCGCCATCAGCGCAGGCGTCCCGGTGCGCAGGAGGTACGCGCGGGACCGCGCCGAGGGCGCGAGGGTGGGGTCGAAACGGGTGAGGTCGAAGTCATGCTGCAGAGCGCGGCAGTTGTCGAAGATGAACTGGCGGGCTTCGTCGGACCGCTTGTCGAACGACTTGTCGAAGGCGCCGAGCACCCGGTTGACGTACTGGGTGCGCATCAGCTGGTCCCGCTCCTGCGGGGTGTCAGCCGTCGCCTCGACCGTGGCCTCGAGCAGCCTGCGGTACCAGTACCAGTATCCGTCGGCCCACTTGGCGAATGCCGTGTCGGAGCCGCCGCCCTTGGTCATGACCCAGTGGTAGAAGGGGGTCGAGGCGAGCGTGGAGATCACCTCGGCGTGCTTGGCCACAGCCAGGTTGAAGAACTGGTCCTCCCACAGCACGCGGGCGCCCTCGACGAACCGGATGTCGTGTTCCCGCAGGAACGCGGCGCGGTAGAGCTTGTGCGGGTTCAAGGGCAGCAGCGAGTGGGTGTCGGTACGCCCGGCCGCCTGCGCCAGGTCGCCCTTGTACGTGCTGAGGGCCCAGTCGGGCTGGTGCGTGTAGGCCTCCTTGCCGTTCACCACGTCCGAGCTGTTGGCGACCGCATAGTCATAGGCCGCGCGGAGCGCGTCGGGGTAGTACTCGTCGTCATGGTCGCTGAACGCGATGTACTCGCCCAGCGCGGCATCCATGCCGGTGTTGCGGGGCTTGGAGGGCCAGCCGGAGTTGGCGTTGAGGATGACGCGGTAGTTCTCGCGGCCATCGGCGATCGCGTGGAGCCGGTCGGCGGTGTCGTCTGGCGACCCGTCGTCGACGAGGATGACCTCGAAATCGCTCTGGGGGAGGCTCTGAGCATCCAGCGATGCCACCAGCCGGTCCAGCGACTCCTGCGGGGTGCGGTACGTGGGGACGATGACGGAGACCTTCACCCGCTCAGCCTACAGGTGGGAGGCGGAAGGGCCCGCGACCGGCAGGTCACGGGCCCTCAGATCGGGTGGCCGGGTCAGCGGCCCTCGTAGCTGCGGAGCATCCGGTCGATGCCGTGATCCAGGTCCACCAGTGCCTTCCAGCCCAGCGCCTCCAGGGCAGAGCTGTCGAGCCCGAGGAAGGCGCTGCTGTTGTAGGCGCGGTCGTCGGCGTGATCCGGGTTCGAGAAGACCCGCTGCAGGTTCTTCTCCGGGCGGGCCTTCGTGAAGTGCAGGGCGAGGTCGCGGATGCTGACCATCCCGTTCGCGTCGGCCACGTTGTAGGCGCGGTCGGTGCCGAGCAGTAGCGCGGAGAACATGCCCGCGACGGCGTCGGCGACGTAGGTGTAGGTACGCATCGCGGCGCCGTCGCTGTTGAGGACGATGTCCTCGCCGCGCACGACGTTGGCGGCGAAGTCGGCCTGCACGCGGCCGTCGTCGAGCGCCATGCCGGGGCCGTAGATGTGGCCGAAGCGCACGATGCGGGCGTCGAGGTCGTACTGGTGCGCGTAGACCGAGGCGATGGTCTCTGCGGCGCGCTTGCCCTCGGAATAGCTGGCCCGCGGGTTCAGGATGTCGAAGCCGCCGTAGGAGTTCTCCGGGATGAGCCGGACGCCCTCCGGCTGCGCGCCGTAGACCTCCGACGAGCTCATCAGCACGAACCGGCCGGCGCCCTTGGCGACGCACAGGTCGAGCAGGTTGAAGCTGCCGAGCAGGTTGGCCTTGATGGTGGCGACGGGGTCGGAGGCGTGCAGCGCGGGGCGCGCGGCGCTGGCGCCGTGGATGACGACGTCGAGGTCGCCGTCGAGGTCGTGCAGCTGCGTCACGTCGGTGGCGAGGAGCCGGAAGTCGGGCCGGTCGAGGACCGGGCCGAGGATGCGGCGGGCCTTCTCCTCGTTGCGGACCAGCCCGATGACCGTGGTACCCGCATCGCGGGCGTCGTTGAGGCCGAGCAGCGTGTGGACGGCGTAGGAGGGGAGCATGCCGTTGGCTCCGGTCACCAGCACCGTCTTCCCACTGAGCTCATCCCAGGGGAGGTCGCGGCCGATGATCTCGGCGACGTCCTCGCCGATGACGGGGGGAAGGGACTGCATCACATGCCCGCGATCTGCTGGGTCTCCAGCACGTCGAAGTAGGTGCGGCAGACGTAGAAGTCCTCCGCGGTGGTGATCTTGATGTTCGAGCGGGGGCCCTCGACCCGGAACAGCTGACGGCCGTGGGTGGCCATCAGGGTGCAGGAGTCGATCGAGTTGGTCTCGCCCTCCTCGACGGCCAGGTCGTACAGGGCGAGGATCTCGTCGAGATGGAAGGTCTGCGGGGCCTGGGCCGCATAGATGTGGTCGCGCGGGATGACCTCGGTGATGGTCTCGTCGGCGCTGACGGCGACGGTCTCGTTGTTCTTGGTACACGTGATGGCGTTGCCCTTGGTGCGCGCCATCTCGATGTTCTCCGAGATCAGTGCGTCGTTGATGAGGGGACGGACACCGTCGTGCAGCAGCACGATCACGTCGGAGGGGTCCTCCACGTCGGCGGCGATGGCACGCAGCGCCTTGTGGCGGGACTCCTGGCCGGTCTCGCCGCCGTTGACGACCCACTGGCACTTGGTGATCTCGTGCTTGCGGAGCAGCTTCTCGGTGAGATCGCGCCAGTCGGGGTTGGTGGCCAGCACGATGGCGTCGATCTCCGGGTGGTTCTCGAACTTCTCCAGCGTGTGGATCAGGATCGGCTTGCCGTGGATCTCGAGGAACTGCTTCGGCAGCGCCTTGCTGTTCATGCGGGAGCCGATGCCGCCCGCGAAGATGACCGCGATGTTGGTGCTCAACGGACTTCCTTCTGCTCGTCGTCGGTGACCTGGGCGGGGGTGACCGCCACGTCCGCGTGGCGCTCGCGTGCCACGGCCTCGGCCGGGGGCTCGCCGAGGATCAGCCAGTCGATGACCCGGTCCGAGGAACCGGTATCGATGTTATCGAAGTTCTCCGTGCGGAACTGGTCGCCGCGCCACGTCTCGAAGTCCTCGTCGCGGATGGCCGCCAGCAGCTCGTCGAAGCTGTGGCAGACCTTGCCCGGGGCCGTCTCCACGTAGGGGCGGTGGAACCCGCGCACCGACGAGTAGACCTGCTCGTCGTAGGCGAAGAACAGCATGGGGCGCTTCAGCAGGGAGTACTCGTAGATGATCGACGAGTAGTCGGTGATCAGCAGATCAGTGACGAGCAGCAGGTTGTTGCCGTTGCGGTAGCTGGCGACGTCGATGAAGCGGTCGCGCATGTGCTCCGGGATCGGCACCTGGCCGGGGATGAAGTGGTGCATGCGGAACGCCACGACGGTGTCGTCGCCACACAGTTCATACAGCGCGTCGAAGTCGATCTTGTCGTACGGGTACGTCGCCTCCGCCGCGCCGCGACCGCGGAACGTCGGCGCGAAGAGGATGACCTTCTTGCCCTTGAGCTGCGGGAATGCCTCGTAGGCGTCGCGGCGGGCGGCCTCCTGGTCGGCCGGATCGAGGAAGGTGTCGATGCGGGGCAGGCCGGTCGGGATCACCGCCTCCTCCTCGATGCCGAATGCCTCGGAGTAGACGTGCTTCAGGTGCCGGGAGCCGGTGATCGTATACGTGTACTTGCGGTGCGCGTTGGTCAGGCCGGGGGAGCCGAACTTGCCGAAGCGGCTGTAGCCGACGCTCTTGAATCCGCTGCCCGCGTGCCACAGCTGGATGACCTTCGTCTCGGGGCTCAGGTTCAGCCAGCCGAGCGGCGGGAAGTAGTCGTCGAGCAGGATGATGTCGGCCTTGCCCATCTCCTGCAGCAGCTTCACGAAGCCGAGGCTCGTGGCCGTGTGGCGGGTGCGGAAGGAGTAGTGGAAGTCGTAGGTCTTGTCGAGGCCGCGCTCGAGCATCCGGTCGCGCACGGCCAGCAGGTTGCCCTCGATGCCCTCGCGGGCCTCGGAGGCGAACAGGATCCGGGGTCGGCGCACGGTGCCGGGCTTGTCGGTGACGGCGCGCCTGATGCGCTCGGCCTGCAGCGACCGCTCGTAGATGTCCTTGGCCAGCTGACGCTTCTTTGCCGTCGAGGTCCACGACTTGATGGTGGCCTTCGTCCGCCTGACCGGGTGCAGCACGGGGGACAACTTCTTCTTGGCGCCGCCCCCGCGCCCGAAGCTGTAGGCGCGCATCGCGAACAGCGGGCTCTCGCTCTCGGTGATGCCGAAGGAGACGGTGTAGGCGTTCTTGTTGCCGGAGTAGAGGAAGACGCGCGAGTGATCCTCGAGAGCGTCGAGCTCGGCCAGGGGCCAGCGGGCGCCGACCACGGCTCCGGCCTCGGTCCCGTTGTCCAGCCAGGCGTAGAACTTCCAGGTGCCGTTGGGCAGGAACTTGCGGTTCGCGAACGTCGAGAGGCTGATGCGGATGCGGTAGTTGCCTTCGCCGAGGTGTACCCAGTCGACGTCGTGCCCCGTGCTGACGTCGCGGATGAACACGCAAGCCAGTGTCGGCAGGATGCCGGAGTCGGCGGCCTCCTCGTCGTCCTGGTGGCCGGACCTGCGGCCGGAGGCCGCGGCCTCCACGGACTCCTCGTCCGCATCACCGCCTGCGTCGGAGTCCTCGGCCTCCAGATCCGGGTCGGTGCTCTCGTCGGCGTCGTCCTCGCTGATGGGCGCCAACCCCGGACCGCCGACCACGCCCGTCCGCTTCGGTGCTGCGGCAGGTTCGGGCAGGTCGTCGAGCGTGCGTATCCGGTCGGCGGGAAGGACGGGCTGCCGGTTCGTGGGGTCCCAGTCCGGGGCCCAGGTGGCCTTCAGGTCGATGGTGAGGTTGACCCGCTCCCACGTGATCGACGTGACGGTGAACTGGGTGGGCATGGGCTTCCTTTCTCGGCGCGACCGGTCTGCCGCCCCGTGGCCGGCTGGTGCCAGCGGTCCCCATTCTGCCAAATCCGGGCAGCGGGGCCACGCCGCGGGCACGGCCCGTCGGACCCAGGCAGGCTACCAGCCGACTACCAGGGGAGCGTCCGTGCGGAGGTGAACGAGCGCGGGGACCCGTCGACCGGGTCGACGAACTCGAGCCGGTAGGCGAGCAGCCGCAGCGGATCGCTGAAGTCGTCGATGTCGACGGGGGAGATCTCCGGGTAGAGCGGGTCGCCGATCAGCGGGATCCCGAGCTGGTTGAAGTGGGCCCGGATCTGGTGGGTGCGGCCGGTCAGCGGTCGGACCTCGTAGAGGGCGCGGTCGCCGTGGACCTCGAGCAGGTCGATGTCTGTGAAGGAGTTGGGCGGCAGGTCGAGGGTCTCCGCCTGCAGGTGCCCGACCCGCTTGGTGAGGTGCGACTCGACGCGCATCGGGAACCGGAGCGCGGGATCGAACGGGGCGACGGCGCGGTAGGTCTTCGCGACCCGGCGCTCGGCGAACACCGACTGGTAGGGCGCGCGCCACCGCTTCTCCGTCGTCATCAGCAGCACCCCGGCCGTGCCGCGGTCGAGGCGGTGGGTGGCCGACAGCTCCGGCAGGTCGAGGGCCCGCCGCGCCCTGACGACCGCCGACTGCACGACGTGCTTCCCGCGCGGGATGGTGGAGAGGAAGTGCGGCTTGTCGAACACGACGATCCGGTCGTCGCGGTGGAGGACGATCAGCTCGCCCGGGACCTCCGGCTCGTCCCGCAGGGGACGGTGGAACCAGATGAACGTGTGCGGCGTGTACGGCTCGCGCCCGGTGATGGGGCGGCCCTGCTGGTCGACGAAGGTGCCGTCGGCGAGCAGCGCGTCCACGTCGTCGGGGCTGGGCGCGAGCTTGGCGACGAGCCAGTCCCGCATCGTCGGCCAGGGCATCGGATCGTCGGGGTCGCGGTCGGGGGTCCGGACCCACGCGGCCTGCAGGCCGTGCCGGGGCGGCAGCGGCGATCTGGGTGGCATCGGAGACCTCCTGATGGCGGCGAGGGTGGGATTCGAACCCACGGAGAGTTGCCCCTCGGCCGCTTTCAAGGCGGCTGCACTAGTCCACTATGCGACCTCGCCAGTGCGCCGCCATCCTAGCGTGCCGCTCCGCGGGGGCTCCACCGCGGCGGAACCGTCGCCGGTAGGCTTCCGTCATGGGTCGAACCGTCTACGTGATCCCCCCGCGTCCGCCTGTGCGCGCCTTCGCGATCGCCGCCGTCGCCGCTCTGCTCGGGGCCCTTCTACTGGTTGGCGGCCTGATGTGGCACTGGCATGTCGCCGTCGTGATCATCGGTGGCGTGGTTCTCGCCGTGGGAGTCGTCCTCGCGGTCCTGGCGTTCCTGTCCCTTTCCAGGCTGGCCGTGCGCGTCGAGCTCGACGATGACGGGTACCGGATCACCGGCAGCGCCGTCGAGCACACGGGCCGGTGGCTCGACGTGAGCAAGGTCACGCAGTCCGACGAGGGATCGCACGTGACCATCTACCACGGCAACGTGCGGCGCACCCACCTGCTGTTCCCGCGCGGCGACAGCCCCCAGATCGACACTGTGCTGGCCGACGTGAAGGCGCACCTCAAGGCCTCGCGCCGCCTGCCTCAGGCCTGAGGCAGGCGGTCGGGGCGCGAAAGGCTACTCCGCGTCGCCCGTGTAGGCGCAGGCATCGGCGACGGTCTCCGCGCCCTCGCCGTTGCTGGTCGCCGTCTTCGTGGCGGTGGCGGTCTTGCTCTTGGTCGCGGTCGCGGACGAGCTGGTGGAGGGCTTCGCCGACGACGTCTTCTTGGGCGTGATCGCCTTCTTCACGGCCGCCTGCATGGCGTCGAAGTCCGGGTCGGCGTAGGAGTAGCCGTTCTTGCCGTTGGTGAATACCAGCCGGCTGACCGTGGCGTCCTTGACCCGGAAGGCCAGGTCGATGAAGGCGCTCAGATCCTGCTGCGGGATGTCGGTCGTCAGCAGGTCGGCCGAGGCCGCGGCGATCGGCTCGAAGCTCGTCAGCAGCGTCTGTGGATTCGCCTGGGCGATGATCGCGTCCACGAGGCAGGACTGGCGGGCCATGCGGTTGTAGTCGTCGGTGTTGAAGCGGCTGCGGGCGTACCACATGGCCTTGTAGCCGCCGAGCTTCTGGTTCGGGCCGGGGGTGAGGTAGCCGCTGGGCTCGCGATAGGGCTCGTGCGAGCCGCCGATCGCCAATTCCTGGTTGATGTTGACCGTGACGCCACCCATCGCGTCGATGAGCTCCCTGAGCCCGTCGATGTTGAGCATCACGAAGTAGTCCATCTTCAGGCCGGTGATGCCCTCGACGCCCTGCTTCAGGCCCTCCGCGCCCGGGTAGGTCGCGTCCCCGAACAGGTCCGGGTACTGCTTCTCGACGGTCTCCCAGATGCCGTTGACCCAGAAGTCGGACTCGGGTGTACCCCTGAAACCGTCGGGGAACACCGATGCCATCTCGGATCCCTCGGGGAACGGCGTGTACTGCACGTTGCGGGGGATCTGGATGAGCGTGGTGTCGCCCGTGGCGGTGTCGATCGAGGCCACCATGATGGTGTCGGTGCGGATGCCGTAGTCGTCGATCCGGTCCGCTCGGGAGGCATCACCGTCGGCGCCGAGAAGCAGGACGTTGACCCGCTCGATGCCGGCCCACGGGTCGGCCTCCTGGGTGGCGAGGGTCGGGCGGCTGGTGGCCTTCACGTCGCTCGCGTCGGGAAGGACCTGGTTAACCAGGAGATAGGCATCGCGGGCGTAGCGGGCGCCGACGGCCGACGGTGCGGACGCGGTGAACGCCAGCGCGGTCACTACGACGGCGCCGAGGATCTTGCGGCCGCCCCTGGTGCCGGCCGGGCGGGTCACGATGTGGGTCGTGGCGATCAGCCCGACCCACACGACGGCGAAGGCGGCGAGCGCGAAGCTGAGGAACGTCAGGCGGGAGCTGGAGGCGGCGAACTTAGCCAGCGCGACCTGGTTGTTGAGCGCATACCAGCCGCCGACGACGGCGACGACGATCATCAGCAGCGCGACGGTGCCGCCGAGGACCCTGAGCCACGTCCTCCTCGCGCCCAGCAGTCCGGATCCGGGCAGCACCAGCGAGGCGAGGGTCAGGAGGATCGATGCCCGGAGACTGCGTCGGCCGTCGTCCTCGACGGCAGCTGCGTGCTCGGGCGCCAGCCAGGTCGTGTCCGGCGTCGGCAAGGCGGCGGCGTCCGTGGCGGCGATCAGGGCGGCGACGTCGACGGGGCGCTCCTCCGCCTGCTCCTCGACGATCGCCTCGCCCTCCGCCACCTCGGCGTCCGCCTCCACATCGGAGGGGATCGTCGGGCCGACGGGTGCTTCCGGCTCGTCGCGCGTCGCATCGGTGGGGGAGGACTGCGCCTCCCAGGCACCGACGGCCGTGTGGCGACCGAGGTGGATGCCGCGTGCCGGGGTCAGGTCGGGGTCGGGTGCTTCCGGGTTGGCGGTGCCTCCGGCGGAGCGGCTTCCGTTCGCCGGATCCTCGGGGCGCCGGGACTCGGCGCGGAACCAGCTGTCGGCCAGGTCGAGGACGGGGCGGGGTCGGTCGGCCTCATCCACAGAGGGCTCGGAGGACCCGTCGGCCCCTCCCATCGCCGGGTAGCTCGCCTCTGCCGGACTCGGTGCGTCCGGGGGGAGCCCGCGGCGGGGCCGCTGGTGGTCTTCGCTCATCAGTGTCCTCCTGCGCCGATGAGTCTACCCGCGGGCTCGTTTGGCGGCATCCGTCGCGCTCGGCTAGGCTAGAGCGGCACTGGAGGTGTCGCCTAGTACGGTCTATGGCGCCCGCCTGCTAAGCGGGTTTGGGGCTTCAACCCCATCGCGGGTTCAAATCCCGCCACCTCCGCCAGTTGAGACGAGCCCCGGCCATCGGCCGGGGCTCGAGTCATGTGCGGACCTCCGACGGGTGGAGTGCTCAGCCTGCGGCAGGTTCCTCGGCGGTCACCTTGTCGCCGCCCAGGGCCTTCGTGGCCGCATCCACCGTGTCCTTGACGGTCTTGAAGCCCGCGGTGATGACCTCCGAGATCCACTTCTCCGCCGAGTCGGGCAGATCCTTCACGTCGACGGTCACCTTGCCGCCGTCGGTCGGGAACGTGACGATGTATCCGAAGGGGACGTCACGGTCGCGGTAGAGCGGGTCCTTGACGTCCTTGCGAAGGTCGATGACCAGCCCGCCCTTCCGGCGCTCCCACCAGTCGAGGATCATCTTGACACCGGCGACCACGCCGGCGCCGATGAGGATGGCGGTCACCGGCTCGAAGGCCTCCTGGAGGCCGCCGCTCGGCGGCGGCGTCTCGGCCTGGACGGGCACGCCCGTCTTCTCGCTGGCCGCGAGGGCGGCGGCCAGGTCCTCCTCGTCGTCGATCCGGATCGAGAGTCGGATGTCGGTCATGGTGTCTCCCCTTCGTTAGGCGTCCGCGGCGCTGCGGACTGTTGTGCGGCGAGTGCCAGCCTGAACTCCGTCAGGCGTTGTGCGTACGGCTGATGCTCGGGGCGGAGCGCGACGGCGTTGCCCATGTGTCCGACGGCGAGTTCGTAGAGCCACGCCGCCTCCCCGTGGTTCCCCGTCTCGGCGGCGTGGCGGGCCTGCTCGGAGAACGCGACCCCGAGGTTGGCCGCCGCCGCGCTGTTCGTCGGCGCGATCTGTCGAAGCGTGGCGAAGAGCCTGACCGCGACGTCGAGGCGGCCGGTGGCCATGGCGAACAGCCCGAAGTCGTTGTAGGCCGGGGCAGCGAAGAGCGCGCACTCGGGGCACTCCGGCACCGCGTAGACGTCGCCGTCGTAGTGGGGATGCGGGCTGCTGCGCAGCGCCTCCTTGAAGAGGGAGTCGACAAGGTTCAGGAATTCGTTGTCCCCGTCGCCCTGTTCGAGCAGCAGCATGGCGCCGGAGGCGTTCGCCGCGCGTCGGGCGCAACGGGCGAAGTCGGGCAGCTCCATGCGGTCGGTCATGAGCGCGGCGAAGCCGGCGAGCAGGGGGGAGGCGAAGCTCGAGCCGAGCACTCCCGCCGGCTGAACGATCAGCAGGTCCGCGAAGTGGGACTGGACGAAGGTCGGCTGCTTCGACACGGCCTCCTCCATCCCCGTGGTGATCGTCCTCGCCACGAGCTGGAAGCCGACCGCCATGACGCCGGGCACCACCGCCGGGACGTAGACAGCGGTGTCGCTGTTGCCCGTCGAACAGATCACCGAGACCCCGCCGGCCGCCGCCGCACGGGCCGCCAGCCACAGCGGCGAGTGGGGAACGTTGATGATCCTGCGCCAGTCATCGACGTCGAGGTTCTCGGCGGGGTCGTCGACGTCGGGGCGGGCGGCCGAGGGAGTCGCGTCGTCGGCCGCCAGCGCGGGGGAGGCGTCCGCCATGGGGATTCCCAGCCCGAGGCTCAGGTTCACGACGTCGACCCGACGGTCGAGGCAGTCCCGCAGTGCCGCGAGGACGCGGTCGAGGCTGAGGCGCCCGTCGGCCGACGCCGGGTAAAGGAGCAGCTGGGCTTCGGGTGCGACCTGGTGGGTCAGCAGCGCGACGACCGTGCCGTGGGTTGTCCCGGCGTACGGGTCCTGGTCCCAGGCCATTGGGTGCCGCGCGATGGCGGGGAGGGTCGCGTCGAATCCTCCGTCGATGATGGCGATGACCCGACCGGCGCCCCGGCGCCCGAGGCCGTGCGCCGAACGGACCGCCTCCCAGAACTCGCCCCCCATGGGGAGGTCCCAGGAGTCCGTGGCCGGTGCGTAGCGCCCCAGGAGCGCGCCGGTCGCGTCCGCGCCGCCGCCCTCGAGGAGTTGCAACTCCCCGCCCCCACCAGCGTTCATGTCCAGGCTCCCCCTCGAGTCCCAGTCAGTGCACTCAGGGTATTGCGAGGTGGGGTCCTTGCGGCACGTAGGCAGCCGCCGATGCCAGGTGGAGCGTCAGTCCGCGTCGCGCCCGAGGATCAGGTAGGCGAGCGGGAGGATGCCCACCGAGTTCACGACGGTGAGGGCGACGGCCCAGCCGGCCTTGCTGCCCTTGACCTCCTTCTGGGGTCGGTTCACCAGGTCCGCCAGGGCGACGGCGCGCAGGGCCACGTCGGCTCCCGCCAGCGCGGTCAGCGCGAACCTGCCCGCCCGCGACTTCGGGAGATGCCCGTGGTGCTTGTCGTGTCCGATCTCATGATGCATGGCTCAGCATCCTCTCTCGTGTGGTGGAAGCCTAGTTCGGCGGTGGTAGTGCGGCTTGGGGTCGCCTCAGCTGCTGCGCTGCGGGTTGACCTCTCGGATGAAGCTGATCAGGTCGTTGGTGGAGCGGGTCTGGAGCCACACGCGGCCGGGGCCGACGAAGTCGGTGACCAGTCCCTCGCCGCCGAGGATGGTGGACTTCCAGTTGCCGGCCTTCCGGACGGAGTACCTGACGGTCTCGTCGAACGCGACGATGTGCCCGGTGTCGATGGTCATCGTCTCGCCCGGTGCGAGGCTGAACCCGTGGATCGCGCCGTAGGAGGCGAGCAGCACCTCGCCGACCCCCGTGCAGCGGAGGAGGATCAGTCCCGCCCCGGAGAAGAATCCGCGGCCGCCACCCCACTTGGAATCTACCTGGATCGTCGTGTCGGAGGCGATCCACGAGCCCGACTGCACCAGCAGCGCCTGCCGTCCGTCGAGGGTCACCTCGACCATGTCGCCGGGCAGCGCGGCGGCGACGCCGACCTGCCCGCCGGTGCCGGAGTGGAAGTCGTTGACGAAGAAGCTCTCCCCGCCCAGGGATCGCTTGAGGCCGCTCATGAAGCCGCCACGCGTCGAGGTCTCCATGCCGATGTCGCCGCGGGTCATGGCCATGGCGCCGGCCTCGACGCGGACCGCGCCACCCGGAGGAATCGTGATGGTGCCCATCGCGAAGGCGGGACCTGAGGTGATCGAGACGTCCATGGGCTCCCCTGTGTGGTGGACTGGCCTCGACGCTGAGGCCAGCTGGGGGTCACGTTAGCGTGGCCGGGGCTCGACGTCGATGGCGGGTCGGAGACTGTGCATCCGGGCGGCGGCGGGTCGTCGGATAATAGGCTCCCGGCATGGCAGAGACCGACCTCAGCATCCTGCTCCGCGACCTCGACCCCAGCGTCCGGGAGGGGACCTTCGTGTTCGTCGTCTCGGACCGGAACCTGCCCGCGCACGCCCGGATCGTCGAGCGCGAGGGTGCGACGCTGGTCATGGCGAAGTCCGACGCCGACGAGGCCGGCCTCGAGTACGAGGGGCAGTGGGCCTGGCTAACGCTGGAGGTCAACTCGTCGCTCGAGGCCGTCGGGCTGACGGCCGAGGTGGCGACGGCGCTGGCTGAGGCCGGCGTCTCCTGCAACGTGCTGGCCGGCTTCCACCACGACCACCTACTGGTGCCCGCCGACCGCCTGGTCGACGCGATGAGCACCCTCACCCGGCTGAAGAAACCGAGGTCGCGGATGCGGAAGATCCTCTCCGCGCTCGGCTTCTACGACTGAGGCTCAGAACTCCTCCCAGGTCAGCGGGTCCTGACCGGTGGTGCGACCGTCGGGGCGGGCGAGGGTCGCGATCTGGGTCAGGTCGTCGTCGCTCAGCACCAGCGACGTCGCGAGGTTGGCCAGTTGGCGTTCCCGGTTACCGGATTTCGGCAGCGGAAGCACGCCGTGTGCCCGGTGCCACGCCAGGACGACGGCGGCGGGGTCGCTCCCGAGCCGCTCCGCGATGCCGACGATCACCGGCTCCTGCAGCAGCTGGGTGCCCCGCCCGAGCGGCGACCAGCCCTCGGTGATGATGCCGTGGTCGCGGTTCCAGGCGATGGCCTCGAGGTTCGGGAAGTACGGGTGGACCTCGATCTGGTTGACCGACGGCAGGACGCCCGTCTCGGCCAGCAGGGTCTCGAGGTGCTCGGGCTCGAAGTTGCAGACTCCGATGTGCCGGACCAGTCCCGCTTCGCGGGCGTCGATCATGGCGCGCCAGGCCTCGACGTACTTCCCGACCTTCGGGTTGGGCCAGTGGATGAGGTGCAGGTCGAGGTAGCCGAGCCCGGTGCGGAAGACGCTCTCGGCGATGGACTGCGTCGCCGGCTCGTAGGCGTGGTGGCGGCCCGGCAGCTTCGAGGTCACGATCAGTTCCTTGCGCGGCACGCCGGTGCGGCGCACGGCCTCGCCGACGGTCCCCTCGTTCTCGTAGTTGAACGCGGAGTCCAGCAGGCGGTAGCCGACGTCGATGGCGTCGAGGACGGAGCCGACGCCCGCCTCCCCCTTTAGGAGGTAGGTGCCGAAGCCGACCGCGGGGAGGGTGAGCCCGTCGTGGGAGGTGAGGTACGAGGAATCCGTCATGTCGCCAGCCTGCCACCGCCGCGGGGCCCTCCGAGGTTGGTTCGCCGGGCGAGAACGGGGCTGCGACCCCTGGCCTGGACCGCGTTACGCTCGGGTCGACGAGTGGGTCACCCGGCCCGCGGGGGAGGTGCTCAGGCCATGGCGGTCATCACATTCGACGCAGCGGTCGAGCGGATCCAGGACACCGATCTTGTCCGCCTGCCAGGCGAGGCGAGCGCCGAGCTCCCGTCGCGCGGCCAGGTCGCCGTGACCGCGACCGTGGACGGCCGCGACCTCGACACCGTCGTGGAGCCGGACGGACGCCGCGGGCACTGGCTGCGTCTCACCCCGGAGCTTCTCGGGAGCGCGGCGGTCGGTGACCGGGTGGCGGTGACGCTCGCGGTGCGCAGCGACTGGCCCGAGCCCGAGGTGCCCGACGACCTGGCCGCCGCACTCGACGGCGCCCCTGCCGACGTGCAGGCGGTCTGGCAGGACATCACCCCGATGGCCCGGTGGGAGTGGGTCCGGTGGGTGGGCGCCACCCGGAACCCGGCGACCCGGGAGAAGCGCGTCGCGGTGAGCATCTCCAAGCTGGACAACGGCAAGCGTCGCCCGTGCTGCTTCGACCTGTCCTCCTGCACCGACCCGGAGCTGTCGCGCAGCGGCAAGCTCATGACAGGCGAGTAGCTGGACGGGCGGGAAGAGCATCGCTCGGGTGCCCGGTTGGCCGGCGGTCGCACCTAGCGTGGGCGCATGTTCATCCTCATGTCCGTGCACCATCCCCGGCCGGAGCATCGCGGTGCGCTCATCGAGTCGATGCACCGCTACGGAGCGGCGATCCGGGGACGCGAGGGTCTGGTCGCCATCCACACGCTGGAGGACGCAGACTCCGACAGGCTCGTCGGTCTCGCGGTGTTCGCCTCGCGCGACGCCTTCGAGCGGCTCGCCCCCGTCGCACGCGCGGCCGTCTCCGAGGATCCCTTCGACGAGTGGGAGAGCGTCCCCATCGACGGGTTCCGGCTCACGGAGGTGTAGGGGTGGCGTCGGTCAGCTGGTGATGATGCTGATGGCCAGGATGGAGGTCGCGAGCATCGCGCAGCCCAGCTCGACCAGGATCCCGACGCCCAACGCCTTGATCGTGGCCCAGCTGGTCGACGCCGCCTGAGGCAGGTCGCGCAGCCGCCACCACTCGGCGAGCAGCAGGCCGACGGCGAAGCCGATCGGCAGCCCGAAACCGGGCAGCACGAAGACCCCGACGATGCCGACGACGATGCCGACGGTGACGGGCCAGCCAGGCACCTCCCGCTCCCGCAGCGAGCGCCCGGTCAGCAGCCAGCTGCTGCCCGCACCGATGGCGAGCAGCGTCACGGCGAACCCGAAGGCGATCCAACCCCAGCTGGACCCGCCCCACACTGCCCACACGAGGGCGCCCGCGCCGACGAGGAGGCTGCCGGGCAGCACGGGGAAGACGATGCCCACGAGCCCCGCGAGGGCCAGCAGGATGGCGGCGATCGCCACGAGGAACTCCATGGCTCAACCTTACGGACCGCGCCAGCAGCGGACGCAACGACGCCGCCCCGCGCTGAAGCGGGGCGGCGTCGCGTCGGCCGTGCGGCTCAGCGTCGCAACGTGAACTTCACCACGCTGCCGGGGGAGAGGACCTCTCCGGTGGAGAAGTCGATCTCGCCCATGGTGCTCACGTAGAGCTTCCTGCCGCTGACCTCGACGGCCAGCGGGCTGTCGATCTTCACTACCGTGGTGACCTTCTTGCCCTTCACCGCGGCGACCCGGCCGTTGTACAACTCGGTGACGTAGATCGTGCCGTCGGAGCCGAGCGCCAGGTCCGTCGCGCCCAGGAAGCCGGACGCCACCTTGGTGGCCTGACCCGACCGACCGATGCGGTACACCGCCCCGCGCGCTCCGAGCGAATCGTCCTCGGGCCCTCCGGGGAGCACGGTCACGTAGGCGGTGCCCTTCCGGTCCACCTCGACGTCGGTCGGCACCGGCTCGAAGGCGTAGGAGACGCCCGCCAGGCAGGAGAAAGAACCCGCGGGTGCCCCGAACGACTCCTCCAGACCAGTGGCCATGGCGGCCGTGATCTTGACCACCTGCGGCGGCAGCACGGCGTAGGTGGACACCTTGCCGGCGCGGCTGACAGAGAAGATCGCGTTGGCCCCCGCGTCGGCGACGAGCCAGCTGCTCCCGACGTTCGCCACCGCGTACGGGTGGGCGTCGATGATGCCCGGGTAGGTCGCCGCGCCGCCCGTCAGGCCGCCGAGGATCTCCTCGGCGCAGGCGTTGCTCCCGCCCACGATGCCGTAGGTGGACGCGCCGTCGGGGTTGTTCGCCGCCTCGTAGCCAGCGATGTCGGCCACCACGTCCGCCTTGCCGCGTGCGGTGATGGTCAGCCCTGCCTCCGTGTGGTCGCCGTTGGTGAAGGTGTAGGCCAGCGACTTGTTCCTGGCGGACACGTCGACGCCCGCGACGTCATAGCCCGGCTTCGACACGATCGTCTTCCCCGACGTCGTCGTCACCGTGCCGGCCATGCCGTCGGCCACGTAGACCTTCTTCCCGCTGACCGCCAGCCCGAAGGGCGCGGCGACCGCGGTCGTGAGTACCTGGCCCCGCAGGTTGTGGTGGGGTTGTTGGTGCCCCTTGTGCGCCCATGCCGGTTGGGCGACGGCGCCCAGTGCCAGCAGGGCGAGTCCGACGGCCGCGGCCGCCGATTTTCGCGCTCGTGATCCCATGAGGATTCCTCCCACATCGTCGTGGGGGCACGGATCGGCCCGCGTCCCCCGTCGCGAGCTCGGAATGAGCCCATTGCGACGACGCTAGAGGTCGGAATGGGCACGCCTCGCGCCGACGGGGGTTGGAAATGTTCTCACCGCGGCGACAGGATTCTCACAGAGTCGCGGACGCGACGTCCTTCCTTTCATCGGCGTCGCAGCTGTGCCCTCTCGCTTCGCTTCGAGGCGTTTCGACAGGCCTGTGCTGAGCTTGTCGAAGTGCTCAACGAACCGGTTCCCTGAGCCTGTCGCCGGTTCCCTGAGCACTTCGACAAGCTCAGCACAGGCCTTGATGTCGAAGGGCGCCGAGCGGAGCGAGGCGACTATCTGGGCGGCAGCGTCGTCACCTCGACGGGCGAGACCCGCAGCGTCACGCCGACCTCGCGGCCCAGCTGCTCGGCCAGCTCGGCCTGCAGGACCGCCGCGTCCGGCGGGGATCCCTCGCCGCCCAGCTCGACCGTCACGTCGTCGCTCGTGACCGAGATCCCGTCGACGGAGAACCCCGAGTCGTCACCCAGCCACGTCGCGACCGAACGCTCGGCAGCGCGCACGTCAGAGGCGCCCGAGGTGATGCCCTGCGCGCTGAGAGTCAGCGGGATCATGATCAGGGCGGCGATGACGAGGAACGGCGCGACGGTGACGGCCACCTGGCGGGGCCGGTGCCGGAGCAGCTTCCAGGACGCGAAGCCGGTCACGACGAACGTGAAGGCCGCGGACAGGACGATCGCGACGAAGTTCGTCAGGAACAGCAGCATGGCGCCCGCCGCGTCGGACAGATTGCCCGCGCTGAGGCTGATGCCGACGACCGACAGAGGCGGGACCAGCGCGACGGCGATCGCGACGCCCGCGATCGACGACGACACCCTGGGACTCACCGTCGCCACGGCACCGGCCGCGCCTGCGGCCAGCGCGATGAGCATGTCGAGCGTGTTGGGGTGGATGCGCGACAGGATCTGCGTGTTCGCCGTGTAGCTCACGATCACGGGCGCCCACGACGACAGCGCGAAGGACAACCCGACGGCGGCCGCGACGCCGCCGCAGACCAGGATCAGGGATCCGGTGGCGCGGCGGCCCCAGCCGTTGACGATGGCCCCGGCCAGACCGAGGATCGGCACCATGAGCGGGGCGACGAGCATCGCGCCGATCACCACGGCGGTCGAGTCGGCCAGCACGGCGTAGGTGGCGATCGCGACCGACAGCACGAGCATCGCCCACCAGGAGGCGACCTTCGTCATCAGGGACGGCCGCTCGAAGTACAGCGTCTCCGCCAGTTCCTCGCGCCGCTGCCGTCCGACGTCGACGATCCGGAGCCAGTCCCACAACACGGCGGACACGCTGGCGGTCTGCGGGTCGAGGTCCGAGCCGCGTCGCTCCCGGGCCAGCCCCCAGGCGATCACGAGGATCCCGATGAGCACCAGCGCCACGGCCCCGGCCACGATCGCGGCGTGGCTGAAGGAGTCGGGCATGGTGAAGGCCAGCGCGCCGAACGCGATGAGGACGGCCTCGGCAGCCAGCCGGAAGGGGAGGTCGCCGCGGTGCTTGACGATGGACATGACCGCCGCCATCAGCCCGCGGGCCACGACGTAGGCGCCCAGCACCCCGACGACGAGCGAGAGACTCACCGACGACCCGGCGCCCGCCGCCCAGGTCAGCAGGGCGAGGATCGCCGCGGCCGCCAGCCCGGCGAGGGCGCGGAACAGCGCGAGGACGCGGTTCACCCGCCGCCCGATCCACCGTCGGCCGGTCGCGGCGTAGACGAGGTCCTGCACCCCGAGGAACGCGAGCGCGACGATCACGATCACCTGCGCGACCGACGTCGTCGCCGTGGGGGTGAGGAGGACGGTCAGCCCGGCGAGTACGAACGCGACGGCGCGCAGCGACGACGGGTTGCTGGTGGCCCGGAGGAACTCCCGCCCGGTCAGTCCGCCTGGGACGGGCAGCCTGGCGTCGGGCGGTACGGATGCGGGCGTGGGCATGGGCACATGCTAGGACCGCAGTTCGTCCGGGTCCTTGCGCCGCGCCCCAGGAGGGGAATCGTGGCTGTGTCTCAGGCCGGCAGCGTCGGCCACCCGCTGGTCAGGTAGGCCTCGACGGCGCGGTGCCTAAACGTGTAGCGGCGGCCGCGGTCGATGACCCCGCGGATCGTGTCGAGCCGCTGCGCCGTCGTGCCCGCCTGCGTCCCGGAGGTCAGGCCCAGCCGCTGGGCGATCCGCTTCAGGGTCCGGTCGTCGGGATCGAGCTCCGCCATCGCCTCGACGAACTGGCGCTCCCGGGCGGGGAGCCGCTCCAGGATGCGCTCGACGTGGGCCGCGGCCTCGCGGGACGCGGCCCGCCACCCGGCGGCCGCCTCGGCGGCCGTGATGGTGGCGCCCGTCCCGGCGTACCAGGCCTGCTCGCCGGCGAGCTGGAACAGGAACGGCTCGCCCTTGCAGGCGTCGACGATCGTGACCGCGGCCTCCGGCTCCATGGTGACCCGCGACGTCCCGCCCTCGCCGTCCGGGACTGCCCAGCCGTGCACGACGAACTCCCACAGCGCGGCGGTGAGGTCCTCGTCGCTGATGGCCTCGAGCACGGAGACCTTGAACCGGCGCGCGAACGTGGCGCCGCGTCGGGCGTCGACGGCGTCGGCGAAGTCGGGCAGGCCGGTGAGGTAGACGGCGATCGGGAGCGTTCGCGCGATCCTGACGCCGCCGGGGGCGTCTACCTCGACCTCGTGCACGATGGCGTCGCCCAGGGCGACGAGCAGCTGGGACAGGACGTTCGCGTCGGAGATGTTCTGCATCTCGTCCAGGTGGATGAGGACGACGTTGCCCCGGTCGATGGCCGCCCTTCCGATCTCGAGCAGGAGGTCGAACAGCGCGCGGTACGGCTCCGGGCCGTCGGCTCGGCCCAGGGTCAGCCCCGTGCCCGAGACGGACACCGACTCCACGCGCGCCAGCACCCGCCCGATCCGCGCCTCCCTCCCCGCGGTCAGCCCGGCCGTATCGGCCAGCTGGAGCAGCGCCTCGGCCACCCGCTTGAGAGGGTCGGTCCCCGCGGGGATCCGGAGCTGCGGCGTGACCCAGTCCCCGGCCGCGGCGGCGTCGCGGGCGATGCGCCGGGCGAGCGATGACTTGCCCAGGCCTGGCTCGCCCAGGAAGATCCGGCCGCGCTCGGGGAGACCGGCGATGAGGCGCGGACGCACGACGTCGCGCCAGTCGGACAGGTGCTCGATCCGGCCGGCCCACACCTGGGGGACGGTGTCGGACCCGGGGCTGAACGGGCTGGTGACCGGCGATCTCATGTTGATAACTTTATCGACGGTGCGGGTCGCCGGTAAAGTTATCGGACTCGGCGGGGGCCCGCTGTCGCGGGCGGCCGGCCAGGGTGATAGAACCGTGCAGTCACACAACGAGCCGAGGCTGCCGCCGGGCAGGGCCCGGTCGAGGAGAAGCCATGACTGAAGCCACGGGAACGACCGTCCCGACGAGCTCGAAGGTCGGCGTGTTCTCGCTGACCGCGCTCGTGGTCGGGTCGATGATCGGCGGCGGCGTGTACAGCCTGCCCGGCCGGTTCGCGTCGCAGACCGGCGTCGTCGGCAGCGTGATCGCCTGGGCCGTCGCCTGCACCGGCATGCTGATGCTTGCCCTCGTGTTCCAGTTCCTGGCCGTGGCGCGGCCGAAGCTCGACTCCGGCCTGTACGCCTACGCCAAGCACGGCTTCGGCGACTACGTCGGCTTCCTGTCGGCCATCGGCTACTGGGCCTCGCTGTGCGCGTCGCTGGTGACGTTCTGGATCCTCATCACGTCCACGCTCGGCCTCGCCTTCCCGGCGTTCGGCGAGGGCGACACGGTCCCGTCGCTCCTGCTGGGGTCGGCCGGGCTGTGGCTCTGCGACCTGCTCGTCCGACGGGGCGTGGGCAAGGCCGCCGACCTCAACCGGTTCGTCACCGTCGCCAAGGTCCTGCCGGTGATCGTGTTCATCGTGCTCGTCCTGTTCGCGTTCGACCCGGAGGTCTTCCGGGCGAACCTCCTGGCCGGCGGGGACGCGGCGCCGTTCCCGGAGCAGGTGCGCGCCACGATGCTGTCGACGGTGTTCGTGTTCCTGGGGGTCGAGGCGGCGAGCGTCTTCTCCCGTCACGCGCGCCGACGCGAGGACGTCGGCCGGGCGACCGTGCTCGGGTTCGTCGGCGTCGCCGCCGTGTTCGCGTCGGTGACCATCGTGTCCTACGGGGTGCTGCCCCGGGAGGAGATCGCCGCGCTGCCGCAGCCGTCCATGGCGGGGGTGCTGGCCTCGGCTGTCGGGCCGTGGGCCGGGGTCTTCGTGTCCGTCGCGCTCTGCGTCTCGGTGCTCGGCGCCTACCTCGCCCTGGTGCTGACCGCGTCGGAGACGCTGTACGCCGCCGCGGCCGACGGCGACATGCCCCGGTTCCTGGCGAAGGTGTCGCGGCGGGACGTGCCGACCCGCGGCCTGGCGCTGACCAGCGTGTTCGTCCAGATCCTGCTGGTGGTCGCACTGTTCGCGCAGAACACGCTCGACTTCGCGATCGAGGGCACCGCGACCCTCGCCCTGATCCCCTTCTTCCTCGTCGCCGCCTATGCGCTGATGGTGCTGCTGGACCGTCGCGCGCGGATGCCCCGACAGGGTCGGCTGCTGGCGGTGGCCGTGATCGCGACGGCGTACGCCGTCGGCCTGGTCTTCGCGGCGGGGTTCACGCAGCTGCTGCTGTCGTGCGTGGTGTTCGCCCCTGCCACCGTCCTGTTCGCGATGACGCGGCGAGAGCAGCACCGTCGCACGTTCACGCCGTTCGAGTGGGCCGTGTTCGGTGTGGTCGTCGTGGCCGCGGTCGCCGTCGTCGTCGGGCTGGCGGCAGGCTGGCTGACCCTCTGAGCTGTTCGCGCGGCGACGGAGTGCGCCCGTTCCAGGCGCGAATGCCTCCGCGGGGAGTGTCCAGTGGGCTGCCGAGGGCTGTTGACCGATGCGGAGTTGGCGCCTGACCTCGACAGCCGCGGCAGCTGGGAAACAAGGAAGCCGCCGACCGGTTCCGGTCTGGCGGCTTCACACCTGGCGCGCTCGGAGGGACTCGAACCCCCAACCTTCTGATCCGTAGTCAGATGCTCTATCCATTGAGCCACGAGCGCTTGGGCAAGATGAAACTATACGCAGATTCGGGCGACGGGGCAAAACGGGACCCGCCGCGCAGCACCAGGCTGGGGGTCGTGTGCCCATGGTGGGCGCGCTGGCTGCTCTCGACAGTGGTTGTATATACCGTGTGACAGAAACCTGGGCCCACCGAGGAGCAAGCGCCTACGCGCCGGAGAACACGCTGCCTGCGTTCGAGGAGGTGGTCCGGCTCGGCCTACCCGGTGTCGAGTTCGACGTCCAGCGAAGCGCCGACGGCGCCATCGTGTGCATCCATGACGAGACGGTCAACCGCACGTCGAACGGCTTCGGGCGCGTGGTCGACCTGCCCCTGGAGGAGCTTCGCCGGTGCGACTTCAGCAATGGCTTTCCGGGGCGCCACGGCGTGAAGATCCCGACGCTCCGTGAGGCGCTGGAGGTCTTCCAGGGCACCAACGTCACTGTCAACATCGAACTCAAGAACGGCATCGAGCTGTACCCGGGGATGGAGGATCAGGTGGTGCGGATCGTCCGTGACGCCGGTCTTCTCGACCAGGTCGTGATCAGTTCCTTGAACCACTACTCGATCGCGAACCTGCGCGGACACCTCGCGGCGTCACAGATGGCGCTGATACTGACTGACGGCATCGTCGACCCGTGGCGCTACGCCTCATGGTTCGGGGCCGGCGCCGTCCACCCGCACCGCCTCGCCCTCCGCATCCCCGACTACGTCTGGTTGGCCCACGAAGCCGGCATCAAGGTCCGCGCCTGGACGATCGACGACGATGCCGAGGCCATCCGCCTTGCCAGCCTCGGCGTCGACGCGATCATCTCGAATCTCCCGGATCGCGTCCGCGACGCGTTGCGCCACCCGGTGTACTGAGGGGCTGGCTGGGTCCTCTCGCTTCGCTTCGAGGCGTTTCGACAGGCTCAACGACCCGGTTCCCTGAGCTTGTCCCTCGGGTCCCTGAGCTTGTCGAAGGGCGCCGAGCGCAGCGAGGTGGCTGGCTAGGCCCTCTCGCTTCGCTTCGAGGGGTTTCGACAGGCCTGTGCTGAGCTTGTCGAAGTGCTCAACGATCCGGGTCCCTGAGCTTGTCTTCTCGGTCCCTGAGCTTGTCGAAGGGCGCCGAGCGCAGCGAGGTGGCTGGCTAGGCCCTCTCACTTCGTTTCGAGGCGTTTCGACAGGCCTGTGCTGAGCTTGTCGAAGTGCTCAACGATCCGGTTCCCTGAGCATGCCTTCCCCGGTTCCCTGAGCTCGTCGAAGGGCGTTGAGGCGGCGCCCCTGCGCCGACGAAACGTGCGACGCCCGAGGCTTGGTGGGCTGTCGATAGGCTCTGGTCCATGAGCAATCCCTTCCGTCCGGAGCTGTGGATGCCCGTCGAGGGCTTCGAGTTCACCGACATCACGTACCACCGCGCCAAGGACGTGCCGGCGGTTCGCATCGCCTTCGACCGGCCCGAGGTGCGCAACGCGTTCCGGCCTCACACCGTCGACGAGCTGTACACGGCGCTGGAGCACGCGCGCACGTCGTCGGACATCGGCTGCGTGCTGCTGACGGGCAACGGGCCGAGTGAGAAGGACGGCGGCTGGGCGTTCTGCTCGGGCGGCGACCAGCGAATCCGCGGCCGCGCCGGCTACCAGTACGCCGAGGGGGAGACGTCCGAGAGCGTCGACGCTGCCAAGCTCGGCCGGCTGCACATCCTCGAGGTGCAGCGGCTGATCCGGTTCATGCCGAAGGTGGTGATCGCCCTGGTCAACGGCTGGGCTGCGGGAGGCGGACACTCGCTGCACGTCGTCTCGGACCTCACGCTTGCGTCCCGCGAGCACGCGAAGTTCAAGCAGACCGACGCCGACGTCGGCTCGTTCGACGCTGGCTACGGGTCGGCATACCTCGCCCGCCAGGTAGGGCAGAAGTTCGCGCGCGAGATCTTCTTCCTCGGCGACGTGCACGACGCCGAGGACGCCCACCGCATGGGCATGGTCAACCGCGTCGTGCCGCACGAGCAGCTCGAGGACATCGGCCTGGAGTGGGCAGCGAAGATCTGCGGCAAGTCCCCGACGGCGCAGCGGATGCTGAAGTACGCGTTCAACGCCATCGACGACGGGCTGGTCGGCCAGCAGATCTTCGCCGGCGAGACCACCCGCCTGGCGTATATGACCGACGAGGCCGTCGAGGGTCGCGACTCGTTCCTGGAGAAGCGGGCCCCCGACTGGTCGAAGTTCCCCTACTACTACTAGAGGCCCTAGTGGGAGCGTGATTCGAGCGGGTTAGTCCGCAGGGAGTCCGCAGAAACGACCGAGGACCGCATCAGATCCGCAGCTGCGGACCGGGTGCGGTCCTCTGCTGTCGGCCACAGATGGGCGTAGGTGTTCAGCGTCGTGGTGGCCGATGCGTGACCGAGAGCGCGCTGCACGGTCACGACGTCGCAGCCGGCCGCGATCAGCCCCGAGGCGTAGAAGTGCCGCATGTCGTGAGGTGTCACGCTGAGCCCTGCGGCCTCCCGGGCGCCGCTGAACAGGTGTGGACCCCAGGCGACGCCGGCGGGCCCTCGCCCGCTGAATCGTCAGCCCGCGAGCGAACCTGTGACCGCACGCTGAGGCCCGACAATCCGACCACCCCGGACCTGCTCGGGATCCTGGAACACCTCTACCGGCCGTGCGTCCATCCGGTTCAGATGGCGTCTGTGAGCTCGTCGGCGCTCCTGGTGCGGTGCCGCTGCCAGGGCGATCAAGCCAACCTTCGGCGTCTGGGCAGGACGCCGCTACGGACCACACATCAACCAGGAGTGAACCCCATGCCCATCAACCACACACGCACATGCCGACAGCACCTTTCCCGGATCGCGGAGAAGGACGGGAAGAACGGAGACCCGCTGCTGCACTGCTCGGACTGCCATCACTACGAAGTGCTCCGCGAAGCCAAGGATCGACCGGCCGTCGACGAGTCCGAGGCGGCCCAACCCCGAACCCTCTACTTCTGCCGTGCGCACTACAACCCCGTGACCTTCCAGGGTCGCGGGTGCCGGGAGTGCGGCGCGGAGAAGTGCAAGAGACAGACCCCCAAACGTCGACCTGACGGCGACGACAACGACTACCGAAGGAGGATCAAGTGACCGACGACCAGGAAGCCAGGGAGAGGGAACCACGTCGTCGTCGGTCAACGCCGAGCCGTCGGGCCTCGTCGACCTGACCCAGGGGGGGGGGAGACCCCTACCCCCTGGTCAGGTCGCCGCTCCGGCATTAGCGCCATTCTCTCTCGTAAGAAACAGGTCACCATGACATCACCCAGGAAACCCTCTACGAAGCCCGCTGCGGGGCGTCTGAGCGTCGCTGCACGCGGCACACGCAAGGAGCTGGAGGCTGCCCGCGAGACCCTGGCGTCCGCTCTGGACGGGGGGGGAGATCCCGCCCTACAAGATCGGGCAGGCGCTCCGCGAGCTGCTCGAGCTGCACGATGAGCTGTCCCGCGCTGATCCGCTCGACGAGATCACCGAGGCGGCCGCGACGACGGACGAGCCTTTCAGCCTTGACGGTATTGCCTGGCCCTGATGGGCACGTGCTGGGCCCGCGCATCGCATAGAAACACGTAAGGTGGAGTCCTTGCGGGTCTGGCGATGGCGCTGCTGTCGTTTAGCGGTGCTGGGCCAAAGCGCGGCCCAGCTGCACGACGAACTCGCGCCGGCGACGAGGTGGTGAACAACAACAGGGGGTATCCTCGACGCGAGGACGGCAGCCAGCCCCCCAGGCCCATAAGCCACGGGCAGGCCCAGCCGTCCTTCTTGTTTGTTTCGACGCACATCGCCGCGCCGCCTTCTACCATCAATGGCATGGATCTTGACCTAGATTGCCCAGAGTGCGGACGCCCGCTCAAAGTGACTCTCGACGACGTGGCCAAAGGCCGCACAAAGAACTGCCCCAGTGGTCACCAGGTCAAGCTTGTCGACAAGTCGGGAGGGGCACGAGATGCCCAACGATCGCTCGACAAGCTTGACGATGCCCTCAAGCGACTGGGACGCTCGCGATAGTCCGCAGAAAGTCCGCCAGAGCACTCAAACAGAACTGATCTGACCAACGGTGCTCACGGCATACGGGCTTGCCAACTCATGGTTCTCGCAGTGCTCAACCCCACCTCAACCCAGGGGCAGGGTTCCCGTACTACTACTGATCTGGCATGTTCTCGAAGATCAGAGGCGGTATTGGTCGCCAGGTGTGGCAGAGAGGTCGCAAGAACAGCGACCCGGCGAGAGGGGCAGCAGTTCGGTTGGCGGTTTTGTCGGTGGTGCCGCCTACGGTCTTGCCTATGAGTAGATGCACGGCGCCGGTCCAGGGCCATCGAACTTCCAGTGGTGCTGCCGCCTGCCCGGTCCACGGTGGCAGGGGGTACGGTTACTATTCGCCGACGCCGTCCTACTACTCCCCGCCGAGTTATTCGGCGCGAAGCGGAGGCGGCGGCACAGGTAGCAGCGGGGGGTCAGGCAGCGGTAGGACTCGGCCGAAGTGGTCGCCGAGCAGTTCGCCCCTCACCTACAGCCCTGAGCAGGTACGGGCGCTGACGCCGTACCGACGCGCGGTGGAGTCGGTGGGCTTGCAGCCTGAACTTCGCGACATCTTCCTGTGCCATGCCTGGGATGACCGGCGAGGTGCCGCGGCAGAGCTGAACGACCTGCTCGAAGCCGCGGGGGTCTCGGTGTGGTTCAGCGAGAAGGACATTCTGCTCGGCCAGCCATTCATGCGCGAGATTGACCGTGGTCTCGCAAAGTCGCGGGTTGGCGTCGTGCTCATCACCCCTGCGCTGTTAGAGCGCGTCAACAACCGAGGGGTCTCGGACAAGGAGCTCTCTGAACTTCTGGCCCGCGACCTACTGATCCCGGTCGTGCATGAGACGACCTACGACGAGGTCCGGCGGATCAGTCCGCTACTCGGCTCGCGGAACGGGTTGGACACATCGGCAGACTCGATGGAGTCCATCGCGACCAAGATCGCTGAGCTGGTGGCTCTGGATGACGAGCTTGAGCGCGTCTGACCGGACGTTTCGCGACCGACCTTCGTCGCAAGAACCGCTGCCGCTGTTCCCCGATGCAGTCGCCCGGGGCTTGTCCTCGGCGCTCGGCCACAGGTGGGCGTAGGTGCTCAGCGTGGTAGTCGCGGAGGGGTGACCCATCGCTCGCTGGACGGTAACGGCGTCGCAGCCGGCTGCGATCGATCAGTCCGCTGGCGAAGTAGTGCCGCAGTTCATGGAGCTTGAAGTCCAAGCCGGCGCCGATGCGGGTGCGGGAAGCCGGCGCGGAGGTTTGCTGAGAGTTGCAGCCCCGGTGTCGATTTTGGTACGTGTTTGGGTAACATCGTTGGTGTGAAGGCAGTAGGTTGATTCCCCATGTACCCGAAGCGTGAAGTCTTCCCCAAATCCCCGCTGGCACTTGTCGCAGCAGAGATCCGGTTCAGCGACGCCCCTCGTCTGCGCCAGTCGGAGACGCTCGACGCCGTCGCAGTCGCTGTGGAGTCCCTTCTGCCTGTCCACGAGCAGGTCCAGGGTGCGGTCAACATCCAGGTGGTCAACGGGCAGCCGCAGGTGCAGGTGGTTACCGGCCGGGTCATGAAGAACGTAGACAGCACGGCGGCCTTGTCGATCTTCCCCGACAGGCTCTCCTTCGAGACTACCGCCTACGCCGAGTACGAGACGTTCAAAGCGAACGTCGTGGCCTGCGCTCAAGCGCTGGTGAGTGCCGGTGTCGCTCCAGCCGTCCAGCGGATTGGTCTGCGGTACTTGGATGAGATCCGCGTGCCTGATGCGAAGGTTGTCGACGCTCGGCTGTGGAGTGATTGGGTCGACCAACGCCTCGTGGACCACTTGCAGTTGGGTCCTGACGGCGCTCCGGTCGCCCGGGCGGACGGCACGATCTCGTACGACCTCGGGCATCACAAGGGTCTCAACTTCAGGTTCGCCGCCCTGCCGGGCGGAGCCGTCGTGGTGACCGGCAACCTCGTACGCCGACCGTTCGTGGAGAACGTGCCGGTCTTCGTCCTAGACTTCGACGGCTATCAAGACTTCTCCGGGCAGAAGGCGATGCTGCTGAGCACTGATGCGGTAGCACTAACTCTTGACGCCGTTCATGGACCTGCCGGCGAGACGTTCCAGAACGCAATCACCGACCAAGCTCGCGAGCTCTTCCGAGGGGAGAAACCATGATGAAGACTGTGGCACGGGCCGTTGGTGTGAGTCGCAGCGAGAACATCAGGGCTTACGAACCGCCGACATCGACGAGCGCGCTCTCGATCAGTGCCGACTGGCTCCGCACTGATATTGACTCACTCCATGACGGGATGCGTGATCTCCACGAGAAGACCCGTTCGCTCGACCTTGACGAGCGCGCTCACCAGAAGGCCACCGCGAGCGATGTGCCAGCACTGCTGGACGAGCTCGCGTTCACACGAGGCATGTCGTGGTCGGACATCGCCGCTGCAGCGCACGTCAGCGTTTCGGCAATCCGGAAGTGGCGCAAGGGGGGAACCGCCACAGCGGACAATCGCGAGCGACTGGCGCGAATCGCATCCTTCCTCGACCTCATGGAGGAGAAGGGCGTGGCCGATCCGGCTCAGTGGATGGAGATGGCTCTGCCGCTCGGGCCGGGCTACTACATTCGCCCGATCGACCTGTTCGTCGCAGGGCACGCTGAGTCACTCATTGAGTGGTTCGAGCAGCGGAGCAGGTTGGAGACCATCCTGGACGCCGTTCTCCCGGGGTGGCGTGATCGCCGAAGCGACGTCGAGGTCTTTGTGGACACGGATGGGCAGAGGTCCCTTCGAATGCGAGCTGAGTGACACCTGCACATGGATTCGATCGAAGCCGACGACCTCTACGAAGAGCGGGGCGCGGTTAGTTTTAGTCGGCCGATCCTCCAGGGCGACATCTTCGAGGGCGTTGTGTTGCCTGGCTTCGGTGACGAGCCGAAGCGAGTTCAGATCGTTACGCACCCATGTTCGATGCGACGAGGACCTGTCAGCAACGAACGTATCCAGGTCGCCCCGGTGGACTCGTACCAGAAGGTCGGCGACTGGAACGGCCACGGCCGAGTCATGCCGTTGCCGGATCTGCTAAGCGACGGAAAGTGGCACGCTACCAAGTTCGTCGACCTGACGGCGGTGGCCGCGCCCGAACTTACGCTGGATCGTCGCATCGCTTCGCTCTCCCACCCTGGGATTCACGTTCTTCAGCAGCGGCTGGTCTGGCACAACACGCGGCTCACACTGGACCTCGCCAAGTTCCGGCAGCAGTCCGCGCCGATCCTCGCCGAGGCCGAGATGCAGGAGCTCTGGATCGACGCAGTCCTTGACGAGGGCGCTCGCACTGCCGACGCCGTTGAGGCGGCTGGCGTCCAGTTCCAGGCGTGGCTCAGTGAGGACGACAACCGCCGCCGTGCAGAACTCGATGCCGAAGCCAACCATGCGAAGCTCCGACGCGAGACGCGAGCAGCAGCTCTCGAACGTCGCGGTTAGGCGGCCTAGTGATGGGCGTTCTGATGTGGCAAAAATGTGGCAGGCCAGCACGTAGCGGCAGATGACGCCCGAGGTGTTTGCGCAGGTCAAGCCAGCAATCCCAACAGCGACCAACACCGACCGGTCACCTCAAACGACCGTGACGGTGTTCCCCTGGTACTACTGAGGCGGGGCCCCAAGGCCAGGGCGCAGCGGAATGTGGTCGCGACCACCAGCAGGTTGAGCACCCTGCCCGGTCGACGTTGCCCCCGGGACCTCTCCCTGCGTCGGACTACTTCCCGGGTATCTCGATGCGGGTGACATCCGTCGCGTTGCCGGCGGAGTCCAGGCCGTAGAGGCAGTACGTCGCGGGCAGGTCGGACGCCTCAAGCGTGAGGGGGACGATGAAGAAGTCCTGGAACGTGGTCGGGTCGTCGCAGTCCACCTCGTCAGGTGCCCCCCACGTGAAGCGGACGGTCTGGATCTCGGGCGGCACCAGGTGCGGCCGGACGATCATCGTGCCACCACCGATGTCCTCCACGTCGGCGGCCGCGGCGAAGATGGGCGGCGTCCGGTCGACGTCGAAGAGGACCGAGGCGGCCCCGGCGTAGTCATTGCCGGAGACCGCGCAGAAGAGGAACCGCCCCTCTGTTTCGGGAAGGTCGACACTGATCTTCGCGCCGACCAGATCCCACTCCCCGGCGGCCTCGGGCAGCTCCTGAGGTTCCGCCGAGGCATAGGTCGTCGCCGAGGTGCAGGCGGAGCCGTCGCCGAGCGGTACGAGGGCTGTGCGGACCGTGCCGGCCGTCCGACCGACCAGGCTGACCTGCGGGGTGGCTCCGGTCGCGTCGGGAACGTCCCCGCCCTGGAACGTGCCGCCTCCGGTCTCGGCCCAGACGCTGGAGTCGGGCAGCGGGCACGCCCCGCCCGTCCGGAACACGCCGGCGTCGTCGAAGCACTTGCCCAGCCCGGCCACGCTCTGGGCGTAGCTGGTCTCCTCGACCATTGACGCGCCGTCAGCGGTCACCTCGCAGGGATGGTTCATCGAGCACGCGCCGCCGTTGGCTGCGGTACCGCCCCAGGTGGTGGTGTTGATCATGGCCACGACCCCGGTCGGGTTGCCGTCGGTATCCACGCTGAGAACGGGCGAGCCGCTGGAGCCCTGGATGATGCCGGGGCAGTCGTTGGACCAGGCGTCGAACCACAGCCAGCGTCCCTCGATCAGGGTGTGCTGCGCGCCGAGGGTGCAGTCACCGCGGCGAAGGACCCACTCCTCCTGGTCGAGGTCCTGGACGGGGACGCCGACGTTGACGACATCCTGCCCCGCGAGCGGCTCAGCGTCCGCGATCTTCACCGGGCGGATGCCGAGGTCCTCCAGCTCGCCGAGGGTGGCGTCGAGCCGGACGATGCCGGTGTCGGTATGCCGCATGGTGGAGTACTCCAGCTTCACGACATCGACGCTGAGCGTGGCGTCCAGGTTTCCCTCGGCGGCAAGGAATTCCGCGGTGCCGAACCAATCGAGCTCGTGGGTGGTGGTCTGCGGGGAGCGGCCGACATCCCCGATGCAGTGACCGTTGGTGAGGACGTAGGCCGGGCCCGCCGTGGCGCCGGTGTCGATCAGGGTGCCCGAACAGTTGGAACCGGCGTTCAGGGAGACCACGCCACTGAAGGCCGCCAGGTCTGCCAGCGGCAGCGGGTCCGCCGGGGTGGCTGCGACCGGGGTGACCGGGGTCGCCGACGGTGCCGGCGTGATGGGTGCTGGGGGTGTGACGCCGGTGCACCCCGCGAGCAGGAGGAGGGCGGCTGCGGCTGCGCTGCCGCACACGGACTTCAAGGCCATGCCTGAGAGTAGTGAGTCCGGGCCACGGGCCGCTACGAATCGCCGAGACCGGCCTCGCGCGGGACGTCGCCGGACAGCCGGACGGCTCGCAGAAGGCTGACCGGTGCTGCCGATCCGGCGTGGCGCCCTGTCGTCCAGGCAGCCGGCGCAGTCATGCGAGACTGGGCTGCGTGACAGCTCCTCATTCCCGCCTGCGGACCAGCTGGGCCACGTTGTGCGGGTGGGTGCTCTGGCTGGCGTTCGTGCTGCTGATGGCCGCGGGCGCCGACCATCCCCTCCCGCCGTCGTTCTGGATCGCGCCCGCCGCGGGCCTGGTCCTGGTCGCGGGCGCGCGGTGGATCCTGCCCGCCAGCCTGGAGCTCTGGGCGACGGGGCGACTCGGGGCGGCACTCGCCACCGCGGCCCTGACGGGCGCCGGCTGTGCCGCGGTCGTGTGGACGGCGTTGGCGGTGGTGGGCGGCAATCTGGCGCTGGCCGGACCCCGGGCGGTCGCGACGGGATACGTCGTGGTGATGGCGGTCGGTGCGCTCGGCTGGCTGGCGATGCTGGCCGTCGCCCGCCTTGTCGAACGGCGATCGGCCCGCTGATGCCCGCCACAGCGTGATCATGCGGACGTGGCACCTTGTCAACGTGGTGTTACAGGTTCCAGACACCCATCCGCACGGACCGTCCTGCCGCTAACGTTGCGGCGCATTCGTATACGCAGTTCGAGGCCAGCATGGCCTCAGAAACGGGGAGACCGATGACCGCCAGCCCGGAGCAGGTTCAGGACATCAACACCGGCCGTGACTTCCCGTTCTACAGCGGCGTCCCGGTCCTGATCAAGGGCGGCGGCTGGCTGATCGTGGCGGCGGCCTGCCTCGTGTCCTTCCTCGTCCTGATCCTGCTGCCCGTCCCCGGCATGGTCGGCATGTGGGTGCGCGCGATCCTGTTCCCGGTGATCCCGCTGGTCGCGTTGGCCTTCGTCGCACCGAAGGGATGGACCGCCATCTTCCGGAGGGTCCGCGTCCGCGACGTCGGCGCGATGTTCCTCTTCGCGATCATCAACATCGCCGTGTCGTTCGCGGTTGCTGCGCCGCTCAAGGACGCGCTGGGTGCGGAGGCCAACCCGGCCGGGGGAATCCTCGCGGGCCTCGACATGCCGGGCCGTGTCTCCTTCTACCTGGCGACCGCGCCGCAGCTGCTCGGTGAGGAGCTCGTCACGATCCTGCCGTTCCTGGCGCTGCTCTACGTCTTCGTCGCGAAGTTCAACTGGCCGCGCTGGGTCGCGGTGCTGGTCTCCTGGCTGGCGACGGCGCTGATCTTCGGGGCCCTGCACCTGCCGACCTACGACTGGAACTTCCTCCAGTGCTTCCTCATCATCGGTTCGGCGCGACTGATCCTCAGTCTCGCCTTCCTGGTCACCAAGAACGTGTGGGTCTCCGCCGGCGCCCACATCATCAATGACTGGGTGCTGTTCACCATCCCGCTTGCGCTGGCCGGCGCCTCCCTCATCTCCTGAGCTATCGTCGCGGTGACCGACGGGTGACTCGAGGAGGCCGACGCGCATGGCCGAAGGGCTCGCACGACTCCCGCGACCTGCCACCGAACGGGGCAGGGACGCGGCGGGGGCCGTCGCGCTCGCCGTCGCGTTGGGCGTCCTTCAGGTCGTCGACGACGGTCCGGCGGGGCTGTTCGGCTGGGAGTACGCGGGGGTCCTGCTGGCGTGCGCGGCCCTCGTCTGGCGGCGCGCGGCGCCCGTGATCACGCTGGTGGTCGCTTTCGTGGCGTGCGTGGCCTCCGCGATCCTGACCGGAGGCATTCCGGGCGCGTTCGTCCCGCTCGCGGTGGCCGTCTACACGGCCGTGAGCCGCACGTCGCCCCTCCCGAAGGCCCTCGCGATCGGTGCGCTCGCCCTGGTGGGTGTGGGCGTGTCCCTCGTGGTGGGGACGGGAAGGTCGGCCTCCGACCCGGAGGTCACGTCGGCGGAGGTGTGGATCGGACTGATCATCGCGGTCGGGGCCGCGATCAGCCTCTACCGCCGGTCGCTGGCGCAGGAACGGGAGCGGGCGCTCGCCGCCGAGGCGACGAAGGACGCGTTGGCGAGCCGGAAGGTCGCGGAGGAGAGGCTGCGGATCGCGCGGGAGCTGCACGACGCCGTCGGCCACCACATCGCGGTGATGAACGTGCAGGCGGGTGTCGCCGAGGCCCTGCTCCAGTCGTCGCCGGACGCCGCGGCCGCCGCGCTCGAGCGCGTCCAGGAGGCCGGCGCCAGGGTGCTGGAGGAGTTGCCGGTGATGCTCCGGGTGCTGCGGACCGACGGCGAGGCCGAGACCAGGCCCAGCGCGGGCCTGGCCGACCTCCCCGAACTCATCGAGCACGCCACCGCCTCCGGGCTCCACGTCGACCTGCGCGAGAGCGGCAGCCATCCGGAGCTGCCGGCCGCGACCTACCTCTCCGCCTACCGGATCGTCCAGGAGGCGCTGACGAATGCCGCCCGCCACGGCGACGGCGCGGCCAGCGTGCGTGTGGACTACAGAGGCCCAAGCCTGATCCTGGAGGTGCGCAACGCCGTCGGTGGCGGCACCTCGTCAGGCTCGGGATTCGGGCTCGTCGGCATGCGGGAACGGGCCCTGGCGGCCGGGGGCGACGTCACCGTCGCGCGGGACGGCGACACCTTCGTCGTACGGGCCGAGCTGCCGACCAGGGGCGCAAGCAACAGACAAGGGGAGGGGCAGCCATGACGGTACGCGTCGTCGTCGTCGACGACCAGGATCTGATCCGCGGGGGATTCGTCGCGATCATCGGCACCGCGGAGGACATGGAGGTCGTCGGTGAGGCCGCGAACGGTCTCGATGCGATCGAGGTCGTCCGCGAGACGGTCCCCGACGTGGTCCTGATGGATATCCGGATGCCCGGCATGGATGGTCTGGAGGCCACCGAGCAGCTGGCGGCCGACCCCGATCTCGGAGGCGTCAGGATCATCGTCCTCACGACCTTCGAGGAGGACGCCTACGTGCTGCGCGCCATCCACGGAGGGGCCAGCGGATTCCTGGGCAAGAGCGTCCGGCCCGCAGCGCTGCTCGACGCGATCCGGACCGTCGCCGCCGGGGAGTCGCTGCTGTCGCCGGGGGCGACGCGAGCGCTCATCGCCCACGTGACCAGCGACATTCCGCAGCCCAGCGCCGTTGGGGAGCGGTTCCGGTACCTGACCGACCGGGAACGCGAGGTCGTGCTGCTGGTCGCACAGGGGCTCAGCAACGAGGAGATCGCACAGAAGCTGTTCGTCACCCCGCTCACTGCGAAGACGCACGTGAACAGGGCCATGACGAAGGTGGGCGCGCGGGACCGCGCCCAGCTCGTCGTCGCGGCGTACCAGTCCGGGCTGGCCGGCGGTTGACAGCGGATCCCTCGTACCGCGGGCGCAGTACGAGGAAGTGTCTGCGTCTGCCAGATGGCGGATCGGGCCGATCTTGAGAGGCTCTTCTCATCACCACATGAGGAGTTGGAAGTGTCCACCGAGACCGTCACCGAAACCGAAACAGCAGCCCCCCGACGCGCCGCGTCCGACCTGCCCTTCTACAACGACCTGCCCACCGCGATCAGTGGGACCAAGTGGCTCGTCATCGTCGCCGCCTGCGCGCTCGCCTATGCGCAGCTCGTCCTGCTGCCCCTTCCCGGAAGCGCCCAGGCCCAGCAGTGGATGCACGCGATCCTGTTCCCGGTCATTCCCCTGGCCGCGCTCGCGTGGGCCGCGCCCCAGGGGTGGACCGCGATCTTCCGCAGGGTGCGGGTGCGCGACATCGGCGCGATGATCGGCTTCGGACTGCTCTGCCTCACTGCCTCGTGCGCGCTGGCGATGCCGCTTGCCAAGGTCATCGGCGCCTCGGCAAACCCGTCGGCCCACATCCTCGCGGAAGCCTCCACCGGGCAGCAGATCTCCTTCTTCCTCGCCACCCTTCCGCAGCTGCTGGGTGAGGAACTGATCACCATTCTGCCCATGCTCGCGCTGATGTCGCTGCTGGTCCGGTGGGGATGGAGCCGCAGGGCTTCGCTGGCCACGGCCTGGATCGGAACCGCCGTGCTCTTCGGGCTCCTGCACCTGCCCACCTACAACTGGAACGTCCTCCAGTGCCTGGCGCTGATCGGGGTCGCGCGGCTGTTCCTGACGCTGGCCTTCGTCGTGACGAGGAACCTGTGGGTCTCGACCGGCGCGCACATCCTCAACGACTGGATCATGTTCTCCGTCCCGATCCTGCTGAGCGCCGCCGCGATCACGCTCTGAGGGGGACGAGGCCGCATCGGCGCTGCGCCGATGGCCGACAAGCTGGCCGATCCGGATCGGCCGTCACGACGCCAGGCCAGTGGCCCTCCGGCCACCGCCTGGTACTCGCGCCCGACTACCGCAGGAACCGCTGGGGGGCGGCTCCTTCGGTAGTCTGGGTGCATCCGCCGACGCCGGTCGGCGCCGTCAGGAGGGGTGGCGATGCAGCTGACCCGTGCGGAGTTCGCATCGCTGATTGAGCAGGCCATGTGTGGGGCCACGGTCGACGACGACCGGCTCACTCCGGAGGAGCAGGCAGCCCTGACGGCGCTGAACGGCGCGCGCCCCAGCAGCCGGCGCGACCTGATCGGCGCCGCCTGGGGTGTGTACGCCCAGCGGGACCCGGACCGGGCCAGGCGACGTGAGCGACGAGCCGCCGCGTCACACCACCACCCCGTCGATCCGGACGAGAACCCGACGACGAAGACGTCGGCGGACTAGCCCCGTCGGCGGCGGATACTGCGGTCGCGGTACGCGCAGGTGTCTGCGCCTGCACGATGGCCGCGCGGGCCTTTCCTGGAACGCTGGAATCATCACCGAGCAAGGAGATGATCGTGACGACCCAGGTCGTGCCGAGCAGACCGGCAGCCCACCGCCCCACCCGCGCCGAAGTGCCCTTTGACGGGCTCGGGCGGGGCGCTATCAGCGGACCCCGCTGGGTCGTGATCCTGGCGGCGTGCGCCGTCGAGTTCGACCAGTTCGCCCTGCTTCCGGCGACCGGCACGGTCGGCCACTGGGCCGGCCTGGCGTTGTTCCCGATCATCCCGCTCGCCGCTCTCATGTGGGCGACCCCGACGGGGTGGACGGCGCTCGTGAGGGGCATCGGTCCGCGCGACCTCGGCGTGCTGCTCGGCGTGGCGCTTGCCTGCCTGGCGACGGTGACGATCGGCTCGCTGGCCTTGTCGGAGGCAGGTCCGCTCGGTCACCTGCCCGGGCCGGTGACGGGCCACGGCCTCTACAGCTTCCTGCTCGAGGGCGTCCCCCACATCCTGGGGGAGGAACTGGTCGCCGTCCTCCCGATGCTCGCCCTGGCCTCCGGCCTGCGTCGCCTCAGCTGGTCTCGCAGCGTTGCGCAGACCGTCGCATCGGTCGTGGTCGCCGGTGTTTTCGTCCTGCTCCACCTCCCGACATCCAACTGGAACGTCGTCGAGTGCGTCGTGCTGGTCGGCGTCATGAGACTCGTGCTCGCCTTCGGGTTCTTCACCACCAGGAGCCTCTGGGTGCCGATCGGGGCGCACCTGCTGAGCGACCTCGCCCTGTTCACCATGCCGCTGCTTGTCAGCGCGGCCTACCTGATCTGAGAGAAGAAGCACATGACTGCACCTGTCCCTGACGCGACCCCCATGCGAGGAACGGACGCGTGGCGCGTGGCGCCGCGACCCTGGATCGGCCTGGTGATCTGGGCCGTCTACATCATCGTCGTCTACTCGCTCGAGGCGTTCTCCGGTGTGCGGTACGACGCGCTGAGCGACTCGGCCGGGAATCTCGTCCGGTTCGGGATCATTCCTCTGGCGGTAGGCTCGGCGCTTCTGATCGCGACGGTGACCGCTCTCGGCTGGTGGCGTCCGGTTCTGGTCGACGACCGGCCGGTGACGCGCAGGTGGTTGTGGGCGTTGCCCGCGCTCATGACCGTGGTCATGATCTCCAACCTGTTCGCGACCCGGTGGGCCGGGATCCAGTTCGACTATCTGGTCCTCGCCCTCGCGCTGGGTGTGTGCGTCGGGTTCGCGGAGGAGGTCCTCGCACGCGGGCTGCTGATCACCGCGCTTCGCGCCCGGCTCGGTGAGCCGTGGGTGTGGTTCATCAGCTCGGCGCTCTTCGGGATCATGCACGCGTTCAACGCGGTGCTCGGATCGCCCCTCGGAACGTCGCTGCTGCAGGCCGCACTCGCCTTCGCGTCCGGCTCCGTCTTCTACCTGCTCCGCCGCCTCACCGGCTGGCTCTGGCCCGCGATCCTGCTCCACGCCATCTGGGACTTCTCGCAGTTCACGTCGGGACTCTCGCCGATCGGCTGACGGCGACCTCGCGCTGATCGCGACGGCGGTGCCGCTAGGCCCACACGGCCAGGGCGAGCAGCGCGACCGACAGCGCCACCTCCAGCAGCCCGATCTGCATCGGTCGCCGGGGCGCACGCGGCATCCACCAGGCCCTGGCCGGCAGCGCGACGGCGAACAGGATCCACGGCCAGCCGAGCCAGCCGACGGCGATGGCCGCAACGATGAGCGCCGCGACGGTGGCGTGGTAGGCCACCGACCGGCGGGCGGACGTCGGGTCGTTGCGCTCCCTGATCAGCGCCTTGACGTGCAGCACGGTACCGACGAAGTACAGCGTCACGATCGCCATGAGGGCCCACTCGGAGGCCGTCGGCTGCGGGGCGCCCGGGACGAGGCGGAGCACGGCCATCAGCCCACACGACGCGAGCACCGTCGTCACACCGGACGCCAGCGAACGCTCGCGCCTCGTCGCGGCCCACCACAGGGCCGGGCCGAGGAGCAGGGCGTAGACGGGCACCCACCACAGCAGGGTCGGGCCCCGGAGGATGAGCGTCGCGACGCCGAGAGCTGCGGCGGCGACCCCGTACGTCGCCAGGGCGGAGTAGTGGCGTCCCCGCCGCTTCGGAGTCGACTTGAGCACCAGCACTGCGGCGCTGAACGCGAAGTACCCGACCAGCCAGGTCAGGCACAGCGTCAGGTCCGCCCAGCCGAGCGGTCGCACGCGCGAGGCGAGTGCCACCCCGACGATCGACGGCACGAGGAGCATCGCCCACGCGCCGTGCTGTCGGGGCACCCAGGAGGAAGATTTCGCCACCCGGCCACGCTAGCCGACGGGGCTCGGCCCGTTTCCCGCGCCCCGGGGCCACCTCGCACTCCCGGAGCGACCGCGCCGTCGGCCGCCCCCGCCGTCGACCTCCGCCGCCGCCCTCTGCGCAGACGCCAACGGTATTTCCCAGGCGCCAACGGTATGCACGGACGCCAACGGTATTCGCGTGTTTTTCGTTGGCGTCTGTGCATTTCGTTGGCGTCCGCGAGGGGGCGCGGGTCATCCTCGTGACTGACCGACGGCTGACCTCCGACGCGCGACGTCGATGCACTCACCGGCGACTAGCGTCGCCCCATGGACACGCTGCAGTGGATGCTCGACTCCGACCCGGCGCTGCGCTGGCAGGTGGAGCGCGATCTGGCCGGAGCCCCGCCCGAGGTGTGGGAAGCGACGCGGGCCAGGATCGCGACGGAGGGGTTCGGCGCGGAACTCCTCTCCCACCAGGGCGACGACGGGCAGTGGGCGGGCGGCGCGTTCTTCCCCGCGGAGTTCGACCAGAACGCCGACGGCCAGCCGTGGACCGCGACGACCCCGACGCTCACGATGCTGCGGGAGTTCGGCCTCGACGCGGCCGTCCTTGCCGGCACCGCGGAGAAGCTGCGCGCCAACTCGAGGTGGGAGTACGACGATCTGCCCTACTGGGACGGCGAGGTCGACGTCTGCATCAACGGGTCGACGCTGGCCAACGGCGCCTGGCTGGGCACGGACGTCGCGATGCTCCGGCAGTGGTTCCTCGACCACCAGCTCGACGACGGCGGCTGGAACTGTGAGTGGGTCGAGGGCTCGACGCGCTCGTCGTTCCACTCGACCCTCAACGCCCTCAAGGGGATGCTCGCCTACGAGCAGTACGAGGGCCCGGATCCGGAGCTCGCGGCGTCACGTCGACGCGGCGAGGAGTACCTGCTGAAGCGACGGCTGCTCTTCCGGCTCTCCGACGGCGAACTCGTCGGGCCGTGGGTGGACAAGTTCGCCTGGCCCTTCCGCTGGTTCTACAGCGCGCTCAACGCCCTGGACTACTTCCGGGAATCGGCGCTCTATGCCGGGACCGGTCCAGACCCGCGACTCACGCAGGCCATCGACGTCGTGCTGGGCGACCGCGCCGACGACGGCACCTGGGTCCAGGGTCGCCGCCATCCGGGCGAGGTGTGGATCGAGGTCGACGTCGACGCCGGCGAGCCGTCGAAGTGGCTCACGTTCTACGCCACCCGGGTGCTGAACTGGTGGGCCGAGGCCGGCCGCCAGCCCTGACCCGTCTGTCGCGCCCCGTTTCGCCGGCCCCGGACCCGTCGGCTGCCTCCGGACCCGCCGGCCATCCCCCGTCCGCGAGAAGGCGAGCCGGCGCAGCGGGGCAGCGCAGCTGGCCGACGGGGTTACTGCGCCAGGCCGTACAGGCGGTCGCCGGCGTCGCCGAGGCCCGGCACGATATAGCCGACCTCGTTGAGTTTCTCGTCGACGGCCGCCACGACCAGGTTGCACGGCACCTTCAGGTCCGCGAGCAGGTCGTGCAGGCGCTCGATGCCCTCCGGGGCAGCCAGGATGCAGATGCAGGTGATGTCGTCCGCGCCGCGGTCGACGAGGTACTGCACCGCCCCACCCAGCGATCCGCCGGTGGCGAGCATCGGGTCGAGGACGTAGCACTGGCGACCGGACAGGTCCGCGGGCAGCCGCTCCGCGTAGGTCATCGGCTGCAGCGTCTCCTCGTCGCGGATCATCCCGAGGAAGCCCACCTCGGCCGTCGGTACGAGGCGCAGCATGCCCTCGAGCATGCCGAGGCCGGCGCGCAGGATCGGCACGACGAGCGGCGCGGGATCGGCGAGCTTGGTGCCGGTCATGGGAGCGACCGGCGTCTCGATGTCGACGGGGTTGACCCGGACACCGCGCGTCGCCTCGTAGGCGAGAAGGGTGACGAGCTCATCCACGAGCTTGCGGAACACCGGCTGGTCGGTGTTCTTGTTCCGCAGGTGGGTGAGCTTGTGATCGACGAGGGGATGGTTCACGACGCGTACTTCCACGGTCCAACTGTCCCACATCCACCCTCCCTCGCGAACGTGCGGGGGCGAGACCGCCGGAAGACACCCCGGCCGGTGTCGCCGGACGGGCCGACGTGCAAGGATGGTTACCGGGTCACCGGTCGGGAGGAGTGGGCAAGTGGACGTGTTCGACGAGGATGCTGAGCCCTTCAACCTGAAGGGGAACGACGAGGACGAGTTCGACGACGACGATGACTACGACCTCGACGACGCCACCGAGGACGACGTGGACCTGGTCGTCGCGCTGTACCGCGAGGACGGCAAGGCGACGGCCGTGCCGCTGGACTTCGACCTCGCCAATGACCTCGATGAGCTGATCAACCAGCTCACCCGACTCCCGGGCGACTCCGGCGCCGACGGGTGGGTCTCGATCGGCGGCGAGTTCTTCGTCATCTGCCGGGCCCGCGGCCGCACCGTCGAGGTGCTGCTGTCTGACTCCCAGGCCGCGCTGGAATGGCCGATCGCCCGCGACGTCGTCGACTTCCTCGGCGTCGACGTGCCGGAGGAGGACGACGACTCCGAGCCCGTCGGGGACCTCGAGATGTACTCGGCCAGCGGTCTGCACGCCTTCGAGATGGAGGCCATCGCGACGGACTACGACGAGGACTCCGACGAGTTGCTGTCGCGCATCGCCGACAAGCTCAAGGTCGGCGACGAGTTCCACCGCGCCGCCGAATCCTTCGACTGAGGTCGAGTTGGGTACCCGCTGGCACGCGCCGATGCGGCTCGCGCTGGCCGAGGCCGACCGGGCCGGGCAGCACGGCGACGTACCCATCGGCGCCGTGCTCCTCGGGCCCGACGGCGCGGTTCTTGCCGCCGGCGGCAACGAGCGCGAACTGACCGGCGACCCCACCGCCCACGCGGAGGTCGTCGCCCTCCGTCGTGCCGCAGCGGCCGTCGGCGAGTGGCGCCTGACCGGCTGCACGCTGGTCGTCACGCTCGAGCCCTGCACCATGTGCGCGGGAGCGATCGTCGCCTCGCGCGTCGAACGGCTCGTCTTCGGGGCCTTCGACGAGAAGGCCGGCGCCGTCGCCTCCCTGTGGGACGTGGTGCGCGACCCTCGCCTCAACCACCGGCCGCAGGTCGTCTCCGGCGTACTGGCCGACGAGTGCGCAGCCCGACTCGACGCGTTCTTCGCGGGGCGCCGCTCAGTGGGCTTCGATGATCTCGACGAGGGAACTCAGGTCGGGCTGCGCGCGGCGGAACAGCGCTGCGATCACCGCAGCGACCGCGACAATCCCGAAGCTGACCAGTAGACCGCCCTGGCCGCCCGCGTGGTCGATCGCCACACCGGCCAGTGCCGAGCCGACCGATGCGCCGAGCAGCTGCCCGGTTCCGATCCAGCCGTACGCCTCGGCGGTGTCGGAGAAGTCGACGCTGCCGGCGATGACCGACGACACCGCGGCCAGTGCCGGCGCGCAGCCCAGCCCCGCGATGAACAGCGCGATCGACAGCGCCCAGAACCCCGAGGTGGCCGCCGCGATACCGAAGCCCGCCGTCACGACCACGAGCCGCAGCGCCATGGACCACCTGGTCAGCGGACGCTGCCCCGAGATGAGTCCGCCGAGCAGCGACCCGATCGAGCAGATGCCGAGCACGAGCCCCGCGTTGAGGGAACCCTCGCCGAACGACGCGACGATCGCCGCCTCGACCGCGGCGAAGCCGCCGATCAGGAACATCGACGTGACGAACATCAACACGACCGACGAGTTCCGCAGCACCTTGCCGAATCCGCTCGATGTCGCGGGGATGCGGAGCCTGCGCACGTGCGGCGCGAACGTGAAGATCAGCCCGCCGACGACCTGGATCGTCGCGACGATCAGCAGCGCCGTCGAGCTGCCGAGCAGAGTCACCAGCAGCGTGATCGCGACGGGGCCGATGACCCAGATGATCTCCTGCAGCGCCGCGTCGAGCGAGAAAAGCCGCGTCAGCTGGTTCTGCGGGACGAGTTGCGGATACAGCGACCGCACGGCCGGGATGATCGGGGGAGTGGCCGCGCCGCCGAGCGCGCCGAGGATCATCATGGCCGGCAGCGACAGGGGGACGACCGCGAGGATCACGACCGAGGACACGGCCAGGATGAGCGTCACCAGCAGCACCGGCATCGTGCCGAACCGGCTCAGCTGCCGCGAGACGACCGGGCCCGCGACCGCGGTGCCGATCGAGAACGCCGCGAGCACCAGTCCGGCCGAGGTGTAGTTGCCCTGCGAGTGCTCGACGTGCATGAGGATGCCGAGCGAGTACATGCCTGCGGGGAAGCGTGCGAGGAGCTGCGCGGTGATGACCAGCGCGAGCCCGGGAAGCTTGAGGAGATCCGCGAATTGACGCACCGGCTCACTCTACGGCTCGCGGCCGTGGCGACCAACTCCTCCTGCCGGTGCCTGGGTGCCGGTCCATCGGCACCCAGACCCGCCTCGATTGGCGAATCCGTTGCCTGATCCGGTAAATTAGCTCGCGGTGATGTGTCTGAGCGGCCGAAAGAGCTCGCCTCGAAAGCGAGAGTGGGGTCAAACCCACCGGGGGTTCAAATCCCTCCATCACCGCTGAAGTTCAGCCCGATCCGGATCTCCGGGTCGGGCTGAACTGGTTATTGCGACGATTGACGTTGCTCGTCATGGGGGTGCGGGTTGGACCTTTCGCTTCGCTCAAGGCGCTTCGACAAGCTCAGCGACCCGGTTCCCTGAGCTTGTCGAAGGGCGCCGAGCGAAGCGAGGTGGATTCGGGCGTCGTCGGCAGGGGCTGTTCGCGCCGGTGCCGGGTCTTCCTCCCAACTCCGTCCCGGCGTGCATAACTGTGGCCTGGTCCGGAGCACTCGGACATAGGGCGCGTGCCGGGGCTCTGGCCACAGTTGTGCTCGGGTGTGAGCGGTTCGGGTCACTTCGAACCTGACGAAACGTCGACTGGGCGAGGCTCAGGCCTCCGGGCTGGCCGACGGCGACGGGGACGGGCTGGGGGAGGCGCTGGGGGCGGGGACGCAGACCTCGCCGCTCGCGACCTTGACCTTCTTCTGCGGCTTCTCGCCCTCGCCCTGGAAGTCGGTTCCGAGGAGGATGTCGATGGTGCCGTCGACCCTGCCGTCGTTCTCGATGGTGGCGTCCTTGTAGTAGGAGGCGACCATCGCGAGCATCTCGGGATTCTGGGTCTGGTTGCCGCGGATGACGGTGCCGCGGACGGCCTCGTCGGTGTTGGTGGTCTTCAGCACCTTGAAGCCGGCGTTCTTGAGGCGGGTGGCCTCACGTGTGGCCAGGCCCGTCGTGAACCCGCCGTTCATCACGTTGACCCGGACGTTCTTCGGCTGCAGCGTCGTCAGGGGTTTGACGACGCAGGGCGTGGGGGTCGGCGTAGGGAAGGGGGCCGTGAGTTCCTTCCAGCCCCAGGTCGCGCCCCAGATCAGCACCCCGAGGAGAGCCAGCAGGATGACGGGGGTCGCGATGAGCCGGAACGTTTTCACGGGGTGTCTCCGCCTTCGTTGGTGGGTGGACCGGGGTCAGTTCAGCTCGAGCACGCGGGCGTGCATCGTCTGGCGCTGCTGCAGGGCCGCGCGCAGCGCGCGGTGGAGGCCATCCTCAAGGTACAGCTCACCCCGGTAGGCGACGACATGCGCGAAGAGGTCCCCGTAGAAGGTGGAGTCCTCCTCGAGGAGGGCCTCGAGGTCGAGGGTCCGCTTGGTCGTCACCAGCTCATCCAGGCGCACCTGGTGGGGCGCGATCGCGATCCACTGCTTCTGGGTGTAGCCGTGGTCGGGGTACGGGCGTGAGTCGCCAACTCGCTTGAAGATCACCCCCTTAGCCTACCCAGGGGCGACGCCGATCGGTCCACGGGCACGCCCAGCGAGCCTGCGATGAGCTGTCTGCTGGGCGTCGCCGCAGGGCGGCCGGTCGCGAGAAGTGGCCGTGACTACCTGTTGAGGGGCCCTGAGGTGTGAAAGAGTCGCCCTGTGACCGATACTCAGCCGTCGCTTCGCGACACGATCATCGCCGGGTACACCTTCGACGCGCCCGCCGCGACGCTCGGCGTGCTGATCGACGCGGGCGCGCCTGTCCCCGACGCCCCGATCCGCATCCCCTTGGCGATGTTCAACCGGCACGGGCTCGTCGCCGGGGCGACCGGCACCGGCAAGACCAAGACCCTGCAGGTGATGGCCGAGGCGCTCAGCTCCGCGGGCGTGCCGGTGTTTGCGGCCGACATCAAGGGAGACCTGTCCGGCCTGGCGTCGCCAGGCGAGGTCAGCGAGAAGCTGACCGCGCGCGTCGAGGCGCAGGGGCAGCCGTGGGCGGCCGCCGGCTTCCCGACCGAGCTGTACGCGCTCGGCGGCGAGGGCATCGGCGTCCCCGTCCGGGCGACCATCTCGTCGTTCGGGCCGATCCTGCTGGCGAAGGTGCTGGAGCTGAACCAGGTGCAGGAGTCGTCGCTGGGGCTCGTGTTCCACTTCGCCGACCAGGCCGGCCTGCCGCTGCTGGACCTGAAGGACCTCGTCGAGCTGCTGAAGTACCTCACCGGCGACGAGGGCAAGGCCGAACTCAAGGGCATCGGCGGGGTCTCGTCGGCGACGGCAGGCGTCATCCTCCGGGCTCTCGTCGGCCTGTCGAGCCAGGGCGCGGACGCGTTCTTCGGGGAGCCGGAGTTCGACTCCTCCGAGCTGCTCCGCGTCGCGCCGGACGGCCGGGGGATCGTGTCGTTGCTCGAGCTCCCTCAACTTGCCAGCCGCCCTGCCCTGTTCTCGACGTTCCTCATGTGGCTGCTCGCCGATCTGTACGAGGCGCTGCCCGAAGTCGGCGACCTCGACAAACCGAAGCTCGTGTTCTTCTTCGACGAGGCGCACCTCCTGTTCGACGGCGCCTCCAAGGGCTTCCTGGACGCCATCGAGCAGACCGTGCGACTCATCCGCTCCAAGGGCGTCGGCGTGTTCTTCGTGACTCAGACACCCAAGGACGTGCCCGACGACGTGCTCGCCCAGCTGGGCTCGCGCGTGCAGCACCAGCTGAGGGCACACACGCCGAACGACGCGAAGGCGTTGCGGGCGACGGTGGCGACCTATCCGAGGTCCGGCTACGACCTGGAGCAGTTGCTGCAGCAGCTCGGCACGGGCGAGGCGATCGTCACTGTGATGAGCGAGAAGGGTGCCCCCACGCCCGTCGCGCACACCCGCATCTGGGCGCCGACGTCGCTGATGGCGCCCACGCCAGAGCCGCAGCTGCAGGCGATCGTCGCCGCGTCGCCGTTGACGGAGCGCTACGGGGCGGCGATCGATCGCGAGTCGGCCTACGAGATCCTGAGCCGCAAGCTCGCCGCCGGAGCGGCGAAGGCGGCGGCGGAGGAGCAGGCCAAGGCGCAGGCGGCCGCCGCGAAGGAGGCCGAGAAGGAGCAGGCCGCCGCCGCGAGGGAGGCCGCCAGAGCGCAGGCCGCCGCCGAGAAGGAGGCCCGCGCGGCCGAGGCAGCCAGGCGGAAGTACGAGAGGGAGCACCCGAGCCTCATCGACCAGGTGACCAGCTCGAGCACCTTCCGGTCGCTTGTCAGGTCCGCGGGCCGCGAGATCATCCGCGGCATCTTCGGGACCGGAAGGAAGTAGTCGTCGCGTGGGCCGGGGGGACCATGACAGATGAGCAGGCACTAGCGGTCGACCCGCTCGCCTCCGAGGCGTGGGCGCCGGTGCGCCGCGACCTGCGCCGCCGCGATGCCACGGCGCTCCGGGTCATGCTGGGCCGGGAGCTGGACCACGTCGTCGGGCCCGACGGCGAACCCGTCGACGTCAGCGGCCTGCTCCGGTTCTGGGCAAGGTTCTGCCAGGCCGTCTACGACGAACAGGCCGACCAGCTGGCCGACGAGCTCGGCCTACCGCCTACCCCGGCGGGTTCCCGGATCGACTGGGACACGGTCATCGACGGCGTGTTCGCGGAGGTGACCGGGCAGTTTCCGGCGGCAGACACGGACCTCGGGGCGCGGTGCCGCGCCACCTTCGCCGTCTTTGCGCAGGCCGAGACCATCGTGTTCTGGGAGTACGCCGTCGTGTCGAGTGAGGTGGCGGCGACCAGACGCGCGCTGGCGCGACTGGCGGGCGAGGGCATCGTCGGCACGACGCCCGCGGCCGACGCATGCCGTGAGGTCGTGCACCTGTGCGCCCGCATGCTCGGCTGCCTCGAGGACGAACTGAGGGTGGAGGCGGCGATGACCGCGTGCGCGGTCGACTCCGTCGGGCTTCGTGCCTCGGTGGCGAGCACGGGCCTCGGGGACCTCGACGATGACGTCGCCGCGCTGCGGGCCCGGATCGTCGAGGACCAGGGAATGGACGCCGATGTGACGGGGCACCTCGACGCGTTGCTCGCGCTGATCGCCGACGACATCGCCGGGACCCGGCCCTACTTCGAGCTGCTGTCCGACGCCATCGCGCCGGCCTCCGCAGCCTTCCTGGCGAACCTGCCGGAACGCAGAGCCGACGCGGGGGTCGCGGCCGCGCTCCGACGGGCGGCCGACCGTTGCCGCGACTTCGAGCACGGGCCGACGGGCCGCTGGTCCGTCTTCGGCACGGAGATCCGCGCGCAGCGGATCCCGCTGGAGACTGCGGCGGTCGCGTTGGAGTCCGGGCAGGAGACTTTGGAACTGACCGGGGCCGAGGTCACCTACCTGTACCCGTTCGGGCTGCCGGTTGCCGCCACCGGCACCGACGTGCTGCCCGAACTGGTGGCTGGCGAACGGCCGCATGACGACGCCTGGCATCCTGTCGACATGCTCGCCGGAGCCCGCATCGTGATCGACGACGCGCCCCGCTCCGACGGCTGGTTGGCCTCCTCGTCGGTTCAGGAGAAGGACTACCGGGCCTTCCGTGCCGTGTTCCCCGACCATGAGCTCGTCCTGACGACGGCGGATGGCCTGACCTACGTCGGTCTGGACCTCGACGTGCTGCTGAGCGGAATGGGCAATCACATCGTCCGAGTGAAGGTCGAGACCAACACCAAGGGGTCGGGTTCGGGTGGCAGCTCCGGCGCCTGGAGCCCGCACGATCTCGAACAGGCGGTGCGGCGCGGCGGTCAGTTCGCCGGGGCGGAGGGCGTCCTGCTCAGGGCCCGCACCCCCGGCGTCTCCGACGGTGTGGAGTGCGGCTCGCTGCTGGAACTCGCCACCCGCATCGTCGCGGACCTCGCCCGCGCCGCTCACGAGCACGGGGCGAGCCCGGAGGAGGAACTCGATCGCGATCTCGCCGTCGTGGAGGGGTTCCTGGCCCGCTACTGCCAGGTGCTGGTGACCGTCTCGCGCGCCGACGCGGTGTCGCCGGGCGGCGGGCGTCGGTCGCTGCTTGACGAGTCGGATCTGGAGGGTGTGCTGGGCGTGCAGACGGCGCTGACCGCGCAGCGCTCGCTCGCGCAGAGCGCGCTCGAGTGGGTGGCCTACCCCCGCGCCGACGCCGAGCTCCGCCGACGGCGCACGCTCGGCGGCCGCATCCAGCGTGAGGTGATCTGGTGCGCCGGCGACCTGACCGCGCTGTTCGTGCCGACCGCCCCGCACTGGAGATCCGTCGCCACGCAGGCGGACGTCCACTACGCCTCCAGCCTGATCGGCGTCTACTGGCGCCGCCAGCAGTGGCTGCGGCGCGTCGTCGACGAGGTGGGGGAGTCCCTCGAGGCCGATCAGGGCGCCTCGCTGCAGGTGCTGCGCGCCGCGGCGAAGCGTCTCGGCGAGGCGATCCGTCACGTCCAGCTGCTGGTCGACCGGGCGAACGAGCACACGCTGTCTCAGGACCAGCAGGGTCGGGAGGTGCTGCAGCACCTGATGGGTCTCAACGGCGTCGCAGAGCTGCGGCAGTCGCTGGACGCCACGGTCGAGGCGGCACAGAGCACGCTCCGGGCTCTCACGGAGCGCGTCGCCGACGCCCGCGCGGACGCCGAGGAGGAGGCGCAGCGCGGCAGGGAGCGGCCGTTGCAGATCCTGCTTGCGGTGCTGGCCGTCGCCGGGATCATCGACGTGCTCGGCTGGTTCAACGAGGGACTCGGGCGCACCGGTGACCGCACCTGGTGGCTCGGGGAGACGGTGCTGCTGGTGGCGACCGCGGGCGTGCTGTGGTGGCTGGGCACCCGCGCCTGGCAGCGGCGGGACAGCCGTCGGCGGAAGGACCCTCAGGAGACGGTGTAGCGCTCGAAGGCTGGGTCGGCGGCGGCCTTGTCGCTGAGGGCCTGCAGGTGCTCAGCCAGGGTCGCCGCGGTCAGGCTGCCGGAGAAGAAGCGGTTCCACAGAACGTTCTGCTGGGTGTTCAGCCCGTAGTAGGAAGGGAATCGCCACGTGAAGATGGCGTCGCCTGCGTCGGCGATCACGCGCGTCTGCGACGTCAGCGCCGACGAGGTGAGGTCGGCGGGCACGGAGCTGCGCACCACGGTGGGGGTCAGGTTCGCCCGGACGAAGCTCTCGGCAACCGGCAGCGACAACAGGGACCGCAGCAGCTCCTTGCCGCCCTCGGGATTGGCGGAGTTCGTCGGGACGACGAAGGCCTCGGTGGGCGTGAGGTGCGCGGCGGCCGGAGGCAGCGCCGGTGATGAGGTGAGCGTCGGGACGGGCGAGACGGTCATCTCGAAGTCGGCGGCCGTGCGGCCCTCCATCTCGCGCGCGATCCAGGAGCCCGCCGGGTACAGCAGCGCCCGGTCCTGCTGAGACCACTGGGACTGGGCGGCGACGTGGCCCGCGCCTCCGTCGAGCACATAGCCCTCGGCGACGCAGGCCTCCAGCTGCGCGAGCACGCCCGTGACGGCGGGGTGGTGCCAGGCACCGTCGGCGAGGTTGTCGAGGGCGATCCTGACCTCGTGGCCGCCCTCCTTGATGGCCGACGTGATCGCCAACTCCTGGTAGTAGTCGGCCGAGTCCTCCCCGTAGACGAACAGGTACGTGTCGCTCGACCTGGCCTCTTCGGCGAGCGCGAGCATCGTATCCCAGGTGGCCGGCATCGTCCACCCCTCGGCGGCGAACCGGGTTGCAGAATGCCACAGGCCGTAGACGCTGAGCGCGTAGTTGATCGCCACCTGCTTCTGGCCGATGAGGCCGGGGGCGGTTGCGTTCTCGGTGAGGGTATCGCCCAGGACTGTGCCGTCGGCCGAGGCGGTCAGCAGGAGCGCGGTGAGGTCCTCGAAGTCGTCGACCATCGAGGCGAGCGGGAAGGCGCCGGGCCCGGAGTTGTCGAGCAGGTCCGGCGGGGTGCCCCCGTCGGCGAAGCGGTCGGCCAGCTCGCCGGACACGCTGGTCACGGGCGTGATCGTGACCGAGATCCCGGGGTACTGCGTGGCCAGAGCGTCGCCGGCCTCGCGGACGTAGTCCGTGCCGAAGGCCCCGTCGAAGACGGCGGCCTCGACCTCGAGGGAGTCGCCCGGCCGGGACGGGAACGCCGTCGGGGTCGCGCTGCCCGGAGACGGGACCGGGGTGGGGATGATGGGGTCGTCGGCGCAGCCCGAGAGCGCGGCGACAGCACCGACGCCGAGTCCCTGCAGGACCCGACGTCGGCTGAGCGTCCCCATGTCGGGCCCTGTCAGCGCCCGGTGCCCGCGTAGACCGTGGCGGTCTCGTCGGCGTCGAGGCCGAAGGCGGTGTGGGCGGATCGGACGGCGGCCTCCACGTCGTGCAGGCCGACGATGACGGAGATGCGGATCTCGGAGGTGGAGATCATCTGGATGTTCACGCCAGCGGTGGCCAGGGACTCGAAGAACGTCGCGGACACGCCCGGGTGGGAGCGCATTCCGACGCCGACGACGGAGACCTTGCCGATCTGGTCGTCGTAGAGGAGCTCGTCGAAGCCGATCTCGGCCTTGACCGCGTCCAGCGCGGCGATGGCCTTGGCGCCGTCGCCGGAGGGGAGTGTGAAGGAGATGTCGGTCTTGGTGTCCGACAGGCGCGAGATGTTCTGGACGATCATGTCGATGTTCAGGTCCTGGTCAGCCACGGTCTTGAAGATCCGGGCGGCCTCGCCGACCTTGTCCGGCACGCCGACGACGGTGATCTTCGCCTCGCCGCGGTCGTGGGCGATGCCGCTGATGATGGCTTCTTCCATGGTGGGGTCCTTGTCGATCTCGTCCTGGTTTCGCAGCCAGGTGCCGGGCTTGTCACTGAAGGAGGAGCGGACGTGCACCGGCACGTTCTCGCGGCGCGCGTACTCGACGCAGCGCAGATGGAGGATCTTGGCGCCGGAGGCGGCCAGCTCCATCATGTCGTCGTAGCCGATCTGGTCGATGTGGCGCGCGCTCGGCACGATCCGGGGGTCGGCGGTGTAGACGCCGTCGACATCGGAGTAGATCTCGCAGTAGTCGGCGCCCAGCGAGGCGGCCAGCGCGACGGCGGTGGTGTCGGAGGCGCCGCGGCCCAGTGTCGTGACGTCCTTGGTGGTCTGCGACACTCCCTGGAAGCCTGCGACGATCGCGACCTTGCCCTCGTCGAGCGCCTTCTCGACGCGGCCGGGGGTGATGTCGATGATGCGCGCGTTGCCGTGCGTCGGGGTCGTCAGGACGCCGGCCTGCGAGCCGGTGTAGGACACGGCCTCGACGCCGAGGTCGGACAGGGCCATCGCCAGCAGCGCGGCCGACTGCCGCTCGCCGGTGGTCAGGAGCATGTCGAGCTCGCGCGACTTGGGTCTGGGGGACACCTTCAGCGCGAGATCCATCAGCTCATCCGTGGTGTCGCCCATGGCCGAGATGACGATGATGACGTCGTTCCCTGCGCCGCGGGTGCGGGCGATCCGACGTGCGACACGCTTGATGGACTCGGCGTCCTCGACGGACGACCCGCCGAACTTCTGAACGATGCGACCCATGCGCAACCACCTCCTGGTCAACCTCGTCGAGTCTAGTTGCCCGGTGCGGACGCCGCGACCATGCCAGCGCGCCTTGGACGCGGTGGTCGGGGTCGCCGTCGTCCTGCCCGGACCCCAGCCCACCCCGTTGTCGATGCGTCGCAGGTCGCCACTCCAGGATCCAGCCCACACCGTCGTCGATGCGTCGTCCCGGTCCCGCGCCGCTCCCGAAAATCGTTCAGTGGTCGATTCTCCCCGGTCCGGTCACGACTTTCGCCCACTGCCTGGCCGTTGGTGGCCGGAGTCTCGCTGCGAAAAGCGGGCAGTGGTCGATTCTCCCTGGTCCAGTGACGACTTTCGCCCACTGCCTGGCGACGATGTTGGATCGGTGGCTGCGAAAAGCGGGAAGTGGTCGATTCTCCCCGGTCCGGTGACGAGAATCGCCCACCGCCTGGCTAGGGTCAGCCTTTCTCGCGCTCGGAGAGGACCTTGCGGTGCGTCTCACGCTCGTCGACGAGCCACGACGGCGGGTCGGCGAGCAGTGCGCCGATCTCGTCGGCGGTCATTGCGTCGGCGACGCCAGCGCGGGCGAGGCCGGAGCGGGAGATGCCCAGCTTGGCCGCGACGACGTCGCGGGGGAACGGGCCGTTCTTCCTCAGCTCCACCAGCCACGCAGGCGGATCGGCGCGCAGCTCGTCGAGCGCCTCCCGCGTGATCGGCGAGTTGCGGAACTCCTCCGGGGCGGCGGGCAGGTAGATGCCCAGTTTGTTGGCTGCCGTGATCGGCTTCATGGTCTGGCTCACCGGGCAAGCCTAACCCGGTACCATGCGGCAGTCCGTCCGCGGTGGTCGGCCGAAAGGTGCGAGGCGGTGGGCGCTTTTCGTCGTCGGACCGGGGAGAATCGACCAATGACCGATTTTCGTGAGGGTGCCGGACGCGGTGACAAGGCTGTTCCCGAGGGGGGCTCCGGCTCCGCCGGCGACGAGGGAGGCGCCCGTCCCGTCGTCGACGACTGGGCTCTGGGCGGGTCGGCCCGGCCGGCCGGGTCCGGGCTGCGGGTCGGCTACGTGCCCGGCGTGATCCTGACGAAGTGGCGGCGCACCTGGGCGGAGCGGTTCCCCGACGTCCCGTTGGAGGCCGTCGGGGTCGAGGAGAGCGAGGTGAGGCGCGCTCTGTCCGACGGCGTCGTCGACCTGTGCTTCGTGCGGCTGCCCGTCGAGCCCGACGGCCTCCACCTCATCCAGCTGTACGAGGAGCAGCCCGTCGTGTGGGTCGCCAAGGAGCACGCGATTGCCGCCGTCGACGAGGTGAGTGTCGCCGACCTCGCCGACGAGGAGGTCCTCACGGACGTCTCGGCGGTCAACATCGACAGGGTCGTGGCCGAGGTGGCTGTGCTGCGGGTGCCGTTGTCCGTCGCCCGGTCGAACAACCGTCGCGATCTGGTACACCGCCCCGTCGTCGATGCTCCGACCACCACCGTCGCGCTGGCCTGGCCCCGAGACGTCGACAGCGACCTGATCCAGGAGTTCATCGGCGTGGTGCGCGGCCGATCGGTCAACAGCTCTCGGTCGGCGCGGGAGCGAGCCGACCGTGATGGCGGGGCCGCGGGAGATGGGGCGCGGAAGCGGGATGGCGAAGGGGCACAGCGAGACGGGTCTCGGAAGCGAGACGCCCGCGGGGCCGGGAAGCAGCCCGCGTCGCGGAAGCCCCGGAAGCCTGCCCCGCGGGGTGGCCGCGGTCGCCGTCGCTGATCCGCTCAGACCCGCCCCGCGGGCACGGGAGCTGCGTCGGCCCCTCCCGTCGAGAGGCCCCTCCCCGCGACCCCAACGAAAAATCCCGGGCGCCAACGGTATGCACGGACGCCAACGATATTCGCGCGAGTATCGTTGGCGTCCGCGTATTTCGTTGGCGTCTGCGGGAGTGGGGACCCCGGGCTGGGAATCGGGTGGACGACGGGGGTGACGGGGACTGTCGGGAGTGTTGGCCGCTGGGCCACGGCCGCGCGACCCGGAGGGTAACGTCGACGGCGTGAGCGAGCTTCCTGTGCTGACCCCCGAAGAGCAACGAGTCCTCGGCTGCCTCCTGGAGAAGGAGGTGACGGTCCCGGCGAGTTACCCGCTGACCCTGAACGCGCTGCGCACCGCGTGCAACCAGACCAGCTCCCGGACACCCGTCGTCGACTACGACGAGCGCACCATCCAGGACGCGATGCGCGGGCTCAAGGAGAAGTCGCTGGGTCGCGTGACGTGGATGGACTACGGGCGGCGCACGCTCAAGTACGCGCAGTCCGCGACGCAGGAGCTCGACCTGGCCGACGACGAGCGGGCGCTGCTGACCGTGCTCCTGCTCCGTGGCCCGCAGGCGCCGGGTGAACTGAAGACCCGCACCGACCGCCTTTTCGGGTTCGCAGACCGAGAGGCCGTCGAGGAGTGCCTGGCAAGGATGGCGGCACGCGCACTACCGCTGGTGAGCGAACTCGGCCGCAGGCCCGGGCAGCAGGACTCGCGCTGGGCGCACCTGCTCGGCCGAGCCCCCTCAGCGGTGGCCGACGGCTCGGTCGTCGTCGAGCGTGAGGGGATTCTGTCCGCCGGCCCGCCGGCCCGCGACCGCGCGTTGGACGAGGCGTTCGAGGTGCTCGCCGACGAGTACGCCGACGAGCGTGAGCTGGCGCTGGCGCAGGCCCCGTTCGAATGGTGGCTGCTCACCCGCGCGGTCGAACTGGCCGACGGAGCCCCCGTCGCCGACGTCGGCTGTGGGGCGGGCGCGGTGGCGTCGTACCTGGCCGACATCGGCGCCGACGTGACCGGCTTCGACCGCGTCCCCGCCCAGGTGCAGCTCGCCCGTCGTCGCCACCCGGACGTGCTGTTCGAGGAGGGCGACCTGCGTCGCCTGCTCCGGCCCGCCACGGCCGCCGGCTGGGGCGCCGTCGTCGCGTGGGACGTGCTGAACCACTATGCACCCAGCGAGTTGCCCGCCGTACTTGCGTCGCTGGTCGCGCCGTTGACGGTCGGCGGGGTGCTGGTCGTGGCCGTCGAGACAGGGGCGTCGTCGAAGACGACGAGAGTACTCGGCGGCGTCGAGGTGCCGTGGGTGCAGCACGACCCCTCGCAGCTTCGCGGGCTGTTCGCTGCGGCGGGGCTGGGCGACATCGAGGCGTACCACGTGCTTGTTGAGGGCGACGACCGGCTGTACCTGCTCGGTCGTCGCGGCTGACCTCCGCTCCTGCGGGGGTGGCGGACAGGTCGGAACGCCTGCCTGGCCAGAGTTGGTGCCGCTGCTGCTTCTGCTGGGTGGTCGTCGCGACCAGGCAGTGGGCGATTCTCGTCACCGGACCGGGGAGAATCGACCACTGAACGATTTTCGGGTGGGGGTGGGCGGCCAGCACCGCAGCAGTACCGCAGCAGTAGGGGTGAGGTGGCCGGGACGCTTCGCGATGTCTGGAACAAACCCGGGTCAAAGGTGGATTGGGCCGGATAGGCTCGGAGTATGAGCACCGTGCGCTGGGGAATCGTTGGGACCGGTGAGATCGCACACGCGGTGGCCGGTGACTTCCAGTTCGTGCCCGAGGCCGAACTTGCGGCCGTCGCGTCGCGCACACAGGACAAGGCCGACCAGTTCGCAGCCCGGTTCGCCGTACCGAGGGCCTACGGCAGCTACCGGGAGCTGCTCGAGGCGCCCGACATCGACGTCGTCTACATCGCCACACCGCATCCGATGCACCGCGACATCGCGCTCGCGGCCATCGCGAACGGCAAGTCCGTCCTCGTCGAGAAGGCATTCACCGCCACGCAGGCGGGGGCAAAGGCGGTCGTCGATGCGGCGAGGGCGGGTGGCGTGTTCTGCATGGAGGCCATGTGGACACGGTTCCAGCCTGTCGTCGCGGCGGCCCGCGAGGTCGTCGCCTGGGGACGGATCGGGGACGTGATCGCCGTGCAGGGCGACCTCTACGCCCAGCGCGACTTCGAGCCCGGCCATCGACTCTTCGAGAAGGACCTCGGCGGCGGCGCGATCCTCGACCTCGGGGTCTACGTCGTGAACTTCGCGCAGGCGTTCCTCGGCGACGTCAAGGCGATCGATTGCATGACCCGCCTCTATGGCACCGGCGTCGAGAAGGCAGCCAGCATCAATCTGACGCACAGCGCGGGAGGGCTCTCGTCGCTGACCTGCGGTTTCGACGGGCCCGGGCCCGGGAGGATGTCGGTCATCGGGACGAAGGGGTGGATCGAGGTGGAACCCCGGTTCCACCATCCGACGAAGATCTCCATCCACCGCGCCGGGGTGCTGCCGCGGATCATCGAGGCCCGACCGATGGGGCGTGGCTACAGCCACGAGATCGCCGAGGTGACAGCCTGCATCGACGAGGGCCTCACCGAGTCGACCATCATGCCGCTGCAGGACACCCTTGAGGTCATGCGCGTGCTGGAGACCTGCCTGCGGCAGTCGGGCATCTACCACCACGAGGCGCACGTCGCGCTGGCCTGACCCGTCGGCCGCGTCGCGTCGGGTCGCTCGTCGTCGGATACCTGATCTCGTTGAGCGTGTCGGCGCGTGGTCTTTCGCGCACAACTGTGGCCAGAGCCGCAGCACGCGCGCATATGGGGAGTGCTTCGGCCCTGGCCACAGTTGTGCACAGGGAGGGTTGGTCCCTTCGCTGCGCTCAGGGCGCTTCGACAAGCTCAGCGAACCGGGTTCGGCTCAGCGATCCGGGTTCGGCTCAGCGAATCGGGGTTGGCTCGGCGGTCGGGGGCTGGGTCGCCGACTCGGCCACCAGCAACTGCAGACGCCACCCTTCTTGACCGACGCTACCTTTCGCGACACATGGGTCAAGTCCCGTGGTGTGGTGTCATTCCGTTGCTTCCTGTTGGTGGGTGATGGTCAGGCGGTGAGGTAGAGCTCGTGGTGGGCGGGTTCGGTGTGTTCGTGGAGGGTGTGGACGAGTTTGCGCATGGAGATGTCGGAGAAGTAGCGGCGTTCGCCGTAAGACCATTCCTCGTGCTGCTCCTGGAGGACGGCGCCGATGAGGCGGGTCACGGAGTCGCGGTCGGGGAAGATCTGGACGACGTCGGCGCGTCGTTTGATCTCCCGGTTGAGGCGCTCGATGGGGTTGTTCGACCAGACCTTTTGCCAGTGCTCGCGCGGCAGCGTCGCGAACCCGGTCAGGTCCGCTTCGGCGGCCTCGAGCATCGCGGTGACCTCGGGAAACGCGGAGCGGAGGCTGTCGGTGACGGCCTTGTATTGCGCGATCACGGTTTGGGTCGTGGTCTGCGCGAAGATCGTGGAGATCAGCGCGTTGACCGGTTTCGAGTGGGCCGATCCGAGGCGTTGAGTTACGTTGCGGGCGAAGTGGACCCGGCATCTCTGCCACCCCGCTCCGGGCAGGATCGCTTTCACTGCCGCTTTCAGTCCGGCGTGCGCGTCGCTGGTGACCAGGGTCACCCCGAGCGGGTCCGCATCGGTGGCGACCTTGAGGCCACGGTCGCGCAGCGAGCGGAGGAACTCGGTCCAGAAGTCGGTGGTCTCCGCGTCACCGAGCGCCATCCCGAGGATCTCGCGTCGGCCCTCACCAGAGACTCCGGTCGCGACGACCAGTGCTTGGGAGACGACCCGGCCGCGGTGGCGGACGTCGAGGTAGGTGGCGTCGAGGAACAGGTACGGGAACCAGGTGTGATCGAGTCTGCGGTGCAGGAACTCGTGGACTGCCTCGTCGATCTCGCCGCAGATCCGCGACACCGTCGAGCGGGAGATGCCGGTGTCGTTGCCGAGCGCACGGATCAGGTGCTCGACCTTCCGGGTCGAGACCCCGTCGATCCAGGCCTGGCAGATCACCGCGTAGAGGGCCTTATCGACCCGCCGCCGCGGGTGCAACAGAGACGGGAAGAACGACCCTTCCCGCAGCTTCGGGATCTGCAGGTCGACCTCCCCGGCCGGGGTCGCGAGGACCTTCGGGCGCGTGCCGTTGCGGCGGGTGGTCCGTTCCGGGGTGCGCTCGTAACGGGCGGCGCCGATCTTCGCGGTCGCTTCCGCGTCGACAAGGTCTTGCAGGCCGGCCTGCAGCATCCGGCGGAACACGTCCTGATGCGCGAGGTCGGGATCGGCGAGAACTTCACCGATCAGGGTCGAAAGGGCAGACTGGTACTGGGTCATCGTGGGATCTCTGCTTTGCTTCTTGCCGGAAACAACTGGTCATCCCACGATGGCCCTTCAACGTCCACGACGACGAGAACCCCCACAGGATTGACACCACGCTATGGGACTCACCCGACACATGCCACCGCCATGGCGGTGGCATGTGCTGAAACGGGTGGCGTCGGTCGGTGAGGGTGGCGTCGGTCGGTAAGGGTGGCGTCTGGGGACTGGCGATCAGTCGAGGAGTTCCAGCGTGCCGACGACGAGGTCGTGGGCATAGGGGGCCGCGACCTTCTCCAGGAAGGTCGGGAAGTCCAGCGACGTCCGGTCGTCCGCACCGTCCGAGATCGTCCGGGCGACGGCGAACGGCACCCCCGCCTGGTGGCAGATCTGCGCGACGGCCGCGCCCTCCATCTCCACGGCCAGCGCGTCGGGCAGGTCCGCCTTCAGCGCCGTCGACACCGCCGACGACGTGATGAACAGGTCGCCCGACACGATCAGCCCGCGGTGGACCGACGGTGCGGCAAGACCCAGCTCGGCGAGGTCGGGCCGGTGGACGGCGCACACCTTCGACGCAGACGCGGCGAGCGCAGCTGTCAGCAGTTGGTCGGCGGGCACCCGCGACAGGCCGATCGACGGCGTGACCCACCGGTCCCACACGGGCCGGGCGTCGAAGTCGTGCTGCAGCAGCTCCGTGGCCACGACCACGTCGCCGGGCTTGACGCCCTCGCCGAGGGCGCCGGCAGTGCCCACCATCACGACGGCGTCTGCGCGCTCGCACAGCACGGCGGCGGTGGCCGCCGCGGCGACCTTCCCGACGCCGGACTGTGCGATCAGGACCTCGCGGCCGGCCAGCGTGCCGTGGTGCACCTCGACCCCGACCAGCTGCGCCGTCAGGACCGGGCCCTCGAGGCGCGCGGCCTCGAGGACCGCGGACAGCTCCTCCGCGAGGGCTGCGATGATTGCGACCCTCATGCCTTCACCACCGAGACCTTCAGGCCGAGCTCGTCGTCGGTCGCGGTCGGCTCGGCGACGGGGCCGTGCGTCAGCGACGTGGCCAGCACCTCGCCGGCGATCAGCGCCGAGTGCACGTCGACGGCCTCGCCGATCGGCCCGTCGGCCTCGATCACCAGCGTGATGCGGTCCGAGACGTCCAGGCCGGCGTGCTTGCGCGCGTCCTGCACGAAGCGGATGACCTCGCGGGCCAGGCCCGACTGGATCAGCGCGGGCGTCAGCTCGAGGTCGAGCGCGACGGTCTCGCCCTGCTCGTTGACCACGGACCAGCCCTCGCGCGGCCGCTCGGTGACGATGACGTCGTCGGGGGTCAGGTCGATGTCCTCACCCTCGAAGCTGAACACCGCGTGGCCGAGGTCGCGCAGCTGCCCGGCGAGCCAGCGCGCGTCGAGCTCACCGATCGCCTTCGCGACCAGCGGCGTCCGCTTCGCGAACCGCTTGCCCAGGTTGCGGAAGTTGCCCTTCGCGAGGAAGTCGACGACGTCGCCCGCCGAGGTGAACGACTCCACCGACTCGACGTTCAGCTCGGAGCGGATCTCGCCCTGCAGCTCGGGGGACAGCTTCTCGAAGATCGCCGACGGGATCAGCATCCGGCTGAGCGCCTGACGGATCTTCACCTTCGACTCGGCGCGCGCCGCGCGACCCAGCTCGACGGTGCGGCGGGTCAGCTCCATCGCCTCGCTGAGCTCGGGGATGATCAGCGACTCGTCGGCCACCGGCCACGAGGCCAGGTGCACCGACTGCGGGCCCTCCGGAGCGGTCACGGCGAACAGGTCCTGCCACACGCGCTCGGTGACGAACGGCATGATCGGGGCCAGCAGGCGCGTGACGACGTCGAGCGTCTCGTGCAGCGTCCACAGCGCGCCCTCCTCACCCGTCCAGAAGCGGCGACGCGAGCGGCGCACGTACCAGTTGCTGAGCGCGTCGACGAAGCCGGCGAGGGCCTGCCCGTAGCGCTGCGTGTCGAACTTCTCCAGCGACTCCGTGGTGTCGAGGATCAGCTGCTGCGTCGCGGAGACGAGCCACTGGTCGAGCACGTGCCGCTCGGCGACCGTCGGCGCGGTGCCGGTGGGCTCCCAGTTCGCGGCACGCGCGTACAGCGACTGGAAGGCGACGGTGTTCCAGTACGTCAGCAGCACCTTGCGGACCGTCTCGCCGATGGCCTGGTGGCCGACGCGGCGGGCGGACCACGGCGAGCCGGAGCACGCCATGAACCAGCGCACCGCGTCCGCGCCGTGCTGGTCCATCAGCGGGATGGGCTCCAGCACGTTGCCCAGGTGCTTGCTCATCTTGCGGCCGTCGTCGGCGAGGATGTGGCCGAGGCACACGACGTTGCGGTAGGCCGACTCGTCGAACACCAGCGTGCCGACGGCCATCAGCGAGTAGAACCAGCCGCGGGTCTGGTCGATGGCCTCGCAGATGAAGTCGGCGGGGTAGCGCTTGGCGAACTGCTCCTTCGAGCCCTCGACGTGGGGGTAGCCCCACTGCGCGAACGGCATCGAGCCGGAGTCGAACCACGCGTCGATGACCTCGGGCACGCGGTGCGAAACCTTGCCGCACGTCGGGCACGCGAAGGTCACGTCGTCGACGAACGGGCGGTGCGGGTCCAGGTCGCTCAGATCGCGCCCGGCCAGCTCACCCAGCTCCGCACGGGAGCCGACGCACACCTGGTGGTCGTCCTCGCATCGCCAGATCGGCAGCGGCGTTCCCCAATAGCGGGTCCGCGACAGCGCCCAGTCGATGTTGTTGTTCAGCCAGTCACCGTAGCGGCCGTTCTTGATCGAGTCGGGGTGCCAGGCGGTGTCCTGGTTCTCCGCGATCAGCTTGTCCTTGACCTTGGTGGTTCGGATGTACCACGACGGCATCGCGTAGTAGAGCAGCGCGGTGTGGCAGCGCCAGCAGTGCGGGTAGGAGTGTTCGTAGTCGAGCTTGCGGAACAGGATGCCGCGCGCCTTCAGGTCCTCGACGATGATCGGGTCGGCGTCCTTGAAGAAGGCGCAGCCGACGAGGTCCAGCTCCGGGTCGAACGTGCCGTCGGGGCGGACCGGATTCACGAACGGCAGCCCGTAGGCGCGGCAGACCAGCATGTCGTCCTCGCCGAAGGCGGGAGCCTGGTGGACCAGGCCCGTGCCGTCCTCGGTGGTGACGTAGTCGGCGAGCGCGACGAAGTGCGCGGGCTCGGGGAACTCGACCAGGTCGAGCGGACGCTGGTAGTTCCAGCGCTCCATCTCGGCACCCGTGAACGTCTCGGTGAGCGTCCACTCGTCGCCCAGCACCTTCGCGGCCAGCGGCTCGGCGATCACGACGGGCTTCTGGTCGGGGTGCGTCGCGACGCGGTAGGTCACCTCGGGGTGCACGGCGACGGCGGTGTTCGACACCAGCGTCCAGGGGGTGGTGGTCCACACCAGCAGATCGACGGTGCCGGCGTGCGGGCCGGACGTGAGCGGGAAGCGCACGAAGATCGACGGGTCGACGACGTCCTCGTAGCCCTGCGCCAGCTCGTGGTCGGACAGCGCGGTGCCGCAGCGGGGGCAGTACGGGGCGACGCGGTAGTCCTCCTCGAGCAGGCCCTTGGAGTGGATCTGCTTGAGCGCCCACCACAGCGACTCGACGTACTGCGTGCTCATGGTGACGAAGGCCTCGTCCATGTTGACCCAGTAGCCCATGCGCTCGGTCAGGTCGCTGAACGCGTCGACGTGGCGCAGCACGGACTCGCGGCACTTCTCGTTGAACGCCTCGATGCCGTACGCCTCGATGTCGGGCTTGCCGGAGAAGCCGAGCTCCTTCTCGACGGCGAGCTCGACGGGCAGGCCGTGGCAGTCCCAGCCGGCCTTCCGCTCGACGTGCATGCCGCGCATCGTCTTGTAGCGGGGGAACAGGTCCTTGAACACGCGCGCCTCGATGTGGTGCGTGCCGGGCATGCCGTTGGCGGTGGGCGGGCCCTCGTAGAAGGTCCACGGCTCGCCGCCGGCGGTCTGCGTCAGGGACTTCTCGAACGTGTCGTTCGCGGCCCACAGCTTGAGGATGTCGTGCTCAAGGGCAGGGAAGTCGACCTGCGCGGGTACGGCTCGGTAGGTGGTCATCCAGGGTTCCTTCGTCCAGACGTCGGTCCGAAGGGACGAGCCGGGGCCCGCGGTACCACCCTCCTTGGGCGCATCGGGTGCGCCCCTCTCAATGCCGCCGCGGCCGGGTCTAGTGAGCGGATCTCTCCGCCGTTCTTCCGGCAGCTCCGAGGTGATGGCCTCATCAACGCCTTGCGATCGGGCTCCATTATGCGCCGTGGTGGGCGCGTCGCCCAAACCCTGCGACGCAGATCCCAACGCGTGCCCGTCGCGGTCTATTCCCCTGTGACAGACCATTTCTTTCGATGTCGAGACATTTCACCCGGCCTTGAGGCCGTCGGCCGACCCGCCTGAGACTCGGTGCACCGCGACCGGCCAGGTCGCGGCCCATCGACACAGGGAGAAAGATCATGGCTCCGATCGGGCGCAGGCTCGCTTCGCTTCTGCTCACCACACTGACCGTCGCATCCCTGGCCGCCTGCTCCAACCAGACCTCGGAGCCGGCCGCCACCTCGTCCACGTCGGGCGAGGCCAAGACCGGCGGGACCCTGACCTACCTCGAGCCGCAGACGTGGGGCTCGCTCTACCCGCCGTCGGGTGGCTTCTACCCGAACGGCGGCCTGCTGAACAACCTCACCGACCGGCTGCTCTACCAGAACCCCGACACGCTCGAGCTGGAGCCGTGGATCGCCACGGAGCTGCCGGAGGTGAACGACGACGCCACCGAGTACACCTTCACCCTGCGCGACGACGTCACCTTCTCCGACGGCACCCCGCTGACGGCCGAGACGGTCGTGAAGAACATCGACCTGTTCGGTAAGGGCGACACCGACCGCGCGCTGCCCGTCTCGGAGGCCATCAACAACTACGAGGGCGGCGAGGTCGTCGACGAGCACACCGTCGCCTTCCACTTCAGCGCCCCGTCGCCCGGCTTCGCGCAGGCCGTCTCCACCATCAACTCCGGCCTCGTCTCCGACGCAACGCTCGACCTCGACTCCGACGGCTTCGGCCCCGGCAACGCCGAGAACTTCGTCGCCAGCGGCCCGTTCGTCGTGGAGAAGGAGGAGATCGGCACGAAGATCTCGCTGAAGGCGCGCGAGGACTACGACTGGGCGCCCCCGTCGCTCCAACACCAGGGCCGGGCGTACCTCGACGGGATCGACTACGTCGTCGCCGGCGAGAACAGCGTCCGCGTCGGCTCGCTCACCGCCGGCCAGGCCGACATCGCGCGCCAGATCGAGGCGCCGGACGAGGCGGTGGTGACGGCGGCCGGGCTGAGCATCGTCTCCGACCCGACCAACGGCGTGACCAACTCGCTCAGCATCCGGTTCCCGAGCGAGAAGCTCTCCGACATCCGGGTGCGGCAGGCGATCATCGCCGGCATCGACCGCGAGGCCATCATCGAGGCCCTGTTCTCCGACTCCTACCCGCTCGCCACGTCGTCGCTGGCCAAGGGCGCGAAGGGCTACAGGGACCAGTCGGCCAACTACGTCTACGACCAGGCCAAGGCCAACTCGCTCCTCGACGAGGCAGGCTGGGTCGCCGGCTCCGACGGCATCCGCGCCAAGGACGGGGTGAAGCTCTCGCTGGCCTTCAACATCGCGCTGCCGCAGCCCCGGTCGGCGGATGTGCTGACGATCATCCAGGAGCAGCTGCGCGAGATCGGCATCGAGGTCACGATCATCTCCGGCGACCAGGCCGCCCAGACCGCCGCCTCGGCCGACATCGACCAGGTGCAGATCTACCACTCGATGGTCGCCCGCGCCGACTACGACGTCATCAAGTCGCAGTACTACTCGGCCAACCGCAACACGCTGCAGAACCTGAGCTCCGCCACGGGCGAGGTCACGGATCCGAAGCTCGACGAGCTGCTGCTCGCCGTCGCGTCCAGCCCGGAGGAGGCCGACCGCGCCGCGGCCAGCGCCGCCGTGCAGGACTACCTCAGCGAGCAGGCCTACGTGCTGCCGCTGTTCGAGGAGCCGCAGGTCTACGGCCTCGCGACCCACGTGAAGGGCTTCTCCACCGAGTCGGTGGCGCGACCCAGCTTCTACTCCACCTGGCTCGACAGGTAACCGTCCACCGCGCGGGCGGGCCCTGCGCCCGCCCGCGGCCCGGCACCACCCCGAAGGAGGTCTCACCGTGCCGATCGTCCGCCGCATCGCCCAGGCGCTGCTGGTCATCCTGCTGGCCTTCACCGCCACCTTCATCCTCATGCAGGCTCTCCCCGGCGACGGGGTGCTCGCCCGCTACCAGAACCCGGAGCTCGGGCTGACGCCCGAGCAGATCGAGCAGCTGCGCGTCGTCTACGGCGTCGACCAGCCGGTGTGGAGCCAGTTCCTCACCAGCGTCGGGAACTACCTGGCCGGCAACTTCGGCACGTCGCTGCAGAGCGGTGCCCGCGTCGCCGACCTGATCGTCACCGCGCTGCCCGAGACCCTCGTGCTCGCCGCGGCCGGCTTCACGCTCGCGGTGATCGTGGCCGTCGCCATCGCGTTCCTGGCCTCGTTCCCGTCCATGCGGTGGCTGCGGAACGCCGTCCGATCCCTGCCCCCGCTGTTCGTGTCGGTGCCCGCCTTCTGGGTCGGCATCCTGCTGATCCAGGTCTTCTCCTTTGGGCTCGGCTGGGTCCGGGTGATCGGGGCCGACGGCCTCGAGGCGCTGATCCTGCCCGCCATCACGCTCAGCGTGCCCATCTCGGCGCCGCTCAGCCAGGTCCTCATCCAGAGCCTCGACGAGGTGGGCGAGAGCCCGTATGTCGCCATCGTCCGCTCCCGCGGCGCCGGCGAGTGGTGGGTGCTGACCCGCAACGTCGCCAAGAACGCGCTGCTCCCCACCATCACCATCGCGGGCCTGCTGTTCGGCGAGCTCGTGGCCGGGGCCGTCGTCACCGAGGCCGTGTTCGGCCGCGCCGGCATCGGCACCCTGACGGAGCAGGCGGTCGCCAACCGCGACCTGCCGGTCATCCAGGCCGTCGTGCTGCTCGCCGCCATCGGGTTCGTCGTCATCAACCTCGTCGTCGACCTTCTCTACCCGGTCATCGACCCCCGACTCCGAAGGGAGCGCACCGCATGACGGTCAGATCCTTCGCCCGCGTCGTCGCCCGCCCCGCGGCGCCGGCCCGCGTCTCCCGGCTCGCCCGGTGGCGGCCCCTGACCCGGCCCGGCTCCGTCGTCGCGCTCGTCGTGCTCGCCGTCGCGTTCGCCTTCGCGCTGTTCCCCGGCCTGTTCACCGGGTACGACCCGCTGGCCGGCGTCGCGGCCGAGACACTCAAGGCGCCGTCGGCCGCCCACTGGTTCGGCACGGACGCCACCGGCCGCGACCTGTTCTCCCGCGTCGTCCACGGCGCCCGCCACTCGCTGACGGCGGGGGCGGCGGCAGTGGGCATCGGCTTCGTCCTCGGCACGCTGCTCGGCGTCGTCGCCGGGGCGCGGCCCGGCGTCGTCGACGACGCGATCATGCGGTTCGTCGACGTGCTGCTCGCCATCCCCGGGCTGCTTCTGGCGCTCAGCGTCGTGATCCTGCTCGGCTTCGGCACCACCAACGCTGCGATCGCCGTCGGCCTGACGTCGGTGGCGATGTTCGCCCGCGTGGCCCGCTCGCAGGTCGTCAGCGTCAGCGCCACCGACTACGTCGAGGCGGCCTACGGCTCCGGCGGGACCTTCTGGCGGGTGCTGGCCCGCCACGTCCTGCCCAACTCGCTGGGCCCGGTGCTCGCGCTTGTCGCGCTGCAGTTCGGCAGCGCGATCCTGCAGATCGCCACCCTCGGGTTTCTCGGCTACGGCGCCCCGCCGCCCACGCCCGAATGGGGGCTGCTGATCTCCGAGGGCCGCAACTACATGGCCACCGCCTGGTGGCTCACGACGCTGCCCGGCGTCGTCGTCGTGGCCGTCGTGCTCGCCACCAACAAGCTGAGCTCCGCCATCCGGGAGGTGACCCGATGAGTTCCGTCCTGAGCGTCGACGACCTCGTCATCGACTACGAGACCCGCGAGGGCCGCAGCCGCGCTGTCGACGGCGTGTCCTTCGACCTGCGCCGCGGGGAGATGCTTGGCATCGTCGGCGAGTCCGGCTCCGGCAAGACGACCATCGCGCAGACGATCATCGGCCTCCAGGCCGACAACGCCCGCATCGCAGGCGGCAGCGTCCGGCTCGGCGACCTCGACCTGTTGAACGCCTCCCGCCGCGAGTGGCGGCAGGTCCGCGGCTCCCGCATCGGGCTCATCCCGCAGGATCCGGGCAACTCGCTCAACCCGCTGCGCCGCATCGGCGCGAGCATCGCCGAGCCGCTCCTGCTCCACGGAGTCGGCCGCGCCGAGGCCGACCGACGCGTCCTCGAGCTCCTCGACCTCGTCGGGATCCCGGAGCCGAAGCGCCGCGCCCGCCAGTACCCGCACGAGCTGTCCGGCGGCATGCGCCAGCGCGTCCTGATCGCCGCCGCCGTGGCCCTGGAACCCGAGGTGATCATCGCCGACGAGCCCACCAGCGCGCTCGACGTGACGGTCCAGCGCCGCATCCTCGACCTGATCGACGAGCTCCGCGCCCGCATCGAGGCCTCCGTGCTGTTCATCACGCACGACGTCGGCGTCGCCGGCGAACGCGCCGACCGGCTGCTCGTGATGCGCAGCGGCGCCCTCGAGGAGATCGGCCCGACCCCGCGCGTGCTGGCCAGCCCGCGCCAGGAGTACACGAAGCGGCTCATCGCCGACGCCCCGTCGTTCTCGGCCCGCACCCGGGAGCGCGTCGACGTGACGGGCGCCCCGCTCGTCACGGTCACGGGACTCGTGCGCGAGTTCGGCGACTTCCGCGCCGTCGACAAGGTGAGCTTCACCGTCGCCCGCGGCACCACGCACGCGCTGGTGGGGGAGTCGGGCTCCGGCAAGACCACCACCGGGCGCATCGTCGCCGGGCTGGACCGTCCCACGTCGGGCCACGTCCAGATCGGGGGCGACGAGGTGCTCGTCGGCAGGGGCGCCGCGGCGCGCCGGCAGCGGCGCACCGTGCAGCTGGTCTACCAGAACCCCTTCGGGTCGCTCGACCCGCGGCGCACCGTCGGCGAGACCATCGCGGAGCCGCTGCTGAACTTCCGGTCGACCCTTCGACAGGCTCAGGGAACCGGAGGGGCTCAGGGGGCGCGCGAGCGGAGCCGACGCGTGGCCGAGCTGCTCGACGCCGTCGCGTTGCCCCGCGACTACGCGACCCGGCTGCCGCGTGAGCTGTCCGGCGGCCAGCGGCAGCGCGTCGCCATCGCCCGCGCCCTGGTCCTCGACCCGCAGGTCGTCGTCCTCGACGAGGCCGTCTCCGCACTCGACGTCACGGTGCAGGCGCAGATCCTCGAGCTGCTCGCCGAGCTGCAGCGCGAGCGCGGCCTGACCTACCTGTTCATCTCGCACGACCTCGCGGTCGTGCGTCAGATCTCCGACACCGTCTCGGTGCTCCGCGCAGGGGTGCAGGTCGAGTCGGGGCCCACCGAAACCGTTTTCCACCGACCCGAGCACGAGTACACCCTGGCGCTGCTCGACGCCATCCCCGGCCGGCACTTCGCCACCATCTGAAGGAGGAGACCCATGACAACACCCAACATCGGCCTGTTCACGCGGCTGCTGGAGGACGCGAGTCCATCAGACCGGTACCGCTTCGCCCTCGAGCAGATCCGCGCCGCCGAGGACCTCGGCTTCACCAGCGCCTGGGTCGCGCAACACCACTTCCACGCCGACGAGGGCGGCCTGCCGTCGCCCTGGGTCCTGCTCGGCGCCGCCGCCGCGGTGACCTCGCGAGTCCGGCTCGGCACCGGCATCGTCACCCTCCCGCTCGAGGACCCGATCCGCGTCGCGGAGGACGCCGCCGTCGTCGACGCGATCAGCGGGGGTCGCGTGGAGCTCGGCGTCGGCACGGGCGGCACGCCGTCGAGCTTCACGACGTTCGGGCTGCGCTCCGACGACCGCCGACAGCTGTTCGCCGACAAGTTCGCCACCCTGATCGACGCGCTGTCGGGTCGCGAGCTGGCCGGCACTGACAACCACCTGTACCCGGAGGCCCCTGGCCTCGAGCGTCGGCTGTGGCAGGCGACGTTCTCCAGCAACGGCGGGGCTCTCGCGGGGCAGCGGGGCGACGGCCTGCTGCTGTCCCGCTCGCAGCCGCGCCCCGCCGACCGGCCCGACGCCTCGCTGACGGAGATCCAGACGCCCATCGTCGAGGCCTACCTCGCCGCGCTCGACGGCCGACCCGCGCGCCTGCTCGCGTCCCGCACGATCGTGGTGGTCGACGAGGAGAACCGGACCCGCGTCCTGGAGGCCGCGCTGCCGTCCCTGCGCCGGTTCGCCGCCGGCTTCGGGGGACGTGACGCCGGCGACCTCTCCGCCGACGAGGTGCTGCGTGTCACCGACTCCTACTTCGGCACCGCGGACGAGGTCATCGACGCGCTGCGCCGCGATGCCGTCGCGCTGGGCGCCACCGAGATCGCCGCCCAGGTGCACTCGCTGGAGCCCGGGCATGAGATCACGCTGCGCTCCCTGGAGCTGCTCGCCACCCGGGTCGCCCCGGCGCTGGGCTGGGGGCTCGCGGCATGAGCGACATCATCGACCTGATCTCCGGCGCCGGTCCGGACGTCCATGCCCTGCGCGACGCCCGACCCCAGGCCAGGGAGAACGCGCAACTCAGCTTCGAGGCGCTCTTCGAGCCGGCCGAGCCCGGCACCTTCGCGCCCGAGGAACGCCTGGCCGTCGCCGCCTTCGTGTCGGCCCTGCACGGGGACGAGGACGCCGCGGCGTTCTACGGGGACCTCCTCGCCGACGTCGCAGACCCTGCATTCGTCGCCGCCGTCGCCGAGTCCGCCGCCGCGCTGTGCTCGCAGGGACCGACGGGCACCTACCGGGAGCCTGCCCTCGCACCCGAGTCGACGCCGACCGTCGACGCCGTCCTGCCCCCGGCCCAGGCCGAGCTGCTGGGCCGCCGCCTGGCGGCGGGCCTCGAGCACGCGCACGTGCTCGTCTTCCACCCCCGCGACTCCCGCCAGGAGCGCCTCGAGACGCTGATCCTGGCGGGCTGGAGCCTCGAGGACATCGTCTCGCTGTCGCAGGCCGTCGCCTTCCTCTCCTTCCAACTTCGAGCCGCGGCCGGCCTCCGGGCACTGGCCGCCGAGGAGGCCTCATGACCACCATCACCGCGGGCATCACTCCCGTCGAACCCGACCTGTTCCCCGACGGCTTCGTCGTCGGCGGACTCGGCTGGCAGCCCTGGATCGAGCCCGTCCCGGTCGACGAGCTGACCGACGTCCAGCGCGACGCGCTGATCGAGCCCGAGCGCTCCGAGAGCCCCTACTTCCGGCTGCTCGCCCGCGACCCCGCCATTCTCAAGGCGCGCACCCTGACGGATCTCGACATCTTCTACAACGCGGCCGACGGGCTCCCGCGGGCGGAGCGTGAGCTCGGGGCCGCCGCCGCGTCGCGGCTCAACGGCTGCACGTTCTGCGCATCGGTGCACAGCAGCTTCGCCATCCGGCAGGACCCGAACCGCGCCGCCCAGGTCGAGCAGCTGCTGGCCGACGGGGTCGGGGCGGACCTCGGCGACGAGCGGACCAACGCCATCGTCGACGCCGTGGCGGCGCTCACCGCCACCCCGGTGCGCTTCGACGCCGGGCATGTCGCGCGGCTGCGGGAGGTCGGTCTCGACGACCTCGCGATCGTCGACCTCGTCAACTCGGGGGCCTTCTTCAGCTGGGCGAACCGCCTCATGCTGAGCCTCGGCGAGCCGACCGACGCCGCGCGTCGCCGAGCCCGACGCCGGGCTCAGCCCGACTGAATGAAAGCGGATCCGACGGATGGGGGAGGCTCCGGTCGGTTGTTCAGCCGGTGGGGCGGAAGTTGATGGAGGTGGTGTCCATGATCCAGCCGCGGATCGGTTGTTTCTCGGGTGGCGGATGAGTCGGCGGGGGTATCTGGTCGGGGATGTCGCGTTCGATGGCCAGTCCGTGGCGGTTGGTGAACCGCAGCCCGGCCGGGGCACCGGGGTCGCCGTCGATGGTGAACTCTCCCTGGTGGTGTTCCCGGTGATGCCTGGAACACAACGAGATCAACGTGTCGATGTCGGTGGGGCCACCCTCGGACCAGTGATAGAGGTGGTGATTCTCCAGGAACCCGGCGACGGTGCAGCCCGGGAACCGGCAGCCGCCGTCGCGGTCCTCGATGAGCCGCCTGGTGCGTTCGGGCACGATCCGCATGCTCCGTCCCACGGAGACGGGTTTCGCATCCTTGGTCCAGACGGGTTTCAGGGTCCCGTCGCAGGTCAGCTTCTTCATCAGCCGTGACGGCAACGAGCCACGTTTGTTGATCCACCCGTTCCCGTCGGCATCCAGATGCACCAGCACTCGGTAATGCTCCCGGCGGGACGCCGGCGAAGCCTGATGCAGACTCCGCGACGCGCACTCCACCAGCCCGTCGGCCAGGGTCGCTTCGGTGTCGCCGGCGGTGAACAGCGCGTCCTTGGCCTCCCGGATGGCCTGCTCCACCAGCGCCCCGTCCAGCGGGTTCGCGTCGAACCGCAACACGAACCGCCCCTCCTGGAGGCTCATCTGCAGTCTGGGTGCGTCATCGACCGGCGCCACGGGCTCGGGAGGATCGGCCACCGGCCCCGGCGTGCCGGGTTCGAACAGGTACTTCGGCAACACGCGGCGTAGCTGTGACACGGTCGCGGCCTGCACGAACTCGGTCACCGATTCGGCATACTCGGTGGGCACGTGGCGGGCGACGACGACCATCTGATCCAGACTCACCGTCCCCCGGGCCAGGCGGGCCTCCAACTCGGGGAAGTCGCCCTTCCTGCGAGCGACGGCCACGATGTCGGCGGCGCGGGAGGGGGAGACGGCGGTCATCAACTGCAGCCAGTGCTCAGGGGACCTGATCCCGCCACCGGACCAGCAGTTGGTCTCCAGCACCTCGACCATCAGGTCCACCAGATCGGCGTTGAGTTGCGCGGCCTGGCCCGCGATGACGCCCGCACGGCGGGAGGCGACCTCCCACGCATCGGCTCCGGCGTCCCTCAACGAATCCATATCTAATCATACACCCGTACGAATCCAGGAACAAGGGTTCCCACCCCCGAAAACCGTTCAAAGTCCCGCCGGTCCGCCCTCGGCATCCGCGACCTCGCCGACCGGGTCGCGAGATCACCACTCGAACCCGGAGGACCTAGACCCCCACACCCTCAAGTGCGATGGGCCCGCAATCCTCCGGCTACTTCGCTCCGCTGAAGTGCTCGTAGAGCATGGCGGGCAGGGCCTTGGACAGCTCGGCCAGCAGCGCAGCGTCATGGAAGATGTCGTCGACCAGTAGCGGGGTCTGCTCGCGGACGTCCATGAGGACGTCCATGAACACCTTGCCGAGGGTAGGGGATTCGGCGAACTGCTGCGGGGTGTTGGCGGCTGCCTGTTGCGCGAGTCCCTGGTGGTGGGCGAGGTTGACGACGATGTTGGACATGGCGCCTGCGACGACGTCGGTGCCGTAGGTGTCGCCGAAGCGTTCGTTGAGTTTGACGATGATGGCTTCGAGTTCGCTGCGGTGCTTCTCGTGGATGGTGCCGGAGCCGACGGCGGTGATGGGGTCGAGGCCCGCTCCCTGCTCAAGGTTCAGCTTCACGGCTGCGCCTTTGCTGATGGTGTAGTCGGTGAGCTGGACCTGGGAGATGTCGATGGGATCTTCGTAGGTGGCGGTCGACAGTTGCGGGAGGATCCGGCGGAGGAAGTAGTACAGGCGGGGCAGTGAGGTGTCTTCCAGGTTGCGGGCCTGGGAGATGAAGTCGTAGAACTTCACGAAGGCGGCCGCGTCGGACTTGAACAGTTTCAGTTCGTCCTGCTCTGGCTGGTCGTCGTCGAGGACGGCGTTGGTCCACCTCTTGGAGAACCGGTCGACGGCGGGCGCGGTGGCCGCGGTGATGGCACTGTTCGCGTTGGCGCCACCCTTGTGGACGGCCTCGATGGCCTGCTCGACCTCGGAGGTGTCGTAGATGCCGGAGGCATCGAGCTTGGTCTTGAGGTCGTAGACGAGGTTCGGGTCGGTGGTGGCGGTGAGGGTGGCCTTGCGGTAGTACGGTTTGAACGCCTCGAGGACATCCTCGGGGTCATTGACGAAGTCCAGGACGAAGGTCTTGTCCTTGCCGGGGTAGGTGCGGTTCAGCCGGGACAGGGTCTGCACGGCCTGGACGCCGCCGAGTTTCTTGTCGACGTACATGGCGACGAGGCGGGGCTGGTCGAAGCCGGTCTGGTACTTCTCGGCGACGATCATCACGTTGTAGGTCGACGGCTTGAACGCTTCGGCGAGGTCGCCGGTCCACACGCCGGGGTTCTGGGTGTGTTCGGTGAGGTTCTCGCCGACGTCTTCGGGGTCGTCGACGGTGCCGGAGAACGCGACCAGTGCCTTCACACCGGGAATGTGGTTGTCGGTGACGTAGGCGTCGAGGTACTTCTTCCAGCGGACGGCTTCCTTGCGGGAGCCGGTCACGACCATCGCCTTGGCCTTCCCGTCGAGCAGCTTTGCGACGAAGCCGCAGAAGTGGTCGACGACGATCTTGGCTTTCTGCGAGATGTTCGTCGGGTGGAGCCGCACGTACTGCACAAGGGCCTTGACCGCGGTCGACTCGTCAACCTCACTGCCGGGGTTGTCGTAGTCGCCGCCGGGGTGCTGCAACTGCCAGGCCACCTTGTAGGGGGTGTAGTTGGTCAGCACGTCGAGGATGAACTGCTCCTCGATGGCCTGCTGCATCGAGTACAGGTCGAACGGCTCGGGCAGCGTGCCGCCTTCGGGGACGGTGCCGAACAGTTCGAGGGTCTTGGCCTTCGGGGTGGCGGTGAATGCGAAGTAGGAGATGTTCGGCGCGTGCGCGGTCACGGACTGCGCCCACTGCAGGTAGTCCTCGCTGCTGACCTCCGCCCCCTCGGCGACCTCCTTGAGTTCGTCGGGGGACAGGACCTTGGTCAGGGCACCTGCGGTGGAGCCGGTCTGGGAGGAGTGGGCCTCGTCGGCGATCACCGCGAACCGGCGACCCTTCAACTCGGGGGAGGTGTCGATCAGGTTGATCAGCGCCTCGAACGTCTGGATCGTGACGATCACGATCTGCTTGCCGCCCGTCAGCGCGGAGGCCAACGCGGCGGACTTCGACGAGTCCAGGCCGGCGGTGATGGACTGCACCACGCCCTTGTGGTGCTCGAACTGCGCGATCGAGTCCTGCAGCTGCTTGTCCAGCACGGTGCGGTCGGTCACGACCACAACAGTGTCGAACACCTTCTCATCGGCGGAGCTGTGGAGGGTGGAGAGCTGGTGCGCGAGCCAGGAGATGGAGTTCGTCTTCCCGGAGCCGGCCGAGTGCTGGATCAGGTACCGCTGCCCGGACCCCTTGGCGCGGGCGTCCTCGACCAGGCGGGTGACGGCCCGCCACTGGTGGTAGCGGGGAAACAGGATCTTCTCGACCCGGGTCTTCTTCCCCGTGTCGTGGTCCACCTCCGTCTCGACAGCCGTGTGCATGAACGAGCCGAGGATCCGCAGCCACGTGTCGCGCTGCAGGATCTCTTCCCAGAAGTACGACGACGCCGACCCGTCCGGGTTCAGCGGGTTCCCCGCACCCTCGTCGTTGCCCTTGTTGAACGGCAGGAACCGGGTCTTGTCATCGGCGAGTCGGGTGGTCATCGCGACCTGGCTGTTCGACACCGCGAAATGCACCAACGCCCGCTTGCCGTGGCCGAACAGCGGTTCACCGGCCGGGGAGCGGTCGAACTGGTACTGCTTGGTCGCGTTCGACAGCGTCTGCGTGAAGTCTGTCTTCAACTCCACCGTCGCCACCGGCAACCCGTTGACGAACAACACCAGATCCAGGGCCTTCTTCGGATGCTTGGCCGAGTAGTGCACCTGACGCATCACCCGCAGCCGCATCCTGGAATACGCCGCCAGCGTGTCCGGGTTCAGAGCCGTGGCCGGCCGGAACTGCGCCAGCTGCACCTTCACCGACCCACCCGATGGCGGCACGAAACTGAACCCGTTCCGCAGCACATTCAGCGTGCCGCCATGCTTGAACGGATCGTTGTCCAGGGCCTTCACCAGCCGACCCAGCAGCAGCGTCTTCGCCGCCTCCTGCAGAGCCGCGGAGTCGCCCGGACGGAGGACCTTCGCGTACTGGGCCGGCTGCGTGTCCGCGAACCACCCCAACACGTCCTCTGGGAACAGGGCCAGCGTCTTGTCGTAGCCCGAATCATCGGGCGAGTACAGCCACCCGTTTGCGGCGAGATGCTGGCAGATCTCCGTCTCCAGCACCACCTCCAGATGGCCCCCGGCAACCCCACTCATGCGCTCACTCCTACATCGACCTTGCCCGTCACCGCAGCCGAAATCAGCGCCGCCCGCCGCTCGCGTGCCAGCTGTATCGCCTCTGTCGCAAGCCCGATCGCCTCGTCGATTGGTTTGGTGCTAAGCCTCACGTGGGCGACGATTGCATGCTGCTCGGCTGCCGGTGGCATCGCGACGAGGGTGCGTTCCAGTTTCTCGGCTGTGAAGTGCAGAATTGTCGAGACATTGGCGATCATTTCGATACCGCCGCAGGCGCGCATCACATCGAGCTGCAGTCCGAGGAACGCCGCGGATGCATCGTGTCGTGGTCGCACACGGTTGACTGTCTTCTGGAATCCCCATCCCGGCAAGTCGTCTTCAAGAGCCACGTTGACGCCGATTGATCCGCCTTCGACGACCAACAGGTCGCCCGCGCGCAGGCTGTACCTCCGCTGCTCCACGAGAGAGAATGGCATCTGGTTTGCTGAGTCCAAGTCCAGCTGGCCTGGGCGGATGTTCGCGGCGCGGACGTATGGGAGCGGCTCCCCGTCAGTCGTCTCAAACTTGGCCGCGTCGAGCATCTTGCCGAGGGTGACGGTAAACCAGCGGGAGAGCCTTGAGACCGACCAGTGAGCGGGCACCTGTCCAAACCAATCCACTTCGCTCGACTGCATCTCGGCGCGACAGTCGAGCCCCTTCGTGACAGCCTGTGCCACCACCGAGGCTCGGCGTTCGGTGAGGAGGGTGATGAGTTGCTCGTTCTTCGCGATGAACGCGTCGATCTGTGCCGTCTCCCGATCCAGGAAGTCCGCAATCGCCCGCTGCTCTGACGGAGGTATCAAGGGGACGTGGATGGTCTTCAGAACTCGGAATGGAACCTCAGTAGTTCGTACCGCGCCGCTTTCGTCACCGGCAGCGATACCACGTTCACGCCGGATCATCTCCCCTGTGAACCACCCTGACTTCATGAGGTACACGACAAAGCGCGGATCAACTGATGGTCGCGGCCGCATCACCTCATAGTGGTACGTGACGTAACCCGCCTCCCTTGCCTCGCCCATTGCACCGGCGCGGACACTCATCTTGTTGAACACGATGTCGCCTGGCTGGCAAGTCTTGTAATGATCAAGGGATTCGGCGCGTGGAGGACGGTCGCTCAGCTCATCGCGGCGCAACACGCCCCTGGTTTGTGATACGGACAAGAGCGGAAGATCGGCGCCGGGTCGCTTCTGATCCACTCGCTGCACGAGAGCTCCGAAACGTATGGTTGTCACTTTTCGACCTCTTGGAGCATGGTGCGGAGGTCGTTCATGACTGCTTCGAGGTCGCGGTCGATGTCTTCGAGGGGGCGGGGTGGGACGTACTTGTAGAAGTGGCGGGTGAAGGGGATTTCGGCGCCTTCTCTGGTCTTGGTGTGGTCGATCCAGGCGTCGGGGGCGTAGGGGAGGACTTCGCGGGTGAGGTAGTCGTTGATGTTCTGGTCCCAGGGCACGTTCTCGGTGTCGCGGAGGGACGGGTCGGGTTCGGGGTTGCCCTTGGTGTCGGTGCAGATATCTGCGGTGTCGTCCTGTTCGCCGAGGGCGGCGGTGATGGCCTTGATGATGGGCATGGGTAGTTTGATGCCCTGGGCAACGGCTGCCGCGAGGAGGGCCTTGCGGAACGTGTCGCGGTTGGTCCAGGACTGTCCGGTGTCGAGGGTTTCGAGGGCGTTGCGCAGGCTGGTGGCGGTGGCGTCGTCGAGTTTCTGGACGGGTTTCGCGTCGAAGACGGCGTCGATGGCCTCGGCGGTGGCCTGCCAGCGGAGCCTGAGGGGCCGTTCGACGGTGATGGTGCGGTAGAGGAAGTCCTCGTTGTGGAAGATCTTCGACTCGTCCGCGTCGGCGAAGTCGTCGTAGAGCTCCACGATGCGGGTGATGTCCTGGGCGGAGAGTTCGTTGCGTTTGGAGCCAAGCCCCTTGCGGAGTTTGGTGTAGAACTCGCGGGCGTCGATGAGCTGGACCTTGCCCTTGCGTTCGGGGCGTTTGCGGTTGGTGAGGATCCAGATGTAGGTGGAGATGCCGGTGTTGTAGAACATGTCCTTCGGCAGGCCGATGATCGCGCCGACGAGGTCGCTGTCGAGGAGCCATTTGCGGATGTTCGACTCTCCGCCGCCGGCGCCGCCGGAGAACAGGGGCGAGCCGTTGAGGACGATGGCCATGCGGGAGCCGCCGTCCTCTGGCTTGCGCATCTTGGACACGAGGTGGAGGAGAAACAGCATGGCGCCGTCGGAGACGGCGGGGGTGCCGGGCCCGAAGCGGCCGACGAAGCCGAGGGTGGCGTGTTCGTGGTCGACCTCTTCGCGCTGGTCCTTCCAGTCGACGCCGAAGGGCGGGTTGGACAGGCCGTAGTCGAACTTCTTGTCGGGGAAGCGGTCGTCGGTGAGGGTGTCGCCGAGGGCGATGTTGTCGACGTCCTGGCCCTTGATGACCATGTCTGCCTTGCAGATGGCGTAGGAGGCGTCGTTGTAGTCCTGGCCGTAGAGGCTGAGCTGGATGCCGGGGTTCATCGCGCGGAGGTGCTCGTCGGCGACCGAGAGCATGCCGCCGGTGCCGGCGGTGGGGTCGTAGATCGAGCGGACCACGCCGGGCTTGGAGAGGGCGTCGTCGTCGGTGGCGAACAGCAGCTGCACCATCAGGGAGATGACTTCGCGGGGCGTGTAGTGGTCGCCGGCGGTCTCGTTGGAGCGCTCGTTGGCCCACCGGATGAGTTCCTCGAACACGAGGCCCATCTGGATGTTGGAGACGGTCTTGGGGTGGAAGTCCGCCTGGGCGAACTTCTCCGTGACGGCGAACAGCTTGTTCTTCTCCGCCAGCTTGTTCAGGGTCTTGTCGAACTCGAAGCGCTCGAAGATGTCACGCACGTTCGGGGAGAACCCGGCGATGTAGGAGGCGATGTTCTGCCGCAGGTCCTGCGGGTCCGCGACCAGTTTGGCGAAGTCGAACGGGCTCGTGTTGTAGAACTGGCGGCCGGAAGCCGCGGTCAGGAGATTGTGCCGGACCACGTCGGGAAGGCTGGTGACCGTGGGTGCCTTCGCCAGGACATCGGGTTTGGTGTCGGCCAGGACGGCGTCGAGGCGACGCAGCACCGTGAACGGCAGCACCACCGAGCCGTACTCCGACGGCTTGAACGGCCCGCGAAGGGACTCGGCGATGTTCCAGATGAACGAGACGTGATTGACCACGTGGGGCACTCCTGTAAGTGACGGGCAGTCGACGAACACCTGGGTGCGTCGTAGGTCCATCTTGGCCCACTCCCGGCAGTGCTGCTGCCCGGGCTTCTGAAGCTACTGAACGACCGCGGCTCCCCGGGCCTGCACGACCCGCACGCCGGGGGCTCCGACGAAGCGGTACCCGACGCCGCGGACGGTGGTCACGACGTTGTGCCAGTCGCCGAGTCGGGCCCTCAGCCTGCGCACCGTCACGTCGACGACCCGCTCGCCCGAGGGTGGCTCGCCGCCCCAGACCTCGTCGAACAGCTCCTGCCGTCCCAGCGTCGCGGACCCGGCGGCGACGAGGCACGCGAGCACGTCGAACTCACGCTCCGAGAGGCCGAGGTCCACGCCGTCGACGCGTGCCTGCAGGCGGCCGAGGTCGATCACCAGCCCGGGCTCGCGCGGGGCAGGCCGTCTGGCGGCCCGCGCCGGGTGCAGCGGGACCACCTGCGTCTCCGCGGCGGGCAGCAGGGCCGACAGCTGCAGGCGCAGCGCCTGGGCCACGCGGGGAAGGGTCGTGCCGGCGCGGCGCGCGTCCTCCTCGGTAAGGGTGACGGTCAGGACGAAGCCGGTCGGATGCGAGGGGGTGGGAGTGCCCATGGTGTCGCTCTCGATGCTGAAGACCCGGACCTCCGGGTCGGTGTGCTGAAGAAAGGGGCTCGCCGGGACAGCCCGGGGCAGGGGAGGGTTTCAGCGACAGCGACGACACATCATCGCGGCAGCAGCGGCGGCGGAGCACGGCAGCGCGAGAAGATCGGTCATGGCGGCGATGCTAACCCGGGAACCGGGCCCCACCGCCGGGTGCCCGAGCCTGTTTCGCGCCCGGCGGAACCCGGTCGGGTGATCGCTCAGCCGTCGATGGACGGCGGGAGGCACCGCAGGGGGCGACTCGTGCAAGATGGGGGCCATGGCCATCTTCGACGTCCCCCTCGCTGAGCTCCAGACCCGCGGCACCATCAAGTGGCGCCGCTTCGAGGCCGACGTCCTGCCCATGTTCGTCGCCGAGATGGACGCCCACCTGGCCCCCGCCATCCGCGCCCGGCTCGAGCGGGCACTCGCCGAGGGCGACACCGGCTACCCCGAGCTGCCCGCCTACCAGGAGGCGCTGGCCGACTTCGCCGCGTGGCAGTGGGGCTGGGAGTTCTCGCCGTCGGACGCCACGCTGGTCACCGACGTCGTCACCGGCATGCGCGACGCGCTCACCGCGGTCACCGAACCGGGCGATCCCGTCGTGATCAACTCCCCGATCTACCCGCCCTTCCGCGGCGTCAGCTATGACCGCACGATCGTCGACGTACCGATGCTGGACGACCGGCTGGACCTCGAGGGCCTCGCGGAGGCCTTCGAGGAGCACCGCCCCAAGGCGTACCTGCTGTGCTCGCCGCACAACCCCAACGGCACCATCCACACTGCCGAGGAGCTCGCCGAGGTCGCGCGGCTGGCCGACCGGTTCGGCGTCGTCGTCATCTCCGACGAGATCCACGCCCCTCTGGCCGGGGCCGCCCACACCCCGTACCTGGCGGTGCCGGGGGCGCACGACGCGGTGATCGTGACGTCCGCGTCGAAGTCGTGGAACCTCGCGGCACTCAAGGCCGGCCTGATCGTCGGATCGGCGTCCGTCCGCGACCGTCTGCGGCCGATGGTCTCCGACGGCGCGAGCTACTTCGGCGTCCTCGCGCACGTCGCCGCGCTGGCCGACGGCCGCGACTGGGTCCGCGAGGCGGCCGACGAGATCGAGGGCAACAAGGCGTTCTTCGCGGCCCAGCTGGCCGAACACCTCCCGACGCTGAGCTACACGCCGCTGCCCGGCACCTATCTCGCATGGCTCGACTGCTCGCCGCTCGGCCTGGAGAGCCCCGTCGACCACTTCCACCAGGTCGCCCGCGTGCGGTTCAACGCGGGCAGGGACTTCGCGCCCTACGCTCAGCAGTTCGTGCGCGTGAACCTCGCCACCAGCCACGACATCATCGCCGAGGCAGTCCGCAGGCTTGCGGCGTCGGTCTCGTAACCGTCACGATCGCCCCGGACCCGCGTGTGCCATCGCGCGGACCTCGTAGGCTGGGGCAGGAAGAGAACCGAGGAGGAACAATGGCGCTTCCCGAGGCTGCCTGGCGTGTCACGTACACCCCGGGAAACTGGCTCGTGCTGTCCGGCCCCACCACCCTCGTGGTGATGCTGCCCGCGCCGGCGCGCGCCTCCGGGCTCGTCGCGGACCTGTGGACCGCGATCCTCTCGGCGGGCTCCGTCGAGGCACTCCTGAACCTTGTCCATGAGGTCGGGCTCGACGCCATGCCCCACCTTGGCGCGTTCTTCTGGGAAGGCGGGACACTGCACGGCCTGACCCGCGGCGACGTCCGCGTGCTCGATGCGGACACGGGCGACGTGGCGCTCGAGGGCAGCGGGAGCATCACGTGGCGCGAGGAGGACCTCGGCGCGGAGCGACGCCTCAGGATCGACCTCGAGCCCGTCGCGGGCGACGAGGTGCTGCACCTCCCGCTCGTGGTCGGCGCCGTCTGCGTCTCCTCCCTGGAGCTGAGCACCGTGGACCGGGTCGTCTTCCCGGTCGCGGGGGGAGAGCCTCTTGCACCGGTCGTCGCCGCCGTCCCGGCCCCCGAGCAGCCCGTCGAGGACGCCCCGACACCGGCCTTCGTACCCGAGCCGGAGGTCGTCGACAGCGCCGCGGACCTCACCGACCTCGACCTGGGTGCCCCCGACCCGGCGGCCGCCATCGCCGGCGTGCCGATCCCTGCGCCCGCCGTCGTGCCCCCGGCCCCGGCCCCGGTCGCGGCGGAGGCGGAAGGCGGCACGATCTTCTCCACGGGCCTGGCGGCCACCCACAAGCCGCCGACGGCCGATGCGGACGGACAGGTCCTGGCGGTGCCCTGCGCCAACGGGCATCCCAACGCACCGGGCACCCGCACCTGCCGGCTCTGCCAGGCCCCCGTCGACTCGTCCAACCCCCGGGTCATCCGCCGCCCGGTGCTGGCCGGCGTCCACACCAACGGCGGCGACTTCGCCGACATCGTCGCCGGCGTCGTGATCGGCCGTGCGCCCGATGCTGCGCATGGTCCGGCCGGGTCGGGGCTGCTGCGCGTCCAGAGCCCCAGCAGCGACATCTCCCGCAATCACCTCCTGGTCACCACCCGCGACTGGAACGTGCACGTGACTGACCTCAACTCCACCAACGGCACCATGGTGCTTCCCGTCGGGGAGGCGCCCTTCGCGCTGCGCGACGGCGCCTCGGTGCAGGTGGAGATCGGCACCGTTCTGGACCTGGGCGACGGGGTCTCCGTCCGCATCGAGCCGCCCCGAGGCTGACGGATGCAGCGGCGTGCGCCTGAGGGGGGCAAGGGACCACGACACGGCGGGGGCGAGCGGCACCTGCCGCGGCCCCTGCGCCTTCTCGACCGGTTTCTGAGGCGCCACTGGCAGGGCCTCGCCGTCTCTCTGGTCGTCGTCGCGCTCGGCGTCGGTGCCTTCATCAGCCCCGGCCTCGTGCAGGCCGACGTCCGCCTCGACGAGGGAACGGTCTACGGCATCAAGCGGGACTCCGACATGGTCGGAATGGTCAACGCGCAGATCGACCAGCTTGCTTCCGCGACCACCGTCGGCGACACGCAGGTCGAGCTGCTCCAGTACGAGGACACCGTGCTGCTCCACCTGCCGCAGTCCTCCAGGCTGACCACCTTCAACCCGGGCCGCAACACGCTGGGCAGCCTGACTCAGCTGCCGAGCAACGCTGTCGTGCAGCTCGTCGGTGACCAGCTGCTGGTCTACAACCCGAGCAACGGCCGCGTCTGGCACGGGGACGTCGCGACCGTTCTCGACTACGACTTCCAGAAGCAGACCGCCGACCTCGAGGTCGGGGAGGACGGCGTGGCGACGCTCACGACGGACGGCGACGTCATCGGGCTCGACCCGAGCCGCTCCGTGCTCGTCAGGGCCTCCGCCGACGGCGAATCGACGGTGGAGACGCCCCTGCCCTTCGAGCTCGATCCCGTCGTGGTCGACGTAGAGCTGTCGGCGGTCGGGGACCGGGCCGTCGTGCTCGACCGGACGTCGGGACGCATCTGGGTCGAGTCAATGGACCGCGCCTACGACGTGTCAGGTGCCTCGACCGCCCAGCTGGCGGCGCCCTCGGCCGACGCTCTGGACGGCGAGGACGGCACGCGCGCCCTCTACGTCACGCAGGCCGGTCTCATCGCGCTCACCTCCGACGGGCCCCGCTCCCTGTCCGGGCAACTGGACGAGACGCCCGTCTCGCCCGTCCAGGTCGGCGACTGCGTCTACGCGGCCTTCCACTCAGACGGGGTCACCTTCGTGAAGAAGTGCGTGGGTGAGGATGCCTCCGTCACCGGGCTCGACGACCTGACCACCGACGGCAGCGCCCTGTCGCTGCAGGTCAACCGCGGCGCCGTGACCCTGAACGACGCGGCCAACGGCACCATCTGGCTGCTGGACAAGGGGGTCGTCATCCTGCCGGTCGACTGGGAGGCCGTCGCGCCCGTGCAGGAGAGCGACGAACTCGACTACGAGGACGGGGACTCGGACGTCGTGCCCGACCGTTCGCAGGAGAACCGGGCACCCATCGCGAAGGACGACACGCTCGCGGCGCGGGCCGGGCGCTCCACCGTGCTCACCGTCCTCGACAACGACACCGACCCCGACGGTGACGTGCTCAGCATCTCCGCCCCCGGCAGCATCGACGGGGCCACGCTCGAGCCCATCCGCGACGGCGCCGGGCTGCAGATCACGCTCCCCAACGAGGCGTCCGGCACCTTCACCTTCACCTACACCGTCGATGACGGGCGGGGCGGCACCGACTCGGCCGAGGTGACCGTGCGCGTCGTCGACGCCGACATCACGAAGGCCAACAGCGCGCCGCACAAGTTCGAACGGGCCCAGCCGCTCGAGGTGCAGCTCGGCAGCCGGAGCATCACCAAGCGGGTGCTGCTCGACTGGCGTGATCCGGACGGCGATCCGCTGATGCTGCTCAGCGCCACGATGGACCCCCGCTTCGAGGACATCGTGCGGTTCACCGCGGACGGCCAGATCACCTACACCGACGTCGGCAAGACCACCGGCACGAAGATCATCGAGGTCGTCGTCACCGACGGCCGGGACTCCACCACCGGCGAGCTGGTCGTCGAGGTGTCGGAGGACCCGGTCGCACCGGTGGCGTTCGGCGACTTCGCGACGGTCACCGTCGACCAGTCCGTGACTGTCGAGCCGCTCGCCAACGACGTCGGCGTGGACCTGACCCTCAGTGAGGTCACCACCGACTGCTCCGAGTGCACGCTGGAGCCCAACTACCGCGACAAGACGTTCGCGTTCTCCGCGCCGAAGGCCGGCGAGTACTACGTGACCTACACCGTCACGAACGGGCAGATCGGGACGGGGCTCGTCCGCATCGACGTGCGTGGCACCGGCACGAACCAGGTCCCGATCGCGGCCCTCGACGTCGCGCTGCTGCCGCCCGGTGGGTCCGTGCTGGTCGACCCGTTGCTGAACGACACCGACGCCGATGGCGACGTGCTCGTGATCCAGACATACACGGCGCCGGGCTCCCTCGAGGTCGTGATGGACCGGCGCCACCTCATGACCATCTCCGCCCGCCACACCCCCGACGCGCCCACCAGCATCACCTACCGCGTCTCCGACGGCAGCCATTCCGTGCTCGGCACGATCGTGGTGATCCCGACGCAGGCCGTCGGCAGCACGGCACCGAGGGCCGAGGACGACGAGCTGGAGGTCAGGGCGGGTGCGTCCGCCCGCGTCGACGTGCTCACCAACGACACCTCGCCCATCGGACTCGATCTGACCATCGGAGAGCTCACCGAGAACCCGCTCGGAGAGCAGGCATGGATCGACGGCGACACCGTCCGGGTGACCGTGCCAGCCGGCACCCCCGCGGGGGCCAGGACCATCAGCTACACCGCCGTCGACTCCGAAGGCAACACCGGGACCGCGCGGCTCGCGCTGACGGTCGTCTCCGAGGACGCCCAGAACGAGGCGCCGGCCCCCCGCCAGGTCGTCGACCGTGTCCTCGCAGGCACCACGACCCGTATCGCCATCCCGCTCGACGGCATCGACCCGAACGGTGACGCCGTGCGCCTCATCGGGCTGGGCTCCGGCCCGACGCTCGGCCGGGTCCTCGGCGTCGGCGAGGGCTACCTGACGTACCAGGCCTACGAGGAGTCGCAGGGCACCGACACGTTCTCCTACGACGTCGTCGACTCGCTCGGCGAGCGTGCCCGCGGCGAGGTGCGCATCGGCATCGCCCAGCCGAGCCGCACCAACACGCCCCCGGTCGGCGTGATGGACGAGATCACGGTGCGACCCGGCAGGCAGGTGCAGATCGCCGCGCTGGCCAACGACTTCGACGCCGACGGCGACACGCTCGGTTACACCTCCGACGACCCGGTGGAGATGGACGACGACATCTTGGCCCAGCTGGTCGGCGGCAGGGAGATCGTGCTCCAGGCACCGGCCAGGGAAGGCACCTACGTCGGCCGCTACGACATCGTCGACGCCCGCGGGGAGCTGGCGTACGGGGACATCCGCCTCGTGGTGGACAAGGACGCGCCGCTGTTGGCTCCGGTCACGCGCGACGATTCCGTCGCCGTGTCCTCCCTCATTGACCGGGACTGGGTCGAGGTCGACGTGATGGCCAACGACTACGACCCGGACGGATCACGCGACCAGCTGAGCATCGAGGTCCCCGACTACGGCGCCGACGAGGACTCCTCCGCGCGGCTCGTGGACGGCGCCAAGGTGTCGATCCCGGTTCTGGACCGCATGCAGCAGATCCGCTACGTGCTGATCGACGGTGACGGGAACCGCACGAACTCCCTGATCATCGTGCCCGGCCGGGGCGACTCCGTGCCTGTCCTCAAGGACCCCGACCAGACCCTCGACGCCGTGGCCGGCCAGCCACTCGAGATCGACGTCAACAACCTCGTCGCCGGCACGCGGGGCCGCGACGTGCGCCTGACGACCGAATCGAACCTGTCCGCCACGCATGGGCGCCTGATGGCGGCAGGCGAGGCCAAGGTCATCTACGTCCCCGACGAGAGCTACGACGGCCCGGCGTCGGTGGTGTTCGAGGTCACCGACAAGGTCCGTGAGGGCGACACGTCGGGGGAGGCGGCATTCGTGTCGATCCCCGTGACGGTGCACCCGGCACCCAACCGGCCTGAGGGGAGCGAGGACGAGGACAACGCACGGCTGAACCTGCCCCCCACCCTGGCCGTCGACACGCCGGTCCTGCGCGTGGGACCCGACGAGGGCGAGTCGCGCCTCGACCTGCTTGCGCTGTTCCGGGACCCGGAGGGCGACACGATGTTCGTGAGCGGGCCGCTCACCGCAGGCCAGGGCGACGCGGACCTCGACTGGCGCACCGAGGGCGACCGGCTCTACGCCAGCGCCCCCATCACGGCTGAGCCCGGCAGCTACCGGGAGGTCAGCGGCTTGGTGGTCGACGCGATGGACAACGAGACGCCCTTCACGGTCTCGATCCAGGTCACCGCCTCCACCAGGCCGACGGTGACCGTCGCCACCGACGTGGTCGAGAAGGCCGTGGCCGGCGAGCCGATCACGATCCACCCGCTCGCCAACGACCGCTCCAATCTTCTGGGGGACCAGTCGCTGACGCTGCTCGGCGCCACGCGCCTGAGCGGCGAGGGGGCACTGAGCTACGACGCCGAGAAGCAGACCGTCACCATCACCCCGTCCGGCGACTGGCACGGCGCCTTCACAGCCAGCTACACCGTCAACGACGCCACCGCAGACCCCGATCGTCGCGTCGACGGCACCATCCGGGTGACGGTGCTCGACGTGCCCGGCCAGCCGTCGACCCCCTTCGAGGGCGTCGCGGGTGACGGGCAGGTGTCCGTGAAGTACCTCTCCGGTGGCGACGGCGGCACCGACATCACCTCCAGAGTGGCGACTGCCTCCTCTCCCGGCCTGGCAGACCGCACGGCCGAGTGCGGGGTGGGGGTGTGCACCGTCACGGGGCTGAAGAACGGCGTGCCCTGGCAGATCTCCGTCACCGAGATCAACGAGGTCGGCCCGTCCGAGCCGTCGAGACTCTCCGCCGCCGTGATCCCCGACGCAGTGCCGCTTGCGCCGTCGAAGCCGTCGGTGGAGTTCGGCGACGGCGAGCTCACCGTCAGCTGGACCCACGACCCGCAGTACTCCTCCAAGCAGGGCGGCAGCGCCATCGCGACCTACATCGTGCGGCTCCTTGACTCGGGCGGCCGGGAGATCGGCAGCCCCGTCGAGGTCAAGGCGCCCACGAAGACCTACACCTGGAAGGGCCTCACGAACGGCACCACATACCTGTTCACCGTCGAGGCGAAGAACTCCAACCCGCAGAAGGCCCTGACCTCCCCGCCGTCGGACACGTCCACGCCCGAGCATCCCAACGGCAAGCCGAGCGGCAACGTCACCCCGGAGGTCACCGCCATCCGCGACGGCATCGGCGGCGGCTTCTCGGTCACGTTCGAGCGCAGCGAGGTCGACACCAACGGCGACGCGATCGACTACTTCGTCGTCACCCCCGTCACGGCCGACGGCGAGAGCACCGCCAACGCCGAGCGCGTCGAGGTGGGCGCCGCGACCGGCAGGGTCAAGGCCGAGATCCACGGCATGGGCCAGACCCCGACGAAGTTCTCCATCACGGCGGCCAACCGCTCCGGCGAGGCGAAGGTCGGCGGCACGTCGGCCTACACCATCTCCTACCCGCCGCCCGAGGTCACCGCGGTCAAGGTCACCCCGGCGGACGCGGCGCTGCAGGTGAAGCCGTCCACCAACATCAAGGGCGACGCCGCCACGTTCGAGTACAGCCTCGACGGCGCCACCTGGGCCGCGCTGCCCTCGGGCGGGACCATCGGCGGCCTCGTCAACGGCCAGCAGTACAGCGTCTCTGTCCGGGCGCTGGTGGAGGACATGACCTCGGCCGCGCGGACCGCCGATCCCGTCCGCCCACGCTCCGACCGGCCGAACGCGCCCACGCTCAGCACGGAGCGTGTGCTGCGCGACTTCGAGGAGATCCAGATCGACGTCAACCCGATGACCTGGGAGAGCACGGGAGGCTGGGACCCGTCCGACTACCGGTTCTGCAGCCGCAGCAGCGACTGCGACCCGACGGACCCCGGCCGCGTGCGCAAGTTCGAGCCGGGCGAGTGGGGCACCCTGCGGTGGAGGTACGACGGCTTCGACACGTCCAGCATCTCCGTCGACCTGACCGACCACCCGATCGAGGAGCCGGACTTCGACGGCGACACGCTCGGGTTCCGCTTCCCGTACGTGCAGACCGGTAGCTGCACCGTCACGCTCGACGGCGGAGCGGATTCCTTCACCGTCGACATCTCCGGCGGTGAGCTGTACTACAGCGGGACCCCCACCTACACCGTCTCTGAGGGTGACGAGGACGTCAAGATCACGGCCACCACGGCGCAGGTCACCTGTACCGCGAATGGAGCCAGCAAGCGCTTCGGCACGGTATGGCGCTAACCTCGCCCTCGGGCCCCGACGATGAAGGACGAGACTCATGAATCCTGAGCAGGCACGCTGGTTCGGCGAGAACTTCGCGGCGATCGTGAACAACGTCGAGCGCGCCATCGTCGGCAAGACCGAGGCCATCCGGCTCGCGGTGACGTGCATGCTTGCGGAGGGACACCTGCTCCTGGAGGACTACCCCGGCACCGGCAAGACGACGCTGGCGCGGGCCATCGCGCAGTCGGTGCAGGGCACCAGTTCGCGGATCCAGTTCACGCCCGACCTGCTGCCCTCCGACGTCACCGGCGTCACGATCTTCGACCAGAAGGTGGGCGAGTTCGAGTTCCACCAGGGCCCGATCTTCGCGTCGATCGTGCTGGCCGACGAGATCAACCGCGCCTCGCCCAAGACGCAGTCCGCGCTGCTGGAGGTCATGGAGGAGGCCCGCGTCACGGTCGACGGGCAGTCCTACCCCGTGGGGCAGCCGTTCATGGTGATCGCGACGCAGAACCCCATCGAGCAGGCAGGCACCTACCGGCTCCCGGAGGCACAGCTGGACCGATTCCTGATGAAGACCACCCTCGGCTATCCCGACCGCCAGGCCACCATGCGGATCCTCGCCAGCGGTGGCAGCAGGCCACGCTCCGCCGCGCTGCCGTCTGTGGTCACGTCGTCGCAGGTCACGGAGATGAGCCAGCTCGCCGCGTCCGTGCACATCGAGTCGTCCGTGCTGGACTACATCGTCCGGCTCACCGAGGCGACCCGCGGCGCCGAGGACGTCCGGCTGGGGGTGTCGGTCCGCGGCGGGCTGGCGCTGGTGCGGGCCACGCGCGTCTGGGCCGCCTCCCAGGGCCGCCACTTCGTCGTCCCCGACGACGTCAAGATGCTGGCGATCGCCTGCCTCGCGCACCGCCTCATCCTCGACCCGGAGGCCGAGTTCAACGGGGTGCAGAGCGTCGACGTGATGGCCCAGATCCTGGGCGCCGTGCCCCCGCCGACCGAGCGCCAGCCGGCCTGATGACGGCTGCCGCACGCTGGGAGGTCCCCGAGGAGGTCGAGCGGCCGAGCGCCGAGGGACTCGCCACGGCCTACCGTCGCGTGTGCGAGGTCACGGGGATGCGGACCGCGGGGTGGCTGACCCTGACCGTCTCCGTCTCATGCCTTGCGCTGGGCGTGGCGTTCGGGTGGGCCGAGTTCGTCGTCGTCGGCGTGCTCGCCTCCGTGACGGTGCTGCTCGCGCTGCTCTTCACCATCGGCAGGGCCGACCTGAGCGTGAGCGTTGACCTGACGCGCAGGTCCGTCGTCGTGGGGGAACCGGCCGCCGGCACGCTGGAGGTGCGCAACGCATCGGGGCGGCGCCACTGGGGGTCCCGGCTCGACCTGCCTGTCGGCGACACCGTCGCCAGCTTCCAGCTGCGCTCCATCCGCACGGGGGAGGGGATCACGGAGCGGTTCCGGATCCCCACCGCCAGGCGCGGGCTCGTCCTGGTCGGTCCCGCGAACTCCGTGCTCGGCGACCCGTTCGGCCTCGCCGGCCGCGAGCGGCGCTGGACTGAGGAGCTGGAGCTGTACATCCACCCCCGGACCGTGCCGCTGCCCGGTCGGCAGACCGGTTTCGTGCACGACCTGGAGGGGCACGCAAGCGTGCACCTGTCGTCGTCCGACATGAACTTCCACGCGCTGCGCCCCTACGTCGCCGGCGACGACCGCCGCCACGTGCACTGGCGCTCCACGGCGCGGGCCGGGCGCCTGATGGTGCGCCAGTACGAGGAATCGCGCATGTCGCGCATCGTCGTGGCGCTCGACACCGGCCGATCGTCGTACCTCGACGCCGACGAGTTCGAGCTCGCCGTCTCGTGCGCCGGGTCGCTGGCTCTGCAGAGCATCTACGCCGAGTCGCCGCTGGCGCTGCTCACGACGCGTGACGAGCTGACGGCTGTGACCCCCGGCCGTGCCCTCGACTCCCTGTCGTTGGTCGAGCAGACCACCCGCGGCGGCGTCGGCGATCTCGTCGGCTCGACGGTGCTCCGCGAGCCGGGGGCCTCGATCGCCGTGGTGGTCACGGGGTCGTCCAGCACGCTGACGGCCGTGCGGGAGGCGTGCGCCCGGTTCGACATCGACATGCGCGTGGTCGGGATCCGCGTCGCGGCGGGGGCACCGCTGCGGGCCCGGACGGTCGCGAACACGACCCTGCTGCAGGTCGGATCGCTCGAGGAACTGCCGCGTGCCATGCGTGAGGCCGCCTCGTGAGGGCGCGGCGGGGCGTGAGCCATTTCGGGCAGCTGCTCGGGGGGTCCGCGCGGTGGGCGGCGGTCGACGCCGTCGCGGTGCTGGGCCTGCTGGTGCTCGTCGCGTTCGCCTTCTGGCCCGTCTACGGCACCGGCTGGCTGTTCGTCACCGTGCTCGGCTTCGGCGCGGTCGGCATCGGCATCGCGCTGCTCTCGACCTGGCGTCGGTGGGGGGCTGCGGCGGTGCTGGGAGCCGCCGTGGTGGCCTGGTTCGTGTTCGGCGGACTGCTCGCCATGCCGTCGTCCACGGTCGGTTTCGTCGTCCCGACCGGCCGGACGCTCTACGGGCTGCTGCTCGGTCCCGTCACGGCCTGGCGGGACATGCTCCTGCTGGATCCGCCGATCGGCGAGACGTTCAACCTCCTGACCGTGCCCGGCCTCGTCGCGCTCGTGGCGGCGCTCGCGGCGATGCTGGTCTCGCTGCGCAGTTCGCGCCCGATGCTGGCCTTCGTCCCGCTGGCGTTCGCCTACCTCGTCGGTGTCCTGGTGGGCACGCAGGCTGCCTTCCAGCCGTATCTGACGGGCGCGTTGTTCTTCGTCACGTGCCTGGTGTGGACCACCTACCGGCGCGGCGTCGACCGCGGACGGCTCACGGGCGTGCGCGCGAGGCTGCGGCCGTTGCGGTTGCTCTCCGGCGTCGCGATGCTGGCCGTCGCGGCGGCCGCCGCCGTTGCGGTCGCCCCGGCGCTGGCCGGTGGTCAGCAGCGCGAGACGGTCCGGGCGCAGCTGGAGCCGCCCATCTCCACCGAGCAGTACTCGTCGCCGCTGCAGGCCTACCGGGTCAACATCACCCGGGAGCGGACCGACACGCTGCTGGAGGTCGTCGGCGCCGCCGAGGGGCAGATCATCCGCGTCGCGACCCTCGACGAGTACGACGGCCTGAGCTACCGGGTCTCCAGCCTCGACGACGAGGCGATGCAGGCCACGACGTTCACCCGCGTGGGGCAGTGGATCGCCGACGACAGCGAGGGTGTCGACGGGGAGGTCGACGTCACGGTCCGTGGCCTCGGCGGGGTCTGGGTGCCGACGATCGGGCGCACCACGAGCATCGCCTTCACCGGGGATCGGGCCGTCACACTGGGCGAGTCCTTCTACTACAACCACAGCTCCGGCACCGGGCTGGCCACGGCCGGCCTTGCGGACGGGGACACGTACACGCTCGGCACCCGCGTCGCGCAGCGACCCGCAGACGACGAGATCGCGCTCGCCACCGCGGGCAGCTACCAGCTTCCAGACTCGGCCGGGGTGCCCGACGAGATCGTGAGCCTCGCGCACGCGTGGGGCGACGGGCTCGCCACCGCCGGCGACGTGGCCCTGACGCTGGAGCGGAACCTCCGCCAGGGGTACTTCAGCCACGGCCAGGACGACGAGGCGGCATCGCTGCCCGGACACTCCGCGCGGCGCCTCATCACGCTCGTCACGGACCCGTCGCGCATGATCGGCGACCACGAGCAGTACGCCGTCGCCATGGCGCTGATGGCCCGTGAGCTCGGCATCCCTGCGCGCGTCATCTACGGCTACCGCGTCGGATCCGGGCAGACGATCACGGGAGACCAGGTAGGCGCGTGGCCGGAGTTGTACCTCGACGGCCTCGGCTGGGTCACCTTCGACCCCACGCCGTCGACGGACCGGGTCTGGGACGAGGAGGACCAGCCGAAGCCGCCCGAGACCCAGCCCTACGTCGAGAACCCGCCACCGCCTCCTCAGCGGCCGGTCGTGCCGCCTGCCGACGAGGAGCTGCCCATCGACCCGGGCGAACCCCCGCAGCGCGAGGGACTAATCGACTGGGCGCAGATCGGGGCGCTCGTCGCGCTGACCGGCATCCCCCTGCTCACCGTCGTCGTGCCCATCGCGCTGATCCTCGGCCTCAAGGCGCGCCGCCGCACCCGCCGCCGCCATGACCCCGTCACCGCCAACCGCGTCGCCGGAGCCTGGTCAGAGCTCGTGGACCGGGCCCGCGACATCGGTCGTTCTCCGTCCATCTCGGCCACCCGCAGCGAGCAGGCGGAGGCGATGATGGCGGACTTCCCGCGGCTCGCCGACCATGGGGACCCGGTGACGCTGGCCAAGCAGGCCGACGGCGTCGTCTTCGCGCCCGAGAACCCGACGGAGGCGGACGTCGTGGCCTACTGGGGAGCGACCGGCGCCGTGCGCCGAGGCATGCGCAGGTCGGTGTCCTCGTTCCGGTGGCTATGGTCGTTCCTCTCCACCAGGTCATTCCGACGCTCCGAAGCCGGTCGTCGCCGCGGTGGGCACGGCACCTGAGGCCAGGGCCAGGTCGCTGTAGTCTTGGAGTTCAGGCGCGAGGAGGAGTGAGTTGAGTCGGATGATCCCACGGGGCGTGGTGGTCGCGAGCCTCGGCAGGCGCCTGCTCGCCGCGGTCATCGACACGGCCCCCTTCGTCGCGATCTACCTGCTGCAGTTCCTCATCGCCACGGTGGCCGACGCCGCCGCCGCCACGCTGGTGGCCGTGGTCCTCGGCGGCGTGCTCGCCGCCGGATTCGCCCTCTATCAGTGGTGGGCCTACGCGACACGGGGTGCCGGGATCGGCGCGCGCGCGACGGGGCTCAGGCTGGTGTCGCTCAGCAACGGGGAGCCGATCGGCTGGTGGCGTTTCTTCCTGCGGGAGGCCGTCTACGTGGCCCTGATGTCCACTGTCGTCGGCGGCATCGCACTGCTGATCTTCCTGGTGATCCACGAACGGCGCCAGGGCTGGCACGACCTGGCCGCCGGGTCGGTCCTCGTGCAGCGACGCAGCGCCCCGGCTCAGTCTCCGGCGCAGCCGCAGGCGGCCCCCCAGCGCCCCACGACCGTCGGTCTGCCCCCGCATCTGGCCAGCACGTTCAGCCCGCAACCCGGCTCCTCGAACAACTACGCCGCCTTCGCGCCCGATTCGAGTGCCCCCGACTGGCTCCCGGGGGTGCAGTCCGAGCCCCTCGACGGCGGAGTTCCCGCGGGGCAGCAGACGGCGTGGACCCCGCCGCCCTCGCCTCGCTGGACGCCCCAGACCGGGCCGTCCCCGCAGCCGTCCCCCTTCGGCGCGTCGCTGCCCCCGACCGCGGAGACGCCGCTCGCGCCCGGACCCCGGCCCACCCCACAGTGGATCCCGCTGCCCACCCCGTCGTCCGTGCTGGAGCCGTCCTCGGGGCGGCCCCGCGTCCGTCGGCGTGAGTTCGGGGAGGTGGAGGAGACCGACGGGACCAGGATCGCGCAGCTGCCCGCGTCAGGAGGCAGGCCCGGTGATGCCGGCTGGTTCGTGCGCCTCGACGACGGCCGCGAGGTCGACCTGACGGTGACCGTGCTGCTGGGACGTAACCCGCAGAAGTCGGCCGGCGACCCCCGCGATGTGCACCTGGTTCCCGCCTCAGGCGACGGCCGGATGATCTCCCGCACACACGTGCTGATCGGCACCGACCTGCGCGGCGTCTTCGTCGTCGACCGGGGATCGACCAACGGCACCGCGCTGGTGACGGCCGGCGGCGAGCTGGAACCATGCCCCGCCGACACGCAGGTGCGTGTGAGGGAGAGCCAGCAGGTCTCCTACGGCAACCGGTGGTTCACCGTGCTGAGGCGGCCGGAGCGCTGAGGGTCAGACCTGGGTGCGGTGGAAGTTCAGGAACGAGCGCGACGGCGTCGGGCCGCGCTGGCCCTGGTATCGCGACCCGTACTGCGCAGAGCCGTAGGGGTGCTCCGCCGGCGAGCTCAGACGGAAGAAGCAGAACTGGCCGATCTTCATGCCGGGCCACAGCTTGACGGGCAGCGTCGCCATGTTCGACAGCTCCAGGGTCACGTGGCCGGAGAAGCCGGGATCGATGAAACCCGCCGTCGAGTGGGTCAGCAGCCCGAGGCGCCCGAGCGACGACTTTCCCTCGAGTCGGGCCGCCACGGCGGGGCCCAGGGTGATCGTCTCGTACGTCGAGGCCAGCGCGAACTCGCCGGGGTGCAGCACGAAGGCCTCGCCGTCTGAGACCTCGATCAGGCGCGTGAGTTCCGGCTGCTCGGCCGCCGGGTCGATCGACGGGTAGCGGTGGTTCTCGAAGACGCGGAAGTACTTGTCGAGACGCACGTCGACGCTCGACGGCTGCACCATCTCGGGATCCCAGGGATCCAGGGTGATGCCTCCGTCGGAAACCTCGGCGCGGATGTCGCGGTCGCTCAGCAGCATGGCCGCAACATTACCGGCGCGGGCACTGCGCGCGCGAAGATGGGGGAGAGTGGACGCCGTCGGCGTCGCGGGAGGAGTGCGGATGAGCGTCGGGCACGGCGGGGGCTTTCGGGGCGGCGGACGGGTACTCGGCCGGCTGGCGGCCGATCCCGAGATCGCGCACGCGAAGATCGACCGCGGCACGGCCAGGCGGGTCATCGCGTACGGGGCCCCGTTCAAGGGCATGATCGCGATGTTCCTCATCGCCACCGTCGCGGGCAGCGCGCTGTCCGTGGTCCCGCTGCTGCTCTTCCAGCGGATCATCGACGACGGCGTGCTGGCCGGCGACCGCCGAGTCGTCGTCACCTTGTCCGTCGTGGTTGCGGTGATGGCCCTGCTGTCCGCGGCCGTCAGCATCCTCGAGCGCTGGTGCTCGGCCCGGATCGGCGAGGACCTGATCTTCCGCATGCGCGTCGAGATCTACGACCACGTGATGCGGATGCCACTCGCGTTCTTCTCCCGCTCGCACACCGGCAAGCTCGTCTCGCGGCTCCAGTCGGACGTCACCGGCGCCCAGCAGGCGTTCACGTCGACGCTGTCCACGCTGGTGTCCAACGCGGTGACGCTGGTGCTCGTGCTCGCGTCGATGCTCGCGCTGTCGTGGCCGCTGACGCTGGCGGCGCTGGTCCTGCTCCCGGTGTTCATGGTCCCCGCCAGCCGGATCGGGTCGCAGCTCGCGGACCTGTCCCGCGACCGCATGCAGGAGCAGGCGGAGATGTCGGCGACGATGACGGAGCGCTTCTCCGTCTCCGGGGCGCTACTGGTCAAGCTGTTCGGCGACCACGCGACGGAGCAGGCGACGTTCGCGCGCCCCGCGCGGGCCGTCGCGGACAACGGGGTGAAGATCGCCATGATCTCCCGGGTGTTCATGACGAGCCTGACGCTGGTCGGGGCGCTGGCCACGGCCGTGTTCTACGGCTTCGGCGGGCTGTCGGCCATCTCGGGGCAACTCACCGTCGGCACGTTGACGGCGCTGGTCGCGCTGCTGGCCCGCCTGTACGGTCCGCTGATGCAGCTCGCGAGCCTCCGCGTCGACGTGATGAGCGCCCTGGTCAGCTTCGAGCGGGTGTTCGAGGTGCTCGACCTCAGGCCGCTGATCGTCGACGCCCCCGCCGCCCGCCCCGTCTCGGGGCCGCCCAGCGTGCGGTTCACCGACGTGGTGTTCACGTATCCCGACGCACAGGAGGTGTCGCTGGCGTCGCTCGAGCCCGCCGCCGCGGTGCACGAGACGCCGTCGGAGCCGGTGCTCAACGGCGTCAGCTTCGAGGCGCTGCCTGGCCAGACGGTGGCGCTCGTCGGCCACTCGGGGTCGGGGAAGACCACGATCACGCACCTGGTGTCTCGGCTGTACGACGTCGACTCAGGCAGCGTGCAGGTCGCCGGAACCGACGTGCGCGAGCTGCAGCTGGCGTCGCTGCAGGACGAGGTCGGCTACGTCACGCAGGACGCGCACCTGTTCCACGACACCGTCGGCGCGAACCTACGCTATGCGAAGCCGTCGGCCACGGACGAGGACCTGTGGCGGGCGCTGGAGTCCGCGCGGATCGCCGACCTCGTCCGCCGCCTGCCCGACGGGCTCGACACCGTCGTCGGGGAACGCGGCTACCGGCTGAGCGGCGGTGAGCGTCAGCGCTTCGCCATCGCCCGGCTGCTGCTGAAGGCGCCGCCGATCCTGGTGCTGGATGAGGCGACGGCGCACCTGGACTCGGAGTCGGAGGCCGCCGTGCAGGTAGCGCTGGACACCGCGCGGGAGGGCCGCACGTCGATCGTCATCGCCCACCGCCTCTCGACGGTGCGTCACGCGGACCGGATCCTCGTCGTCGAGGCCGGCCGCGTCGTCGAGTCCGGCACGCATGAGGAGCTGCTGGCCGCGGGTGGTCAGTACGCGACGCTGTACTCGACGCAGTTCGAGGACGCCGACGGGCGGTAGCGGCTCCCTGAGCCGAACCGGTTCCCTGAGCCAGACGCCACCTGTTCCCCTTCGCTGCGCTCAGGGCGTTTCGACAGGCTCAACGACCCGGTTCCCTGAGCTTGTCCCCGGTTCCCTGAGCTTGTCCCCGGTTCCCTGAGCTTGTCGAAGGGCGCCGAGCGGAGCGAGGCGGAAAGGCCGGCTCAGTAGTCGCCGTCGTCGGTGGAGCCGTCGAGGACGGCGCGGGTGCCTGACAGCCCAAGGCGCGTGGCGCCGGCCTCGACCATCGCGTTGGCGGTGGCGTAGTCGCGGATGCCGCCGGAGGCCTTGACTCCGAGGCGGCCGCCTACGGTGGCCGCCATCAGCTCGACGGCGTGCACGGAGGCGCCGCCGGCGGGGTGGAAGCCCGTCGAGGTCTTGACGTAGTCGGCGCCGGCAGCCTCGGCGGCCCTGCAGGCGGCGACGATCTCGTCGTCGGTCAGGGCGGCGGACTCGATGATGACCTTCAGCAGGCCGGGGGTCGCCTGGCGGACGGCCGCGATCTCGGCCTCGACGAGGTCGGCGCGTCCCTCCTTGAGCAGGCCGATGTTGATGACCATGTCCACCTCGTCGGCGCCGAGCTTGGAGGACTCCGCGGCCTCGGCGGCCTTGGCGGCGGGGGTGTGGTTGCCGGAGGGGAAGCCGCACACGGTGGCGACCTTGACCTCGCCGAGTTCCTCGGTGATCGGCAGCATCGACGGCGACACGCAGATCGAGAAGGTGCCCAGCTCCCGGGCCTCGGCCACGAGCGCGGAGATCTGCGCGTGCGTCGCGTCGGTCTTCAGCAGCGTGTGGTCGACCATCGTGGCCAGGGCGGTGCGGGTGATCTCCATGCGGACTCCTCGTGAAGGGATGGTGACAGTCCCCCAAGGCTACCGCGGGGCCATCGCTCACTCCGGGTGAGCGTCTGCCGGCATTCTGAAAAGAGATTAGTGCGAGCGCTGGCCGAATCGAGATTGAGTGTCTAGGGTTCTACTCAGCCGGCGCAAGGGAGACCGGCTCGGACCGTGAGGAAACACGTGATGTCACCTGGACGAAGTAGAACAAGAAGCACCGTTGCCGTGACGGCGGCGGCCGCCCTGGCGCTGGGAGGTCTGGTCCTGCCGCCCCTCGCGGCGCAGGCGGACTATGAGTACACCCCGATCCCGCAGGAGGGCATGAGCGTCGTCGACGTGAACTCCGTCGAAACGTCCGGGGAAGGAACGAATGGAGCTGCCGAGCTCGTGCTCGACGGTGACAAGGACACCTACTGGCACACGCAGTGGAACGGGACTCTGGTCGAGCCCCCGCACCACCTGACGCTCAGGCTCGCGGACGAGGCCGTCAACCTCGGCCGCGTGACGCTGACGCCGCGGCAGTCGTCCAACGGGTCGGGTCGCGTGCATGAGTACGAGCTGTGGACCGCCAACGGCGACTGCACCACCGCGGAGTACTCCAAGGTTGCCGAGGGCGAGTTCTCGGGCGCCGTGACCGAGCTGGCCAAGGACCAGGTCATCACGCTCGACGAGGCCGTCGAGGCCACCTGCGCCAAGGTCGTCTACCTCAGCACGTGGGGCGGCGCCGCCGGCGCCGATCCCCAGTCCCCGGTGGAGAAGGTCGGCTCGTTGGCCGAGTTCAACGCCGACACCGCGGCGGGGGATCCGGCAACGCCGGAGCCCTCCGTCGAGCCGTCTGTCGAACCCTCGGAGGACCCGTCACCCGAGCCGTCCCCGACGCCCACCGCGGACCCCGAGGAGCTTGTCCCCGACGACGTCGAGGGCGCTCTGACCATCAGCGACGGAGACCTGACCGTCACGCTGCACCCCGACTTCCCGCAGGTCGTGTCCTACCAGCTGGGCGACAAGACCATGGTCGGCCGGGTCGGCGGAGCGCTGACCAGGATCCTGGTCAATGAGAAGACGCGCGACGTCACCGTCGGTGAGCCTGAGGCGACGGCGAAGAAGGTGACCTACCCGGTCTCCATCCCCGACCTCGGCGCGTCCTTCGATGCTGTGATCTCCGTGTCCGACGGCACCGTCCGCATCGAGCTGGCCAACCTCGTCGACCCCGACGGCGCGGTCTCGCGCGTCCGGATCCCGAACCTGGATCTCGTCACCGTCGGGTCCGCCGACGCGGCGGCCCAGCTCACCGCCGGCAGGATCACCGTCGACAGGGCCGCGGACGGCGACTCCTTCGAGAACCTCGCCACGACCGCTGCGGGTGACGTCAAGGGCTCCTGGATGGTGTTCGCGAACACCTCCGAGCTCGCGGCGGCATTCGATACCAACGCGATCGAGGACAGCACCGGCCCCTCCAGCACCAGCGGACGGGTGAGCGGCGACAACTCGCGCTACCAGCGCCAGATCCGCCTGTCGGATGACAAGACCACCAAGTTCGGCTCGGTCTGGGCCGGCACGTGGACGTGGGTGGGTACCGCCATCACGGAGCAGGCCGCGGCCGGCCGCGACACCATCGGCGCCGACGACAACCCGTACGTCGAGATCCGGCTGACGGGCGACGCGAACGCCGACGGCACCGTCGACTGGCAGGACGGGGCGATCGCCTCCCGGGACATCATCGAGTTCGGCAACGGCTCCGAGGATGTCGCCAACCAGGTGGTCTCCCGCATCCCGTTCAACATCGTCTCGCAGGCGACCCACCCGTTCCTGCGCACGCTCGATGACACCAAGCGCATCTCGCTGGCCACGGACAACCTGGGCCAGAAGGCGCTGCTGAAGGGCTACCAGGCCGAGGGCCACGACTCCGCCCACCCCGATTACGCCGACAACTACAACACGCGCGCCGGCGGGTTCGAGGACCTCGAGACGCTGACCAGGGAGTCGGTCGACTACAACACGTCCTACGGCGTGCACGTCAACGTCACCGAGTCCTACTCCGAGGCGAGTCATTTCTCGGAGGACCTGCTCTCGATGCCGCCGGGGAAGGCGTGGGGCTGGATGAACCAGTCGTACTACATCGACCAGGAGCGCGACCTCGCCACCGGAGCGATGCTCGAGCGCTTCCAGGAGTTCTACGACGAGAAGCCGGACAACCTCAACTGGATCTACCTCGACGTCTACTACCCGGATGGTTGGCAGGCGCAGCGGGTCGGCACTGAACTCGCGAAGCAGGGCTGGGTCATCGGCTCCGAGTGGTCCGACAAGCTCGAACTCGAGTCTGTCTGGTCGCACTGGTCGCAGGACGAGAACTACGGCGGCACCAACAACAAGGGCCTCCAGTCCGACGTGATCCGCTTCGTCTACAACTCCAAGCGCGACACCTGGAACCCCGATCCGATTCTGTCGAACTCCAACGTCAAGGAGTTCGAGGGCTGGGCCGGGCTCGTCGACTACAACAAGTTCATCGACAACATCTGGGAGCGGAACCTCCCCGTGAAGTTCCTCCAGCAGTCCGACATCATGAAGTGGACCGACGACACCATCACCTTCGCCAACGGAACCGTCGCGACCTCCAGGGTGAAGTCCATCAACGGCACCACCATCCCGACCGACCGCACCTTCACCTACGACGGCGCGGATGTCTATGACGACGGCGCCTACCTGCTGCCCTGGACCGACGGCGGCGACGCGCGGCTCTACCACTACAACATGGGCGGCGGCTCCACCACCTGGCAGCTGACGGACTCCTGGAAGAACCAGTCGAGCCTGACGCTCTACAAGCTGACCGACACGGGCCGCGTGCTCGTCGACACCGTCATCCCCGTTGACGGAAAGGTCACGATCGACGCCGAGGACGGGACTGCCTACGTGCTGTACCCGAGCTCGGATGTGCCCGCACCCGTCGACCCCGACTGGGGCCATGGGAGCCACATCTCCGACCCCGGGTTCTTCTCCGGCGGCCTCGACTCCTACGACACCACCGGTGACGTGAGCGTCGTGAAGACGGCACGTGGCAACTTCCAGGCCGAGCTCGGCGCGGGCGAGGCGTCCGTCAGCCAGCAGCTCGACCTGCCCGCCGGCACCTGGTCCGCGTGGGCCTGGGCCGAGATCGAGTCCGGCAGCACCCGCCAGCTGAGCGCCTCGGCGTCCGGCGACGGCGTCACCGCGGCCGGGTACACCGGCACGGTCGACGGAGCGGCGACCACGACCATCACCGCGTCGCCGGTCCTCAATGCCACGGCCTCCGATGAGAAGCGCGGGACCAACTTCCAGCGGCTCCGTGTCACGTTCACGAGCACGGGGAAGCCGGTGACCCTGAGCTTCGCCGCTGGCGACGGCGACGCCGTCGTGTCGCTCGACGACCTGCGGGTCGTCAGCTACACCCCTGCCACCGACCCCGACGGCACCGACTCGACGGTCTTCTACGAGGACTTCGAGAACATCGACACGGGCTACTTCCCGTTCGTGACCGGAGCGACCAACAAGGGCGGCGACGCCCGCACTCAGCTCGCGAAGCGGCACGAGCCGTACTCGCAGAAGGGCTGGTACGGCGTCGACACCGACGGCACCGTGAAGAAGGGCCTGAAGCTCAACGACAACGTGCTCGACGGCACCTGGTCGCTGATGGCCAACAACGAGAACACCGGCGAGATCCTCAAGACCGCGCCCGGCAACATCGGGTTCGAGGCGGGGCGTCGCTACCGCGTCTCGTTCGACTACCAGACCACCTACGCCGACCAGTTCGTCGTCAGGATCGGTCATGACATCGTCCGGGACGGGAAGACGACGACGGCGAACGCCGTCGCCGAGACACTCGGCCAGGAGCGGGACACCGCGACGTTCTCCGCCGAGTTCGACTCGGCAGCGTGCGGCGTGCCGTTCATCGCGATCGACAAGCTCTCGGGGGCGAACACGCAGCACAACCTGACCATCGACGACCTGCGCGTCGAGGACCTGGGTGAGGCGTCGTCGGCCGCGTGCCTGTCCGGCTCGATCACCGCACCCGCGGCGGGGCAGGCCGGGTCGGCGTTCAAGGTCGTGACGTCCGTGGCCGGCTACAACGACGGCATCACCGGCGTGACCCACGCGTTGGAGCTGCCCGACGGCTGGACCTCCGAGGTGTCCAAGGCCGGCGCGGCGGACCTCGCCTACGGCGAGACCTCCACGCAGACCTGGCTGGTCACGTCCTCGGACGACGCCGTAGGGGAGGAGCGGATCACCTTCCGCGGTTCGGCGACGCTCGACGGGAAGACCTCCACGCTGAGCAAGACGTCGACGATCAAGATGATCGCCCCCTTGCCGGACGGGGAGCTGTATCTCTCCGACATGCGGGACCGCATCGTCGGCACCCCCACCAACGGCTGGGGGCCGATGGAGTTCGATCAGTCGAACGGCGAGACGGCCTCCGGCGACGGAACCCCGATCATGGTCGACGGCGTGACCTACCCCAAGGGCCTCGGCACGCACGCGGCCTCGTCGGTCACCTTCTCTCTCAAGGGGGAGTGCTCGCTGTTCCAGTCCGTCATCGGCATCGACGACAGCCGGGGCGGGAACGGCTCGGTGATCTTCGTGGTCGCCGGCGACAGGAACGTGCTCTACAGCTCCGGTGCCATCACCGGCAGCACCAAGGGCCGCGAGGTCGAGCTCGACATCACCGGCGTCCAGGAACTGAGGCTGATCGTGGACCCGAACGGCCCCAACGGCAGCGACCACGGCAACTGGGCCGCCGCCCGCGTCACCTGTGGCGATGCCCCAGAGGTGGTCGTCAAGCCGGTCGTGGAGGCGCCCGAGACGGCCACGGTCGGTGAGACCGTGACGCTCGAGCTCAGCGGCTACGCCCCGAGCAGCACCCACGGCCCGGCCGAGGTCCTGCTCAACGGCTCGCCCGCGTCCGCCTCCCGCGCCGTCGGTGTGGAGATCGCTGGCGACGGCACCGGCACCGCTCAGGTGACGATGCCGGGCGAGCCGGGGACGGCCACCGTCGAGGTGCGCCAATCCGAGGCGGGGATCGACGCGGAGGCCTACCCGGCCGCTGCGGTGACGATCGACGTCCTCGCCGCGGTGGACCCGTCGCCGGAGCCTTCGGTGGAGCCGACGGAGGAGCCTTCGGTGGAGCCGACCGGCGAGCCGTCGGTGGAGCCGACCGGCGAGCCCAGTGCGGAGCCTTCGACCGAGCCGTCGGTTGAGCCGTCGGTTGAGCCGACCGGGGAGCCGACCACGGACCCGACTGGAACCCCGACCACGGAGCCGACCGGGGAGCCGACCACGGACCCGACTGGAACCCCGACCACGGAGCCGACCGGCCCCGCGACCACGGAGCCGACCGGCTCCCCGACCTCAGGTGCGACGCAGTCGCCCGAGCCCAGCGGACCCCCCACCGCCTCGGGTTCAGCGCAGGCGACTGACTCCCCGGATGATGACGGGGCCCGACCCGGACTGCCGAGCGCGGGTGCCGCGCTGGGCGCCGGGGTGGGTGCGATCGCGCTGATCGCCGCTGCGGTGGTCGGCATGGCGCTCCTGGAGCGTCGCCGCCACGGATGATCCGCCGCGCGGAGTAACCAGCTGGGCTGGTCGGGGAGCGATCCCCGGCCAGCCCGGCGCCATTTTCCTCCGCCCCTGACGTCACCCGCTGGCCCCGTCGTCGCCCTTCCCGCTGGCCCGTTGTTGCCCTTCCCGCTGGCCGCGTCGTCGCCCTTCCCGCTGGCCGCGTCGTCGCCCTTCCCGCTGGCCCCGACGCCACCCTTACTGACGGACGCCACCCTTTCCGACGGGCGCCGCTCCTACCGACGGGCCAACCCCCGGGTCCCCGTTCCTGCACAAGAATGCCTATTTCGGGTTTGCTGCAACATGGAAGCAGCTGCTCCGGGATGGGCATTCTTGTGCGCGGAGTTGAGCTGGGCTGGTGCTTCGACGGCTCGGCGGCCAGGTTCACTGAGGCGCACCGGTTCCCTGAGTCGCACCGGTTCCCTGAGTCGCACCGGTTCCCTGAGCTTGTCCAAGGGTGCTGACGGAGGCGCGCCAGCGCCGACGAAACGTCGGTGGCCGGGTGGGGTCCCTTCGCTGCGCTCAGGGCGTTTCGACAGGCTCAACGTTCCGTGGTTGGCGCCGACTGGCTCTCCATCTGGTTCCCTAGCCCATCCGGTTTCCCTTCCGGCATAACAATGCCTATTTCGGGCCAGCTGCACTATGAGTGCAGCTGCTCCGGAATAGGCATTGTTGTGCGCGGAGTTGAGCTGGGGTGGTGCTTCGACGGCTCGGCGGCCGGGTTCCCTGAGCCGCACCGGTTCCCTGAGCCGCACCGGTTCCCTGAGCTTGTCGAAGGGCGTTGACGGAGGCGCGCCAGCGCCGACGAAACGTCGGTGGCTGGGTGGGGTCCCTTCGCTGCGCTCAGGGCGTTTCGACAGGCTCAACGTTCCGTGGTTGGTCAAGTCCCGTGGTGTGGTGTCATTCCGTTGCTTCCTGTTGGTGGGTGATGGTCAGGCGGTGAGGTAGAGCTCGTGGTGGGCGGGTTCGGTGTGTTCGTGGAGGGTGTGGACGAGTTTGCGCATGGAGATGTCGGAGAAGTAGCGGCGTTCGCCGTAAGACCATTCCTCGTGCTGCTCCTGGAGGACGGCGCCGATGAGGCGGGTCACGGAGTCGCGGTCGGGGAAGATCTGGACGACGTCGGCGCGTCGTTTGATCTCCCGGTTGAGGCGCTCGATGGGGTTGTTCGACCAGACCTTTTGCCAGTGCTCGCGCGGCAGCGTCGCGAACCCGGTCAGGTCCGCTTCGGCGGCCTCGAGCATCGCGGTGACCTCGGGAAACGCGGAGCGGAGGCTGTCGGTGACGGCCTTGTATTGCGCGATCACGGTTTGGGTCGTGGTCTGCGCGAAGATCGTGGAGATCAGCGCGTTGACCGGTTTCGAGTGGGCCGATCCGAGGCGTTGAGTTACGTTGCGGGCGAAGTGGACCCGGCATCTCTGCCACCCCGCTCCGGGCAGGATCGCTTTCACTGCCGCTTTCAGTCCGGCGTGCGCGTCGCTGGTGACCAGGGTCACCCCGAGCGGGTCCGCATCGGTGGCGACCTTGAGGCCACGGTCGCGCAGCGAGCGGAGGAACTCGGTCCAGAAGTCGGTGGTCTCCGCGTCACCGAGCGCCATCCCGAGGATCTCGCGTCGGCCCTCACCAGAGACTCCGGTCGCGACGACCAGTGCTTGGGAGACGACCCGGCCGCGGTGGCGGACGTCGAGGTAGGTGGCGTCGAGGAACAGGTACGGGAACCAGGTGTGATCGAGTCTGCGGTGCAGGAACTCGTGGACTGCTTCGTCGATCTCGCCGCAGATCCGCGACACCGTCGAGCGGGAGATGCCGGTGTCGTTGCCGAGGGCCCGGATCAGGTGCTCGACCTTGCGGGTCGAGACCCCGTCGATCCAGGCCTGGCAGATCACCGCGTAGAGGGCCTTATCGACCCGCCGCCGCGGGTGCAACAGAGACGGGAAGAACGACCCTTCCCGCAGCTTCGGGATCTGCAGGTCGACCTCCCCGGCCGGGGTCGCGAGGACCTTCGGGCGCGTGCCGTTGCGGCGGGTGGTCCGTTCCGGGGTGCGCTCGTAACGGGCGGCGCCGATCTTCGCGGTCGCTTCCGCGTCGACAAGGTCTTGCAGGCCGGCCTGCAGCATCCGGCGGAACACGTCCTGATGCGCGAGGTCGGGATCGGCGAGAACTTCACCGATCAGGGTCGAAAGGGCAGACTGGTACTGGGTCATCGTGGGATCTCTGCTTTGCTTCTTGCCGGAAACAACTGGTCATCCCACGATGGCCCTTCAACGTCCACGACGACGAGAACCCCCACAGGATTGACACCACGCTATGGGACTCACCCCCGTGGTTGGCGCCGACTGGCTCTCCATCTGGTTCCCTAGCCCATCCGGCTTCCTTTCCGGCATAACAATGCCTATTTCGGGGTGGCTGCACTATGGGTACAGGTGCTTCGAAATAGGCATTGTTGTGCGCGGAGTGGAGCTGGGGTGGTGCTTTGACGGGCTCAAGTTCTGAGGTTGGGCGCCCGTCCTGTCGACGGAGCACCCGGCACTCTGAGCCCAGCCCCGGCTCTCCTTTCCGGCATAACAATGCGTATTTCGGGGTGGCTGCACTATGGGTACAGCTGCTCCGGAATAGGCATTGTTGTGCGCGGAGTGGAGCTGGGGTGGCGTTTCGACAGGCTCAACGACCCGTGGTCGGGCACCGACAGGCCGGTGCTGAGCCCGCCGAAGTGTTCGGCGGCCCCGTTCCCTGAGTTGCTCCGGTTCCCCTTTCCGGCACAACAATGCCTATTTCGGGTCAGCTGCAACATGGGAGCAGCAGCCCCGGTATAGGCATGTTTGTGCGCGGAATTGGGTCAGCGGGCGGCGACCGGCGGCTGCGTGGAGAGCGGGAGCTCGACGCGGAAGGTGGTCTCGCCCGGGGCGGAGGAGACGGTGGCGCTGCCACCGAATCCCTCGACCACGGCGCGGACGATCGCCAGGCCGAGGCCCGTCGAGTGCGCCGCCGAGTGGGCGCGGGCGTCGTCGGCGCGCGAGAAGCGCTCGAAGACGTGAGGCAGAGTCTCGGGTGGGATGCCGGGGCCGTCGTCGGAGACCTCGATCACGGCGCGACCCTCGCGCGTGCGCACGGAGGTGCGCACGGTCGTACCGGCGGGCGTGTGGGTGCGGGCGTTGGACAGCAGATTGACCATGACCTGATGAAGCTGATCGGCGTCGGCCATCACGGTGACCTCGGAATCCGGCAGCGCAAGCAGCCACGCGTGGTCGCGACTGGCGGCCTGCGAGTCGCTGACGGCGTTGAGGACGACCTCGACGGCGTCGACGGGGCGGGGCTCCACCTGCTTGTCCGAGTCGAGGCGGGCCAGCATCAGCAGGTCGCCGACCAGCTTGCTCATCCGCTTGGCCTCGGCGTCGATCCGGCCGAGCGCGAAGGCCGGATCCTGTCCCTCCGGGGCGCGCTGTGCCAACTCGGCGTAGCCGCGGATCGCCGCCAGCGGGTTGCGGAGCTCGTGTGAGGCATCGGCGACGAAGCGGCGGAGCTTGACCTCGGACGCCTCGCGCGCAGTCAGGGCGCTCTCCACGCGGTCGAGCATGTGGTTGAAGGCGGTGGCCAGCCGGGAGACCTCGTTCGTGTCCGGCTGCTGCGAGTCCTCGACTCGCGGCACGTCGACGGCGCCGCGCTCCAGTTCCAGCTGGCTGACCTCGGTGGCGGTGTTCGTCAGGGCAACCAACGGGCCGGTAGCGCGGCCGAGCACCTCCCGGGTGACCAGCGCGGTCGCGCCGATAGCGACGAGCGAGACGCTGCCGGCGAAGATGCCGAGCCACAGCAGCGACCGGTTGATCTCGGAGGTCGGCAGGCCGATGATGATGGTGCCGCCCTGCGAGGTCGCCCGCGACTCGACGCGGAACTCGCCGTAGCCGGTGAGCGTGAGGGTGTACTTCTCGCCGTCCGCCTTGACCTGCAGCAGTTCCTCCACAGCGGTGTCGGAAAGGGGCTGCACCGTGGTGGCCACCCCGGCGCTGGTGGCGTCGGCCAGACGGCCGGCCAGCGCGGTGCCGTTGCTCAGCTCGACGGCCATCACCGTGCCGACCCGAACGCCGGCCGCGTCGATGCCGGGCACGGAGTCACCGAATCCGGGGCGGTCGAAGCCGCGAGCCTGCCTGGCCTGGGTCGAGTCCAGCTCGGTGTCGAGCTGCGACATCAGGATCGCGTGGGCGCCGAACAGCGTCGTCAGGCACAGGAGCACCGCCATGACGGCGACGGTGACGACGAGCCGCGGCAGCAGCTGCGATGCGAGCGAACCGCGGCGCATGCTCACTGACCGGTGGCCGGGCGGAGCACATAGCCGGCCCCGCGCATGGTGTGGATCATGGGCTCCCTGCCCGCGTCGATCTTCTTACGCAGGTAGGAGATGTACAGCTCGACGACGTTGGCCTGCCCACCGAAGTCGTAGTTCCAGACCCGGTCGAGGATCTGCGCCTTCGACAGCACACGCTTCGGATTGCGCATCAGGAACCGCAGCAGCTCGAACTCCGTCGCGGTCAGGTGGATATGGTCCCCGGCCCTCGTGACCTCGTGGGAGTCCTCATCGAGGATCAGATCCCCGACGACGATCTGGGTGTCGGGGCGAACCGTCGTCGCGCCCGAGCGGCGGAGCAGGCCCCGCAGCCGAGCGATGACCTCCTCCAGCGAGAACGGCTTGGTGACGTAGTCGTCACCCCCCGCCGTGAGGCCGGCGATCCGGTCGCTGACGCCGTCCTTCGCCGTGAGGAAGATCACCGGAACGTCCGGTTGCTCGGTGCGCACGCGGCGCATCACCTCGAGCCCGTCGAAATCGGGCAGCATCATGTCGAGCACGAGCGCATCGGGCTGGACCTCGCGCGCCGCCTTGACGGCGTCAGTGCCGGAGCTGGCCGTGTGGACGTCCCAGCCCTCGTATCGCATGGCCATGGCGAGGAGCTCGATGAGGCTCGGCTCGTCATCGACCGCGAGGATGCGGATGGGGGTCCCGTCGGGGCGGCTGAGGGGTTCTGTCATGGCCATGAGGCCCACCTTTTCATCTCAGCGTGTTCACAGGCTATGCCCAACCTGTGTCTTACCTGTCAGATACTCAGGTGGCCGGTTCGGACTCGATGAGGGGCTCCGGGTCTCCGGCCGGCCGGATGAACAGATTGTCCAGGCCGGCGCGTCCCGAGCCATGCGCCAGAAGCACAAGGCCCATCGCCGCCTGCATCGCGTTGTACTCCCAACCCCCCTCCGTGAGGTAGAAGCCCGCGTGCTCGCGGACCGTGAGGATCACGGTGACGTTGAGCACGACCATGCCCAGCCCGATGAGCGGCGTCGCCAACCCGAAGACCAGGAGGACGCCGCCGATCAGCTCGAAGGCGATGGTCGTGACGACCAGTCCCTGTGCGGCAGGGAGTCCCGCGTCGGCCAGGATGGTGACCTGCGCCTCGAGTCCGGACACCTGCCAGCGGTGCCAGCCGTGCGCCACGAGCGTGAGCCCTGCGACGATGCGTGCCACGAGCAGCGCGATGTCGCGAACGACCCTGAGGAAGGTCTGCATCCTGGTTACTCCTTCGGTGGCGTCACTTCCTCGCCCTGGAACAGCTTGCCTGACGAGTGCGTGCCGAGCTTCTCGAGGGCCAACCTACCGACCATCATCTGGTTTGTGACCGCGAGCTGTGATCTTCCGTTACTGACGAAGGTGATGAACCAGGACAGCAGCGTTGTGATGCGCTGCTTGAAGCCGGCGATGTAGAGCAGGTGCAGGAAGAGCCAGGCGGCCCAGGCGATGAAGCCCGTGAGCTTGAACCGCCCCACCAGCGCGACGGCGTCGAACTTGGCGATGGTCGCCATGGAGCCCTTGTCCTTGTATGTGAAGGGTCCCGGGTCGGCGGTGTGGTGGAGGCGGGAGATCAGCACCTTCGCGGCGTAGCGCGCGCTCTGGATGGCGCCCTGCGCCACTCCGGGGACGCCGGGTATCGCGGCCATATCGCCGAGTACGAACACCTCGGGGTGGCCGGGGATGTTCAGGTCCTTGCCGACCACGACGCGGCCGGCGCGGTCCAACTCGGCGCCGGACTGCTCGGCGATCGTCTTGCCGAGCTCGGAGCCCTGCACGCCGGCCGCCCACACCTTGCACGCCGACTCGATGTGTTCGACGCTGCCGTCGGCCCTGCGAACGGTGAGCCCCTCGTTGTCGAGGTCCGTGACGATGCTTTCGAGCTGCACCTCGACGCCGAGCTTCTCCAGCACCTTCTGCGTCTTGGCGCCGAGCTCCGGACCGAACGGCGGAAGGACCTGCTTCGCCCCGTCGAGCAGGATGACCCGCGCCGAAGCCGGATCGTAGGAGCGGAAGCTCTCGCGCAGCGTCGAGCTCGCCAGCTCCCGGATCTGGCCTGCCATCTCCACGCCGGTCGGGCCTGCGCCGACGACGACGAAGGTGAGCAGGCGGCGGCGTTCCTCCTCCGAGGCGAACTCGGCGAGCTCGAAGGACTGCAGGATGCGGGAACGCAGCTCCAGCGCGTCGTCGATGGTCTTCATGCCGGGGGCGAAGGTGGCGAAGTGGTCGTTGCCGAAGTAGGACTGGCCGGCTCCCGCCGCGACGATGAGGGAGTCGTAGCTCGTCTCCTGGAAGTCGTTGTGGAAACGCCACTTCACGACCTTGTTCGCCAGGTCGATGTCGTCGACGAGGCCGAGCAGGACCCGGGCGTTCTTCTGGTGGCGGAGGATCTCGCGGGTGGGCGGGGCGATGTCGCCAGCCGACAGCATGCCGGTGGCCACCTGGTAGAGCAGCGGCTGGAAGAGATGGCTGGTCGTCCGTGCGATCAGAGTCACATCGACGTCCGCGCGCTTCAGTGCCTTGGCGGCGAAGAGCCCTCCGAACCCGGATCCGATGATTACCACGTGATGCCTGGGCATGCAGCTCCTTCGAGCAGATAGGGGATTTCGCCAGGACAGCGTAACCTAATCCCCCCGCCAGCCCTGCATGGAGTCCGGCAGACGCCGGGACGTTACGGTAGCGTCAGGCGGCGCACGTCGCCTGGAACGAGTCGGGAGTGGGAACAGGTGCCGTTGAGCTGGCTGAGAAGCGCGCCCGAGGAACAGCCCGTGCGACCGTGGTGGTGGGTGTTCGCCGGCCTGATGGGCGTCCTGGTCGTGATGGGGGCCGTCAACGCGGATCTCCACGGGCTCCTGGAGCACCGCGCGTCCTGGTGGCGTCCGCTGGTCACGTTCCCGGCGCACGCGGTCATCCTGCTCGCCTGGTGGCAGCTCGGCCCCCGGTGGAAGCGCCCGCTGCTGACGGCGGCACTCTGGTCCCTGCCGATGATCTTCTCCTTCCCCCTTCACTCACGCGACGTGTACGCCTACGGGGCGACCGGTTGGCAGGTGGACAACGGCTTCGACCCCTACGTCACGACTCTGGGCGCCGCCGGGCAGCCGGGGCTGCTGGTCGGCATCCACTGGTTCGACACGACCTCGGTGTACCCGTCGCTGCAGCTCGACATCTTCGGGCTCCTGTCCCGGCTCGCCGGCGCCGACCTGTACTGGACGACGGTGGCCATGCGCCTCCCGGCCGTGCTGGCTCTCGTGATCCTGGCCTTCGTGCTGCCCGCGCTCGCCCGACGGTTCGGCGTCGATCCCCGCCTCGCGCTCTGGGCCGGGCTCCTGAACCCCGTGATCCTCGTCCAGTGGGTAGGTGGCGTGCACAACGACGCGCTGATGGTCGCGCTGGCGGCCGCCGCGGTGCTCGCCGTGTGCGACCTCGGGTGGCGGGGCTGGCGCGGGCTGGTCGTCGGCGGCCTGCTGCTCGGGCTGGCGATGGGCATCAAACAGTCCGCGGCCCTCTTCGGGCTGGGTCTGGTCGCCGTCGCCTGGCAGCTGCGACGCCGCGACGGGGACGGCTGGGGCAGGCTCGCCGCCACCGCGGTCGTCCCCGGGGCCATCACGGTGGCCGCCTTCCTCGCCTCGTCGGTCAGCTTCGGCCTCGGGTGGCGCAACCCGACGGCCGGCAACCCGATCGAGGCGACGAGCAACGCCCCGCTCAGTTGGGTCGCGTCGTTCTTCCGCTACCACGAGCTGCTGCCGGTCGCCACCGCGAACCAGCTCGTCAGCCTCGCGTCCAGTGTCCTGATCGCCATCGGCATCGTGGTCGTGTGGGTGCTGCTCGGCCCGCGCGGTGACACGGTCGCCAGGCCGTGGCCGTTCCTCGTCGCGGTGCTCGTGGTCGCCTGCGTGTGCGGCCCGGCGCTGCAGCCCTGGTACGTGACGTGGTTCATCCCCTTCTTCGTGCTGTGCCGACTCGGGGCGCGCTGGAACCGGTTGTGGCTGCTCGGCGTGCTCGCCGCCGGGCTGCTGCCGCCGCTGCAGGACCTCATCTCCCCGTACGTGGCGATGGCGATCCTCGCTGTCCCGCTGTTCCTGATGCTGCGCTCCTGGAGCAGGACCGGCTACTCACCCCTGCCCGTCGCCTGAGACCGGTGTCCTATCGCCCCGCGACCACGGTGTGATGCCCCGCCCTGCGTCGCGCTCTAGGGTTCCCCGCATGGGATCGGAGCAGTGGGCCGTCGAGGCGACAGGCCTCGTGAAGCGGTACGGCGGTCGCGCCGTGCTCGATGGGCTGAGCCTGCGGGTGCCGCGCGGCGGCGTGCACGGCCTGCTCGGCCCCAATGGTTCCGGCAAGACCACCACCATCCGCATCCTGCTCGGGCTCGCCCGCGCGACGCAGGGTCACGCGACGATCCTCGGGCACGACGTGCCCCGCGACCTGCCACACGTCATCGGCCGCGTCGGCGCAATCGTCGAGTCGCCCAAGTTCGCACCCCGCATGACCGGCCGCCAGAACCTCGATGTCCTTGCCGTGTCGATCGGACAGCCCCGTCGCCGGGTCATGGAGGTGCTGCTGGAGGTCAGCCTCGTCGCTGACGCCGACCGTCGCTTCGGCACCTACTCGCTCGGCATGAAGCAGCGCCTCGCCATCGCAGCGACGCTGCTCAAGAGCCCGGAACTGCTGATCTTCGACGAGCCGACGAACGGCCTCGACCCCGTCGGCATCCACGAGATCCGCTCCACGATGCGGGGTCTGGCCGACGCCGGGCGGACGGTGCTGGTCAGCTCGCACATCCTGAGCGAGGTGGAGCAGATCGCCGACTCGATGTCGATCATCGCCCGCGGTCGACTCGTCGCCGAGGGGTCCATGGACGACTTCCTCCGCAGCGGCACGCCTCACGTCCGCGTCGTCGTCGATGACCACGTGCGCGCGGCGGAGGTGCTGCGCTCCGCGGGCTGGCGGGTCGAGTCCCAGGATGCGGGCCTGCGCATCACCTCTCGCGACGGGCGCGAGCCGGATCCCGCCTGCGTCGCGCGGGCTCTCGGCGCCGCGGACCTGTGGCCCCGTGAGCTGAGGGCGGACCGGCACAGCCTCGAGCAGGTGTTCCTCGAACTGACCGCGGACACGAACCTGCCGGGCGGGGAGGCTGCCTGATGTTCGTTGATCTGCTCAGGGCCGAGGTCGTCAGGCTCCGCTACCGCCGCCGCGCCACCTGGAGCGTGCTGCTCATGGTGCTGATCGGGGTGCTGCTGCCGACGCAGTGGATGCCCAACGCGCAGCCGCTGACGACCGCGGAGATCGCGGAGGCGAGGGCCTGGCTGCAGTCGGACATCGCAGCCGGCTACTGCGCCGACGGTTGCACGCTCGACCAGTATCTCCGCACCGTCCTCGACTTCGAGGACGTGGCGCGGAGCGTCGCGGAGAGCGGACTGTTCGTCGCTTTCGTCGTCTTCTTCATCGTGGTCACCTACGTCGGCTCGGACTTCGCCTCCGGGGCGCTCGCGACCCAGCTGACCTTCACTCCGAGGCGAAACGCGGTGCTGGCCGCCCGCGCCTGCGGCGGGGCGCTGCTCGGCGGCGCGCTGATGGGTGTCGCGACCGTCACCAGCAGCTCCGTGTCCATCGTCTGGTACCTGGCCCTGCACGGGTTCGGGTCGGTCGGCGCCGGCGAAGGGCTGCTGGCGGCGCTGTGGTCCGCGATGCTGTACGGGATTCTGCTCGGGGCCGTGGGCGCGCTGCTGGTGTTCTGCCTGGGCGGATCCGTGCTGGCGGGCGGACTGGCCCTCCTCACGCTGGTCGCCCAGGTCATCATCGAGGGATTCAGCCCGACCACACCGGCCTGGTGGGTCTACCACGTGACGCCCGTCTGGCAGGGACAGGCGCTCCTGACCGGGTCTGCCATGTACACGGCCGAGTACACGCGATCGGCCATCACGCGGCCGGAGGCGATCGGCTACCACCTCGTCTTGATCGCGCTGCTCGCGACGGCCGCGCTGGTCTCCTTCAACCGTCGCGACGTGCGGGGCTGACCGCCGCCACGGCGACGGCGCGGGCACCGGGAGGCCGGCGGATAGACTGCCCGCCATGCGCTACGTCTCGACCCGCTCCGACGCGCCCTCCCGCCCGTTCAGCGACATCCTGCTCGCCGGCCTCGCGCCCGACGGGGGTCTGTACCTGCCCGAGGAGTACCCGCAGGTCGACGCCGAGACCCTGGCGCGCTGGCGGTCCGTGCTCCGTGACGAGGGTTACGCGGCGCTGGCCTTCGAGGTCGTATCCCTGTTCGTCGACGACATCCCCGCCGACGATCTGCGCGGCATCACGGCCCGCGCGTACGATCCGGCGAAGTTCCTCGACCCGGCGATCGTGCCGGTGACGCAGCTGAGCGACGGGATGTGGCTCGCGCACCTGAGCAACGGGCCGTCCGCGGCGTTCAAGGACATGGCGATGCAGCTGCTCGGCGAGCTGTTCCCCTACGAGCTGGCCCGCCGCGGCGAGACCATCACGATCCTCGGCGCCACCTCCGGTGACACGGGAAGCTCGGCCGAGTACGCGCTGCGCGGCAAGGCGGGGGTGAGGGTGTTCATGCTGTCCCCGGCCGGACGCATGTCGCCGTTCCAGCAGGCCCAGATGTTCTCGATCGACGACCCGGCCATCGTGAACCTCGCCGTCGAGGGCGTCTTCGACGACTGCCAGGACCTCGTCAAGGAGATCAACGCCGACGCGGTCTTCAAGCTGAAGCACCGCATCGGCGCCGTGAACTCCATCAACTGGGCCAGGCTGATGGCGCAGGTCGTCTACTACTTCGCCGCCTGGCTGCAGGTCAGCGACGGGGGACCGGTCAGCTTCTGCGTGCCCTCGGGCAACTTCGGCAACATCGCCGCGGGCCACATCGCCCGCGAGATGGGGCTGCCCATCGACAGGCTGATCCTCGCCACCAACGAGAACAACGTCCTCGAGGAGTTCTTCCGCACGGGCGTCTACCGGGTGCGCGGTTCGGCGGAGACCCTCGCGACCAGCTCCCCGTCGATGGACATCTCCAAGGCCTCGAACTTCGAGCGCTTCATCTTCGACCTGCTGGGTCGCGACGCGGACCGTGTCCGTGAGTTGTTCTCGCTGGAGCTGCCAGCCAGCGGCTGCTTCGACCTGTCCGCCACGCCGGAGTTCGCGGCCCAGGCCGAGAGGTTCGGCTTCGTTGCCGGGGCCTCCTCCCACGCGGACCGGCTGGCGGAGATCCGCCGCGTGCGCGGCGCCGACGGGTACACCGTCGACCCTCATACCGCTGACGGCGTGCACGTCGCGCGGGGGCTGGCCGGGGCGTCACCCGTGGTCGTGCTGGAGACGGCACTGCCCGTGAAGTTCGCCGAGACGATCGTCGAGGCGCTCGGGTCTCAACCCGAGCGCCCGGCGCGCTTCGACGGCATCGAGGACCTCCCTCGCCACGTCACGCAGATCCCCGCCGATGCGGACGCGGTGCGGGCCGCGATCGAGGCCGCCGGCTGACCCGGCCCGCTGGGGCTTGTCAGCGCCCCCTCGGCTGCGGAAGGATCGACAGCAGTCGGACCCCACAGGAGGAATCATGCGCCGTGCCACGATGATCGGCTCTGTCACGGTCGGCGCCTCGCTGCTGCTGGCCGGCGCTCCGCTGGCCGCGAGCGCCGCCGACACGACCCTCTACTCGCCCGATTCCCTGGCGATCGTGGGCCTGCCGTACTCGGTCAGCGGCCTCGACTGCGTGTCGGAGGGCAGCGGCCCCGCATCGGTGTTCGTCTCCTTCAACGGCACGATGATGTCGCCGACGCTGGAGGACGACGGATCCTGGCAGATCGACTACATCCCCACCGCCGCCGACGTCGACACCCTGACCGTCAGCGCCACCTGCGACACGTACACCTCATCGTGGCCCTACGACGGCTACGACGTGGAGGTTCTCGCTGCGCCGGAGACCCCGACGGGCAGCATCACGGATGTGGCAGTGGACGGCTGCACCCTCCGGGCGAGCGTGACGACCGGCGGGCGCGGCAACGCGTTCTCCGCCCAGGTGGCCCCAGCGGCGGGGCAGGCCTGGGAGTGGGCGTACTACGAGCCTGACACCAACGACATCGCCTACGACCTCACGCTCCCCGCTGGCCTCCTCAACCCGGTGGAGCTCAGCCTGACCGGAGCGCCGGCCAGCGGCGGCGACCCGACCCCGCTCGACTCCGTGACCTACGAGGTGCCCGCGGACGTGGCCGACGCGTGCGCGGCCGCGGTGCCTGTCTCGCTCGAACTCCTCGACTACGACGGCTCAGTCGCTGGCGGCGAGACCATGCTCGTGCGCGGCGAGGGCTACCTGTCTCCCGAGCCGGTCGCCGAGCCGGTGCGCCTCACCCTGACCGGTCCGTCGGGCACCACAGTGACGCTCGCGACCCTGCCGATCGGCTCCAAGGGCCGGGCGCAGGCCGACGGCGCGTTCCGCGGTACCATCACCATCCCCGTCGGCACCGCGCCTGGCAACTACACGCTGACCTCGACCGGCACCGTCAGCGGCCGCTCCGCCGAGCAGCAGGTCACGGTCGTCGCGGCCGGCGGCACCGCCCGCCCCGGCCTCCCCGCAGCGGGCGACTGACCGCCATGCCCACCCGGCGTCGCCGCGTCCTCGGGTGGGTCATGATCGCCACCGGCCTGCTGGTCGCGCTGGCGGCGATCCTCCTCGTCGTGGCGTGGCACCGCCTGGTGCAGGTCGACTTCCAGCCGAGCGCCCAGGACTCGCGCGCCGACACCACCTTCCTGGTCCTCGGCAGCGACGTGACCGACGGCATCACGGAGGCCATCGCCGACGAGCTGGGCCGCGAGGAGGAGCCTGGCACCGCCAGGGCCGACATCATCATGCTCGTGCGCGTCGCGGCCGACGGCGCCGCGACGGCCGTCTCCGTCCCGCGCGACCTGCTCGTCCTCGACGACGACGGGGACCCGCAGCGCCTCGCGATGCTCTACACCGACGGTGCCTCCACCCTGGCGCGCGGCGTCTGCCGTGGGCTGGACGTCGGCGTCGACCACGTTGTCGTCGCGAACGCGCAGGCGGTCGTCGACGTGGTCGACGCGCTCGGCGGCCTGGACGTCGACATCCCCGTCGCCCTCCGCGACGAGCGCTCGCACATCGACCTGCCCGCCGGCCGGCAGACCATCGACGGCATGGAGACCCTCGGGCTCATCCGGTCGCGGGACACGCAGTACCTCGTCGACGGCCGGTGGGTCCCCGTCGGCCCGGCGGAGGGGGCGCTGCACCGGGCGTCCGCCGCGCTGGAGGTGCTCGGCGAGCTCCGGACCCAGGCCGCGCGGGCGCCGCTGACGGCGACGGCCGCGGCCGCCTGGGCCGGGCTGCCCCAGGTGACGATCGACGAGGGCCTCGGCCCCGTCGACCTCGTCCGGCTGGGCGCGGACTTCCCGGCGGGGGAGGTGCTGGCGACGGACCCCGTCGGCGAGGACGACAGCGGCATGACCCTGGCCGACGGTGCCGCGGACCGGCTCGTCGAGCTCGGGTTCGGGCCCTGCCGCACCAGCTGAGCAGGGCGGTAGGCTCTCGACATGCCTGAGTCGAACCTTCCCGAGCCTCGGCTGCGCGCCGGCGACGCCGAGCGCGACCGGGCGCTCAACGCCCTCCAGCGCGCCTATGAGGCCGGCCGCCTCGATCTCGAGGAGATGCACGAGCGTCAGGAGAAGACGCTGCGCGTGGTCTACACCGACGAGCTGCCCGCGCTGCTCGCGGACCTGCCCGAGGCCGCGGACCTGGTCTCCCCGATCGTGCCGCCCATGCCCGTCGCGCCCCGCGTCGGCGACCTGCCCGTCATCGAGCAGCCGGGCACCGTGACGATCATGTCGGGCAAGAAGGTCGTCGTCACGCCCGGCACCCGCAGCGTCTCCGACTTCGCGTGGTGGGGAGGCAACACCTACGACCTGACCCAGGCGATGGGCCCGGGCCGCATCGTGACCCTGAACCTCACGGCCATCATGGCCGGCCACGACATCCGCGTGCCGCGTGGCGTGCGGGTCCTCGACCAGTCGATGGCCATCATGGCCGGCAGCGACGTGGACACCAACGCTCAGGGCGACGGCTCCAACGGGACGCTGGTCATCGAGGGCTTCCTGTTCTGGGCGGGCCACTCGGTCAAGCTCGCCGACAACGCCTGACGCGTCGTCAGCAGTCCAGCAGCGTGCCGCCCAGCTGGCTGGCCAGCGAGCAGCCGAGGTACGTCTCCCACTGCGACAGCTCCGGGACCGTGTCGGGGCCCTCGTAGCCGAACTCCAGCACAGTGTCGCCCTCGCTCGTGCGGTGGATCGCAGTCGCCTGCCAGGAGTGGTACGAGTCGCGCCCGATGCCGTAGCCGTGCAGCCGACACCGGGATGCGGTGATGTCACCCCTGCCGGGCGCCCAGGAGAGCGGCGAGATGCCGCCGGTGTCGCTCTCAAGATCGACCTGGTGGCTGTCGAGGGCGTCCTGGCAGGTCGTGTCCACGTCGTTGCCGTCCGGCTGCCAGGTGAACCGCAGCCACGCGTCGTCCGCGGCCGGGGTCAGGATGACCGTGGTGCCGTCGTCGTCGGAGGTGGTCTCGACGCCCCATCCCGACGGCACGTCGAGTGTCAGCGGCCCGATGCCCACGACCCCCGAGCTGGGCCCGGGGCGTCGCGTCGGGTCGAACGTGGAAGCCTCCGAGGTCGGGACCTCGGACGGCCGGTCGGAGGGTCGGTCGGAGGCGAGCCAGGTGGCGCCCGCCACCGAAGCCGCGAACACCAGGGCCCCGGCGACGCCCACCGCGGCCCAGCGGAAGGTCGAGCCGGAGCTCTGCGCGCGGCGGGGAGCCCCGGGTACCGGGGAGAACGACGGTGGGGGAGCGTAGGGCACAGGGGCCGCGCCGGCCGCCTGCGGAGCCGGTTCGGGACGCGACGGAGGCGCAGCGGGTCGCGAGGGAGGCGGAGGCAGCGGGTCGCCCGACGCGTCCTGCGAGGCTCCGGTCACCGGGTCGACCCAGGCGTCGGGGCGCCCCGCGGGTGGGCGTGCGTCGCTGCTCAACGGCGGCCTCCGTTCTTGTCTCGTCGCCACAGTGTGGCGCTAGAGGGGCAGTCCGACGTACTTGATCTCGAGGTACTCGTCGAGGCCTTCGTGCGAGCCCTCGCGGCCGAGCCCCGACTGCTTCACCCCGCCGAACGGGGCGGCCGGGTTCGACACCAGGCCGGTGTTCAGCCCCACCATGCCAGACTCCAGCTTCTCGACAGCGGCCAGCGCCCGCGAGATGTCGCGGGAGTAGAGGTAGGCCATCAGGCCGAACTCCGTGTCGTTGGCCAGCGCGATGGCCTCGTCGTCGCTGTCGACACGAATCAGCGGCGCGACGGGGCCGAAGATCTCCTCCTTCAGGACGCGGGCGTCGCGGCTGACGTCCGCCAGCACCGTCGCGGCGAAGAAGTGGCCGGGGCCGTCGACGCGGGAGCCGCCGGTCAGCGCGACCGCGCCCTTGGCGACCGCGTCGTCGACGAGCTCGGCCACCTTGTCGACCGAGGCCTCGTCGACGAGCGGGCCCAGCGTCGTGCCGTCGGCGATGCCCGGCCCGACCACGAGCTTCTCCACCGCCGCGACCAGCTTGTCGCGGAACTCGTCGTAGAGGTCGGCGTGCACGAAGAACCGGTTGGCGGCCGTGCAGGCCTCGCCGTTGTTGCGGAACTTCGCGACCATCGCTCCGGCGACGGCCTCGTCGACATCCGCGTCGGACAGCACCACGAAGGGGGCGTTGCCGCCCAGTTCCATCGACGTGCGCAGCACGTGGTCCGCGGACTGCTCCAGCAGCGAGCGGCCCACCTCCGTCGAGCCGGTGAACGTGAGCTTGCGGAGCCGGTCGTCGGCCAGGATCGGCGCGGACACGTCGGAGGACCGCGAGCTGACGACGCAGTTCACGACGCCGGCGGGCAGGCCGGCGTCGGCGAGCGCCTGCATCAGGAACAGCATCGTCAGCGGGGTGGCAGAGGCCGGCTTGATGACGACGGTGCAGCCGGCGGCCAGCGCGGGGCCGAGCTTGCGGGTGCCCATCGCGAGGGGGAAGTTCCACGGGGTGATGGCGTAGACGGGGCCGACGGGCTGCTTCATCGTCAGGAACCGGGTGCCGCCCGCGGGTGCGACCGACCAGCGGCCCTCCGCGCGGCACGCCTCCTCGGAGAACCAGCGCAGGAACTCCGACCCGTAGGCCACCTCGCCGTAGGCCTCGGCCAGCGGCTTGCCCATCTCCAGCGTCATCAGGGCCGCGAAGGTGTCCTTCCGCTCCTGGATGAGGTCGAAGGCGCGGCGCAGGATCTCGGCGCGGTCGCGGGGCGCCGTCGCGGCCCAGTCCGGAGCCGCGGAGCAGGCGGCGTCCATCGCCGCAGCGGCGTCGGCGGGGGAGGCGTCGCTGACCCGGCTGAGCACCTCGCCGGTCGCGGGGTCCGTCACGTCGAACCAGGCGCCGGTGGTGCGCCATCCGCCCGCGATGAACTGCCCGACCGGGACCGACGCGATGACCTGTTCGACGTTGACCGCCATGACCACTCCTCCATGAGCTCGATTGCCCCAAGCCTAGTGACCGGATCGGGAATAACCCTGAGGCGACCCGGGTTGAGTCTGGTGTACTCAACTTGGAACTTGAGTGTGGATGGCTCAGGGCCTAGTCTTGAGTCAACCCCGCTCAAGGGATCAACCTGGACATCCAATCTCCTACAGGAGGAAATCACATGGCTCGTGCAGTAGGCATTGACCTCGGCACCACGAACTCCGTCGTCGCCGTCCTCGAGGGCGGCGAGCCCACCGTCATCCCGAACGCCGAGGGCGCGCGCACCACCCCGTCCGTCGTGGCGTTCTCCCCTTCCGGCGAGGTCCTCGTCGGCGAGGTCGCGAAGCGTCAGGCCGTCACCAACGTCGACCGCACCATCCGCTCCGTCAAGCGCCACATGGGCACCGACTGGAAGGTCTCCATCGACGACAAGGACTACCGTCCCCAGCAGATCTCCGCGTTCGTGCTGCAGAAGCTGAAGAGGGACGCCGAGGCCTACCTCGGTGAGTCCGTCACCAACGCCGTCATCACGGTGCCCGCGTACTTCTCCGACGCCGAGCGTCAGGCCACGAAGGAGGCCGGCGAGATCGCGGGTCTGACCGTCGACCGCATCATCAACGAGCCCACCGCGGCCGCGCTGGCCTACGGCCTCAACAAGGCCGAGCAGGAGCAGACCGTGCTGGTCTTCGACCTCGGCGGCGGTACCTTCGACGTCTCGCTGCTCGACATCGCCGACGGCGTGTTCGAGGTCCAGGCCACCAAGGGCGACAACCGCCTCGGCGGCGACGACTGGGATGCCGTCATCGTCGGTTGGCTCGTCACGCAGTTCAAGAACAAGAACGGCGTCGACCTGTCCAAGGACAAGATGGCCCGCCAGCGCCTCCAGGAGGCCGCCGAGCGCGCGAAGATCGAGCTGAGCTCGGCCTCCGAGACCGCGATCAACCTGCCCTACATCACCGCCTCCGCCGAGGGCCCGCTGCACCTCGACGAGAAGCTGACCCGCGCCGAGTTCCAGCGCATGACGCAGAGCCTGCTCGACCGCTGCCGCGCGCCCTTCAACGCGGTGATCGCCGACGCGAAGACCTCGATCGACAAGATCGACTCCGTCCTGCTCGTCGGCGGCTCGACCCGGATGCCCGCCGTTGTCGACCTGGTCAAGGAGCTCACCGGCGGCAAGGAGCCCAACAAGGGCGTCAACCCCGATGAGGTCGTCGCGCTGGGTGCCTCGCTGCAGGCCGGCGTCCTGAAGGGCGAGGTCAAGGACGTCCTGCTGCTCGACGTGACCCCTCTGAGCCTCGGCATCGAGACCAAGGGTGGCGTCATGACGAAGATCATCGAGCGCAACACCACCATCCCGACCAAGCGTTCCGAGGTGTTCACCACCGCCGAGGACAACCAGCCCTCCGTGATGATCCAGGTCTACCAGGGCGAGCGGGAGTTCGCCCGCGACAACAAGTCGCTCGGCAACTTCGAGCTGACCGGCATCCTCCCGGCCCCCCGCTCCGTTCCGCAGGTCGAGGTCACCTTCGACATCGACGCCAACGGCATCGTGCACGTCGCGGCCAAGGACCTCGCCACCGGCAAGGAGCAGTCGATGACCGTCACCGGCGGCTCCGCCCTCGGCAAGGAGGACATCGACAAGATGGTCAAGGACGCCGAGTCGCACGCTGAGGAGGACCGCAAGCGTCGCGAGGCCGTCGACATGCGCAACGAGGGCGATGCCCTGGTGTTCCGCACCGAGAAGCTGCTGGCCGAGAACGCCGAGGCCATCGGCGAGGACGTCAAGGCTCCGGTCGTCGAGGCGACCGAGAAGCTCAAGGAGGCACTGAAGGGCGAGGACAACGACGCGGTCAAGGCCGCGATCGATGACCTCAACACCAAGGCCGCCGCCATGGGCCAGGCCATCTACGCCGCCGCGCAGGCCAAGGCCCAGGAGTCGGCCCCGGCCGACGGTGAGTCCGCCGCGCCCGAGGGTGACGATGACGTCGTCGACGCTGAGATCGTCGACGAGGACAAGGACAACCAGTGACCGATCCGCAGTTCGACACGAACAGCGCGGCCGCGGGCGAGGGCGCCGCTGAGGCGCCCTCGCCCGAGGGCCTCGGCCTCGACGCCGCCACCGACGCCGCGACCGCGGACGTCTCGGAGGAGACGACCGCTGACCGCGGCGCCGAGTTGGAGGCGCTCGTGTCCGAGCGCACCGCCGACCTCCAGCGTCTCCAGGCCGAGTACGCCAACTACAAGAAGCGTGTCGACCGTGACCGTGACCTGGCCCGCCAGTCCGGCGTCGAGTCGGTGCTGCGCGACTTCATGCCCGTGCTCGACTCCATCGAGCTGGCCCGCCAGCACGACGACCTGAGCGACGGGTTCACGATGGTGATCGGCGAGCTGGAGAAGGTGGCCGCGAAGAACGGCCTGGTTGCGTTCGGCGCCGTCGGCGACGCCTTCGACCCGGTGCGCCATGAGGCGCTGATGCAGGTCCAGCTGGAGACCCCCGTCGAGGTGGTCACCGTCTCGCAGGTCATGCAGCAGGGCTACGAGCTGAAGGGTCGCGTCATCCGACCGGCCCGCGTCGCGGTGGCGAACCCCTGAGCGTCCACGAGCATCGGAAGGAGATGAGCGGGAAGTGAGTCAGAAGGACTGGGTCGAGAAGGACTACTACAAGATTCTCGGCGTCTCCAAGAGCGCGTCGGCCGCCGACATCAAGAAGGCGTTCCGCAAGATCGCCCGCGACAACCACCCGGACCAGAACCCGGACGACAAGGCCGCCGAGGCGCGCTTCAAGGAGGCCTCCGAGGCGAACGACGTTCTCGGCGACCCCGAGAAGCGCAAGGAGTACGACGAGACCCGCAGCCTGTTCGGCGGCGGATTCCGGTTCAACAAGCCGGGCCAGGCCCCCGGGCAGGGCCACGGGTTCGAGGACCTGTTCCGGGGCGCCGGCGGCGCTGCGGGCACATCCGGCAACATCTCGGACCTGTTCGGTGGGCTGTTCAACCAGGGACAGACGAGGCGCGCGACCCAGCGCGGGCCCCGTCGGGGCGCGGACATCGAGGGCGAGGCCAGCCTGACATTCGAGCAGGCGGTCGAGGGAACGACGATCTCGCTGCGCACCACGTCGGACCAGCCGTGTCCTTCGTGCCGGGGCACCGGCGCGAAGGCCGGCACGCTGCCGCGGGTGTGCCCGTCGTGCGAGGGCTCCGGCATGCAGTCGTCGCAGGCGGGCGGCGTGTTCCAGATGTCGCAGCCGTGTGTCGACTGCCTGGGCCGCGGCCTGATCGTCGACGACCCGTGCCCGGACTGCGGCGGCTCCGGCCGCGGCAAGTCCACCAAGACCATGCAGGTCCGGATCCCCGCGGGCGTCGACGACGGCCAGCGGATCCGCCTGAAGGGCAAGGGCGCGGCCGGCGAGAACGGCGGCGCGTCGGGCGACCTCTACGTCACGGTGCACGTCACGCCGCACAGGCTGTTCGGCCGCAGCGGCAGCAACCTGACGTTGGAGGTCCCCGTGACCTTCGCGGAGGCGTCGCTGGGGGCAGACATCGAGATCCCGACGCTGGGCGGGCCGCGCGTCCGGCTCCGCATCCCGGCGGGCACGCCCAACGGTCGCACCATGCGCGTCCGGGGCAAGGGCGCCTCCAAGGCCGACGGCCACCGCGGCGACCTGCTGGTCACCGTCAAGGTCGCCGTGCCCGACGAACTCAGCGACGAGGCCAAGGCCGCGCTGCAGGAGTACGCCTCCAAGGCGCACGAGCAGAACCCCCGCGTCGCGCTCTTCGGGGAGTGACCAGTCGTGGAGTCTCTTCCTCAGCCGTTCGACCCGGACGCCGCCGTCTTCACGGTGTCGGTGGCCGCGTCGCTGGCTGACATGCACGCGCAGACCCTGCGCGGCTACGACCGGCTCGGCCTCGTGGTCCCCAAGCGGGCCCGGGGCCGTGGCCGGCGCTACTCCCTGCGCGACGTCGCCAAGCTGCGCCACGTGCAGCATCTGAGCCAGTCGGAGGGCATCAACCTGGAGGGAATCCGTCGGATTCTCGCGCTCGAGTCGGACGTCGACGCGCTCCGCGACCAGGTCGAGCGGCTCGGGGAGCTGGTGCGCCACCTGCAGAGCGACCGCGTCGCCCGTCGGGTGTTCACCGCCGAGTCGTCGGGCGCGGTGCACCACGGCCACTTCCAGCGGTCCGTCCCGCTGGCGGCCCTTCCGCCGTCGACCCTCCGCACGGACCCGTCGACGACGACGACGCCGCCTGCACGCTGACCCCTTGCCCTGCGGCGTCTGGGGAATGACGTCGGCTCCGCGAGTGGGCGGTCTCGCCTGAGGTGGGGCGAAGTCTCAGCGGCCGGGGTCGAGGGCGCGACGCACGGCGGCGACGACGGCGTCGTCGCCGAGGCCGAGGGCGCGCAGGGAGGCGACGAAGGCCTCAGTGAGTTCGGCGGCGCGGGTGACGGTCGCCTGGTCTGGGGCCGCGATGTCCGACACGACGGTGCCCGCGCGGCCCCGCGTCACGACGAAGCCCTCGGCCTCCAGCTCCTTGTAGGTCCTCGCGACGGTGTTGGCCGCCAGTCCGAGATCCTCCGCCAGGCGACGCACCGGTGGGAGCCTCGTGCCCGCGGGCAACACCCTGGTGGTGATCTGCTCGACCAGTTGGCGTCGGACCTGCTCGAACGGAGGAACCTCCGAGTCGTGGCTGACCGTGAGTTCCATCGTCGCTCCTTTGTCGCCGGCTAGTCGTTCGGCTCCATTGTCTCGCGGAAGACCCTTCGCTCCGCTCAGGGCCCTTCGACAGGCTCAGGGAGCCGGTGGTGTAGGTCCTCGGCAGGCTCACGGAACCGGGTCGCCGAGCTTGTCGAGGTGCCTCGAGCGGAGCGAGAGGATTCCGCCTCGCTTCGCTCGGCGCCCTTCGACAGGCTCAGGGAGCCGGGGGTGCGGGCCCTTCGGCAGGCTTGTGCTGAGCTTGTCGAAGTGCTCAGGGAACCGCGGGGGCGGAGCTGATTGTCGACCTCGCTAGGATCGAGTTGATCCCTCACGAAGGAGCATCCCGTGGCAGAGAAGCGCACCGGAACGAAACTGTCCGTCGTCGGAGCGGGAGCGGTCGGCACGTCGTTGGCGTACGCCGCACTGATCAAGGGCGTGGCATCCGAGGTCGTGCTCCAGGACATCAACGCCAAGAAGGTGCACGCCGAGGTCCTCGACCTCGCCCACGGCAGCCAGTTCATCCCCTCGGCCAGGATCGACGGCTCCGACGATGTGGCCGTCACGCAGGGCTCCGACATCGTGGTCATCTCCGCCGGCGCGAAGCAGCAGCCCGGCGAGACCCGGATGGACCTGGCCAACAAGACCGTCGGGCTCATGAAGAAGATCATCCCGCCGCTGGTCGAGCAGTCTCCCGACGCGATCTTCCTGATGGTCACCAACCCCGTCGACGTCACGACGCAGGCCGCGCTGAAGATCTCCGGCCTGCCCGAGAACCAGGTCTTCGGCTCCGGCACCGTGCTGGACTCGTCGCGCCTCCGGTGGCTCGTCGCCAACGAGGTCGAGCTCGCCATGGGCAACGTCCACACGCTGATCTGCGGCGAGCACGGCGACACCGAGATCCCGCTCTGGAGCAGCGCCTCCATAGGCGGCATCCCGATCGACGACTGGGAACGCCAGACCGGCAAGCTCGGCAAGACCGTCCGCGACGACATCGCCCACCGGGTCGTGCACGCCGCCTACGAGGTCATCGAGGGCAAGGGTGCCACCAACTACGCCATCGGCCTGTCGGGCACCCGCATCATCGAGGCCATCCTTCGCAATGAGCACCGCGTCCTGCCTGTCTCTGGCATGCTCGACAACTGGCACGGCATCTCCGGTGTCTGCATGTCCGTGCCGCGCGTCGTCGAGCGTCGCGGCGTGGGCGACGCGCTCGAACTGCCGCTGTCCGACGAGGAGTACAAGGGCCTCAAGGCCAGTGCCGATCACATCCGCGAGGTGGCGGGCAGCCTCGGCTTCTGACCCCTGCGCGAGGTCACGTCCATCCACGTCCAGCGTGGGTGGGTGTGTTTCGTGTTCCCGGACGACCGCGAGGCTCATCCGATCGGGCGGGTCGGGTTCTGCGGGCGGTCGGGCAGAGCCTGAATGCCGTGCCGGAGAGTGGTCGGGAATCCGGACAGCGCCTCGGCGGGCGTGTCGCGACGACCCGGAGGTCAGCGGGGCCAGCCTGTGGAGGTGCCCTGAGCGGAGCGAGAGGGATACCCTTCGACAGGCTCAGGGCCCTTCGACAGGCTCAGGGAACCGCGGGGCGGCGGCTGCGGTTCCGGCTCAGGGCCCTTCGACAGGCTCAGGGAACCGCGGGGCGGCGGCTGGGGTCCCGGTCAGTGGGTCGCGTCGTAGCTATCGCGGGAGGCGGTGACCTCGTCCATGTTCGCCTCGACGAGCGTGATGAGCGCCTCGAGGCGGTCGGCGACCTCGACCCCCAGCGGAGTGAGCGCGTAGGTGACCTTCGGGGGGATGGCGCTGAGGACGGTCCGCTCGACCATGCCGTCGCGTTCCAGGTCGCCCAGGGTCTGCGACAGCATCCGGTCGCTGATGCCCTCGATGCGACGGCGGATCTCGCTGAACCGCTGGGTCCCGTGGGCCAGCGCGGCCATTGTCAGGGCTCCCCAGCGCCCGGTCAGGTGCTGCAGGGTGGGACGCGACGGGCAGGCTGCGCTCATGACATCCGGTGCCTGCTGCGTGTCGACCATGCCCCGATCCTACGCCCGCCGCATCCGATCGCCAAGTGCTAACAAGATAGCTTGCGCTATAAAAAAGTAAGTGATTAACTGGGTCCCGTCACCACTTCAGAAGGAGTCACCATGCGCATCGCAGTCACCGGAGCAGCGGGCCACCTCGGCCGCCTCGTCATCGCAGCCCTCGAGTCCAGGGGCGTCGCCACCGCCGACATCGTCGCCATCGTCCGGAACGAGGCCAAGGCCGCCGACCTCGCCGAGCGCGGCGTGCAGGTCGCCGTCGCCGCCTACGAGGACGAGGCCGCGCTGACCACCGCGCTGACCGGCGTCGACCGCCTCGTGCTGATCTCCGGCTCGGAGGTCGGCAAGCGCCTCGCGCAGCACACCTCGATCATCAACGCAGCCAAGGCCGCGGGCGTCGCTCTGATCGCCTACACCTCCCTGCTCAACGCCGACACCTCCACGCTCGACCTGGCCGAGGAGCACCGCGCCACCGAGGCGCTGCTGGCCGACAGCGGCATCGACACCGTCCTGCTGCGCAACGGCTGGTACCTGGAGAACTTCGCCTCCGCCGTGGAGACCGCGCGCGCCACGGGCCACACCTTCGGCGCCGCCGGTGAGGGCCGGGTCTCCGCGGCCGCCCGCAGGGACTACGCGGAGGCCGCCGCGGCCGTCGTCACCAGCGAGGGCCACGCCGGCAAGGTCTACGAGCTGGCCGGACGCCCCGCGTTCACCTACGCCGAGCTTGCCACCGTCATCGGCGGCATCCTCGGCACCGAGGTCACCTACGTCGACCAGAGCGCCGGCGAGTACGCCTCCACCCTCAAGGGCGCGGGCCTGCCCGCGCCGATCGCCGCCATGTTCGCCGGCTGGGACGTCGCCACGGCCGCGGGGGCGCTGTACAGCGACAGCGACGACCTGCAGCGCCTGATCGGTCGGGAGTCGACGCCCGCCGCCGAGGCGCTCGCCGCCTGACCGACGCCACGCGGACGACCGGCCCGGGGGAGTGTTCCCCCGGGCCGGTCGCATGCTCATGCCGTGGCGGCAGACAGGTCGCGGGGCGCCCACCTCTACCTGTCAGGGGCCGGCGCGCTTGCGTTCTAGCCCCTGGTGTCCGACTTGTTGCTGTCTGCCGCTTCAAGTCGTGCCGCTTTGGTTGCAGTCTGCCCCACCCGGCTCGCACCTCTCCGTGCACAAAAGTGGCCAGAGCCGCAGCACTCGGACATATGGGGCGTGCTGGGGGCCAGGCCACAGTTGTGCGCCGACCTGGCGGGCGCCGCACGGACAACCGGCCCGGGGGAGTGCTTCCCCCGGGCCGGTTGCATGAGCGCGTCCTCAGCCCAGCGCCCCCCAGGTCGCGGGGCCGACGACGCCGTCTGCGGTGAGCGATGCGCTGCGCTGGAACGAGCGCACCGCCGACTCGGTGGCCGGCCCGAAGCTGCCGTCCGTGCTCAGGTAGTACCCGAACTCGTTCAGCCGCTTCTGCAGGTACACCACGTCGGGTCCGGTGGAGCCGCGCCGGACGGTCGCCCGGACGGTCGTCGTTCCGCCGGTTCCCCAGCCGCCCCCGGTGGTTCCGCCGGTCGTGCCGCCCGTTGTTCCTCCGGTCGTCCCAGTCGTGCCACCCGTGGTGCCGGTTCCCCAGCCGCCTCCGCTAGTGCCGCCGGTGGTTCCACCCGTGGTTCCTCCGGAGGTGCCGGTTCCCCAGCCGCCTCCGGTGGTTCCTCCTGCGTTCCCTCCCGTCGTGCCGCCGGTGGTTCCTCCGGTCGTGCCGCCGGTGGTTCCTCCGGTCGTGCCGCCGGTGGTTCCGCCGGTCGTGCCGCCGGTGGTTCCTCCGGTCGTGCCGCCGGTGGTTCCGCCGGTCGTGCCGCCGGTGCCTCCCGTGCCCTCGAGTGCCGCCCAGGTCGCCGGCCCGACGACGCCGTCGGCGGTCAGCGAGTTCCGGGCCTGGAAGCTGCGCACGGCCGACGCGGTGGCCGGCCCGAAGCTGCCGTCGACGCTCAGCCACGCGCCCTGGTCGACGAGCTTCTGCTGCAGGTAGCGCACGTCGTCGCCGCGGTCGCCCTGGCGGAGGGTCGGGCGGCTCGTCGTGCCCCCGCCCGACGGTGTGGGCGTCACGGGGACCGATCCCGGGTCCGGCGCGTCGACCGTGAACGGCCGCTGCGACGCGAACCCCGACGACGGCCCGATCGTGAAGAGGTTCGGCGTCTGGTCGGGCGGCATCTGCGCGACGATCGCGCGGTGGAAGGCGCGGTAGTCACCCTGGAACGAGCCGGAGTTCCACACGTTCAGCAGCACCTCGGTGAACAGGCCGTTTGCGTCGCCGTCGCTGGACAGCTGGTTGTCCTGGCAGCCGGAGATGAGGATCAACTCGGCGCAGATGTCCGCCGCGCGGGTCTGCCCGGCCAGCGCCTGCACCGACGAGTAGACGGCCTCGCGACGCTGGGAGTCGGCCAGCGCCGTGCTGAGCGGCAGGTACTTCGGCACCAGCTTCGGCGTCTTGACCTCGTCCTCCCAGAACTCGTGGCCGAGCGGGTTGCGGGTCAGCGCCTCGCGCGTCGCGATGGCCAGCACGGTCTTGGCGACGGTGCCGGAATGGCAGGAGTCGGACAGCACCAGCACCCGGACGCCGGCCTGGAACTGCGCGTACATGCGGTTGAGCTCGTCGTCGAGCACCTGCCGGTCGTAGCAGCACCACGTCTCGTCGAGGCCGTCGTCCTCGTCGCCGGTGGAGTCGTAGATCTGGCCGCCGTGGCCGGAGAAGCTGATGAAGATCGCGTCGCCGGGCTGGGCGACCTGCGTCAACTGCTGCAGCGCCGCGAGCAGCGCCGACGAGGTGGCCTCCTCGTCGAGCATGACCCGCGGCATGAATCCGGCGGACTCGGCGATGGCGCGCATGTCGTTGGCGTCGTTGACGCAGCCCGCGAGGACCGCCGGCGCCGGGATGTAGCAGGAGGGATCGAGCCGGTTGAGGCCCAGGTGGAGTGAGTAGCCGGACATGTCAGGGTCCTTTCCGTGTAGTCAGGCGGGGGTGGGTGTGTCGATGGGGATCAGGACGCCGCGCGACCGGACGGGCCAGTCGACGGCGGGGGCTGCGGTGCGCGCGCCGTCTGCGGCGACGGCGGTGGCGGTGAACCGGAGCGTGGGGTCCTCGGCGTAGCGGGTCAGCGGCATCAGGAACCGCCGCTCGCCCTGGCGCGTGGACCTCGTGAGCGTCAGCGGCGCCGGGGCGTCGCCGAGCAGGGTGCAGGCGATCTCGATGCCCGCCACCTGCGTGAGGTCGCCGGTGGCGACGAAGGTGACTGCGAGTTCGAGGTCGTCGATGTAGCTGCGGGACTCGTCGAGGGTCTCGGTCCCGGCCTCGACGACGTGGTCGACGGCCAGCTCGCCGACGGTGCCCGCGGGGAGGGTGACCGTCGCGGAACCCTGCGCGTCGAGCACCAGCCCCGGCGACGCGACGACGGTGCCGTCGGCGGTCAGGTGGCTGACCGCGACGCGGGAGCCCAGGAGGTTCGTCAGCCTCGCCTCGTCGACGGTGCGGGTGACAGCGACCGGGCCCTCCGCCGGCCCGACGACGTGGCCGAGGTCGAGCCGGAGCGTGGCGACCGCCGCGTCCCCGCCGGGCAGCTGCCACCGCGCCGAGCCGAGGAAGCCGCCGCGCTGCAGCATGGCTCGCAGCGTGAGCAGTCCGGGGATGTCGGTGCTGAGCACGAGCGTGAACCCGTCGTCGACGGCGACGCAGTCGAGGTCGTCGGCGCCGGGGATCGCCCAGCTGACGGTGGGCGTGAGCGCAGCCTGCCACGGGGTCAGCAGCACCACGTCGCGCCCGGCCTTGGCCCGCAGTTCCGCCCCGAGCATCGCCCACCGGGCGGGGTTCAGGTCGGCCTGCAGCGCGGCGGCCAGCACGCAGCGGATGCCCGACGGGTCGTCGACGTCGATGGTGGACGTCAGCAGCAGCGTGGGCCTGAGCGCGCGGTCGGGGTCGTCGGCCGGATGCCGTCCGACGGCGTAGGCGGCGGGCACGACGAGGTAGCGGCCCGGCTGGGTCAGCGACCGGAACACCGTGACGCCGGCGGTCGCGACGGGCTCCGGCTGCCACACGCGGTGGTCGGCCTGGCCCAGCCGCAGCGTGTCCTGGCAGCCGATGGCCTCCCAGCCCGCCGCGCCCTGCTGCCGGTACAGCTGGCCGTGGTCGGCGCAGGGCAGCACCGTCGGCACGCTCGCCGCGGCGGTCGCGGTGACCTGCCGCCACTGGGTGACGCCCAGCGGCTCGGCCTGCAGGACGGGCGGGCGCAGCTGGATGCGGGCCTTCGCCATGCCGAGCACCTGCGTCGGCGCGACGGTGCGGGTGGCGTCGTCGCCGCGGCGCAGGGCCAGCAGCTTGCCTCCGGCGATCAGCGCCGGGTCGATCTGGAACCGCCGCGACTCCTTCCAGCCGGAGTGCGTCAGCCCGACCTCCAGCGCGGGCGCCTGCGCCTGGTAGCCCGGATACGACAGGACGCCGTACGCGAGCCTGGCCCAGCGGTCCTGCAGCAGGAACGTGGCGGTCAGCGTGGAGCCGGCCTCCCCGAGGACCCCGGAGACGGCGGTGCCGGTCGCGGGGATGACCTCGGAGGCCGCGCGGCCCTGGGCGTCCCGGAACGGGATCCGCAGGCCGACGGCGGGCGTGCAGGCCAGCGGCTTCATGGCCGGCCGGCCCGCCGCCTCCCAGGCCGCGGTGGTCGCCGCGGACGGCCCGGCCGCGAGAGTGACCGTGACGGTCGCCTCGAGGCCGGGCGACCCGTCGTCCTGGTGCCCGACCGTGACGAGGTCGTAGCGGAACGGCGACGTTTCGGGGTCCTGACCCGGCGGCGGGACGACGAGGGTGAGTTCGGGCAGGTACCAGCGGCTGGTCCCGTCCCGGTCGCCCAGCAGCGGCGAACCGTCGAGGATCGGGCCGCTGACCACAGGGGTCAGCGGCACCAGCAGCAGCGACTCCGATGCGACGAGCGTGGTCAGCGCCGCCGGATGCGGTCTGACGAGCGATGCGACGGGGCGCAGCGCCCCGTCGCGGAGCATGAGCGTTCCGCCGGTGGACGCGAGGTCGCGGGTGCGGCCTGCGACCACCGGCGGAACGTCGGTGACCGTGCCACCGTCGGCGGTGACGAGCCGCACGTGCGCCGAGACGTCGTCGACGCCGCCGGCGAGCACCTCGGCCAGCGGCAGCTCCCACTCGCGGGCCAGGCCGTCGACCCGGCGCGCCGCGACGCGCAGGAGCGGTCCCGTCCCCGAGCCGGCCAGCGCCCCGACGAGGTCCCCGGCGGCCGGCCCCGTCAGCGACGCTGCGAGCGCGGCGGTGCCGAAGGGCCCGTCTGCGACAGCCTCGGCGTCTCCGACGCGGAACGAGGTCCGCGCCAGTCGGTCGAGCGTGCAGTGCAGCTCCACGGCCAGGGTGGCGCCGAGGATCAGCGAGCCGATCCGCTCGTGCGGGGCCGGGGTGCGCGACAGCAGGACGACCAGCGAGAAGGCCTCCCTGCGCACCGTGACGATGGACATGGTCGGCACCTCACAGCGGGTAGCTGAGGAAGGTGGCGGGGGCGACGTCCCGGGTGGCGTGGGCCTCCGTCGCCTCCCCGGCGGGTAGCTCCCGGCTGCCAGTAGGGGCGGCGAGCTCGCGCAGCGCGCGGACCCGGTCCTCCAGGATGCCGCGGGTCGTGACGCCCTCGCCGTCGGGCGGGGGGACGTCGACGATCAGCGGCCCGTTGCCGTTGGCCGTGACCCACGGGCCGGTCCAGGACTGGCCCTTGCGGAACAGCGTGCCCTTCACGGTCGCGGTCACCTGGTAGCGGTAGTACGGCAGGAGCTCCGGGTCGCCGGAGAACACCGTCCACGTCCGGTCCCTGTCGACGTCGGAGAAGCCCCAGCGGAACCGCACGGGCGCAAGGCCGATCGGCTCGTAGGTCTTGTCCGTCGCCTCGACGACGACCTCCACCGTCTGCGACGCGTCCTCCAACATCACGCCCAGCCCGATGGGGCCGACCGCGATGCGACCCGCGCTGTCCGCGCGCACCTCGAGGGTCGTGTCGTTGAGCAGGGTGCCGTTCGGCTCGGGGTCGAGGTCGATGACGTTGCGCTCGATCTGGATCCGGTTGTACGGGTCGAGGATCTCGCTGGGCGGCTCGGCGAGGTGCACCTTCCGCTTCACGAACGTCTTGTCGGGGGTCCAGTTGTCCGGGGCGCCGGTGACGTCGGCGGCGAGCTTCTGCGCCGTCTGGTACTTCCACGTCGGGTCGTTGCCGTCGCTGCCGGCGAAGCTGTGGCCCTCCCAGTTGATCTCTCCGGTCGTGCTCGGGTAGCCGACCTGCACAGACAGGAACTGCACCGTGTTGTCGGTCCACCTGGCCACCGGGCGCACCACGCGGGCGAGCCTGCGCGGCCAGTCGTCGAGGTAGACGGTCAGGAAGTACTTGCGCTCGGCATCGGGGTCCGCGGCGATCTCGTCGCACAGCCCGGCCAGCGAGCTGGAGATCGTGTGGTCCTGCAGGTAGGCGAACTGCTTGGTCTCCTCGTAGTGCAGGTCCATGTAGTTCTCGTCGCGGCGCATCTTGAGCGACAGTCCGACGCCCCACGGGGAGAGGAACGTGCTTCCGGAGTCGGCCTTCGCCGCCTCGACCGTCGGCGCGGGCGGGTCGAAGATCGCCTTCTGGGCCATCTCCATGAACTTGTTGAAGACCAGGTCGGAGCGTTCCTCCATCCGCTTGGAGATCTCGTCGGCGCCGGGCAGCGTGGTGTCGACCTTGATGTCGACGGTGATCGTGCCGGACTTGCGCATCTTGTTGAACTCGGCCTGCGCGTCGACCTTCGCCCACAGGTAGCGGCCCGACGCGGCGGCGGAGAAGTGCTGGAACACCGACTCCCAGTTGCCGTCGATCTTGATGGTGCACACCGGCGACCAGACCTTCAGCTTGTAGTTCTGGATGACGATCAGCGGGCTGGAGGTGCCGTGGAAGGCCGCCCACGCGATCGACGTCGGGTACTTGCCGAGCAGGCCGGAGAACGCGTGTGCGCCCGTCGGGTCGATCGAGCCGGCGCCCTGGCCCTGCATGACGCAGTACCAGGGGTCGAGGTTGTTGTCGGTCGCGCCAGGCTGCGGGTCGCGGGTCATGGCGCGCGCCGCGGGCATGCCGACGGTGCGGAACCCGCTGCCGACGGCCCGGTTCCCGCCCTGGTCCAGCACGGGGAAGCCGGCCTCGGTCGGCGCCATGTTGGACACGCTGGTGGTCGACTGCGTGATGATCGCCGGCCTGAACGTCGGCGCCTTCTTCGCGCGCTTGATGCCCCAGAAGGCATCCTCCGAGTCGGTGAACTGCGCCGTGATGGCGGCCTCGGCCTGCTTGCGGGTCTCCTCGGGCAGGGCCCCGGTGACCGTGAACGTCAGCATGCCGCCGGCGACGTCGCCGCCGCCCCCGATCACGCCCTCGCCGCCCGTGCCGGAGAACCGGACGAGGTTGAACAGGTAGTCCCCGTCGTCGGGGCCGTTCTTGCGCGCCATGCGCACCTGGTTGGGGATGTAGTAGAACACCGGGGCCTCGCCAGCGGCGATGAGCTCGCGGTTGTTGACGTCCGGAAGATAGAGGACGTCGTAGCCGCCGTGGGTGATCGGCTGTGATCCCCCGGCGTACGTCGGACCCATTGCCTGGACCATGATGCTGCCTCCTTGACTGTGGGCCGCGGCGCGGGCGCGTCGCGACACCCCTCAGGAGACGGCTGCGGCCCGGTTGATACTCCAGGTTGTGCGCCAGGGGGCGCCGAAGCAGGTGTAGGCGCCGGCGGCCGGTGTGCCGGCGGTGGCGGCGGCCAGCGCGGCCGCCGCGTCGAGCCCGCGGGCCAGGCCGTCGTGGTAGCGGCTCATCGTGGCGGCGGCCGTGGCGTCGGCGATGGGGGACACGGGGGCGACGACGCACGCGACGCCGCGCGCCAGCAGCGTCGCGGTCAGCCCCAGCGGCTGCTCGCCGGGCCGGTGCGTCGTGCGGCCGACCTCGCACGCGCTCAGCACGATGTGGCTGGCCCGGAGCCGCACGCGTTCCAGCTCGTGCGCCACGACGGTGCCCTCCGCGAGCCGGAGGCTGGAGAACAGCGGCGAGTCGGGGCGGTGCAGGCCGTGGGCCGCGACGTGCACCAGGTCCGCCCTGGCGAGGGCCTCGCCGAGCCGGGAGGCCCTCTCTGCGCCCCAGGTGACCTCGACGGCGGCCACCTCGGCGTCGGCGAGCGGCAGGTCAGGCCCGCTCAGCGCGGTCACGACGGGGTCGGCGACCTGACGACCGCAGGTCGCCCAACTGGACGCCGTCGGGGCGACGGTGACGCTCCGGCCCGCCAGGTCGGGCAGCGCGAGCCAGGGAACACCCGCCAGCTCGCGGGACGGGACAACAACCAGCGGGGAGGCCCCGGACAGTGGCCGGGCGACCACCTCCGACAGCGCCCCCAGCCGCGCGGCCAGGGAGGCGTCGACGGTGGCAGCGAGGGGGTGCGCCGAGCCGATGCGGGCCCGGGCCGTGAGGTCCGTGAGCGCCGCGCCGGCCAGCGCCGTGATCTCCGTGCGGCCGCCCAGCCTCACGAGCCGCTCGGGTCCCTGCCCGAGGACGGCCACCCACAGCTCGTCGGCCATCGGGACCGCCACGGCGAGCGTGACGCCGTTCTCGCGCACAGCCCGTCGCAGCCTGGCGATCGGCAGCGTGAGGACCGCGGCCGGCACGTCGGTGGCGAGCCACGTGACGGACTGGAGCTCCCGTTCCGCGTCGACGACGGCCCGCTCGCAGGCGGCCGACGACGGGTCGGCGTTCGCGGCGGCCCGCACGCGACGCAGCTCGGCGGCGGCCTCGGCGACGCGCGGGTCCTCGTCGGGTTCCATCCTCGGCGTGGGACGCAGCGCCGCGCGCCACCGCTCGGTCGCGTCGATCAGCGTGGCCACGCGCCGACCGGGGGCGGCCCGCGCGGCCAGGGCGATGTCGAGGTCGGCCGCCTGGACTCCGTGCAGCGCGACGGCCGCGCGCAGGTCGAGGCTGGAGGTGCCGAGTTGGGCCCGCAGCAGCGTCGAGTAGGCCGACCGGAGCTGGCGGCGGGCCCGCGGCAGGTCGCCCTGGCGGTCGGACTCGCGGGCCAACGCGACGAGCCCGGCGAGGCGCCGCGACACGACGGGGGAGCGGGCGAGCGTGCGGGTGGCCTCGGCGAGGCTCTCACGGGTGGGGTCGCCCGACGGGGTCAGCGAGAGGAGGACGGCGGCGGCCTGCGGGGCGACCCAGCGGTCTCCCGCTCGCCGTGCCTTCACGAGCAGGGCCTCCGCGGCATCGTGCTGAGGCTCCGCCTGCAGCGCCACGAGGAGGCAGCGCCTGGCCCAGGCGGGCTCGCCGCGCCCCGCGAAACCGTCGGCGGCCTGCCTGGCGAGCCTGGCTGCCTCGGTCGCGTGGCCGAGCAGCAGCAGGGCGCGGGCCAGTTCGTGGTCCCGCTCGCCACCCAGGTGGGGGTCGGTGGGGGCCATGTCGGCCAGCAGGGACCTGGCCTCGTCGACGAGCCCGGCCTCGAGCAGCACGCGGGCGCGGTCGAGGCGCGACGTGTTGCGGTCGAGATCGACGTCGATCGCGTCGGCCTCCCGCATGGCGGCAAGTGCCTCGGGCAACTGGCCGCGCACGAACAGCACCCAGCCGAGGTTGTGGCGGGCCATGAACAGCAGCGGCGTGGCGCCCAGCACCTCGGCCAGTTCGGCGCAGGCACGCAGATCGGCCACCGCCGCGTCCGGGCGCCAGAGCTCCGAGGCGAGCGTGCCGCGGTTCAGGAACAGCCGGACGCGGTCGGGCGGGGGAAGCGAGTCGGGGTCGACCCGGCCGAGCGCGGCGAGCGCGGCGTCCAGCTCTCCGGAGCGTGCGAGCACGATCCCCTCCTGCACGCCGGCGGCCGCCGCGACGTGTGGCAGCAGCGCTGCGTCGGCGGCGACGGCGCGGACCTCGGCGAGCGCCGCCGCCGGCCCGGACCTCTCGAACGTCACCCAGCTCGACGAGAGCCGCACCCGCAGCCGCGTCTCGGCGTCGGACGGGCCGCAGACGGCGAGCGCACGACGAAGCAGCAGGTCGGCCGCGTCGGTCCGCTGCTCAGCCAGCGCGGCGCGGGCCTGCTCGTACAGCTCGGTGGGTGAGGTCAAGACGCTCCCGGGATCTCGATGAACGGGGTGGCCACCGCCCGGTCGCCCGCGCGGACGGGGTGGATGACGAAACGGACGCTGCCGGGCTGCACCGCGGGCCACTCGAGCCGCCCCGTCGCGTCGGAGGTGGAGGTGTACACGGCGGTGGAGGTGTGCAGGTCGACGCGGACGCCACCTCCGGTGATCCATCCGGCCACCCGCACGCCATCGTCGGACGGGGCCCACGTCACCATCAGGCTGATGGTCGACGCGGTGAACGTGACGGTGTCGACCTCAGCCCTGGCCGGCTGCAGGGCATCGCTGGTCAGGACAGCCAACTCGGCGTTCATCAGCTCCAGCGACACGGCCAGGGCTATGCGGTCCAGCATCCCGGGGGGCATCGGGTCGGCCTGTTCCTGAGCGTCGGCGAGCGCCGCCAGCAGGGCGAGGTCGTCGTCGGTCAGTGGGGCATCGGCGTCGTGGGAGTTCATGACCGGCTCCATCCTGGGTCGTGGGACAGCGCGGCGCGCAGCGCGGCGAGGCAGCGGCCGCGCGTCGGGCCGATGGACCCCACCGGCATGCCGAGCGCCTTCGAGATGGCCGCGTAGTCGGGCGTCGCGGCGTACGCGACGACGCGCAGCAGCGCCTGGCAGCGTGGGTTGAGCGTCGCAACGTGGCGCCACAGGCGGGCGTTCGCGTCGCCGTCGAGGACGCTGTCCTCCGGGCCGGAGGTCTCGTCCACAGGCTCGACGTCGAGGGGCTGGGTCGGCCGGCCGCCGGCGACGCGCCAGGACTCGCGTCGGACGCTGGTCAGCAGCCACGCGAACACGGCCTGTGGGTCACGGACACCGTCGGCGTGCCGGACCAGGGACACCCAGGCGCCCTGCACGACGTCCTCGGCCTGTTCGCGCGTCAGCCCGCACGACCTGGCGGCGGCCCAGAGCGGCGGGGTGAGCAGCCGGACGAGGTCGGCCATGCGTGCGGTGTCACCCGCGAGGTAGTCGAGGAAGGCGGCGCCCGCCTCGTCGGAGAGCGAGCCGGTCCGGCCGGGGGTGGTCATGGCCGCCACCCCATTTCTGCCGTGATGGCGGCCCAGCCGCGCTGCACGCCGGCCTTCGCGTCGAGCTCCGGCAGCGTGCGGTCGGTGGCCAGCCGCGCGGCCAGCTGCCCTGCGAGCACGGGCGCCGCGAACGACGTCCCCGACCAGGTGGCGAACCCGCCGACGAAGGAGTCCGGGTCGATGGTGGCGCGCCGCCGGCCCGCGTGCTGCAGCCGGGCGGCCGGCTCGAGCTCCCCGTCGAGGTCGACGGGCAGGGTGCTGACGAGCCCGGCGCCGGGGCGGTGGCACGAGACCCAGTCGCCTGCGTTGGAGAAGTACGCGTCGGTCCCGTCGGGGTTCAGCGCGCCGACGCTGACGAGCGGGACCGCCGCCGGGTCGAACGGGGCCGCGCCCGCGAAGGCCGCCGGGTACAGGGGTTCGGTCGTGGACTGGTTGCCCGCGGAGGCGACGACGGCGACGCCGACGGAGCCCAGTTCGTCGAGGACGACCCGCAACGGGGCGTCCTCCAGCGAGTCTTCGGGGTCCTCGTGGTAGTAGCCCAGCGCCAGGCAGATGACGTCGATCAGCTCGCCGGTGGTGCCGTCGGCCTGGGCCTGTACCTGGCGGACGAGCAGCAGCGCGAGGACCTGGATCAGCGCACCCTCGGGCACGCCGCCGGCCTCGTCGACGATCGGCACGACCTGCAGCCGCGCCTCGGGACACGTCTGCCGGATCAGGCCGGCCATGAACATCGCGTGCCCGGCGTACGGCAGCAGCGACCCGTCGAGGGGGTTCCGAGGCTCCGGCGGATCGGCGACGGGGACGTCGCCGCCCAGCCCGAGCCGCAGCCCCGCCGCGTGCACCTCGTCGGTCGCGCGGGCGGGATCCTCGAACCAAGGGTGGGCTCCGAGCACCGTGTCGCAGATGACCACCAGCGGCGTACGCCTGAGCCGTCTCGCCCGCAGCGCCGGGTCGGGTGCGACGACGGCGACGGGGCTCCGGCCGCCGCTGCCGGGCCGCTGGTACTGCGCCGACGGCGGCTCCCCGGCGGGCATGGACACGTAGTAGGGCATCGAGACGTAGTACGGCATCGACACGTAGTAGGGCCCGAGTGTCATCAGATGGTCCAGGGCGAGGCCGCGGGCGGTGTCGGGGTCGGTCCGGCGGGCTGCCTGCAGGATCGGCCACGCGTCGACGGGCGGACCGTCCCGGCGCACGAGCCGGACGCTGGTCACCCAGCTGCGGTCGAGGAGTTCGACCAGTCGGCCGTCGATGCTGCCGATCACCTTCTGCAGGGCGTCGGACTCCTGGTCCGTGACGACCTCTGTCCCCGACTGCTCGGCCACCTTGCGGAGCAGTTCCAGTGGGGCGTCCTGCGAGCGGCCGGGGAGCCCTCGCACGAGGATCCGGTCGCCGAGGTAGGTGGTGGTGCGCGGCGCTGACCCGGAGGGCAACTGCTCGCTGAGTGGGTCGAGCACCCGTAGGACTGACTGGGACACGCCTGCCTCCGATCATGGCTGGATACACCTGCCAGGAGGGCCGGGGATCGCGCCTGATACCGGGATTCTGCTCCCGTGGGAGGTCAGGGATGCCGCTCGTGTCGGACGACCACGGTACTTAGGTGCACCCCCCTGATCCGGCCGGAGAGGCCCGGCGTATCCTCGCCGCTACGTGGGTCTGCCGCGGTGGCAGCCGACCAGTTTCGAAGGAGAGACTCATGGTCTACCGCATGATCTTCAACCAGAACGCGTACTTCGGGCGCGGGGCCATCAAGGAGATTCCGGCCGTCGCGGCGGCGCGTGGATTCACCAAGGCATTCATCGTCACCGACCCGGTGCTGGCCGACCCAGCGGTCGGCACGGCAGCGAAGGTGACCGCGATCCTCGACGAGGCGGGCATCGCCTACGAGATCTTCACCAACGTGCAGCCGAACCCGCCGGTCGAGTGCATCACCGACGGCGTCGAGAAGTTCGCCGCGTCGGGCGCCGACTTCCTGATCGGGCTCGGCGGCGGGTCGCCGCAGGACACCTGCAAGGGCATCGGCATCATCAGCGCGAACCCGGAGTTCGCCGACGTGCTGAGCCTCGAGGGGGTCGCGGCCACCCGCAACCCGTCCGTCCCGATCTTCGGAGTGCCCACCACGGCCGGCACCGCGTCCGAGACCACCATCAACTACGTGATCACCGACACGGCGCGCAAGCGCAAGTTCGTCGCCGTCGACCCGCACGATATCCCCGTCGTCGCGTTCGTCGATCCCGATCTGACCGACGGCATGCCGCGCGGACTCAAGGTGGCCACGGGTCTCGACGCCCTGACCCATGCGATCGAGGGCTACATCACGCCCGGCGCGTGGGCGCTGTCCGACGCCCTGTCGCTCAAGGCGATCCAGATGATCGCCGCGAACCTCGCGAAGTCGGCCGACGGCGACGTTCCGGCCGGCGAGCAGATGGCGTACGCCTCCTACGTGACGGGCATGGCGTACTCCAACGTCGGCCTGGGACTGGTGCACGGCATGGCGCACCCGCTCGGCGGTCGACTCGGCGTCGCGCACGGCGTGGCCAACGGCATCCTCCTCGGCACGGTCATGGAGTACAACAAGGACTTCTCGGGCGAGAAGTACCGCGACATCGCGGCGGCGTTCGGAGTCGAGGATGCCTACACCGGCGAGCTGGAGGCCGTCCGCGACGCGGCGGTCGCGGCCGTGCGGAAGCTCACCGTCGACCTGGGCAACCCGACGACCATCACGGAGGTCGGGGCCACGGCGGCCGACGTTCCCGCGCTGGCCGCCGACGCCTTCGCCGACGTCTGCACGCCCGGCAACCCGCGTGCCGCGACCCTGGAGGACATCGAGGCGCTGTACACCGCGCTGCTCTGACCGGGGTCGGATCGGGGGCGGGTCAGGGCCCTCCCGCTCCCGATCGCGCCCGGCGGCGGGCAGACTGGGGGTATCACCGCAGAAGGAGTGCCCCATGACCGAGAAGAACGACGACGTGACGGCGGAGACCCCGATCGTCGACGCCGAGGACGCCAAGGACTTCCAGGAGCCCGAGCAGAAGAGTGACGTCGATCAGCTGGCCGAGGGCCTGAAGAAGGCGGCCACCGAGACGGCCTACGCCACCGTCGGCCTGGTCGACCTCGTCAGCTCGAAGGCCCGCGAGTTCTACGACGACCAGAAGAAGCAGTACGCGACGGCGCACCCGGATGAGGACGCCCAGACGACCAGTGGCTTCCTGACCCAGCTGGGCAGCCAGCTCGACAAGCTCGTCGCCGACATCGCAGGTGGCTTCCGTGACCTGGCAGACCGTGGCCGCAGCGCGGGTCGCGACACGGCTCCGGCGGCTGAGGTCACGAAGGATGCCGAGCCGGAGGTGACGAAGGACTCTGAGTCCGCGGTGGAGCCGCCCGAGGCCGCTCCGGCCGAGGCCGCCTCCGACGTCGCCGACGACGGACCTGCTTACTGATTGATCGCCCCAATCGAGGCCGCCACCGGAGTTCCGGTGGCGGCCTTTCATCTGGCCCTTGGCAAGGTGTTTCATCCATGGCTGTTCGCCTTGGGTGAACGAGCCTCAAGTCGAGCAGCCTGGTTCGAAAACTGTCGGTGGGGGTCCGTAGCCTCGTGATATGGGGGATGAGCAGCTGTCGACGGGCGTGGCGTTGGCCGCGATCGCCAGCGTGCTCTCGTCCATCGACCACTCCCAGCGCGTCGGGATCGACCACCGGGAACGGTTGGACCTGCTGCGGCAGGTGCGCCGGGCGAAGGATCGCCTTGCCGGGTTGGAGGCGTGCCTGATCTCGGAGGCCGAGACGTGTGGCTCGGCTGAGGTGGTGAGCGGGACGCAGCTGTCGAGCCTGCTGGGCAGGGAGGAGCATCTCGACAGGAGTGAGGCCCGCCGACAGATCGGCCAGGCGGGGCGGATCGCCCGGCATTCCGACGTGGCGCGGGCCGTGGTGGACGGGGCGCTCAGCCCGGGCCACGCCGTCAGCGTCGGCGAGGCCCTCGGTCGCCTGCCTCTCGCGCTGACCGACGAGCAGCGCGAGAGCGCCCGCGGGTTCCTCCTGGAGAAGGCGCGGAGCGCGACTCCGCGTCAGGTGGCTGACAGTCACGACGAGGTTCTGCAGGCGGTGGCGCCGGAGCTGCTGCCCACGGACGCGCAGCTCGACGCGCGGCTGCGTCGGCAGCGTGAGCGGGCGCTCCATCGTCGTCACCTCGTGTACGGGCCCGATCCCGAGTACCCCGGCTCCTGGTACTTCAAGGGTTCCCTGCCGGCGCTCGAGGCGGAGATCTTGGTGAACGCGATCACCGCCCAGGTCGCGGATCGGAAGCGGGCCGAGCGTCGACAGCGCCACCGGGACCTGACTCCTACCTGGCAGCAGCGTCAGGCCGACGCGCTGGTCGCCGTCGCGGCCGGGAGCAGCCACGCTGTGGCCGGCGACGAGGAGGCTTCCGTGACGCGTGATCCCGAGGTGCCCGCTCGGGCGGAGAGCGACGTGGCCGGGACCGGATCGACTGATGCGGCGTTGCAGCCGACGCGCGTGCCAGCTGATGCGGGGCTGCGGCCGACGCGCGTGCCCGGCGGTGCGGCGCTCCGTCCGGCATTTGTTCCACCGACTGAGGGGCCGCGGCCGACGTTCGTGCCAGCGGGTGCGGCGACCCGGCCGACGCTCGTGGTCACCGTCAGCTACGAGGAGCTGCTGAACCAGTCCTACGCAGGCGGCGTTCTGGCCTCCGGCCAGCGGGTCCCGGCCGGCGAGCTTCGTCGGATCGCGTGCGACGCCGAGGTGATCCCCGTCGTGCTGGGTGGACGCTCCGAGTTGCTCGACCTTGGCCGGGCGGAGCGGTGGGTCACCCCAGGGCTCCGCCGGGCGCTCGCGATCCGCGACGGGGGATGTATCTTCCCCGGCTGCGAGGCGACGGCGGTCGAGTGTGAGGCGCATCACGTCGTCCCGTGGTGGGCCGGCGGATCGACGTCGCTGGAGAATCTGGCGCTGTTGTGCCCGTTCCACCACTCCAAACTGGAACCCACCCGAACCGACGGTATTGAGAACCGCGACGGCTGGCGAATATTGTTCGACCGCGAGACCCGAAGACCCGTCGTCGTGGAGCCGGACACCGGCTGACCCCCTCGCGGGAGACGGGTAGGGGCGGGCCGGGCTTACGGTGGGGTTTCCTGGTGCCGGTTCCCGACCTCGGCGGGCTTGGCCCCGGTTCCCGGCCTCGGGGGCTTGGTCCCGGTTCGCCGAGCACTTCGACAGGCTCAGCACATGCACTTCGACAGGCTCAGCACATGCACTTCGACAGGCTCAGCACATGCCTGCCTGTCGAGGTGCCTCGAGCGGAGCGAGAGTCTGCCCGGGTAGGACTTCCCTTCGCCGCGATCATGCCCGGTTCGCCGCGCTCATGCCCGGTTCGCCGACCACTTCGACAGGCTCAGCACATGCCTGTCGAGGTGCCTCGAGTGGAGCGAGAGACCCTCCTGGACAGGACCTTCCCTTCGCTGCGCTCAGGGGTCAAGTCCCGTGGTGTGGTGTCATTCCGTTGCTTCCTGTTGGTGGGTGATGGTCAGGCGGTGAGGTAGAGCTCGTGGTGGGCGGGTTCGGTGTGTTCGTGGAGGGTGTGGACGAGTTTGCGCATGGAGATGTCGGAGAAGTAGCGGCGTTCGCCGTAAGACCATTCCTCGTGCTGCTCCTGGAGGACGGCGCCGATGAGGCGGGTCACGGAGTCGCGGTCGGGGAAGATCTGGACGACGTCGGCGCGTCGTTTGATCTCCCGGTTGAGGCGCTCGATGGGGTTGTTCGACCAGACCTTTTGCCAGTGCTCGCGCGGCAGCGTCGCGAACCCGGTCAGGTCCGCTTCGGCGGCCTCGAGCATCGCGGTGACCTCGGGAAACGCGGAGCGGAGGCTGTCGGTGACGGCCTTGTATTGCGCGATCACGGTTTGGGTCGTGGTCTGCGCGAAGATCGTGGAGATCAGCGCGTTGACCGGTTTCGAGTGGGCCGATCCGAGGCGTTGAGTTACGTTGCGGGCGAAGTGGACCCGGCATCTCTGCCACCCCGCTCCGGGCAGGATCGCTTTCACTGCCGCTTTCAGTCCGGCGTGCGCGTCGCTGGTGACCAGGGTCACCCCGAGCGGGTCCGCATCGGTGGCGACCTTGAGGCCACGGTCGCGCAGCGAGCGGAGGAACTCGGTCCAGAAGTCGGTGGTCTCCGCGTCACCGAGCGCCATCCCGAGGATCTCGCGTCGGCCCTCACCAGAGACTCCGGTCGCGACGACCAGTGCTTGGGAGACGACCCGGCCGCGGTGGCGGACGTCGAGGTAGGTGGCGTCGAGGAACAGGTACGGGAACCAGGTGTGATCGAGTCTGCGGTGCAGGAACTCGTGGACTGCCTCGTCGATCTCGCCGCAGATCCGCGACACCGTCGAGCGGGAGATGCCGGTGTCGTTGCCGAGCGCACGGATCAGGTGCTCGACCTTCCGGGTCGAGACCCCGTCGATCCAGGCCTGGCAGATCACCGCGTAGAGGGCCTTATCGACCCGCCGCCGCGGGTGCAACAGAGACGGGAAGAACGACCCTTCCCGCAGCTTCGGGATCTGCAGGTCGACCTCCCCGGCCGGGGTCGCGAGGACCTTCGGGCGCGTGCCGTTGCGGCGGGTGGTCCGTTCCGGGGTGCGCTCGTAACGGGCGGCGCCGATCTTCGCGGTCGCTTCCGCGTCGACAAGGTCTTGCAGGCCGGCCTGCAGCATCCGGCGGAACACGTCCTGATGCGCGAGGTCGGGATCGGCGAGAACTTCACCGATCAGGGTCGAAAGGGCAGACTGGTACTGGGTCATCGTGGGATCTCTGCTTTGCTTCTTGCCGGAAACAACTGGTCATCCCACGATGGCCCTTCAACGTCCACGACGACGAGAACCCCCACAGGATTGACACCACGCTATGGGACTCACCCCGCTCAGGGCGTTTCGACAGGGCCTGTGCTGAGCCTGTCGAAGTGCTCAACGAGCCGATTCGCCGTGCTGTGCCGCGGGCAAGCCACCGCTACCGAGCGACGACGGACTCAGCCCTTGTTCGCCGAGCACCGCGTCAGGCTCAGCCCGACCTGGGTAGAGGCGCCACGAGTGGAGCGAGAGGTCTGCCCGGGCAGAGCTTCCCTTCGCCGCGCTCATGCCCGGTTTGCCGAGCACTTCGACAGCCTCAGCACATGCCTGTCGAGGTGCCTTGAGCGGAGCGAGAGTCTCCCCGGGCAGGGCTTCGTTTCGCCGCGCTCATGCCCGGTTCGCCGAGCCTGTCGAGGTGCCTCGAGCGGAGCGAGAGGTCTGCCCGGGCAGGACTTCGTTTCGCTGCGCGCAGGGCGTCTCGACAAGCATGTGCTGAGCCTGTCGAAGTGCTCAGCGAGGCCGGCCGCTGCCCCTGCCAGCGCCGCCACAGGCCCAAACGCCACCCTTACCGACCGACGCCACCCTCCGGTACACATGCCACCGCCATGGCGGTGGCGTCTGTCAACAAGGGTGGCGTCTGTCGGCAAGGGTGGCGTCTGTCGGTAAGGGTGGCGTCTGTCGGCAAGGGTGGCGTCGATCGGTAAGGGTGGCGCCGGTGCCCTGCGACCGATTTTCGTCACCTGACCGGGGAGAATCGACCACTGACCGTTTTTCGGGTCTGGACCTCGGGGCTCCCAGCGCGTCAGAGCATCGGCGTGGTGTGCCAGATGCGCTGCAGGTAGTCGCGCATCGAGCGGTCTGAGGAGAAGTAGCCGGTGCGAGCCATGTTGAGGATCGCGGAACGCATCCACGAATCCTGGTCCGCGTAGCGCTCCTCGACCTTGGCCTGCGCCGCGACGTAGGAGTCGAAGTCGGCGAGCGCCATGAAGCGGTCCTGGTTCTTCAGATTCTCCACGACCATGTCGAAGAGGTGCCGGTCGCCGTTCGAGAAGACGCCCGACGAGATGAGGTCCAGCGTGGCCTTCAGTTGCGGGTTCGCGTCGTAGTAGGAGTGCGGGTTGTAGCCCTGTGCGCCCAGCTCGGCGACCTCCGGCTCGGACATGCCGAACAGGAAGAAGTGCTTGTCGCCGACGAGCTTGCGGATCTCGACGTTCGCGCCGTCGTCCGTGCCGATCGTCAGTGCGCCGTTGAGGGCGAACTTCATGTTGCCGGTGCCGGACGCCTCCATGCCGGCGAGCGAGATCTGCTCGGACAGGTCCGCGGCGGGGATCAGCTTCTCCGCGAGGGTCACGTTGTAGTTCGCCGGGAAGGCGATCTTCAGGCGACCCTCGAGGATCGGGTCGGCGTTGATCGTCGCGGCCACCTTGTTGATCAGGTGGATGGTCTCCTTCGCCATGGCATAGCCGGGTGCGGCCTTGGAGCCGAACACGACGGTACGGGGCGTGACCTCGGAGGCGGCGATCTTTCCGGAGAGCACCTGCTCGTACAGCGACACGATGTGCAGCAGCTTCAGCGACTGTCGCTTGTACTCGTGCAGACGCTTGACCATCACGTCGACCAGGTGGCCGTCGGGCAGGTCGATGCCGTCGCGGGCGCGCAGCAGGTCGGCGATCCGATGCTTGTTCCACGCCTTGATCTCGGCGAACTGGGCCCGGAACTCCGGGTCGTCGGCGTAGGGCTCAAGCTCCTTGAGGCGCTCGAGGTCCGTCACCCAGCCGTTGCCGATGGTGTCGTTGATCAGCTCCGAGAGCTTCGGGTTCGACAGCCGGACGAAGCGACGCGGGGTGACGCCGTTGGTGACGTTGGTGAACTTCTCCGGCCACAGGGCGGAGAAGTCCGGCAGGACCTTGTCGCGCAGCAGCTGGGAGTGCAGCTCGGCGACGCCGTTGACCTTGGTGCCGGCGACGGTGGCGAGGAACGCCATCCGCACGCCCTGACCGTGGCTGATGATCGACATGTGGTGGGCTCGCAGCTCGTCGCCGGGGAAGGCCTCGCGCACCTCAGCCAGGAAGTGGTCGTTGATCTGGTAGATCAGCTCGAGGTGACGGGGAAGCAGACGCCCGAGCAGGTCGGTCGGCCACACCTCGAGGGCCTCAGGCAGCAGCGTGTGGCAGGTGTAGGCGAAGCACCGTCTGGTGACATCCCAGGCCTCGTCCCACTCGAAGTCGTACTCGTCGATCAGGATGCGCATGAGCTCCGGCACCGCGATCACCGGGTGGGTGTCGTTCAGCTGGAACGTGACCCGCTCCGGCAGGTTGTGCAGATCGAAGCCGTCCTCCAGCGAGTGGTCGATGAAGTCACGCAGCGAGCAGGCGACGAAGAAGTACTGCTGCTGGAGGCGCAGCTCCTTGCCCTGGGGGGTGGAATCCTCCGGGTACAGCACCTTGGAGATGTTCTCGGCGAACGTCTGCGCACGGACGGCCTGCGCGTAGTCGCCGGAGTTGAAGATCTGCAGGTCGAACGCCTTGGTGGCCTGCGCGGACCAGAGGCGCAGCGTGTTCACGCGGCCGTTCAGGTAGCCGGGGACCATGTAGTTGTAGGGCACGCCCAGCACGTTCCAGGCGGGCACCCAGCGGACGCGCTCGCGGCCGTCCTCCCCGATGTAGCGCTCGGTGTGGCCGCCGAAGTCGACCTGCACGGAGGCCTCCGGGTGCGGGAACTCCCACGGCGAGCCGAGCGACAGCCACGTGTCGGGCTGCTCGACCTGACGACCATCGACGAAGGTCTGGCGGAAGATGCCGTACTCGTAGCGGATGCCGTAGCCCACGCACGGCACGTCCATGGTGGCGAGCGAGTCGATGAAGCAGGCGGCGAGGCGGCCGAGACCGCCGTTGCCGAGGCCCGGCTCCACCTCCTGGGCGCGGAGCGTCGCGATGTCGATACCGCACAGCGCCAGGCCCTTCTCGGCGATGTCGCTCAGGTCGGTCGCGAGCAGCGCGTTGCCGAGCTGGCGGCCCAGCAGGTACTCGGCGGAGAGGTAGCCGATGGTCTTCGGCTTGTTCTCGTGCACCTTGCGGTTCGTCTCGAGCCAGCGCGCCATCAGGTAGTTGCGGACGGTGCTGGCCAGCGCCATGTACTGGTCGTTGACCGACGACAGGGACAACGGGACACCCTGGTTGGTGTTCAGCTCGTGCAGGAACTCCTTCACGAATCCGTCGACGGAGTGGGGCGGGGCGCCGACGGGGGCGGTTGCCAACGGGTGGGTCGGCTTCCCGGAGGGACCCAGATCACGCGATTCGGTGGTCGGGGACTCGTCGGCCAGCGGAAGCTGGTCAGTGCGCACGTTCTCAGACATAGGCCCCACACTAGTCGGAGTGCGTGAATTGATGGTTTGCGGGCAGGTGACGTGCGCGTAACAACTCGTGGTGGAGCCGGAGTTCGTGAGGAGGTTAGGGCACACTAAGCTGCCGCACATGTCCAAGCCCCGCCCAGCGGCCAGAACCCTCATCGTGCTCGTCGCGTTGCTGGTCCTTGTCGCCCTGGCGGCCATCTTCTCCATGATGGTCGGCAGCAATCCCATCTCGGCGCCCCAGGTGGTCGCGGCCCTTGTCGACCGCGCCAACGACCCCGGCTCGGTCGTCTGGGGTTCGCGCGTCCCCCGCACGGTCCTCGGGCTCCTCGTCGGGGCGGCGCTCGGCCTGGCCGGAGCCGTGATGCAGGGCCAGACCCGCAACCCACTTGCGGACCCGGGCGTGCTGGGTGTCTCGGCCGGCGCGAGCCTCGCCGTCGTGGCCGGCGTGTACCTGTTCCGCGTCACCTCCGTCCTCGGCACGCTGAGCTTCGCGCTGGTGGGCGCCCTGGTCGCCAGCGTGGTCGTGTTCTCGGTCGCCGCGCTCGGCCGCGACCTCAGCAGCCCCGTGCCGCTGGCCATCGCCGGCACCGTCGTGTCCTCCCTCCTGGTGGCGCTCACCTCGCTGCTGGTGCTCCGCGACGAGACGACCCTGGCCGCCTACCGGATCTGGGTCGTCGGCTCGCTCTCGGGGCGCAGCCTCGACGGCGTGGAGGCGGCCGCGCTGCTGGCCGTCCTCGGGGCGGTCTTCGCCGCGCTGAACGTGTCCTCGCTCAACGCGCTGGCGCTCGGCACGGAACTCGCCACCGGGCTCGGGGTCAACCTCGTCCGTGCCCGCCTCGTCGGTCTCGCGGCCGTCACGCTGCTCACGGCGAGCGCCGTCGCGATCACGGGCCCGATCGGCTTCGTCGGCCTGACCGCCCCGCACGTGGCGCGGTCAATGGTCGGCGGCAACCACGCGTCGCTGCTGCCGGCGTCGGCGCTGATCGGCATGGTCGTGCTCCTGCTGAGCGACGTGCTCGGCCGCACCGCCGGCGGCGACGGCACGGCGGAGGTGCCCGTGGGCGTCGTCCTGACCGTCCTGGGGGGCATCGTGTTCATCCTGATCGTCCGACGCGTGAAGGTGGCCGCGCTGTGAGCATCGCCAGCACCTCCGTCAGCAGCGGCCGCCGGGCCGCCCGCAGCGTCGTCACCGACATCGCCTTCGTCGCCGTCCTGTTCGCGCTGGTCGTCGCCGGGCTGGTCGTCGGCTCCTCGTCGCTGTCCCCAGCCGATGTCGTCGCCACGCTGTTCGGGCAGGGCGACGCCAAGATGCAGCTCATCGTGTTCGAGCTCCGCATGCCGCGCGTGGCCGCCGCGCTCGTCGTCGGACTCTGCCTCGGCATGGCCGGCGCGCTCGCGCAGGGTTTCGCGCGCAACCCGCTCGCCTCGCCCGACATCCTCGGCGTCACCTCCGGCGCGAGCCTCGGCGCCGTCGCCGCCATCGTGCTGGGCGGCGGCACCTACGCGGTGGCGAGCACGCTCAGCTCGGTCGGCATCCCGCTCGCCGCCATCGTCGGCGCGCTGGCCGCCTCCGCCGCGGTCTACGGGCTCGCCTGGCGCGACGGCGTGGAGAGCTACCGGCTCATCCTGATCGGCATCGGCGCTACCGCCACGCTCGGCGGCATCACCAGCTTCCTCGTCGCCCGCGCGCAGATCACCGACGCGGCGCAGGCCGCGCAGTGGATGGTCGGCAGTCTGTCGGGCGTGTCCTGGGCGAGCGTGTGGCCCGCCGCGCTGGCGCTGCTGATCCTCGCCCCGGTCGCACTCAGCCAGTCGCGCAACCTCGACATCGCCCAGCTCGGCGACGAGCTCACGGTCGGCCTCGGCGTGCGGATCCAGCTCCACCGCCTGCTGCTGCTGTTCGTCGCGACCGTGCTCACCGCCGTCGCAGTCTCGGCCAGCGGCCCCGTGGAGTTCGTGGCCTTCGTCGCGCCGCAGATCGCCCGCCGGGTGGCCCGTGTCTCCCGCCCGCCGCTGCTGGCCTCCGCCCTGATGGGCGCCATCATCGTGCTCGGCGGCGACTCCTTCGCCCGGGCCGTCGCGCCCGGCCTCCCCGTCGGCGTCATCACCGTCATCGTCGGTGCGCCGTACCTCATCTGGCTTCTCATCCGCGGTCGACAGAAGGAGACCACAGCATGACCGTCACCACCACACCCGCACTCGAGGCGCGGGGCGTGACCCTCGGCTACGAGGGCAACGTCGTGTTCCGCGACCTCGACATCGCCATCGAGCCGGGCCGGATCACCGGCCTGCTGGGGCCGAACGGCTGCGGCAAGTCCACGCTGCTCAAGGCCTTCGGCAGGATCCTGAAGCCCACGGCGGGCACCATCGCCTTCGACGGCGAGGACATCGCGGGCGTCTCCACCCGGGCCGTCGCCCGCCGCCTCGCGCTGCTGCCGCAGAAGCCGCTCACCCCGGCCGCGACGAGCGTGCGGGACCTGGTGGCCCGCGGCCGGCACCCCCACCAGAGCCTCTGGCGGCCCTGGACCGCCGAGGACGCCCGCATCGTCGACGAGGCGCTCGAGGCCACCGGCCTGACCGACATCGCGGACCGCGACGCCGGGTCCCTGTCGGGCGGCCAGCTGCAGCGCGCCTGGATCGCGCTGGTGCTCGCGCAGCAGGCGGGCACCGTCCTGCTCGACGAGCCCACCACGTTCCTCGACCTCGGCCACCAGGTGGAGGTGCTCAGCCTCGTCGAACAGGTCAACCGCGACCGCGGCACGACCGTCGTCATGGTGCTCCACGACCTCAGCCTCGCCGCCCGCTACTGCGACCGGCTCATCCTGCTCGCCGACGGCCGCGTCGCGGCCGACGGCTCCCCGTGGGACGTGCTGACGCCCGAGACGCTGCAGGAGTCGTTCGGGCTGCGCGCGCTCGTCATCCCGGACCCCGTCAGCGAGACCCCGCTCGTGGTCCCGCTGCTGCACGAGGGACAGGAACTGGGCTCCGCCTGACCCGCGTTTCTGCATTAGGGAAGCCTTTGCTAACTTATTCCGCATGACTCGCATCTCGAAGGTCGGCCGCCTGGCCGGCATCCTCGCCCTCACCGCGGCGTTCACGCTCGGGGCCTGCTCCTCGACCGATACCGCCACCGACGACACGTCGGCCGCCGCCAGCTCCTCGGCCTCCGGCCCCTGGACCTACACGGATGACACGGGCAAGACCGTCGAGCTCGACGCTCAGCCCACGAACATCGCCGCCTTCGCCGACTACGCAGCCGGCCTGCTGAGCTACGGCGTGACGCCGACGGCCATCTTCGGCCGCATGGACGTCGCGACGGACGAGCGCTTCTCCGAGTACGACATCTCGAACACCGCCATCGTCGGCAACAGCTACGGCGAGATCGACCTCGAGGCGCTCGCCGCCTCCGACCCCGACATCATCGTGACGGGCATCTACCCGACCGACCGCGAGGGCACCCTGGACCTCGAGGGACCCCTCTACGCGTTCGCGGACCGCGAGCAGCAGGACCAGTTGGAGAAGATCGCGCCGATCGTCGCGATCGAGATCGGCGGCAGCGGTGCCGACGTCACCCAGAGCTTCAACAAGCTCGCCTCCGCGCTGGGTGCCTCCGAGGACCGCATCAACGAGGCCAAGACCGAGTACGACGCCGCCGTCACCGCGCTGACGGAGACCGCAGGCGCCAGCGACCTCGAGGTCACCCAGATGTACGCCGACGCCAGCGGCATCTACCTGGTCAAGCCCGCCGACGAGCCCGAGACGGCCCACTACACCGAGCTCGGCGTCAACTACACCAACCTCAACCCCGACGGCGACTACTACTGGGACATCTACACCTGGGAGAACGCCGCCGACATGATGACCGGCGACGTGCTCCTGCTGAGCGAGGAGGGCATGCAGGCCGACGAGCTGGCTGAGCAGGCCACCTTCGCCGACCACCCGGCCCTGAAGGCCGGCCAGACCCACGAGTGGGGCGTCGCCGCGTTCGACTACCACTCGCAGGCCGAGCAGATGACCAAGCTGACCGACATCCTGAAGGAGTCGAAGAAGGTCACCTCCTGACCCTCCGGCCAGCCCTCAGGACCCCCGGCGCCCCGGCGTCGGGGGTCCTCCGTTTCGTGCCGGGCCGCACCCTCTGCGACGTAGGGTGCCCCCATGTGCCGCAACATCCATCCGCTGAACAACTTCGAGCCCCCCGCCACCAACGACGAGGTGCACGCCGCCGCGCTGCAGTACGTGCGCAAGGTCGCGGGGACGACGCGGCCCAGCCGGGCCAACGAGGAGGCCTTCAACCGCGCCGTCGAGGAGATCGCCCACATCACGGGGCACCTCATCGAGGCGCTCGTGACCACCGCGCCGCCGAAGAACCGCGAGGAGGAGGCCGCGAAGGCCCGCGCCCGCAGCGCCGCGCGCTACGCCAGCTGAGACCTCAGAGCAGGTTGCGCAGGATCGCGACCAGGTCCAGGTGCGTCGGCTCGACGGGGTTGGTGGGCGTGCACCCGTCGGCGAGCGCCTGCTCGGCCATCTCGTCGAGCTTCGCGCGCACCTCAGCTGGGTCGATGCCCTCGTCCGCGAGCCGGGGGTGGATGCCGAGCGCCTTGTTGAGCTTCTCGATGGCCGTGATGAACGACAGCACCCCGGCCTTGACGTTGGGCCCGGTCGACTTGCCGACGAGGTGCGCCAGCCATGCGTACTTCGTCGCGGCGCGCTCGCTGCGGGCGGCGTTGAAGGCCATGACGTGCGGCATCAGCATGGCGTTCAGCCGCCCGTGCGCGACGGGGAAGTGGCCGCCCAGCGCGTGCGCGAGGGAGTGGTTGATGCCGAGGTTCGAGTTGTTGAAGGCCATCGCGGCCAGGGTCGACGCGTTGTGCATCCGCTCGCGGGCCACGAGGTCGGTGCCCTCGTCGTAGCAGCGCTGCAGGTTCGCGCACAGGAGGTGCACCGACTTCTCGGCGCAGGCATCCGAGAAGTCGCTCGCGGCGGTCGAGACGTAGGCCTCGACGGCGTGCGTCAGCACGTCCATGCCGGAGTCCGCCGTGACCTTGGGCGGCACACCCACGACGCACTGCGGGTCGAGGATCGCGACGCCGGGCAGCATGTCGCGGGAGATCATCGGGAGCTTCGCGTGGGTGGCCTCGTCGGTCACGACGGCGAAGCTCGTCACCTCCGACCCGGAACCGGACGTGGTCGGCACCACCACCAGGCCCATGGGGGCGCCGAAGCCGCTGTCCAGGGCGGCCTTGTGCATGGCCTTCGCGGCGTCGATGGACGAGCCACCGCCCAGGGCGATGACCACGACGGGCTCGACGGCCAGGTAGCAGGCCACGCCCTTCGCGATCAGCGAGACCGTCGGGTTCGGGACGACCTCCTTGAACACCGTCGTGTCCGGCCCGAGGAAGTGCAGCACCTGCGCGAACAGCCCTGTTGTCGCCAGGAACTCATCAGTCACGAGCAGCACGCGATCGGTGGCGTAGGCCCGGAGCTCCTCCAGCGAGCCGTTCCCGAAGTGGATCTCGGTGTGCAGCGAGAAGGTGCTCATGCGGTTCCTCCGGAGAACTGGTTGCGGTACTGACTCGGCGTGATGCCGAAGTGCTTCTTGAAGCAGCGCGAGAAGTAGTTGACCGGCTGGAAGTCCAGCTCGGTCGCGATCCTCAGCACGGGCTTGGTGGTGTGTGCGAGCAGCAGCTTGGCCCGGTCGAGGCGCTTGGCCGAGACATAGGAGTTGAAGCTGTGCCCAGTGTGCTGCTTGAACTGGCGCGCGAAGTGCGACTCGGACAGCACCAGGTAGTTCGCGGCGCTCTGCACCGTCAGGAACGACGTGGGGTCCTTCTCGATCTCGTTGATGAGCGTGTCGACCGTGCGGTCCTTGACCGTCAGTCGCGGCTCGACGAGGTCGTGCAGCTTGATGACGAGGCGCTCGCAGTACAGCTGACACTCGTAGCGGTTCATGGGGGAGCGGCGGCTGCCGCGGTTCCGCATGACCTCCACGGTCAGGTCGCGGCCGTACTGGAGGCCCTCGCTGGTGGCGACGCCGATCAGCATGTCCTCGAAGGGCGTGAGGTCGTCACGCGGGATCTTCTGGCTCCAGCGCGGCAGCAGGTCGTCGAGGTGCCGGCTGACGATCTCCAGGTTGTCGGCAACCTTGCGATGGTGGAGGTTGCGCGCGACGCGGGCCGAATCCAGCGTCGAGGGCGGCGATTCGATGGGCATCAAAGGCAGCGCCTTGCTGCGGCCCTCCAGCAGCGGCGCCAGCACAGTGCGGTCGTGCCCGGCGGCGCTGGGGATGCCCGGCAGGCGTCCGAGGTATGGGCCGGACGCGATCACCATGGTGGGGTGCGCCCTGCCGAGGGTCTCGTTCGCGAGCGAGATGATCGCGTCGGCCGCCTTGTGCAGCTTCTCCAGGTCCACGACCTTGAGCTTGAGCGTCAACTCCTCGATCTCCGGGTCCCCGCGCCATGCCTCCTTCGCGGTCAGCATCTGCTGCAGCTGGTCCTGGCCGCTCTTCAGCAGCACCTGACCCGCGAGCACCGCGCCCAGGAAGCGGTTGCCCGTCGTGATGGAGACCGAGAAGTCCACGAGCCCCGCGTGGCACTGGTAGACGACGGGTCGCCCCTCGAGCGAGGACTGGAAACCGCCGTGCGCATCGCAGGTGTAACAGAGGCGCCGAACCGCGGGGTCACGGCGGAGGAACTGGCAGAACTCACTGAACTCGGAGGCCCTTGTCACAGGCGATCCCATGGAGTCGACGGTGATCATCGCCAACCCGGTCTCGGCCGCGAACTCGTCCTGGATCTGCTGCAGCCGGTCGACGTCGACGAGCTGTCTCAGATCTGTCACCTCATGGGTGGTCAGATCGCCGATGTTGATGGTTGACACAGAATCTCCTTGAGCTCGTCCATGCCCTCTCCGGTGAAGGCATCGGCGATGAACACGTCCCGGGCGCCGGCCAGCCGCAGCTGCCCCTCGGCCTCGTGGATCGACTCGGGGGTCCCGAGGCCGCTCTTGGTGATCACACCGATGACGGGCCGGTTGAAGGCCGTCGAGAAGCCTGGGGGGAAGCGGGTGCCGCGCTCGTCGGCCGCCTGCACGAGGACGACGGTGTCCACCGAGTAGCTGGCGGTGATCAGAGCGTGCTTGTAGAAGCGCGATTCGAGGAACTCGCCGGGGGTGTCGACGACGCCGGCCTTGACCTCGATCGCCTGCGTCTTGGCGTAGTCGAGATCCTCCCCGTGGACTGCCTGGCGCAGGGTGGTCTTGCCGACGCCGACGCTGCCGATCAGCAGTATGTGCCGCACCTCTGCCTACGTCCTCGTGATGGGGGCGGGAGTGAAGCCGAGCACGTCGCGCAGGGTGTCGACGACGTCGCGGACGGCCGTCTCGATGTCGGAGAGCTGCCCCACCAGGAGCAGCGAACCGGAGAAACGGTCGACGTAGGCGAGCTGCACCGCGGATGACTTGGTCGCGATGTCGCCGCCGATGATGGCGGCCTCGCCGGGGGTCAGGGTGAGGACCGCCACGGATCCTGCCGTCTTGTCCATCAGCCCGATCTTGGCGAAGAGCTGCTGGTCGGCGTTCGCGATGATGTGTGCGAGGGTCACCTGTTTGCCAGGGACGAACTCCTGGATGATCCTCGCTTTGTCGCTCATGGGATCCATGAGGGCACACCTCCGCGTCGTTGCTTCTGATGCAACTCTAGACAGGGGGCCCAGGCGTCTCAATGGGGGCCCGGGCTTAGGCCGGATTGTGTAACAACAGTCTCAGATCGTGTATCTGATCCCTGCGTACCCTTGTCGACGAGTGACCCCATCCCTGGGAAAACGAGACGAAGGAGTCCAACATGCAGGAAGCACTCGGACTGGTCGAGACCAAAGGATTCGTAGGTGCGGTCGAGGCCGCCGATGCGATGGTCAAGTCGGCCAATGTCCAGCTGATCGGCAGCGAGAAGATCGGCGCCGGCTTCGTGACCGTCATGGTCCGTGGCGACGTCGGCGCGGTGAAGGCCGCGACCGATGCTGGTGCGGCAGCCGCGGCGAAGGTGGGCGAGGTTGTCTCGTGCCACGTCATCCCGCGCCCCCACACCGATGTCGAGAAGCTGCTCCCCGCGGCGAAGTGAGCTGAGTCATGTCTGAAGATCTGATCAACAAGGTCATGGCCGAGGTCATGAAGAAGGTCTCCCCCGAGGCCGCACCCGCCCCCGCCGCCGGGACCCGCCCCGGCGTCACCGAGTTCGTCGGCACCAATGCGCTCGGCGACACGATCGGCCTGGTCATCGCCAACGTCGACCCGCAGCTCCACGAGATGATGGGGCTGGACAAGAAGTACCGCTCGATCGGCATCCTGGGTGCCCGCACCGGCGCCGGTCCGCACATCTTCGCGGCCGACGAGGCTGTCAAGGCCACCAACACCGAGATCCTGACCATCGAGCTGCCCCGCGACACCAAGGGTGGCGCAGGTCACGGCTCCCTGATCGTGTTCGGCGCCGAGGACGTCTCCGACGCCCGCCGCGCCGTCGAGGTCGCGCTGTCGGAGCTGGACCGCACGTTCGGCGACGTCTACGGCAACGACGCAGGCCACCTGGAGTTCCAGTACACGGCCCGCGCCAGCCACGCCCTGAACAAGGCGTTCGGCGCCCCGCTCGGCAAGTCGTTCGGCATCACGGTGGGCGCCCCCGCCGCGATCGGCGTCGTGCTCGCGGACACGGCGGTCAAGGCCTCGACGATCGACGTCGTCGCCTACTCCAGCCCTGCCTCCGGCACGAGCTTCTCCAACGAGGTCATCTCCGCGTTCTCCGGTGACTCCGGCGCCGTGCGCCAGGCGATCATCGCCGCACGCGAGGTCGGCCGTCAGCTGCTCGGCGCGCTGGGTGACTACCCCGAGTCGACCACCACCCCCTACATCTGAGGTCGTCAACGTGAAGTCCAAGAGATTTGAGGTGCTCGACGCACGTCCTGTGAACCAGGACGGCTACGTCACCGAATGGCCCGAAGTGGGCCTGATCGCCATGGACGGCCCCAATGATCCCAAGCCCTCGATCCGCATCGAGGACGGCAAGGTCGTGGAGCTGGACGGCAAGTCCCGTGCCGAGTTCGACATGCTCGACACGTTCATCGCCGAGTACGGCATCAACCTGGAGCGGGCCGTCGAGGTCAACGCCATGGATTCGGTGCAGCTGGCCCACATGCTGTGCGACATCAACGTGCCGCGCGCCACGCTGGTCCCGCTGACCACATCCATGACGCCCGCGAAGGCGGCCGAGGTCGTCTCGCAGATGAGCGTCCTCGAGCTGATGAGCGCCGTCACCAAGATGCGTGCCCGCAAGACGCCGGCCAACCAGTGCCACGTCACCAACCTGGCCGACAACCCCGTGCAGATCGCGGCGGACGCGGCCGAGGCCGCCATCCGCGGCTTCGCCGAGGAGGAGACCACGGTCGGCGTCGTGCGCTACGCACCGTTCAACGCGCTGGCCATCCTGGTCGGCGCGCAGGTCGGGCGGCCCGGCATCCTCACCCAGTGCGCGGTCGAGGAGGCCACGGAGCTGCAGCTCGGCATGCGCGGCCTCACGGCCTACGCCGAGACGGTGTCGGTCTACGGCACCGAGGCTGTCTTCATGGACGGCGACGACACCCCGTGGTCGAAGGCGTTCCTCGCCTCCTGCTACGCGTCGCGCGGACTGAAGATGCGCTTCACCTCCGGCACGGGCTCCGAGGTCCAGATGGGCTTCGCGGAGGGCAAGTCGATGCTCTACCTCGAGTCCCGCTGCCTGTTCGTGACGAAGGCCGCCGGCTCCCAGGGCACGCAGAACGGCTCCGTGAGCTGCGTCGGTGTCCCCGCCGCCGTGCCGCAGGGCATCCGCGCGATCCTGGCGGAGAACCTGATCGCGATCATGCTCGACCTCGAGTGTGCATCGTCGAACGACCAGACGTTCACCCACTCGGACCTGCGTCGCGTTGCCCGCACGCTGATGCAGTTCGTGCCCGGCACGGACTTCATCTGCTCCGGCTACTCGGCCACCCCGAACTACGACAACATGTTCGCCGGTTCGAACTGGGACGCCGAGGACTACGACGACTGGGTCATCCTGCAGCGCGACCTGCACGTCGACGGGGGCCTGCTCCCCGCCGGTGAGGAGGAGGTCGTCGACATCCGCCGCAAGGCCGCCCGCGCCATCCAGGCTGCGTTCAAGCAGCTCGGCCTGCCGGACATCACGGACGCTGAGGTGGAGGCAGCGACCTACGCCAACGGTTCGAAGGACATGCCCGCACGCAACGTCGTCGAGGACCTGAAGGCCGCCGAGGAGATGATGGCCCGCGAGGTCACCGGACTCGACGTGGCGAAGGCCCTCGTGAGCGGCGGCTTCGAGGACGTCGGCGAGGCGGTCTTCAACCTCCTGAAGCACCGGGTGGCGGGCGACTACCTGCACACCTCGGCGATCTTCACCCGCGAGTTCAAGGTGGACTCCGCCGTCAACAACCTGAACGACTACGCGGGCCCGAAGACCGGCTACCAGATCTCGGAAGAGAAGTGGAACCGTCTGAAGACCATCCGCCAGGCGATCAGCCCGGAAAGCATCTGAGGGGGATCACAGCCATGGATCAAGCAACTCTGAAGACACTGATCGAGCAGGTCATCCGCGAGGTCGTCACCGAGTCGGCGAACCCGACGGCACCCGCGAGCGGCGGCGTCGCCACCATGACGCCGGCGGTCGCAGGGAACCTGACCATCACCGAGACCGGGGACGCGCAGCGCGGCACCGATCCCAAGGAGGTCGTCATCGCCCTGTCGCCCGCCTTCAGCACGAGCATCCACGAGACCATCATCGGCATCCCGCATGCCACGGTCCTCAGGGAGATCTGCGCAGGCATCGAGGAGGAGGGCCTGAAGTACCGCTTCGTCCGCCTCTACAAGACGGCAGACGTCGGCTTCGTCGCCCACGAGGCGGCCAAGCTGTCCGGCTCGGGCATCGGCATCGGCATCCAGTCGCGCGGCACGACGGTCATCCACCAGAAGGATCTGCCGCCGCTGTCGAACGTGGAGCTGTTCAGCCAGTCCCCGCTCATCGACGAGGAGACGTTCCGCGCCATCGGCAAGAACGCCGCCAAGTACGCCAAGGGCGAGAACCCCGCCCCGGTGCCGATCCGCAACGACCAGATGGCCCGGCCGAAGTACCAGGCCAAGGCTGCGCTGCTGCACAACAAGGAAACGACCCTCTGCGATCTGAACAAGAAGCCCCAGGCGCTTCAGATCAGCTTCGGCTAGGAGAAGCGACATGGATCAAGAGCAACTGATTCGACAGATCATGGCCGAGGTCATGCAGAACCTCGGCGGCAACGACAACGTCACCTTCGAGAAGAAGGCCCCCGCGGCGGCTGCTGCCGCCCCGGCGTCCTCCGGACAGAAGGTCGGTGTGGCGGACTACCCGCTCGCCGAGAAGAACCCGCAGCTGGTCAAGACCGATTCCGGTCTCAGCCTGGACGATCTGACGTTCGACAAGCTGAAGAGCGGCCAGCTGAAGGCCTCGGACTTCAAGATCTCCGCGGAGACCCTTGAGCTCCAGGCGCAGATCGCCGAGGACTCCGGCCGTGGCCCGCTGGCGCGCAACATGCGTCGCGCCGCCGAGCTGGTCGCCGTCCCCGACCAGCGGCTGCTGGCCATCTACAACGCCCTGCGGCCGTACCGCTCCACCAAGACGGAGCTGTACGACATCGCCGCCGAGCTCGAGGGCACCTACGGTGCCAAGGTGTCCGCCGGATTCGTCCGGCAGGCCGCCGACGTCTACGAGTCGCGCGGACGCCTCCGCGTCGACTGACACCCATCCTGTGCCCCGGTCGGACCTGCCCCCCACGGGCCCGACCGGGGACACACCACACCCCGGGTCATCGACGACCTACCCCCAGATATTCGAAGGACGAAGCATGCGCCTGATCGCCGGCATCGACATCGGTAACGCGACAACGGAGGTCGCGCTCGCCGAGGCCGACGGGGAGAAGCTCACGTTCCTGGCAAGCTCGACGATCCCGACCACGGGCATCAAGGGCACCGACGCCAACATCCAGGGCATCTTCCACGCGCTCAACGTCGCGCTGAAGAACGGCGGCCGCCAGCTCGCAGACCTCGACCTGGTGCGCATCAACGAGGCCGCCCCCGTCATCGGCGACGTCGCGATGGAGACCATCACCGAGACGATCATCACCGAGTCGACGATGATCGGCCACAATCCGGCCACGCCCGGCGGGCTCGGCATCGGCGTCGGCACCACCATCGACATCGCCCACCTGGCCACCGCCCCGGTCGGCGTGCCCTACATCGTGGTGGCCGACCGCTCCTTCCCCTACGACGACGTCGCGCGCCGCATCAACGCGGCCCATGTGGAGGTGACCGGCGCCATCCTGCAGGCCGACGATGGCGTCCTTGTCCACAACCGGCTCGACCGCAAGATCCCCATCGTCGACGAGGTCGGTCTGATCGAGAAGGTGCCGCTCGGTATGCTCGCGGCGATCGAGGTGGCCGAGGTCGGCCGCATCGTCGAGACGCTCGCCAACCCGTTCGGCATCGCGACCCTCTTCGGGCTCGACGCGCAGGACACCAAGCAGGTCGTCCCGCTCGCCCGGTCCCTGGTCGGCAACCGTTCGGCCGTGGTCATCAAGACCCCCAAGGGAGACGTGCAGGAGCGCCGCATCCCGGCCGGTCGGCTCACGGTGCTCGGCGAGTCGACCAAGGCCGAGGTCGACGTCGACCGCGGGGCCGAGGAGATCATGCAGGCCGTCGGGAAGGTCCGCCACGTGACCGACGTCGTCGGCGAGCCGGGCACCAACGTCGGCGGCATGATGGAGAAGGTCCGCGTCACCATGGCGCAGCTGACCAACCTGCAGCCCCGCGACGTCAACATCACCGACCTGCTGGCCGTAGACACCCAGGTGCCCCAGCAGGTCGCTGGCGGCATCGCCAACGAGTTCTCCATGGAGGCGGCCGTCGGCATCGCCGTCATGGTCAAGACCGACCGGCTGCAGATGCAGAAGATCGCGCAGCACATGGCCTCCGAACTCGGCATCGCAGTGGAGGTCGGCGGCGTCGAGGCAGACATGGCGATCCGCGGCGCGCTGACCACGCCCGGCACAGCCGCCCCCATCGCCATCCTCGACATGGGAGCCGGCTCGACGGACGCCTCCGTCATGCGCGCGGACGGCACCGGAACCTCCATCCACCTGGCCGGCGCCGGCAACATGGTGACGCTGATGATCCAGTCGGAGCTCGGGCTCGACACCTTCGACACCGCCGAGGACATCAAGCGCTACCCGCTGGCCAAGGTCGAGACCGTCTTCAACATCCGCCACGAGGACGGCACGGTCCAGTTCTTCGACGAGCCGCTGCCTCCGCAGGTCTACGCCCGCACGGTCATCTTGAAGCCCGACGGCCTCGTCCCGCTCGACCTGAGCCTGCCCGTCGAGGCCATCCGCCAGGTGCGCATCCGCGCCAAGGAGCGCGTCTTCGTCACCAACGCGATCCGCGCGCTGCGCAAGGTCAGCCCCACCGACAACGTGCGTGACATCGACTTCGTCGTGCTCGTCGGAGGCTCTGCCCTCGACTTCGAGATCCCGCAGCTCGTCACGCACGCGCTGGCCGAGTACCGCGTCGTCGCGGGTCGGGCGAACATCCGCGGCACCGAGGGGCCGCGGAACGCGGTCGCAACCGGGCTCGCCCTGAGCTTCGCGGAGCCGAGAAAATGACGAAGAAGCCGGAGCCACCCGCCATCCTGTGCCACGTCAACGCACGGGTCCCCGACCCTGCCCTCACCTCGCTGCTGCTCGGCATCGAGGAGGAGGGGGTACCCGTCGAGGTGCACCGCTTCGACGAGCTGAACCCGCTGACGCTCGCCCATGAGGCGGCCGTCGCGTCCCGGCTCGGGATCGGGCTCGGCGTCTCGCTCGACTACGTCGTCACCACCACAGAGAAGCTCGACGAGGGGCGCCCCTACATCGCGCAGTTCCTCGGCGAGTGCCCCGAACAGGACCGGGTGATCGGCTCGAACGCCGCCCGGATCGTCAAACGCATCCCACTTCGAAGCGCACCGGAAAGGAACCACTGATGCAAGCACTGGGACTCATCGAGGTCGTCGGCCTCGCGGCCGGCTTCGAGGCGGCTGACGTCGCCTGCAAGTCGGCAAACGTCGAACTGGTCGGCTACGAACTCGCCAAGGGCGGCGGTTTCGTGACCATCAAGGTCCTCGGCCAGGTCGGCGCCGTCACCGCCGCGATCGACGCCGCCGCCGTCGCGGCCGCGAAGATCAACCGCGTGGTCAGCAAGCTGGTCATCCCGCGGCCGAACGACCAGATCGAGCCGCTGGTGGGCAACAAGCTCACGCGCGGCTGGACCGCCCCCACTCCCGCGCCGGAGCCGAATCCGGAGCCCGAGCCGGAGCCCGAGCCCACCGCGGTGCTCGACTCCGACATCACCGAGGTCGTCGAGGACGCCCCCCTGAACACCGCCGATGCACAGTCGGCGGCACCCAAGACCCGCCCGGCCACCACCGCGCGGAAGACCGCGGCCGCCAAGGCCACGACCGGAAGGAAGTAACCCATGAGCCAGGCACTGGGCCTCATCGAGACCAAGGGTCTCGTCGGCGCCGTCGAGGCGGCCGATGCCATGACCAAGTCGGCCAACGTGACCCTCGTCGGCCAGGAGAAGATCGGCTCCGGCCTCGTGACGATCATGGTCCGCGGCGACGTCGGTGCCGTCAAGGCCGCCGTCGACGCGGGAGCGGCAGCTGCCTCGCGCGTCGGTGAGCTCGTCTCGCAGCACGTCATCCCGCGGCCGCACGCCGACGTCGAGAAGCTGCTCCCGCAGGTCTGATCATGTCCGAAGCGCAGCTGATCTCCACCATCGCCGACCGCATCGTCGCCAAGTTCAACGAGGCCGACCCGACGAAGACCATCGTCGGGATCTCGAACCGGCACGTGCACCTGACCGACGCCGACTTCGCCACCCTGTTCGGATACGACCGACCCGTCGTGAAGAAGTACGTCCGGCAGCACGGGGAGTTCGCGGCCGAGGAGTCGGTGACGATCCACGGCCCCAAGGGCTCGTTCCAGCGCGTCCGCGTGATGGGACCGAACCGGTCGGCGACGCAGGTCGAGCTCAGCCGCACAGACTGCCGCGCGCTCGGCCTCGACGCGCCGATGGCGCAGTCCGGACACCTGTCCGAGGCCGCGCCGATCGAGATCGAGGGCCCCAAGGGACGCGTCGCGCTCGACCACGCGGCGATCGTCGCCGGCCGACACATCCACATGGGCCCCGCCGATGCGGAAGCACTCGGGCTCAAGGATCAGGACCGCGTCAGCGTCGTGTTCCCGGGTGAGCGCGGCGGCCGCTTCGACAACTTCCTCGTGCGGGTCAAGGACTCCTACCTCCTCGAACTGCACCTGGACACCGACGAGGCCAACGCCATCGGCGCGAAGACCGGCGACTACGCGACGATCTGCCCGAGATGAGCACCATGACCGCGACCCCTACGTCCCAGCTCGACCGGTTCGCCCGCCAGGTGCGCTCCGGGCGGACGGCTGCGCCCGGCGGCGCCTGCCGGCTGGGCGTCGACCTCGGCACGGGCAACATCGTGCTTGCCGTGGTCGACGGGGACGACCATCCCATCGGCGGGGCCTGGCTCCGCTCGACGGTCGTCCGTGACGGGGTCGTGGTCGACTGGCTGGGGGCCGTGAGGGCCGTCGGTCAGCTGCGCGACGCACTCGCCGGGAAGCTCGGCGTCACGTTCCGCGAGGCCGCCGTCGCGATTCCTCCGGGCATCGACGCGGGGACCACCAAGGTGTTCACCAACGTGCTGGAGGCCTGCGGACTCGAGGCGTCGGAGGTCGTCGACGAGCCGGTCGCGGCGGCCACGGCGCTCGGCGTCACCGACGGCGTTGTGATCGATGTCGGCCACGGGACCACAGGGGTCTCGATCCTGCGCGACTCCGAGGTGCTGAAGTCCGTGGACCAGGCCACCGGCGGCCACCACATGACCCTGGTGATCTCGGGCGCTCTCGGCATCGACTATGAGGCCGCGGAGCAGCTCAAGCGTGACCCCGCGCAGGGCGATCTCGTGATCGGCCTGATCCGCCCGACGCTCGAGAAGATGGCGACCATCGCCGCGGAGGCGACGGTCGGCTACGAGGAGTTCCCCGTCTACCTCGTGGGCGGTTCGAGCTCCTACCCACAGTCACCGGCCGTGTTCGAGGGCGTCCTCCGGCGCCCCGTCACCCGGCCGGACGAGCCGCTGTTCCCCACCCCGCTGGGGACGGCGATGAGGAGGAACAGGTGACAGAGCAGGAGCTGCGCTCCCTGATCAGGCAGGTCGTCGTCGAGGTGCTCGCCGACGGGGCCCCGGCGCGCCCGGAGCCCCGCAACGCGCTGGTGCTGTTCACCGGCGCCTTGCTCGGGTTCGAGGCCTCGCTGGAGTCGCTGCGGCGGCTCAAGGCGACGGGCCTGGTCAACCTCGACTGGACCCAGACCCACTCCGCATCGAAGATCCTCGACCAGCAGGCCATCGAGTCCATCGGCATGTGCCCGGCAGAGAAGTCGCTCGTGATGGGCCACGACATGCTGATCATCCCGACCGCGACCGTGAACATGGTCGCGAAGGTCGCGCACGGCATCGGCGACTGCCTCGCCTCGAACGTGATGGCCGAGTTCATCATGTTCGACAAGCCCGTCGTCCTGTCCGTCAACGCCTGCGGAGACACCCCCGACAAGCGCGGCTGGTTCCCCGACCTGCCCGCCGGCTACTCGCGCATGCTGCAGGGCAACCTCGAGGCGCTCGCGTCCTTCGGCGTGACCCTGGCCTCGTCCGAGACGCTCGACGAGGCGGTTGGTTCCCTGAGCCTGTCGAAGGGCCCTGAGCCTGCCGAAGGGAAGGCCGTCTCGACAGGCTCAACGCGTTTCGACAAGCTCAACGACCCGGTCGTCTGCGCCGAGCGGCTGATCCACGACGGGATCGTCAAGACGGTCGCGCCCCGCACCACGCTGCGGGTCGGCGCAGGGGCGCTCATCACGGCGCTCGCGCGGGAGACCGCCGCGGCGCGCAACATCATCATCGAGAGGGAGCACTGACATGTACCTGGCCAAGGTCATCGGGAATGTCGTCTCGACCAGCAAGGACCCCCGCCTCGTCGGCTTCAAGCTGATGCTGACCCGGCGCCTCGACGAGTCCGGCGCGCTGACCGGAACCCCTGAGGTGTGTGTCGACACAGTCGGCGCCGGCAACGGGGAGACGGTCATCGTCACCAAGGGCTCCTCTGCCCGCTTCGCGGCCGACCGCAAGGAAGCCCCCATCGACTCCACGATCGTCGGCATCGTCGACGCTGTCGAGATCGACGAGCGCTGACCGATGCCCGCCATCTACACCCGCACCGGCGACAAGGGGACCACCGGCCTGTTCGGTGGCTCCCGCGTCACCAAGCAGAGCCTGCGCGTCGAGGCCTACGGGACCGTCGACGAGGCCAATGCGGCGCTGGGCGCGGCGAAGGCCGGGCTCGAGCCGGGGCCGTGGCGGGACCGGATCCACGCGATCCAGCAGCGCATGTTCGTCGCGGGTGCGGAACTCGCCTCCGACGCCAAGGGCGCCGAGATCCTCGCCAACAAGATCTCCACCGCCGACATCGAGGGCCTCGAGCACCTGATCGACGACTGCCTGGCCATCACCGGCCCGCAGCGCTCGTTCGTGGTGCCAGGCCGCGACGAGGTCTCCGCCCCGTTCCACGTCGCGCGAACCGTCGTCCGCCGGGCCGAGCGCCGCTGTCTGACCCTTGCCGAGCATGAGCCCGTCCGGCCGGAGCTCATCAAGTTCCTCAACCGACTCTCCGACGCCGTCTACTCGGTCGCCCGCCTCACGGAGACGTGGTACGAGCTGGCGCACGTCGAGCAGGTCGTCCGCGACACCGTCGCCAGGTACTGGCCGCAGCTGGACGGTTCCCTGAGCCCCTCCGGTTCCCTGAGCCCGGCCGGTTCCCTGAGCTTGTCGAAGGGCCCTGAGCTTGTCGAAGGGGAAGGCGTCTCGACAGGCTCGACGCGTTTCGACAGGCTCAACGATCCGGCTGAGACCTCCCGCTGGGCTGCGATGCGCGCGCACTGCGACGCACGCGCGCCGGAGGCGCTGCTCAGGCTCGCGAAGGAGCTGGCCGAAGGCGCGGAGAAGCGGGCGACGATGCTCGGCGTGCCGATGGTGATCGTCGTGGTCGACGCGGCGGGTAACCAGGTGCTGCTGCACCGGATGCCCGGGTCGCTGATCGCGAGCCTGGAGATCGCCGCCAACAAGGCCTGGAGCGCGAACGCGTTCAAGATGCCCACCGCCGACCTCGGGCCGCTGGCGGCCGAGGGCGGCGCCCTCCCCGGACTGGCGGGGGGCAACTCGGGACGTGTCGTCCTCTTCGGAGGCGGCGTCCCACTCATCGTCGACGGTGCCGTCATCGGCGCCCTCGGCATCTCCGGCGGCACCGTCGACGAGGACTGCGACGTCGCCACTTATGCACTGACAACCGTGATGGGAGCACAGAAATGACGATCGACCCGACCCTGCTCGAAGCAGCCGTCCGCAAGGTGCTGGCGGCACTTCCCGCCGACGAGAAGCCGTCGGCCTCGGGCGACGGCGTGTTCGACGACATGGATGCCGCCGTCGATGCGGCCTCGACGGCCGCGAAGAACTACCGCGCCTGCTCGTTGGCCGAGCGGCGCCGTTTCATCCAGGCCATCCGCGACTGCATGACCATGCCGGAGAACCTCGACTACATGGCTGCCCAGGCGGTCATCGAGACCGGCATGGGTGACGTGGCGCACAAGTACCTGAAGAACAAGTTCGCCGCGGAGAACACGCCGGGTGTCGAGGACCTCGAGACTTCGGCGTGGTCCGGCGACCACGGCCTGACCACCGTGGAGTACTCGGCCTACGGCGTCATCGGAGCCATCACGCCGACCACCAACCCGACCGAGACGGTGATCTGCAACGCCATCGGCATGCTGGCCGCGGGCAACGCGGTGGTGTTCTCGCCGCACCCGCGCGCCAAGAACCTGTCGCTGTGGCAGGTGCGTAAGCTCAACAAGGCCCTCGCCGCCGCAGGGGCCCCGGCCAACCTGATCGTGACGGTCTCCGACCCGTCGATCGAGAACACCAACAAGATGATCGCGCACCCGGACGTGCGGATGCTGGTCGCCACCGGCGGCCCCGGCATCGTGCACACGGTGCTCAGCTCCGGCAAGAAGGCGATCGGAGCCGGCGCGGGCAACCCGCCCGTCGTGGTCGACGAGACGGCCGACATCGCCCACGCCGCCAAGTGCATCGTCGACGGCGCCAGCTTCGACAACAACCTTCCCTGCACGGCGGAGAAGGAGATCATCGCGGTGGACTCCATCGCCGACCTGCTGAAGTTCAACCTGCTCAAGAACGGCGCCTACGAGATCACGCCGGAGCAGGCGAAGCAGCTCGAGTCCATCATCCTCAACGCCAAGGGGACCGGCCCCAACACGGCATGGGTCGGTAAGCCGGCCGGCGAGATCCTGCAGGCCATCGGCATCGAACCGCCTGCGGGAGTGCGCCTCGTCGTCTTCGAGGCCGCCGCGGACCACCCGTTCGTGGTGCACGAGCTGATGATGCCGGTCCTCGGCCTGGTGCGCGTGCCGGACGTGGATGCGGCGATCGAGCTGGCCGTCGAGCTGGAGCACGGCAACCGGCACACGGCCATCATGCACTCGCGCGACGTGAAGAAGCTCACCAAGATGGGCCGCGAGATCCAGACGACCATCTTCGTGAAGAACGGCCCGTCGTTCAACGGCATCGGCATCGGCGGCGAGGGCTACTCGACGTTCACGATCGCCGGGCCCACGGGCGAGGGGCTGACCCGCACGCGCAACTTCGCGCGGACCCGTCGCTGCGTCCTGGTCGACGACCTCAACATCCGCTGATGTCTACTCCGTTCACCGTCGCCGTCACCGGGGCGGCCGGGCAGATCGGGTACGCGCTGCTCTACCGGCTGGCGTCGGGCGACCTGCTGGGCGACCGGCCGGTGCGGCTCAGGCTGCTGGAGGTGGAGCCGGCGCTCAAGGCCCTCGAGGGGGTCGTGATGGAGCTCGACGACTGCGCCTTCCCGAACCTGGCCGGCGTGGAGATCGGCTCGGACCCGAGAAGGATGTTCGACGGCGCCAACCTGGCGATGCTCGTCGGCGCCATGCCACGCAAGGCCGGGATGGAGCGCTCCGACCTGCTCACGGCCAACGGCGCGATCTTCACGGAACAGGGGAGGGCGCTGGCGGCCTCGGCAGCCGACGACGTGCGCGTCGTCGTGACCGGCAACCCCGCCAACACCAACGCGTTGATCGCGTACCACAACGCGTCGGGCATCCCCCGGGAACGCTTCTCCGCGCTGACCCGGTTGGACCACAACCGGGCCCGCGCGCTGCTCGCGGAGCGGGCCGGGAGGCCGGTGCGCGACGTCACGGGCATGACCATCTGGGGCAACCACTCCACCACGCAGTACCCGGACGTCTTCAACGCGAAGGTGTGCGGAGTTCCGGCCGACCGGTGGATCGCCGACGACGGATGGATCAACTTCGACTTCATCCCGACGGTCGCCCGCCGCGGCGCGGCCGTGATCGCGGCCCGCGGCTCCTCGAGCGCCGCCTCCGCAGCGAACGCGACGATCGAGCACTCCCGCGACTGGCTGCTCGGCACTCCCGAGGGCGAGTGGACGTCGATGGCCGTGCCCTCCGACGGGTCGTACGGGGTGCCGGACGGCCTGGTCTCGTCGTTCCCGGTGACCTGCTCGGGAGGCGACTGGTCGATCGTGCAGGGCCTGCCGATCAGCGCCTTCGCGCAGGCGAAGATCGACGCGTCGCTTGGTGAGCTGCAGGGCGAGCGCGACGCCGTGCGCGCCCTCGGCCTGATCTGAGGCTCAGGAGACGGGGGCGGAGCCGACGCCCGCGACCGCGACCGTCGGCGTGCCGTCCTGCACGGTCAGCGTGATCGTCGGGTCGGTGAGGACGTCACCTCCCGAGGCCGCGTAGAGGGCGTCGGCGAGAGCCTCACCCGTGAGGCCGGCCAGATCGACGCCGGGCTCGGCTGTCCCCGACCAGCACACCGTGCCGACGTCCGTGCCGTCCAGGCTGCGCCACACCTCCGGCTGGCAGCCGTTGCTGGCGTCCGCCCTCGTCAGGCGGGCGGTGACACGGTCGGGGCTGAGCTGCACCGACTGCACGATCCCCGACGGCGCCAGCAGCGTCAGCTCGTCGAGCGCAGTCTGCAGCTCCGCGGCCGACCACTGCCCCGTGAGGGCAGGGACGAGTTTGCCGTCGAGCCGGGAGGCGACCGGATCGGCGCCCGTGACGGACTGGGCATCGGCGCCGCACTGCACGGATGACACGTGCGATGAGGCAGTCACGGCGTACAGCGAGACGCGGTACCACGACTCGTCACACGACTCCTTCAGTGCGGTGAGCTCGGCGCCCAACGTCTCGGGGTCCAGCGAGTCGGCGGTCAGCGCCGCCACCTGGATGCTGGTGGGCTGCGGGTCGAGGCTCCGCGGCGCCAGGATGCGAGAGAGGGTCCCGTCGGCCGAGGAGGTGATGATGCTCAGCTGGTCGGGGGTCCACGTCAGCGAGCCGAGAGATGTGGCCGGGTCGGCCACCAGCTCCTCCAGCGCGGGGACGACCGCGGCCGCGGGGTCGATCGCGGGCTCCTCCCGCTCGGCCGGGGCGCATCCCGCGAGGATCCCGGTGACCGCCACGGCCGTCGCCAGGGCAAGCCCGCGGGCATCACTCATCGAGCATCCGCTGCAACTGCTGGGCCTCCTGGGTGTTCAGTGCCTCACCGGTGAGGTAGTTGCGGATCGTGGCGTCCAGCTTCTCCGACATGTCCAGCGTCGCGGACTGGCCCCGCGTCAGTGCCTTCTCGCGGAGGTCCTGGGCCAGCGTGTTCAGCCCCGAGGTCGCGGTGGCCGAGAAACCGGGGAACTGCAGGAACATCGGCTCGATCGCCGGGGTGCCCGAAGCGGTGCTGATGACAGGATCGAAGTCGCCGGAGAGGTCCTCCCAGAACTCGATGTGGTCCTTGAACCAGCGGGTGTTGAAACGCAGCTCCTCGAACCCGGACTGTTCGGGGGAGCGGTACCCCGACAGGTTGGCCGGCATCGGCCAGCCGTTGCCGCCGCCCCCCGTCGGCTCGCTCATCGCGTTGATCTGTCCCCGCAGCTCCTCGGTCTTCAGCGTGGCGGAGACGGCGTTGTTGAGCGTGTTGATCATCGCGGTGGCCTTTTCGGTCTGCCGCGACTTGTAGTCGTTGACGAACGTGGCCACGTCGCCGATCTTGCCGAGCACGAAGTCGATGCTCAGGTCCTCGGGCTTCCACGAACCCGTGGCCAGGTCGATGTAGGACTGGTTCTGTTCCCGCACGAGGTCAGCGAAGGCCGTCAGCGACTCCGTCATGTTCTGCAGGAAGGCCGCGTCACGCTCGAGCAGCTCCCGGATGACCGACTGGGTCGTGGAGTGAGCGGAGTCCTGGAGCGTCACGTTGTCGCGGTAGGTCTCCATCGCCGAGGGGCTCTGCCAGCCGGTGGTGTCTCCCGTGGTGCTGATCTGGGTGATGCTGCTGGGGAACACCAGAGTAGAGAGCTTCGCGACGGTGTCGACCCAGCCGCTCATGTGGTCCGCGACGCTGCCCACGGTGTCGCGGATGTCCTTGGAATCAAGCTCGAACTTCTCATCGACCTCGTCGACGATGCCCTGGGCGTTCTCGAGGGCATCGTAGGCCTCCTGCCTGCGTGGGTGCGGGACCTCCTCCTCGATCCAGCTCACGCCGCCCACGCTCATCCAGAACTTGTCCCAGCCGCTGTACTTGTCGTCGCGGTACTCGACGCCCAGGTACTGACCCGATGCCCAGGTCTCGTACTTGTACTGCTTCAGCTGTCCGATGGTGGACTTGATGTCACCCATGACGGCCGCCCCAGCCTCCACGAGATCCTCGTAGCTGTCGACCATGTCGTCGCAGGACTGCTTGATGACCAGTGCGGCGTCGTACGCCTCGTTGCCCGGCATGCCCGCCTCAGCTCACGAACTCGCGGATCTGGCGGTCGAGGCGCCTGAGCGCCTCCCGCTCCTCGCGGCCGGGGTCCCGCCCGAGGAGGTCGACGCCGGCGAAGGCGCTGAGCAGCGTGTCGGCGAGAGACTGGAGCGTGGCGCGCCCGGCCCACTCGGGGTCGAGGGCTACGGAGTCGAAGCGACCCCCGTCGAGGAAGATGGCGACGTGGCGCTGGTCGTCGACGACCTCGTCGGCCCCGGCGGCCGTGAACTCGCCCGCCCTCGATCGGCGCAGGTAGTCGCGGGACCGCTGCATCCATTCGCGGTGCATCGCCATGTACTCGCGCAGCCGCTGCGGCGAGACCTGCCGTCGGGTGGCATCGTCGCCCTCGGCGGGGGGCGGCGCCGTCTCGTCTTCGGGGAGGGCGGCTCGGATGGCCGCCGTGAGTTCCTCGGAGAGACCCCTGGCATCGGTGCGGTCCCGCCAGCCGTTGCGGATTCCTACCCTGACCAGTCGGCCAGCCTCGATCTCGACGTCCACCTCAGCGCCCATCGGCCCTCCTTCAGTTGTCTCGACCCTAGCGGCGCGTCCGGTCGCGGGGGCGTCAACCGGCTGAGTACGGATCCGCGATCCGTGTGAGTATCGGCCGTGCCAAGATGGGCGAGGAGGTGCCCCATGCTGTTCGACTGGTCGGCCGTTCCGCTGCAGGTGGGTCTGGTGACCGCAGCGTTCCTGCTCTGCGCCTGCATCGGCATTGAGAGGCAGTTCCAGCACAAGTCCGCCGGCGTCCGCACGCATGCTCTCGTCGGGCTGGGCAGTTGCGTGTTCACGCTGATCTCGGTCGAGGGGTTCATCTACCTGGCCGAGTACCAGGTCACGCGCGACCCCTCGCGCATCGCCGCGCAGATCGTCTCGGGCATCGGCTTCCTCGGCGCCGGCGTCATCTTCGTCAACCGCGACGTCGTCCGGGGGCTGACCACGGCCGCGTCGATCTGGCTGGCCGCCGCCATCGGCATGGCCTGCGGGGCGGGGCTGCTGCCGCTGGCCGTCTTCGCGACGATGCTGCACTTCGTCGCGGTGCTTGTCGTGGCGCCGCTGGCCCGCCTGATGCCGACCGCGGGGGAGCGGTCGACGGTGCTGCTGACCTATGCCGACGGCCGCGGCGTGCTGCGCGACGTGCTCGCGGTGGCGACCGACCTCGGCTGCGAGACGACGCTGGTGAACACGCGTCAGACGCACGTCGACGACACCGTCGCGGTCCGCGCCGAGATGCGGTTCCGTAAGGGGCCGCCGCTGCGCGACGTGATGACGCAGCTGAGCGAGGTGCGAGGCGTGCTGAGCGTCGAGCTGGCGACCCGCGACGACGAGCTCTAGAAACCGGAGGCGGTCGGGAGCACTGAGCCCGCGTCGTGCAGAATGCTGACACGGGCCGCCCGGTCCCGGAGATGAGGACCTGCCATGCACGCCACCGCCGTCGTCAGGAGACGCGTCCTGTCGCTGATCGCCGCCCTCGCCGTGGTGCTGGCGGCGGGGGTCGTGCCGGCCGCCGCGGAGGGCCCGGCCGTCTCGTCGGCCACCCCGACCATCTCGGGCACGCCCCGGGTCGGCTCCACACTGACCGCGAAGGCCGGCTCGTGGACCTCAGGGGCCACGCTGAAGTACCAGTGGCGCGCTGACGGCAAGGCGATCTCGAAGGCCACGTCGAAGTCCTTCAGGCCCACGACGACGCAGAAGGGCAAGCGGATCACCGTCACGGTCACGGGGTCGAAGTCGGGGTACACATCCGTGTCGAAGACGTCGGCGGCCACGAAGAAGGTCATCCTCGCGCCCACCCCGAAGGTGACCGGCTCGGCAAAGCTCGGCTCCAGGCTCACGGTCAAGCGCGGCACCTGGACGTCGGGCACCAGGCTGAAGGTGCAGTGGTACGCGGACAACGTCGCGATCCCGGGCGCAACGTCGACCACGTTCACCGTCACGAGCAGCCAGCAGGGCAAGAAGATCTTCGCGCGCGTCACGGGCTCCAGGTCCGGCTACCCGACGGTGAAGCGGGATTCCGCGGTGACGAAGCAGGTCAAGCTCGTCGACACCTCCAGCAGGGCTTCGGTGGACGCCGCCTACACGAAGATCCTCGCGCCGGCGCTGAAGAAGAGCACCGGGTGGACCGGAAAGACGTCCAGCTGCAAGGTCGGCACGGAGTCCTCGTCGTCGAAGAAGGCCACGCTCGACGCGGTCAACCTGATGCGCGCCATGGTGCAGCTCGACGGGGTCCGGTTCAACAGCACCTGGAACAAGGAGGCGCTGCGCAACTCGCTGATGATGGAGGCGCGCGGCGAGATCACGCACTACCCGACGAAGTCGGGCTCCTGCTGGAGCCCCGTCGGCGCGGACGCGGCCGGCCGGTCCAACATCGCGCTGCAGTGGGGCGGCTCGCTGCCCGCCATGACGACCGGGGCCCGCGGCGTCGTCGGCTACATGGTCGACGCCGGGAGCAACAACACGGTCGTAGGCCACCGGCGCTGGATCCTGGAGCCCTCGATCGCCGTGATGGGCACCGGCTCGACGAACCGGGCCAGCACCCTGACCGTCATCGGCAAGAGCGGGCTCGCCACCTCGAAGTACAACGCGAAGCCCACCTGGCTCGAGTGGCCGTCGGCGGGGTACTTCCCGGCCAGCATCGAGCCCGACGGCCGCTGGTCGCTGTCTGCTTCCGCGGCGGGGGCCGACTTCTCGAAGGCCAAGGTCACGGTCAAGACGTCCAGCGGCAGGAAGCTCTCCGTGAAGAAGTACGGCGTCGTGTCCTACATGGGACCGGAGACCATCAGCTTCAAGGTGTCGGGCCTCAGCAGGCCGAAGGGGTCGGCCGTGGCCACGTACACGGTTTCCGTGACGGGCATCAAGGGGACCCCGACGTCGAGCTACACCTACAAGGTCAAGCTGTTCAACCCCTGACCGATCAGGGTCGGATCAGGGAATATCCTCCTTGCCGTGAGGGTTGAGTGAAGTAGACTCAACTTAGAATTTCGACGAGGAGAGACCCACACTCATGAACACCGAGAGGCTCACGACGAAGTCCCGCGACGCCGTCACCGCGGCGGTCCGCCAGGCTCTCACGAACGGAAACCCCAACACCGAGACGGTGCACCTGCTGCACGGCCTGATGCTCACGCCCGACAACACCGTCGGCGCGCTGCTGGAGGCCGTCGGCGCGAAGGCCGCCGTCGTCGACAACGCCGCCGTCGAGGCGATCGGCAAGCTGCCGTCGACCTCCGGCAACTCGGTCTCGCAGCCCGCCCTCAGCGGGCCCTTCGCCCGCGTGCTCGCGGCCGCCGAGACCCTGGCCGATACCCTCGGCGACGACTTCGTCGCCACCGAGCACCTGCTGATCGCGCTGGCCGACATCGACTCGGATGGGAAGTTGATCCTCGCGCGCCACGGCGTCACCGCCAAGGCCCTCACCGAGGCCTTCCAGGCGGCCCGCGGCGGCAAGCGCGTCACGTCCGCGGAGTCCGAGGGCGGCGAGTCCGTGCTCGACAAGTACTCCGTCGACCTGACCGAGCGCGCCCGCGACGGGAAGCTCGACCCCGTCATCGGCCGCGACTCGGAGATCCGCCGCGTCGTGCAGGTCCTCGCGCGCCGCACCAAGAACAACCCAGTGCTGATCGGTGAGCCCGGCGTCGGCAAGACCGCCGTCGTCGAGGGCCTCGCGCAGCGCCTGGTCGCCGGCGACGTGCCCGATTCGCTGAAGGGCCGCCGGCTGGTGTCGCTCGACCTGGCCTCGATGGTCGCGGGTGCCAAGTACCGCGGCGAGTTCGAGGAGCGGCTGAAGGCCGTCCTGAACGAGATCAAGGAGGCCGAGGGCCAGGTCATCACGTTCATCGACGAGCTGCACACCGTCGTCGGCGCCGGCGCGTCCGGCGAGGGCGCCATGGACGCGGGCAACATGCTCAAGCCCATGCTGGCCCGCGGCGAGCTGCGGATGATCGGCGCGACCACGCTCGACGAGTACCGCGAGCGCATCGAGAAGGACCCCGCGCTGGAGCGCCGCTTCCAGCAGGTCTTCGTCGGCGAGCCCAGCGTCGAGGACACCATCGCGATCCTCCGCGGCCTGCGCGAGCGCTACGAGGCCCACCACAAGGTACGGATCACCGACTCCGCGCTGGTGGCCGCCGCGACGCTGTCAGACCGCTACATCACGTCGCGCCAGCTGCCTGACAAGGCCATCGACCTGATCGACGAGGCCGCGTCGCGGCTGCGCATGGAGATCGACTCGTCGCCGGAGGAGATCGACATGCTCCGCCGCGATGTCGACCGCATGACCATGCAGAAGTTCGCGCTCGAGAAGGAGCAGGACGCCGCCTCGAAGGAGCGCCTCGCCGCCCTGAACGCCGAGCTGGCCGACGCGCAGGAGAACCTGCGCGGACTCGAGGCGCGCTGGGAGGCCGAGAAGTCCGGGCTGAACAGGGTCGGCGACATCAAGGAGAAGATCGACGAGCTCCGCTCGGAGGCCGACAAGTTCCAGCGCGGCGGCGACTTCGCGAAGGCCTCCGAGATCCTCTACGGCGAGATCCCCGCGCTGGAGAAGCAGCTTGCCGACGCCGAGGCGCCCGACGCCGCGCCGTCGATGGTCTCGGAGGACGTCGGGTCCGGCGACATCGCCGAGGTCGTCGCGTCCTGGACCGGCATCCCCGTGGGCCGCATGCTGGAGGGCGAGTCGGACAAGCTGCTCCACATGGAGGAGCGCATCGGCGAGCGGCTGATCGGTCAGAAGGCCGCCGTCAAGGCCGTCTCCGACGCGGTGCGCCGCTCGCGTGCCGGGATCTCGGACCCGAACCGCCCCACCGGCTCGTTCCTGTTCCTCGGCCCCACGGGCGTCGGCAAGACCGAGCTGGCCAAGGCCCTGGCGGACTTCCTGTTCGACGACGAGACCGCGCTGGTGCGCATCGACATGAGCGAGTACTCGGAGAAGCACTCGGTCGCGCGGCTGGTCGGCGCCCCTCCTGGCTACGTCGGCTACGAGGAGGGCGGCCAACTGACCGAGGCCGTGCGCCGTCGTCCGTACTCGGTGATCCTGCTCGACGAGGTCGAGAAGGCGCACCCCGACCTGTTCAACATCCTGCTGCAGGTCCTCGACGACGGGCGCCTCACCGACGGCCAGGGTCGCACGGTGGACTTCCGCAACACGCTCCTGATCCTGACCTCCAACCTGGGCAGCCAGTTCATGGCCGACCCGCTGCTGGACGAGGAGACGCGCCGCAACTCGGTGATGGGCGTCGTGCGCCAGGCGTTCCGCCCGGAGTTCCTGAACCGCCTCGACGACACCGTCCTGTTCGACTCGCTCAGCGCCGAGGACCTGGCCCGGATCGTCGACATCCAGATCGACCGCCTGAACCGTCGCCTCGCCGACCGCCGCATCACGCTCGACGTGACCGAAGCCGCCCGCACCTGGCTCGGCGACGTCGGCTTCGACCCGGTCTACGGCGCCCGGCCGCTACGCCGCCTGGTCCAGTCGACCATCGAGGATGCCCTGGCCCGCGGCCTGCTCGCCGGGGAGATCCACGACGGCAGCCATGTCACGATCGACCGCTCCGGCGACGGCGTGGCCATCGTCTGACGCCTCCACCGAGCCCCGGCCCACCCTTCCGAAAATCGACCACTGCACGCTTCTCCCCGGTCCGCCGTGGAAATCCGTTCACTGCCCACACCGCCGGTGGTCCCTCTGATGGCGCCTGCTTGCAGCGACGGTCAGGGCGTCCTGCTTGCTGCGACCAATGGGCCGCTCGGCTTGCGGCGGACCGTCGGGTCGCCCTACAGAAAATCGACCAGTGACCGCTTCTCCCCGGTCCGGTGCCGAAAACCGCTCACTGCCCTGGCGTCGCGCGTTCCCGAAAATCGACCAGTGACCCCTTCTCCCCGGTCCACCAAGGAGAAGCGGTCACTGGTCGATTTTCGTGGTGGGACCCGGGTGGGGATGCCGTCGTCGTCTGAAGGGGCTGAAGCGTCCCCCCCCCGTCGCTGGTTGCGCGGCGCAACCGACTCCGCCTGCGGCTGCGTGACCGACGCCTGCGGCTGCGTGACCGGCTCGGTCTGTGGGTGCACGACCGACTCAGCAGCGGTTGCGCCTTCGAGTTGGGCGCGTCGTCAGGCCTAGTCAGCAGCACCCGAGAGGCGCTGGTGCTGCGGCTGCGCCGTCGACTTTGGGCGCTTCGTCAGTGCACCGAGAAGCCGCCGTCGACCGCGATGGACTGTCCCGTGACGTACGCCGAGCCGGGTCCCGCGAGGAACACGGCCGCGGCGGCGAAGTCCGACGGGGCGCCGTTCCGCCCGACGAGCGTCCGCGCGGCGAGCCGTGCGACGGTCTCAGGGTCAGAACTCAGGCGTCGGTTCAGCGGCGTCTGGACGAATCCGGGGATCAGGACGTTCGACGTGACGCCCTGCGAGGACCAGGCCTCGGCCTGGGACCGGGCGAGGCCCTCGAGCGCGGCCTTGGAGACCCCGTAGGCGCCGCTGTTCGCGAAGGGGCGATGGGCCTGCTGCGAGCTGATGCTGATGATGCGCCCGTAGCCGCGCTCGGCCATGCCGGGGGCGAGGCGCTGCCCGAGCACGAACGGCGCGTCGAGGTTGACCCGCATCGTCGCGTCCCAGGTGTCCTCGTCGAGCTCTGGCATCGACGGCCGGAGGTTGATCCCCGCAGAATTGACGAGGATGTCGACGGCCCCGACCTCGTCGGCGAGTGCGTGCGCGCCGACCCGGGCCGACAGATCTGCGACGACGCCAGCGGCGGAGCAGCCACCGACGCGGATCGTCTCGACCGTCTCGTCGATCGCCGAGCCGGTCCGCGCGGCGACGACCACGTGGGCCCCGGCCTCCGCCAGGGCGAGTGCGATGGCCCGCCCGATCCCGGAGCTGCCGCCCGTCACGAGCGCGGTGCGGCCGTCGAGTCCGAAGAGCTGCTGCAGTGACATCGGCCCAGCGTAGCGACCAGTCACGCGACCGCCGCTGTGCGTCATATGCGAGAGCCCGGTATGTGCGGCGACGATGACTTCACGGGGTACCGGACGACAACGGGCGGATCACGTCGGCGGGCGACGTCGGCGGGCGACGTCGGGGGATCCAGTCGGCAGATCCCGTCGGCGGATCCCGTCGGCCGACCGTCGAGAATCGGGCAGTGGTCGCTTCTCCCCGGTCCGGGTCCGAGAACCGTTCACTGCCCATGCGCGGCCGACTCGCGAGAATCGACCAGTGCCCGGTTCTCCTCGGCGGACCGGGGAGAATCGGGCACTGGTCGTTTTTCGGGGTGGGTCGAGTCGTGTTAGGGGCTGGGGCTCTCAGGGCGGTTCCGGGAGGTGAACCCGGGGGAGCCCGGAGGCGACCCTCCGCCAGGCCGCGTACCCTGGAACGCATGCCCGACTTCATCCGCATCGGTGACGCAGAGCGCGACGAGGCCGTCTCGTTGCTGCAGGACCACCACGCGGCCGGCCGGCTCTCCACCGAGGAGTTCGACGACCGGATGGGGAAGGCTCTCGAGGCCAAGGTCGCCGACGACCTGACCGCGCTCTTCGTCGACCTGCCCGGCCAGCGACCCGGCCAGAAGTCCGCGCCTGTCACCTATGGGCAGCCCGCGCCGGTCAGCTACGGGATGCCGGTCCCGCAGCAGTGGGCCCCGCCCGTCGAACAGGGGCCCTCCGACCGGTCCAGGGCGCTGTGGTGGGCGCTCGGCGCAGCCCTGCTGCTCCTCTTCGTGATGGGCGTAGGTACCGGTCATTTCATCGGCTTCCCGCTCGTGGTCATCGTCGCGGTGCTGGCCGGTCACAAGGCGCGGACCCGTCGGATGCTGTCCGGAAGGCCGCGTGGCCGCTTCCCCCGACCCCTGACGGTGGCCGGGAAGCAGGCCGTCATGCAGCAGCTGAGCCTCGGAAACCCCGACGGTGCCGTCGCGGCCTTCATGGAGGTGACCGGAGCCGACCCCGAGTCCGCCCGACGCGCCGTGTGGGCCCTCGGCCGCGAACTCGGCCGCTGACCGATCCCCGACGCGCCGGATTCCCAGGGGCGCCGTAGTCTGGAGTCATGCCCGACTACATCCGCATCGGTGACGCAGAACGCGACGAGGCCATCGCGATCCTGCAGGAGCATCATGCAGCGGGCCGACTCTCGACCGACGAGTTCGACGACCGGATGGGCCGGGCGCTTGAGGCCAAGGTCGCCCCCGACCTCGCCGTGCTCTTCAACGACCTCCCCGGTCGCAAGCCGGGGCAGGCCGCGGCATCGGCCGGGCCCGCCGCGCAGCCGCCGGGCCTCCCCGTGCAGTACGGCATCCCCTCCGCGCTACCGGAGCCGGTCGCGAAGCTGGGCAAACCCTGGTACGCGCAGTGGTGGATGGTCATCGTGGCCATGGTGCTCACCGGGATGTCCGACGGCAGGCTCGGCGGTCTCGTCCTCCTCACTGCGCTCTGGGTCTGGGTGATCTACCCCCAGATGGTCAAGCGCCGGACCCCCGTCGCACCGCCCGCGCCCCGCCGCCCGCTCACATACGAGGAGCGCGAGCAGATCATGTACTACATCCGCACCGGCAGCCCGGCGCAGGCCGAGGCCCGCTACCGCGACCTGACGGGCGCCGATCAGTTCACGGCGAAGATGACTGTCGCGGCGATGGCGCGGGAACTGGGCCGCTGACCCGGTGGCAGGATGGCCCCATGGCCTCCCTGCATGACATCCGACGCGACTACACCGGCGAGCCCCTCCCGCATGACCCCTCCGGCCTCGACCCGTGGAGGTTCTTCGCCAGCTGGGTCCAGGAGGCGCTGGAGGCCGGGATCTCCGACGCGACGGCCGTGACGCTGGCCACCGCCGACGCGCACGGGAGGCCGTCGGCCCGCATCGTCCTGCTCAAGGAGTATTCGCCCCGCGGGCTGGTCTTCTTCACGGACTACGGCTCCGACAAGGGGCGCGACCTCGACGAGAATCCCGTCGCCAGCGCGTCGTTCTGGTGGGCCCCCCAGACGCGGCAGGTCCGGGCCACCGGCCCCGTGAGCCGCCTGCCCCGCGAGGAGTCCGAGGCCTACTTCGCCACCCGCCCGCGCGCCAGCCAGTTGGAGGCCTGGGCATCACACCAGTCGGCGCCCCTCCCATCGCGCGACGATCTGGCCGCGTCCTTCGCGGAGGCCGAGGGGCGGTTCGAGGGACGCGACGTCGAGTGCCCGCCCGCATGGGGCGGCTACCTCGTCGACGTCGACACCTTCGAGTTCTGGCAGGGGCTGCCGAGCCGGCTCCACGACCGCGTCCGCTTCGAACGCGACGGCGCGGGCGCCTGGGCCGCGACGCGGCTGCAGCCCTGACGCCTCACGCGGGCCGCAACTCGAGCAGCTTCGCGTCCTCTCCGTCCTGCAGCAGCCAGATCGACCCGTCCGGCGCCTCTGCGACGGCCCGGATCCGGGCGTCCATGCTCCAGGTCTCCTTCTCGGTGGCCTTCGCGCCGTCGAGGTCGACGCGGATCAGCGCCTCGCCCGAGAGAGCGCCGATGAACGCGTCGCCGGTCCAGGCCGGGAACAGGTTGCCCTGGTAGATCATCAGCGAGCCGGGGGAGCTCGACGGGTTCCACCACACCGTCGGCGCGACGAAGCCGTCGCCCTTCGCGTGGTCGGGGATGTCGGTGCCGTCGTAGTGCGTGCCGTTGCTCACCTCCGGCCAGCCGTAGTTCCCGCCCGCCTCGATCAGGTTGAGCTCGTCGCCGCCCATCGGGCCCATCTCGGTCTCCCACAGCCTGCCGTCGGCGTCGAACGAGATGCCCAGGGGGTTGCGGTGGCCCTTCGACCACAGCTCGTCGGTCACGTCGTCGCCCTCACCCGCCCAGGGGTTGCCGGGTGCCGGGTCCCCGTCGAGTGTGAGCCGCACGATCGCGCCCAGGTTGGTGTCGAGGTCCTGCGCGGGGGTCATCTGCCGACGCTCGCCCGACGTGACGTACAGGTGGCCGTCGTGCACGGCCAGCCGGTGCCCGAAGTGACCGTCGCCGGTGGTCTTCGGGACCTGACGCCAGATGACCTCCAGCCCTGTGAGGGTGCGCTGCTCGACGTCGAGACGACCCCGCCCGACGACCGCCCCGCTGCGCCCTGACGAGTCCGAGTTCACCCAGCTGAGGTAGACGGTGCCGTCGGCGGTGAAGGTCGGGCCCGCGATGATGTCGCCGAGACCGCCCTGCCCGGCGACTGTGATGCTCTCCGGCGTGCCCGTCACTGGTTCGATGCCCCGGTCGTCGCGGATCAGGAGCGTGCCGCCGCGCTCCGTGATGACCATCGCGTCCGTGCCGGGCAGGAAGGCCATCGCCCATGGCTCGTCGAACGTCTCGTGCTCGGTCACCTCGAACTCGTGCGTCTCCGGCACCGGTCTGGCGGACGTGCTGGCCGGCTCCGGTGACGCGACCGCAGACCTGCTCGCCGACGCCGACGCGGCGGGGGAGGATGTCGCGGAGACGCTGGACGCCCCGGCCGACGGGGAGTCGGCAGGGGCGTCGTCGATGGCGGTGCAGGCCGTCAGGAGCAGAGCTGCGGCGGCCGGGAGGCAGAGTCGGGTGCTCATCCCCCGACGCTAGCCGTGGCGGGGTCAGGTCTCCCCGGGCGCGCGGCCGGGGCACGTGTGGTGGTCCGGCCGGAGGGGCGCGTCGGGAACGGTCACAGCCCGCTCTTCATCCACCCGTCCCCGCGGGCGCGCAGCCCCAGCGTCACGGCCCGGGCGCCCATGAAGCCGAGCGTGAACGACCCCCAGAGCCACAGCAGCGCCGGCAGGCCGGTGGGCAGCAGCAGGGCGATGAGCGCCAGCGGTGCGTAGACCACGAGCGTGATCAGGCCCGCCTTCGCCAGGTAGGCGCCGTCGCCGGCCCCGATCAGCACACCGTCGAGGAGGTAGACGTAGCCCGCGAGCGCCAGCGTCGCGCCCACCACGAGCAGCAGCGACGCGACGATCCCGCGCACCGCGTCGTCGGTGGAGAACAGCCAGGCGATCGGGCCACGCAACACGATGGCGGCGAGTCCCAGCGTGGCCCCGGCGCCCACCGACCATCGGGTCATCACGCGGGTGAAGTGCCGCGCCTCGGACCGGTCGCCCGCCCCGAGCGCGGTGGCGATGATCGTCTGGCCCGCGATGGCGAGGGCATCCAGGGCATAGGCCAGCAGATTCCACACGTTCATCGCGATCACGTGGGCCGCGAGCGCCTCGGCGCCCTGCCGGGCTGCGACGTAGGTCGTGATGAGCAGCGCGGCCCGCAGCGTCACGGTCCGCAGCCAGAGCGGGAACCCGATCCCGAGGCTCATCGCCATGTCTCCCCAGTGCGGGGCGAGCCGGGCGCCGGTCGGCCTGGCGCGTCGCCAGACCAGCCAGGCGGCCGTCAGCCCCATGCCGGTCTCGGCGACGGCCGTGCCGAGCGCCGCTCCGGCGATGCCGAGCTGGAGGCCGAATACGAAGCCGACGTTGAGCGCGAAGTTGGCCGCGGCGGCCGACACCGACAGCGCCAGGGGAGTGCGGGCGTCGGCGAACCCGCGGAAGGTGCCGGTCGCGGCGAGCGTCACGAGCATGAAGGGCAGGCCGGGCAACGACCACCTCAGATAGGTCACGGCGTGGGGGAGCACGTCGCCGGTAGCGCCCAGCGCCGCGCACAGCCAGGGCGCCAACGGCCACATGACCGCGGCGACGACGGCGCCGATGGCGAACGCGAGCCACATCGCCTGGATGCCGAGCTCCAGGCCCCGGCGACGCTCGCCCGCGCCGACGTACCGTCCGACGACCGACGTGGACCCGTAGGCCAGGAAGATGCACAGCCCGACAGCGGTCAGGAGCAGGCCGCTGCCGACCCCGAGGCCCGCCAGCTGGACGGTGCCGAGCCGGCCGACGATCCAGGTGTCGGCCAGCACCATGAGCGGCTGCGCGAGCAGCGCGGCGAAGGCGGGGACGGCGAGGGACAGGATGCGGCGCGTGAGACTCATGGCGCAGTCAGCGTATCGCCGCCGCGGGCGGCCCCCGGCCGGTAGCCTCGGGGCGAACCGGGCCGTCCCGGCCCCGCGAGAGGAGAAGACGTGGCCGTCGTCAAGATCAACGCCATCGAGGTGCCCGAGGGCGCCGGGCCGGAGCTGGAGAAGCGCTTCGCCGCCCGCCGGCACGCCGTCGACGGATCCCCGGGCTTCCTCGGGTTCCAGCTGCTGCGCCCCGTCGCGGGGGAGTCGCGCTACTTCGTCGTGACGCAGTGGGCCACCGAGGAGGACTTCGCCGCCTGGCGCGACAACGGTGCGCGCGCGGCCCACGCCGGCGGCGCCGAGCGGCGGCCCGTCGCCAGCGGCGCGCAGCTGCTGGAGTTCGAGGTCGTCGACCTCTGACCGCCCACGGGCGGCCGGTAGGGTCTCGCCCATGAGTGAGCGCCTGGCCCCCGACCGCGACGTCCCCGGCGCGTTCTGGGTCCGGTTCGGCCCCACCCAGCAGTCCTGGGTCGACCCGTCGCGCCCGGACTTCCTCGCCTTCGAGTACGTCCAGCACATCGCGATGGTGCTCGACCACACCGTGCTCGACACGCCCGCCGACCAGCGGCTGCGGATCGTGCACATCGGCGGCGCGGGCATGTCGCTGCCCCGCTGGGTGGCCTGGCGCCGCCCCGGCACCGCGCAGGTCGTGTGCGAGCCGGACGTCGAGCTGACCGCCGAGGTCCGGCGCAAGATCCCCCTGGCTCCCCGCTCGGGCATCAAGGTCCGCGACGTCGACGGCCGCGCGGGGCTGGCCGCGATGCCGGAGGCGTGGGCAGACGTCATCATCGTCGACGCGTTCGACGGCCCGAGCGTGCCGGGCGAACTCGCCACCGTCGAGTGCCTCGACCAGCTGCGCAGGGTGAGCCGCGGCGACGCCGTCGTCATCTACAACGTCACCGACCGGGCGCCGTTCGAGTGGACCAAGGGCCTGGCGGCAGGGCTGTCGGCCCGCTGGCGCAACCTCATCGTCGGCATGGAACCCGTCGTCATGAAGGGCAAACGCTTCGGCAACGTCGTCCTCGCGGCCAGCGACAAGCGGGCCGACACCGCCGCGATCGAGCGGGCCTCGGCCGGGCTGACGATCGGCTACCGCTGGATCGTCGGCGCACGGGCCCGCGACTGGCCGGGCGGCGCCGAGCCCATGACCGACGACGATGCGACCACCTCGCCCGGCCCGCGCGGCCGCGGCTGGTAGCCGGCGCGCCGTGCGCAGCGGCTGACCTGCAAGAATGGGCCCGTGCAGGCGAAGAAGAAGACCGGGAAGCGGGGCACCTCCCCGCTGGCGGTGTTCCTCATCGCCCTGGTGATCGCCGCCCTCTCGCTCGGCGGCTGGATCGCCTGGAGCTACTGGGGCAGCAACGTGCTCGCCCAGCGGGCCGCGGCCGACGAACTCGCCGGCGTGCAGACGGCCATCGCCGAGGCGACGCCGACCGCCATCGAGACCGACGGGGCCCCCGAGGTCGCCCACCCCGCCATCGGAACCGCGGCCTGGATCGTGCGCATCCCCGCCATCGGCCTGGAGGCGCCCGTCATCGCCGGCGTCGAGCCCTCCGACCTGAACCGCGGGCTCGGCTGGTACCCGGGCACGTCGCTGCCCGGCCAGGCGGGCAACTTCGCGCTGGCCGGAAACCGTGTCACCGGCGGGGCCTTCCTGCGCGACGTCATGAGCCTGGCCGTCGGCGACCAGGTGATCATCGAGACGCCCGAGGCGACATTCACGTACACGCTCACCGTCGCCCCCGCGGACCTCACGGTCGCATCCGACGACTCGTGGGTCCTCGACCCCGTGCCCGGCCACGTCGACGTCGTGCCGACGCAGGCCTTCCTGACCCTGACCACCGCCGAAGACCTCGTGCCCACGGGCGACCGCTCCGTGGGCTTCGGCACCCTGACGAAGACGGAGACGCCATGACCGACCGCACCGAACTCATCTCGCACATCGGGAACCTCGCCGTCGTCCGCGGCAAGGTCACCCTCTCCTCCGGCAAGGAGGCCGACTACTACGTCGACATGCGCCGCGTGACGCTCGACGGCGTCGCGTCGCCCATCGTCGGGCGCGTCATGAACGAGCTCGTCGCCGACCTCGACTTCGACGCCGTCGGCGGCCTGACGCTCGGCGCCGACCCCGTCGCCACCGCCATGCTGCACGCGAAGGCGGCCTCGGGCGGGCGACTCGACGTCTTCGTCGTGCGCAAGGAGGCGAAGGCGCACGGGCTCCAGCGCCGCATCGAGGGCACCGACGTCGCCGGCCGCCGTGTGCTGGTCGTCGAGGACACCTCCACGACTGGCGGCTCGGCGCTGACCGCGGTCGAGGCCGTCCGCGAGGCCGGCGGCACCGTCGTCGCCGTCGCCGTGGTCGTCGACCGCGCCACCGGCGCCGCCGAGCGCGTCGCGGAGGCGGGGCTGGAGTACCGCTTCGCCGTCGGTCTGGAGGACCTCGGGCTCTAGCAACCGACTGCCGACATGGCCTTTTGACGGACGGCCGCGTCGACTACCGTGAAGGGCGACCTACTAGGAGGCCAACCGTGATCGCCCTCATCATCGTTCTCGTCGTCATCGTCGGCATCATCGCCTGGGGCGTCGGCTCGTACAACTCGTTCGTGCGCGCCCGCAACGTCATCCAGGAGTCGTGGCGTCAGATCGACGTCGAACTCAACCGCCGCTACGACCTGATCCCGAACCTGGTCGAGACCGTGCGCGGCTACGCGGCCCACGAGCGCAACACGCTCGAGCAGATCACCGCGCTGCGCAACCAGGCCCGCCAGCTCGCGGCGTCCGCGCAGGGCGCCCCGACGCAGGAGCGCGCCGCGGTCGAGCAGGAGCTGACGCAGGCCGTGCACGGCCTCATGGTCTCGGTCGAGGCCTACCCCGACCTGAAGTCCAACACCAACTTCCTCGAGCTGCAGCGCGAGCTGACCGACACCGAGGACCGCATCGCCGCCGCGCGCCGCTTCTACAACGCCAATGTGCGCGAGTACAACACCAAGATCGACTCGGTGCCCACCAACGTCATCGCGGGCTTCGCCAAGTTCGAGAAGGCCACCTACTTCGAGGTCAACGACCCGGCCGTGCGTCAGGCCCCCGGCGTGAACTTCGGCGAGATCTCGCAGCGGCCCGCTGGCTCGGCCGAGCCGCAGCAGCTGCCGACCAACACCCAGCAGCCCCCCGTGCAGCCGCCGTCGGCGACCCCGCAGATCTCCACGGACCCGTTCGCGCAGGAGAACCAGAACAAGGGTCCGTTCCAGGGCTGAGCCCGCTCAGGCAGCCACACCCTCCGATTCGCCCTTCCGCGCCTTGAGGCGCTGGAGGGCGAACTCGATTCCCATCGGGACCAGCGAGACGAGCACGATGAGGACCAGCACGGCGTCGATGTGGTCGCGGATCAGGTCGACGCGACCGAGGAAGTACCCCAGCGTCGTGACGCCGACGCCCCACAGGGCCCCGCCGATGGCGGTGTAGGAGATGAAGCGCCGAAATGGCATGCCCGCGACGCCCGCCACGAGCGTCACGATCGTCCGCACGATGGGCACGAAGCGCGCCAGGATCAGGGCCTTGGGCCCGTGGCGGTCGAAGAACACGTGCGTCCGCGCGACGTGCTTCGGGTCGAGGACCTTGCCCATCAGCCCGTCGCGCGGCCTGAAGATCGGCGGGCCGACGACGGTGCCGAGCCAGTAGCCCGCGACGTTGCCTGCGATCGCGGCACAGGTCAGCACGAGTGCCGAGACGACCAGCGTCGGCATCGGGCCGCCGAAGCTGATGCTGCCGAGCGCGGCGAACATCCCCACGGTGAACAGCAGCGAGTCGCCGGGCAGGATCGAGAAGAGCCCGCACTCGGCGAAGATGACCAGCGCGCAGCCCCAGAGCGCCCAGTTGCCCATCGCGTTGATGAGGAACTCGGGGTCCATCCAGGCCGGAAGAAGAAGCGGGACCAGTGTCGTCACCGTCCCACGGTACGCCTGGCTGTTCCCAGACTCGAACCCACCGGGAGGTAATCCCACACCCCAGAACTGTTCGCCCTGGATGAACTCCCTGCAGGTGGTTGAAAAGTCAATCAATCTGGGCTACGGTTGTACCAACAACCCCGAAAGGACAAAAACATGAGCCTCGCCGATCTCCAGGGCGCCCTCGTTCTCGATCCCACCCACACGACCCTGTCGTTCGTGACCCGCCACGCGATGGTGACCAAGGTCCGCGGAGCCTTCGAGAACTTCGAAGGCTCCGCGGTCGTCGACGCCGCCAACCCGGCCGCCTCCTCGCTCGACGTCAAGATCGAGACCGCCTCGGTCGACACCCGCAACGCCGACCGTGACGCGCACCTGCGCTCCGGCGACTTCTTCGACGCCGAGCAGTTCCCCTACATCACGTTCAAGGGCACCGACTTCGCCGTCAAGGGCGATGTCGTCGAGGTCACCGGCGACATGACCATCAAGGACGTCACCCGCCCCGTCACCTTCCCGCTGGAGTACCAGGGCGAGGCCAAGGACCCCTTCGGCAACACCCGCGTCGGCTTCGAGGGCTCCGTGCAGGTGCTCCGCTCCGACTTCGGCCTGACCTGGAACGCTGCCCTGGAGACCGGCGGTTTCCTCGTCTCCGACAAGGTCACCCTCGAGCTGGAGATCTCCGCGATCGCCCAGGCCTGAGCCTGATCTGAACGCCACCTTCGGATCCCCCGCCCAGCAGGCGGGGGATCCGTCGTTACTCTCGACCCGTGACTGACGAACTGATCGACCCCACTGTGCCGACGGTCGGCGTCGGCCCGCACCCGGAGCCCTGGCCGGACGACGACCGCCTCGACCCGGCGCTGCTCGCCGGGGGTGACCGGCGCAATGTCGTCGACCGGTACAGGTACTGGCGCCTCGAGGCGATCGTCGCGGATCTCGACGACAGCCGGAGTCGGCTGCACGTCGCCATCCAGAACTGGGAGCACGACTTCAACATCGGGTCCATCGTGCGAACGGCGAACGCCTTCAACGTCGCGGGGGTGCACATCGTCGGCCGGCGGCGCTGGAACCGCCGCGGCGCCATGGTCACCGACCGCTATCTCCACGTCCACCACCACGCCGACGAGGCCGAGCTGCTCGACTGGCTCCGCGAGCGCGGCGTCACCCCCGTCGGCGTCGACAACCTGCCGGGCTCCGTGCCGCTGGAGACGGCGCAACTCCCCGCCGACTGCTGTCTGGTCTTCGGCTCGGAGGGGCCCGGCCTGACCGACTCCATGGTCGCCGGCTGCGACGCGCTGGTCGCCATCACGCAGACGGGGTCGACCAGGTCGATGAACGCCGGCGCCGCCGCCGCCATCGCGATGTACCACTGGCGCCTGCAGCATCCACCCGTCGCCGCGGGGATGGTCGGCGTCGCGGACGTAGAGTGAGCAGCATGCCAGAGCGATTCGCCGCAGGACTCACCCCGCTGCCCACCGCCGCCCGCGTCACCCAGCAGCGCTCGGCGCTGCGCTGGCGCATCATCTCGACCGTCATCTCCGCCGTCGTGCTCGGCCTCGTCATCTACTTCCTCGGCCGCGACTGGCCGCGCACCTGGACCATCGTGGTCGTCGCGCTGTGGACCGCCTCGTCGGTCTTCTGGCTCGTCGTGTCCGCGGTGGGGCTGGCCAACGCCAAGCGCGACCTCGCCGCCATCCAGGAGGGAGTGGCGTTCTACCTCGACGGCCGCGGCGTGGAGTTCGTGACGCCGGTCGCCGCGCGCGTCCCCTGGGAGAACGTGTCCGCGCTGAGGCTGGTCGGTCGCCAGTCCGGGGCCGGTCCGGCGGTCTCGCTCGAGGCCGACGGGGCCCACGTCGCCAAGGTCCCGGTGTCCTTCATCGACGCGGCACCGGAGATCATCGACTCCGCGGCTCGTGCCTATTCGCTCGGCCGCGTCCACCTCGACACCAGCGCGCTGGACCGCGTGATCTGAGCGTCGCCCGTCCCACGAGGGTCACCCTTTGGCTGCCAAGGGGCACGCGATAGGCTGGGCGTGCTGAAGGATTCTTCGAGTTCACATCAAGAAATGAGGCTTCCATGCCAGTTGCAACTCCCGAGGTCTACGCGGAGATGATCGATCGGGCCAAGGCGGGCAAGTTCGCCTACCCGGCCATCAACGTCTCCTCCTCCCAGACCCTGAACGCCGCTCTCCAGGGCTTCACCGAGGCCGGCTCGGACGGCATCCTGCAGATCTCGACCGGTGGCGCGGAGTACATGTCCGGCCCCACCATCAAGGACAAGGTCACCGGCGCCGCCGCGTTCGCTGCCTACGCGCAGGAAGTTGCCAAGAACTACCCCGTCACGGTTGCTCTGCACACCGACCACTGCCCCAAGGACAAGCTGGACTCCTTCGTGCGTCCGCTGCTGGCCATCTCCGAGGAGCGCGTCGCACGCGGCGAGCTGCCCCTGTTCCAGTCGCACATGTGGGACGGCTCCGCCGTTCCCATGGAGGAGAACCTCCAGATCGCTGACGAGCTCCTCGCCCGTTGTGCGGCGGCGAACATCATCCTCGAGATCGAGGTCGGCGTTGTCGGCGGCGAAGAGGACGGCGTCGTCGGCGAGATCAACGACAAGCTGTACACCACCGTCGAGGACGGCATGCGCACCGCCGAGGTCCTCGGCCTGGGCGAGAGGGGCCGCTACATGACGGCCCTGACGTTCGGCAACGTGCACGGCGTCTACAAGCCGGGTCACGTCAAGCTGCGTCCCGCGGTTCTCCAGGAGATCCAGCAGGCCGTCGGCGCCAAGTACGGCAAGGAGTCCCCGTTCGACCTGGTCTTCCACGGCGGCTCGGGCTCGACCCCGCAGGAGATCTCCGACGCGGTCGACTTCGGTGTCATCAAGATGAACATCGACACCGACACGCAGTACGCCTTCACCCGTCCGGTCGTGGAGCACATGTTCCGCAACTACGACGGCGTCCTGAAGATCGACGGCGAGGTCGGCAACAAGAAGCAGTACGACCCCCGCGCCTGGGGCAAGGCTGCCGAGTCCGGCATGGCCAAGCGCATCGTCGAGGCCTGCGAGCAGCTCCGCTCCGCCGGCACGAAGATGGCCTGAACCGTCTGACCTGACAGCGGCGGCCGGTCCCCTCGGGGGCCGGCCGCCGTTTCGCTTTTGCGCGCGGGCATCTGGTTGAATGTTTGACAATCTCGGCTAAGGTGGACCCATGAGAGCTTTCGGATTCCTGTCCTTCGGGCACTACTCGCCGGTGCGGGGCTCCGCGACGCGCACCGCGGGCGACATGCTGAGGCAGACCGTCGAGATCGCCGAGGGGGCCGACGAGCTCGGCGTCAACGGCGCCTTCGTGCGCGTCCACCACTTCGCGCGCCAGGCCGCGTCGCCGATCCCGGTCCTGACGGCCATGGCGGCCCGCACCCGGCGCATCGAGGTCGGCACCGGCGTGATCGACCTGCGCTACGAGAACCCCCTCTACCTCGCGGAGGAGGCCGCCGCCCTCGACCTGCTGTCCGACGGCAGGCTCGCGCTCGGCGTCAGCCGGGGGAGCCCGGAGACGGCGCTGCGCGGCTACGAGGCCTTCGGGTACACCGGGTCGGCCGACCCGCGCGGGGCCGACATCGCCCGCGACCACTTCGAGTTGTTCTGGCGCGCCATCAACGGGCAGAAGGTCGCCGACGCGGACCCGCAGACCGGGCCCGCCGGCCGGCTGGCGATCGAGCCCCGCTCCGAGACGCTGCCCGAGCATGTCTGGTGGGGGAGCGGGTCCCGCTCGTCGGCCGAGTGGGCGGGGAAGATGGGGCTCAACCTCATGAGCTCGACCCTCCTGACCGAGGCGACGGGGCAGCCGCTGCACGAGCTGCAGTCCGAGCAGATCCAGATCTTCCGCGACGCCTGGCGCGAGGCCGGCCACACGCGCGCGCCCCGCGTGTCCGTGTCGCGCAGCATCTTCCCGATCGTCGACGACCGCGACCGCCAGTACTTCGGCGTTTCCGGCGGGGGTCGCGACCAGATCGGCGTGATCGACAACCTCCAGTCGACCTTCGGCCGCACCTACGCCGACGAGCCGGACAGGCTCGTCGAGCAGCTGAGGCAGGACTCGGCCGTGATGAATGCCGACACCGTCATGCTCACCATCCCGAACCAGATCGGCGTCGACTACAACCTCCACGTGCTCGAGTCCTTCGCGAGGTACGTCGCGCCAGAGCTGGGCTGGAAGCCCAACTGGGAGGGGCCCGTCGAGGGGTGACCCGGCCGCTGAGGCCGAACCGCCCTTGACGCGGTGTGGGATCGTGGGCGCATGACCAGAGTCCTCATCCTCGGCGGCACCGGCTGGCTCGGGGCCGAGATCGCGCGCGGCTGGGTGGCCGCCGGCGCGGACGTGACCTGCCTTGCGCGCGGCGCCTCGGGCGATGTCCCCGAGGGGGCCAGACTCGTGCGCGCGGACCGGCGGGAACCGGGGACGTATGACGCGCTCGACGGCGAGTGGGACGAGGTGGTCGAGCTGTCCTACGAGCCGGACCTCGTCGAACCCGCTCTCCGCGCCCTCGCGGACAGGGCCCGTCACTGGACGCTCGTGTCCACCGTCTCGGTGTACGCCCGCAGCGACGAGCCGGACGCCGACGAGTCGGCCGAGCTCGTCGAGCCCGCCGATCTCGCGCAGTACCCCGACGCGAAGGTGGCGGCGGAGCGGGCGACGGCCTCGAGGATCGGTGACCGTCTGCTCATCGCCCGCCCCGGCCTCATCGTCGGCCCTGGCGACCCGTCCGACCGCTTCGGCTACTGGATGGCACGCCTGGCGCGTGGCGGGAGGGCGCTAGCGCCGGTCGCGGTCGGGCGGTACGTGCAGGTGATCGACGTCGCCGACCTCGCCTGCTGGGTCGTCGAGGCGGGGGACCGCGGGCTGACGGGCGCGTTCGACGTCGTCGGTGAGTCGGTGCCGATGGAGGAGTTCTTCCGCGCCGCGTGCGAGGTCGCAGGCTTCGACCCGCAGGACCTCGTGCACGTCGCGGACGAGCACCTGCTCGCGCGCGACGTCCGCTACTGGGCGGGTCCCAGGTCGTTGCCGCTGTGGATCCCGGCGGAGGACACCGGCTTCGCCCGGCGCAGCGGCGCCGCCTTCCGGGCGGCGGGAGGCCGGGTGCGCCCGCTGGCCGAGACCCTGCGCCGAACCCTTGCCGACGAGGTGGCCCGCGGCGTCGACCGGGCCCGCAGATCCGGCCTGACTGCCGCGGAGGAGGCCGCGGTCCTGGACGCGCTGGGGTGATGGTCGCGGGGTGACCGACGGCGCGGGCAGCGCTAATATCTGCGTATGAGTGCAGATACGAAGACATGCAGCTTCGGAGTCGAGAGCCAGTACGTCGACCTCGCCGCCGAGGTGTTCTCCCTGCTGTCCGACGTCACCCGGATCCGGATCATCCTGGCGCTGCGGGAGGGAGAGCTGCCGGTGGGCGAGCTGGCGCAGCGCGTGGGCAAGGCGCCGACCGCCGTGTCCCAGCATCTCGCCAAGCTGCGCTGGGGGAAGATCGTCCAGGCGCGTCAGGAGGGCAACCGCGTCTTCTACAGCCTGATCGACGAGCACGCCCGCGAGCTCGTGAACCACGCGGTCTTCCAGGCCGAGCACGTCGTCGGAGGGGTGCCGAAGCACCACGTCGCGGCCGACGGCGCGGTCTCCGTCGAGGCCGCGGCCCAGTGACCGCGACCAGGGAAGCAGCCGACGAGGCCGTCGAGGCCACCGGCGCCGCGAGCCTCTGGCGTCGGGTCGACCGGGGCGACGCGGCCCGCGCTGCGTTCGTCGCGGTGTGCACGCTGGTCACGGCGCTCGGCCTCACCTGGCCCTGGCCCGCAGCTCCTGCGGTGGCGGTGCTCGGCATCGTCATCGGCTGCTGGCCCATCCTCACCGAGGCGGTCGAGGACGTGCGTCACCGGCGGATGAGCATGGAGTTGTCGATGCTCATCGCGATCGTCGCGGCCGCGCTCATCGGCGAGTGGACGACCGCGCTTCTCATCGCCACCTTCGTCCTCGCGGCGGAGATCCTCGAGGACCTCTCGATGGACCGCGGCCGCGACGCCCTCACCGACCTGATGACCTTCCTGCCGGAGACGGTCCGGGTCCGGACCGGCGACGGCGCGGTGGAGATCCCGCTGGTCGACGTCCGGGTGGGGCAGGTGCTCGTCGTCGCGCCCGGCGGACGCGTCCCCGTCGACGGGGTCGTCGTCGCGGGCACGTCCAGCCTCGACCAGTCGCGCATCACGGGGGAGTCCCTTCCGGTGGACGTCGGTCCCGGGGCGGAGGTCTATGCCGGGTCCATCAACCAGGTCGGCGCCGTTGAGATCTCCGCCGTCCGCGTCGGGGCAGAGTCCTCGTATGGACGGATCGTCGAGGCCGTACGGCACGCCCAGGCGTCGGAGCCTCCCGTCCAGCGGCTCGCCGACCGGCTGGCCGCCTGGCTCGTCTACCTCGCCCTCGGCGGCGCGGCCCTCACGTTCCTCGTGACGCGCGACCTCACCGCGACCATCTCCGTGGTCGTCGTGGCCGGCGCCTGCGGGGTCGCGGCCGGCACCCCGCTCGCGGTGCTCGCGGCCATCGCGCGCGTCGCCCGTTCCGGCGCGTTCGTGAAGGACGGTGCGCACCTCGAGGCGCTGTCTGTGGTCGACACGGTCGTCTTCGACAAGACCGGAACGCTGACCACCGGCAACCCGGCGGTCGTCGGCATCCGGTCCACAGGGCTGCCGGAGGACGAACTCCTCCGGCTGGCCGCGGGCGCCGAGCTCTACTCTGAGCACCCGCTGGGGCGGGCGATCGTCGCCGAGGCCCGCGCCCGCGGCGTGGCACTTCCTGCCGTGGCCGACTTCGAATACCGACCCGGCCTCGGTGTCACCGCCGTCGTCGAGGGGGCGACGGTGGCGGCGGGCGGAGCGTCCCTCGTCCCCGACGCCCCGGCGGCCGACGGCGTGGCGACGGCGGTCCACGTCGCGGTGGCCGGCAGCTACGCGGGCACGATCCTGCTCGCCGACCCGGTCCGGCCGTCCGCCCGGGCGGCGGTGGCCGAGCTGCACCGACGGGGCCTCCGCACCCTGATGATCACCGGGGACCAGGAGGGGCCGGCGCGCGCGGTCGCCGACGAGCTGGGCATCGGCGAGGTGCGGGCCGGCCTGCTCCCGGAGAAGAAGCTCGCTGCCATCGACGCTGAGCGCGCCGCCGGGCACCGGCTGGCCATGGTCGGCGACGGCGTCAACGACGCGCCAGCCCTCGCCCGGGCCGACGTCGGCATCGCCATGGGCAGCGGCACCGACATTGCGCGCGACAGCGCAGACGTCGTGCTCATCAGCTCGGACCCGGCCGACCTCGTCCGCACGGTCCAGGTCGCCCGCCGCGCCCGGCGGATCGTGCTGGTCAACTTCGCCGGCACGATCGCAGTCGACCTCGTCGGCATGTTGCTGGCCGCCTTCGGCATCCTCGGCCCGGTCGCCGCGGCGCTGGTGCACGTCGGCAGTGAGACGGCCTTCATCCTCAACTCCGCGCGACTGATCCCTGGCAGGGGCAGCAGGAGGGCGTGACCTCCGCGACGGCCGCTTTGGGGCCCGGAATCGTGGGCATCTGCTCATCGTGCAGGTATAACCACTTGTCAGACGGCTTCGATCGGAATTGATCATCACGATTCAGTAACGACCTGTGGTGTTCGCCGACACCGACTGCTAGCGTTAACATCGTTCCAGTCGAGGCACCGTTGCCGCGACCGTGATCCGGGTACGAAGGAGTACAGGTGACCACACTTCTAGAGCTGAAGAACGTCTCCAAGACGTTCCCAGGCGTCAAGGCGCTGCAGGGGGTGCATCTCGACCTCAACGCGGGCGAGGTGCTCGGCCTGTGCGGCGAGAACGGCGCGGGCAAGTCGACCCTGATGAAGATCCTGACCGGCATCTACACGCCCGACCCGGGTGCCGAGATCTGGCTGCAGGGCCAGCAGGTCCAGGTGCAGGGCGTCAACCACGCCCGCGAACTCGGCCTGTCGATCATCCACCAGGAACTGAACATGGTCCCCGACCTGACGGTCGCTCAGAACCTGTTCCTCGGCCGCTCCGGCAGCCACAAGGGCGGCTTCATCAGCGACGACAAGCTGAACACCCGCGCGGGCGAGCTGTTCGACCGGCTGGGAATGAAGCTCGACCCCAAGGCGCGTATCCGCGACCTGTCCGTGGCGCGTCAGCAGATGGTCGAGATCGCCCGCGCCCTGTCCTACAACTCCCGCATCCTCGTCATGGACGAGCCGACCGCGGCGCTCACCCTCGCCGAGACCGATGCCCTGTTCGGCATGATCCGTGACTTCGTCACGCCCGAGACCGGCCTGATCTACATCTCGCACCGCATGCCGGAGATCGAGGAGATCACCGACCGCGTCTCCGTGCTGCGCGACGGCCAGTACGTCGGCACCGTGACCACCAAGGAGGTCGAGATGCGCGAGATCATCTCGATGATGGTCGGCCGCGAGGTCTCCGGCGACGCCCGCCCCCGCACGCACGTCACCTCCGACGAGGTCGTCCTCAAGGTCGACGGGGTCAGCACCCGCAACCTGCTCGAGGATGTCAGCTTCGAGGTCCGCAAGGGCGAGGTCCTCGGCTTCGCCGGCCTGATGGGCGCCGGCCGCACCGAGGTCGCCCGCTGCGTCTTCGGCGCCGACCCCCGCACGTCGGGCGACATCCACATGCACGGCCGGAAGATCGCCATCCACGGGGCGGCCGACGCCGTCCGCGCGGGCATCGGGTACCTCTCCGAGGACCGCAAGCAGTTCGGCCTCCTGCTCGACCAGGACATCAAGGCCAACACCGCGATGGCCGCCATGAGCACCTTCAACAAGGCCGGCTACATCCTCGACGCGAAGATCCGCGAGGTCGGCGAGGAGTACAGCAAGCGGCTGCGCGTGAAGACGCCGAGCGTCAACCAGATCATCGGCAAGCTGTCCGGCGGCAACCAGCAGAAGGTCGTCATCGCCAAGTGGCTGGTCCGCGACTGCGACGTGCTGATCTTCGACGAGCCCACCCGCGGCATCGACGTCGGCGCCAAGGAGGAGATCTACGACCTGATCGAGTCGCTGTCCGCGCAGGGCAAGGCGATCATCGTCATCAGCTCCGAGCTGCCCGAGGTGCTGCGCCTGTCCCACCGCATCGCCGTCATGGCCCAGGGCCGCATCACCGGCTTCCTCGACAACGAGGATGCCACCCAGGAAAACATCATGGAGCTCGCCACCGTCGGCAAGTCCCAGTCGAAAGGAAACGCAGCGTGAGCACCGCAGCCGCCGCCCCGACCGCAGCCCCGTCCAAGGCCGGTCAGATCCTGAGATCCTCGCTCCAGCAGCTGTTCGTCTTCGCAGCGCTGATCGTGGTGTTCGTGTTCTTCATGATCTTCGCGAACAACTTCGGCCCGGGCATCATCCCTGACATCCTGCTCCAGGCCGCCGCCATCGGCACCATGGCACTGGGCGCGACGTTCATCATCGCCACCGGCGGCATCGACCTGTCGGTCGGCACGGGCATGACCTTCTGTGCCGTGATGGCGGGCGTGTTCATGTCAAGCGCCTTCATGAACCTTCCGCTCGGCATCGGCCTGCTGCTGACCATCCTGGTCGGCATCGCCATCGGCCTTGTCAACGGCTTCCTGATCGCCTACCTCGACATCCCGCCGTTCATCGCGACGCTGGCCATGATGATGGTCACCCGCGGCCTGTCGCTGATCATCTCCAAGTCGTCGTCGATCAAGATCGAGAACCCCGACTACTCGGCCATCTCGAACGGGCGCATCCTGCCGTTCCTGTCGAACGCGGCGCTGATCTTCGTCGTCCTCGGCATCGTGGCGGCGTTCCTGCTCGGCAAGACGCTGCTCGGCCGCTACGCCCTGGCGATCGGCTCCAACGAGGAGGCCACGCGCCTGTCCGGCATCAACGTGCGCCTGTGGAAGATGCTCGTCTACGTCACCGCCGGCATCTTCACAGCGCTCGGCGCCATCCTCTACTCCGGTCGGTTCGGCTTCGTGCAGCCCGCGGAGGGCCTCGGCATGGAGCTGCAGGTCATCGCGGCCGTCGTCATCGGCGGCACGTCGCTGTCGGGCGGCCGCGCCAACATCGTCGGCACCATGATGGGCGCCCTGCTCATGATGACGCTCACCGTCGGCCTCCAGATGATGGGCATCCCCAACCAGTGGCAGCTCGTCGTCACCGGCGTCATCGTCCTCCTGGCGGTCTACGCCGACATCCTGCGCCGCAAGCGCTCCACGGCCGTCTAGGCCCCCTCGAGTCAGATTCTCACCAACCCATACCCGCCGGGAGGATCCACCTCCCGGAACAGAAAGGAAACCCGCCATGCGCATGCTGCGTACCGCACTGGCACTGTCGTCAGTGCTCGCCCTGGGCCTGACGGCCTGCTCCACCTCGAGTTCGACGACGACGTCGGCGCCGGCCACCGGCACCGAGACCTCCGCCGCCGCGACGGAGTCCGCCTCCTCCGCGCCGGTGAACACCGATGACCTGACCGCCGACATCACCAAGGGCGATGGCACCAAGACCATCTACCTGGTCTCCAAGGGCTTCCAGCACCGCTTCTGGCAGGCCGTCAAGGAGGGCGCGGAGCAGGCAGGTGAGGAGTTCGGCTACAAGGTCGAGTTCGTCGGTCCCGAGAACGAGCAGGCCGTCACCCAGCAGCTCGACCAGCTGACCACCGCCCTCCAGCAGAAGCCGGCCGCGATCGGCTTCGCCGCTCTGGACTCCGGCGCGGCCAGCTCCGTCCTCGACCAGATCAAGGCCGCCGACATCCCCGTCATCGCCTTCGACTCCGGCGTCGACTCCGACATCCCGCTGACCACCGTGTCGACCGACAACACCGCCGCCGCCGCGGCCGCCGCCGAGCACATGAGCGAGCTCATCGGTGGCAAGGGCACCGTCGGCCTGGTCTGCCACGACCAGACGTCGCGCACCGGCCAGGAGCGTTGCCAGGGCTTCCAGGACTGGATGAAGACCAACGCGCCCGACATCACGCTGCTGGAGCCGCAGTACGCCGGTGAGGTCGGCCTGGCCGCCAACACGGCCAAGGCCATGATCACCGCCAACCCGGACATGGTCGGCATCTACGGCACCAACGAGGCCGCTGCCATCGGCGCACTGCAGGGCACCACCGAGTCCGGCAAGGACCTCACCGTCGTCGGCTTCGACTCCGGCAAGGCCCAGCTCGACGCGATCCGCAACGGCGAGCAGGCCGGCGCCATCACGCAGTCCCCGGTCAAGATGGGCTACCTCACCGTGGTCGCCGCCATCCGCGCCATCGACGGCCTCGAGGTGCCCGCGACGATCGACTCCGGCTTCGCCTGGTACGACAAGTCCAACATCGACGATCCCGACATCGCCGCCAACCTCTACGAGTGACCTCCTGCTGGGTCCTGCCCAGCGGGAATCCGGGTGGCCGTCCCAGCGGCGGCCACCCGGTACCCATCGACATTCCCCGGCCCGCCTGCCAAGGGCCGGAACCCAGCACGACCAGAGAAGGTGTCATCCGTGACCAACTACCCGAAGATCGGCATCCGCCCCATCATCGATGGGCGTCGTCGAGGAGTCCGTGAGAGCCTCGAGGACCAGACGATGAACATGGCCAGGCGCGTCGCCGCGCTGTACGAGGCCGAACTGCGGTACCCGGACGGCACCCCCGTCCAGGTCGTGATCGCCGACTCGACCATCGGCGGCGTCGCGGAGGCCCAGGCCACCGCGACCAAGTTCCGCCTCGAGGGCGTCGGCCTGACCCTGAGCGTCACCCCCTGCTGGTGCTACGGCACCGAGACCATCGACATGGACCGCACCATGCCGCACGCGATCTGGGGCTTCAACGGCTCCGAGCGGCCCGGCGCCGTCTACCTGGCCGCCGCCCTGGCCGGCCACGCGCAGCTCGGCATCCCCGCCTTCGGCATCTACGGCGAGCACGTCCAGGACGCCGACGACGAGACCATCCCCGACGAGGTCCGTTCCCGCCTGCTCGACTACGCCACCGCCGGCCTCGCCGTCGCCCAGATGCGCGGCCGTTCCTACCTCGCCATGGGCGGGGTCTCCATGGGCATCGCCGGCTCCGTCGTCAAGGACGACTTCTGGAGCAAGTACCTCGGCATGCGCAACGAGTACATCGACATGAGCGAGTTCGACCGCCGCGTCCGCGAGAACATCTTCGACCCGGAGGAGTTCGACAAGGCATACGCCTGGATCCGCGAGAACTTCACGCAGGGCGAGGACTTCAACCCCGACGCGCTGAAGATGAGCGACAAGCACGAGGACTGGTGGATCTACTGCACCAAGATGACGCTCATCGCCCGTGACCTGATGGTCGGCAACCCGCGTCTCGCGGAGCTGGGCTTCGGCGAGGAGGCCGGGGGCCACGGCGCGATCGCCGCGGGCTTCCAGGGCCAGCGCCAGTGGACCGACGGCATGCCCAACGGCGACGTGATGGAGACCATCCTGAACACGCAGTTCGACTGGAACGGCCCCCGCCCGGCCTACGTCATGGCCACCGAGAACGACGCCCTGAACGGCGCCTCCATGCTGTTCAACCACCTCCTGACGAACCAGGCGCAGCTGTTCAGCGACGTCCGCACGTTCTGGAGCCCCGAGGCCGTCGAACGCGTCACCGGGCACAAGCTCACCGGTCGCGCGTCGGGCGGCATCATCGACCTGCGCAACTCCGGCTCCACGACCCTCGACGGCACCTTCGCCGCCACGCAGGACGGCGAGCACGTCATCAAGGACTGGTGGGACCTCACCGAGGCCGACACGCAGGCCATGCTGGACGCCACCACCTTCCACCCGGCCAACGTCGAGTACTTCCGAGGCGGCGGCTTCTCCACGCACTTCCGCTCGGCCGGCGAGGTGCCCGTGACGATGTGCCGCATCAACCTGGTCGACGGGCTCGGCCCGGTCATCCAGATCGCGGAGGGCTGGACCGTCGAGCTGCCCGACGAGGTCGCCACGACCATCGAGGTCCGCACCGACCGCGCCTGGCCGACCACCTGGTTCGTGCCGAACCTGACGGGCGAGGGCGCGTTCACCAGCGTCTATGAGGTGATGAACCAGTGGGGCGCCAACCACGGCGCCATCGCGTACGGCCACATCGGCGCCAAGCTGATCACGCTCGCCGCGATGCTCCGCATCCCGGTGAACATGCACAACGTGCCCGACGAGCAGGTGTTCCGCCCGAAGGCCTGGTCCGCGTTCGGCACGCGCGACCTCGAGGGCGCCGACTTCCGCGCCTGCGACGCCTACGGCCCGCTCTACGGCTGAGTCACACCACAAACCGGGAGGGGCGGGCGTCCGCGCGCCCGCCCCTCCCCACCCCCAACCACCCAGGAGATCGCGTGCCCCCCGTCACCGCCCTCGCCGTCGACCTCGGCTCGTCGTCCGGGCGCATCGTCGCAGGAACGTTCGACGGCGCCACGATCACCGAGACCGAGGTCCACCGCTTCCCGCACCGGGCCACCCTCGTCGACGGGTACCTCTGCTGGGACCTCGACGCGATCTGGACCGAGATCGTCGCAGGATTGCGCGAGGCCGTCCAGCAGTTCCCGGGCGCGGTCAGCGTCTCCGTCGACACCTGGGGCGTCGACTACGTTCCGCTCGACGCCGCCGACCTCCCCGTCACTCCCGGCCGCTGCTACCGCGACGAGCGCACCGTCCGCACGCACGATGCCTTCCGCTCCAGGTTGGATGACGAGGCCGCCTGGGCCGCGACCGGCATCGCACCGGCCACCATCAACACGGCCAACCAGCTGTTCGCCTTCCTCACGGAGGAGCCCGACGCCGCCGCCCGCACGGCCAGCGTCCTCCTGCTGCCCGACTACTTCACGTGGAAGCTGTCCGGTGTGAAGGGCTGGTCCCGCTCGCACGCCTCGAGCTCCGGCCTGTGCACGCCCGGAGTCCGTGACTTCTCCGACGACGTGCTCGGCGCACTGGGCATCCCGCGTGGCTGGTTCGGCGACGTCACCGCCGAGCTGGACGCCGTCGGTCCGTGCTCCGTCGACGGGCTGTCTGCTCTGACCGTCGTGCGCGCCGGCGCCCACGACACGGCCTGCGCCACGCACGCGCTGCTGCGCGACGTGACGCAGGAGTCATACTTCCTCAGCTGCGGGTCGTGGTCGGTGCTGGGAGTCCTGCGTGACGAGCCGTTGCTCAGCGCCCGCGCCCGCGAGATCGGCCTGACGAACGAGGCCACCGCCGACGGCGGGCTGCGGCCGCTGTTCAACATCACCGGGCTGTGGATCCTGCAGGAGTTGCAGCGCGAGTGGGCCGCCGAGGCCCGGGAGGCGGACATCGCCCGGCTGGTCGAGTTGGCCGCTGCCGCGCCGACGCTGGCCGCGCTGATCGATCCGGACGAGCCCCGTTTCGCGCAGGCGGGCGGGATGCTTGCCCGGATCGGTGAGGCGCTGGACGAGCAGGGCATCGACGTCGCGACGCTGACGCAGGGGGCGGTCGTCCGCCTGGTGCTGGAGTCGCTCGCGGAGCGCTACGCCCGCGGGCTCGCCGAGCTGGCGGAGCTCACCGGCGCTCCCGCCCGTCAGCTGAACCTGATGGGCGGCGGGTCCCGGAACGCCCTGCTGTGCCAGCTGACCGCCGACCGGACGGGCGTGCCGGTGATCGCGGGGCCCGTCGAGGCATCCGCGCTGGGGTCGCTGATCGCGCAGCTCGAGGTGCTCGGCCATCTTGACCCTGCCGACCGCAACGCGGTCATCGCGGCCACCGCCCGCACCGTCGAGTATCGGCCGCGGGCATGAGCGCGGAGATCCTCCGCGGGGTCGCCTCCGTCGGCCCGGTCGCGGCCCCTAGGGTGCAGGCATGACCCCCGAATCCAGACGCGTGAACCTGCGCGACATCGCGGAGGACTCAGGCGTGTCCATCCAGACCGTGTCCCGCGTCGTGCGCGGGATCAACGTCGTCGCGGAGGAGACCCGCGTCCGGGTGATGGCCAGCGTCGAGCGCCTCGGGTACCGCCCGAACCTGGCGGCCCGCTCGCTGTCGGCGCACCGCACCGGCCAGGTCATCGTGCTGGTGGCCGTTCCTCTGCTCTACGGGCACGCCACCACGTTCGTCGAGGTCTGCCAGGAGCTGGCCGAGCTGCAGCTGCATGCCGTGGCCAGCATCGCGCCGCCGCGCGAGGGCGTCGTCCCGGACCTGCAGGACCTCATCCCCGTCACGGCCGACGGGGTCATCATCCTGGGCGGTAGGACGGAGCCGTCGCCCTGGGTGGTGGACGTCGCCGCGCGGATGCCCACGGTCCTCATCGGACGCGTGCACTCGCTGCCACCACACTCCGCCGGGGTCTCGCTCGATCACAGGGCCGGCGCCATCTCCGCAGTCAGGCACCTGATCGACCGCGGCGCCCGCCGGATCGTCCACGTGGCCGGGCCGCAGGACTGGATTGACGCCTACGAGCGGCTGGCCGGATACCACGAGGCCATCGCCGAGGCCGACCTCGAGCCGGTCGTGCTCCACGCCGGCTCCTGGGACGCCGCGGACGCCGGTCCGCTGATGGGGCAGCTGCCCGAGGGCACCGACGCGGTCTTCGCGGCCAACGACCAGCTCGCACTCGGCGCCATGACGGCGCTGCAGAAGCGCGGGCTGAGCGTGCCCGGAGACGTCCGCGTCGTCGGCTTCGACGACATGGCGGGCGTCGGGTTCCTGAATCCGGGCCTCACCACGGTCCGGCAGGACTTCCGTGCCATCGGACGTCTCGCGGTGCAGTCTCTGCACCGGCTGCTCACGGCCGACGAGGTCGGGGCGATCCGCGTCGACGCCGACCTGATCGTCCGGGAGTCGACCTGAGCCGCCGAACTCATCGGCACATATCCATCTGAGAGGAACACCATGCTGTACGGACCCATGCTCCACCCCCAGCTGATCGGGGCGCTCGCACGCGCGGGCCACGGTGGCAAGATCCTGATCACCGACGGGAACTACCCGGGTGTCAGCGGCGCGAACCCGGCCGCCGAGCGGATCTGGCTCAACCTCGCGCCCGGCCTGCTGACCGTGTCGCAGGTCCTCGACGTCGTCAAGCAGACGATCCCGATCGAACAGCTGGGGCTCATGGTCCCCGCGGCCGACGCGAAGGGCATCGAGCTGCCGGAGTCGATCCCGGCCCACGACGAGTACCGCGCAGCCCTGCCCGGCGTCGAGGTGGCCATGATCCCGCGCTGGGACTTCTACGACGCGGCCAAGACGAGCGACGTGTCGGTCGTCGTCATCACCGCCGACCAGCGCCTCTACGCCAACGTCCTCCTCACCGTCGGAGTCCGCGCCCCTGGCGAGTGACGGAGCCCGGTTCCCTGAGCTTGTCGAGAGGTCCCTCGGTGCGCATAACTGTGGGCAGGTCCGGAGCACCCGGCTTATATCCGGGTGCTTCGGTTCTGGCCACAGTTGTGTACGGGGTGGCAGGGTGCCGAGGCTGGGAGTTGTGGGAGCGAGGACGACGGGGAGTGCCGGTGGCTGACGGGTGGGGAGGCCTGTTCGGTCAACGGGCACTTCGACAGGCTCAGCACAGCCCTGTCGAAGGGCTTCGAGCTTGTCGAGAGGGGCCCCTATCGTGCACAACAATGCCCATTTCAGGCCGGCTGTACCTATATCGCAGCGGATCCGACATAGGCATTCTTGTGGCTCTTGTGCACGGGTCCCCGGACGCAGTTCACCGCTGGCCGGAGAGCGAGACGACCATCGCGCCGCCGAAGATGCAGAGGAAGCAGCCGGCGGCCCGGGTGAGCCAGGGAAGGAAGCGCTCCATCCGCAGCAGGGTGATTCGGGACCCGAGCATGAAGGCGACGAAGACGTCCCAGGTCAGGACGACGGCGACCATCCACGCGCCGTACAGGGGGAGAGGGGCGTCGGCGCCGAGTGCAGCGCCGAGGCTTACATAGAAGAGCGCATTCTTCGGGTTGAGCAGCCCCGACGACAGCCCGACGGCCACGTTCCTCAGCCAGCCAGTGCTCGCGAGAGGCGCATCGTCGCGGAGGTCGATGCGCGCGTCGGACCTCAGGAAGGCGACGCCCACCGAGATCAGGAAGAGCCCGCCTACGAGCTGGATCACGTCGTGGACGATGGGACTGGACACGAACGACAGGCCGGCGAACGCGGCGCAGATGAGGATGCCGTTCGCCGTCGCGATTCCCAGGCAGGTGCCGGTGGCGCTCCGCCACCCGTGTGTCATCGAGGTGCGGGCGATGAGGAGGAAGTCGACCCCCGGAATCAACAGGGCCAGGAAATGGGCGACGGCGACGGCGGCAAACTGCTCCATGGCTTCCTTCGGGTGTGAGGGCATGACCCGCACATCATCGAAGGATCGAAGCGTTGCGTCTTGTACGTTCTTGCCGTCAGCGCCGTCAGCGCCGTCAGGGCCGTCAGCGCCGGTACTCGCCGGGCGAGGTCGCGACGTGTGCTCGGAAGACGCGGTGGAAGTGACTCTGATCGACGAAGCCCATGTCGTTGGCTGTATCGGCGATCGAGCGACCCTCCCGGAGCAGGTGGCGGGCTCGGACGATGCGCGCATTCTGACGCCACGCCAGCGGGGGCAGGCCGGTCGTCCGGCGGACGGCGCGGATGAGCTGGAACTTGGTCATGTCGAGCGACGAGGCGAGCTCATCGAGCGACGGGTTGACCTCCTCCATGAGCAGGCGACTCAGCACAGGACGCAGTTCCTCAAGGAGCTCCGGGTCAACCTCGGCAGTCACCCGGTACACAGGGGCTGCCTGCTCCAACCCGGTCAGGGCATCCCGGAAAAGCTGCGCGAGCCGGTCCTCGGACGGGTCGGCGAAGACGGCATCGGTGAGAGCGGTGAGGAGCGCGTGGAGGCCTGGCCGGCGGAAGACGCTGATCCCGTCGAACAGGGGGCTGTGGTCCGGATCCGGCAGGAGCGACGCGCCCCAGCTCTGGTCCAGGTGGACCATCCGGTGGAGCCAGCGGCTCCGGTCCGGGTTGCAGGCGTGCGCCTGCCCGGCCGGGATGACCACAATGTCCCCGGCCTCGAGGGGGATGGTGCCATCGAGGGGCCCGGCAAGAAGCGAATCCCCCGCGTCGATCACGCCGATGGAGAGCGCGTCGTGGGTGTGGACCCGGTAGCAGGTGTTCTCCTGGCAGGACCGCCGCGCCTCCAGGTGTGTCAATGCCGTGCTGCGCCAGAACTCAGTCATCCACCAGTCAGTCCCTTCGCGGCCGCGACAGGGTGAGGAGCCGTCGCGGACCCGTCCAGACTAGGCAGAATCCGGTCCTGGCGTGCCGGATCGCGCCAGCCTGAGACGGCGCCAGCCGCTCGGCGGTCCCGGCGCGCACAACTGTGGCCAGGTCCGGAGCACTCGGCATATTTCCGCGTGCTGCTGCTCTGGCCACAGTTGTGTACGGGGTGGTGGGCTCGACGGCGGGAGTCGTGGAACGCCACAGGCCCGACCCCCTTCGGGGCCGGGCCTGCTCTTGACCGGAGTCAGCCTCGGGATCAGCCCTCGGCGGCCTCGATGAGCTTCATGCGCTCCGGATCATTGGCGAAGACGTCCTTGAGGTTGTCCTTCGTCACGACGATCGGGTCGAGCTGGTAGATCGCGACGTCGGTGGCGCCGTTGTCCTCGGTGGCGTCGGGGGCAGGAAGCTCCTCGCCCTTCTGCGCGGCGACGATCAGCTCGACGGTCTTGCTCACCAGGTCCTCGGTGGGCTTGGCGACGGTCGAGTACTGCTTGCCCTGGGCGATCCAGCTGATCGACTCGTTCTCGGCGTCCAGGCCGGAGACGACGGGGATGTCCTGACCGGCCTGCTCCGCGGACGTGATGATCGCGCGGGCGATGCCGTCGTTGGGGGACAGGACGCCGTCGATCTTCTTGTCGGAGTAGAAGCCCGACAGCAGCGAATCCATGCGGGCCTGGGCCTTGGAGTTGTCCCAGTCCTGCGTGGCGACCTGCGTGAAGTCCGTCTGGCCGGAGACCACGACGAGCGTGCCGTCGTCGATCTTCGGCTGCAGGACGCTCATCGCGCCCTCGAAGAACTTCGGCGCGTTCGGGTCGGCGGGGCCGCCGCCGAACAGCTCGATGTTGTAGGGCCCGTCGCCCTTCTCCGCGGCGAGGCCGTCGAGGAGGGCCTGGCCCTGCAGCTCGCCGGTGCGCACCGAGCCGAACTGGATCACTCCGTCGACCGCGGTGGTGTTCTCGATCAGGCGGTCATAACCGAAGACCTTGACGCCGGCGTCGTGGGCCGTCTCGAGGACGGAGCCGAGCTGGGTGCCGTCGATGGGGCCGACGACGATCGCCTTGGCGCCCTGCTCGATCATGGCCTCGATCTGCTGCTGCTGCTGCGGGACCTTGTTGTCGGCGGCCTGGATGAGGGGCTTGAAACCGGCGTCGGTGAGCTGGTCCTCGAACATGGTCTCCGCCTCCTTCCAGTTCTGCGTGCCGAGCCAGGGGAGCGCGACGCCGATGGTGGCGTCCGCCGCGAAGCCGGCCGCGGCGGAGCCGCTCCCGGTCGCCTCAGCGGTCGTTCCCTCGCGGCCGCCGCCGCAGGCCGTGAGGCTCATGCCGGCGACGATCAGCGACGCGATGAGGGGTGCTGCTCTGAACTTCATCGTGGTTTCCTTTCCCGGATGGGTAAATGAGGGGTTGGTTGCCAGTGGGCCGGTCGGCCCACTGAGGATTGGTGGTTGAGGCTTCGGTCAGTCGGTGGTCGACACGGGGTTTGGCTTGTCCTTGGCGAAGCGGCGTGTCATGGCGCCGATCACCGAAGGCTTGCCCTGGACCTTGTTGCGGACGTCGAAGGCGACGGCGGCGAGCAGGACGAGGCCCTTGATGACCTGCGTCTGGTCGGCCCCGACGCCCATCAGCATCAGGCCGCTGTTCAGGACGGCCATGACGAGGCCGCCGATCATGGATCCGACGACCGTGCCGATGCCGCCCGAGACGGCGGCGCCGCCGATGAAGACTGCGGCGATGGCGTCGAGCTCCCACATGGTGCCGTCGGAGGGGCCGGCGGACGTGGCGCGTCCGACGAACAGGATGCCGGCGATGGCGGCGAGGAAGGACATGTTCATCATCACGACGAAGTAGACCTTCGGGACGCTGACGCCGGACAGGGCGGCGGCGGCCTTGTTGCCGCCGACGGCGTAGATGTGGCGGCCGAGGCGGGTGCGCTGCGTGATGACGTGGTAGATGATCACCAGGGCGACGAGGATCAGGCCGGGGATCGGGAACGACGTGCCGGGTCGGCCGGAGCCGAACAGGTACGTGAGGTAACCGATGACCACGACGATGAGCGCGAGCCGGACGACGGTGGCCCAGAGCGGGGCCTCGTGGTTGCGGGCCAGCAGACTCGCCCGGCGACGGAGCTCGTGGTAGATGAACCAGGCGGCGGCGATGATGCCGAGCACCAGCGTCGAGTTGTTCATGCCCGTGAAGGCGGGGCCCCACTCGGGCAGGTAGCCGGCGCCGAGCACCTGGAACTCGCGCGGGACGGGCACGGAGATCGAGTGCGACATCCAGATCACGAGGCCGCGGAAGATCATCATGCCTGCGAGTGTCGTGATGAAGCCTGGGATGCCCATCTTCGCGAGCCAGAAGCCGTGCCAGGCGCCGACGAGGATGCCGACGACGATGCCGAGCAGGAGGCCCGCCCACCATGGAAGGCCCCAGTCCCGGATGCTGATGGCCACGCTCATGCCGACGAAGGCCGCGACAGAGCCGACCGAGAGGTCGATGTGCCCCACCACGATGACCATCACCATGCCGATGGCCAGCACCAGCACGTAGGCGTTGCCGGAGATGAGGTTCTGGAAGTTGGAGGCGGTCAGCATGCGGCCGCCGGAGATGACGTCGAAGATGACGACGAGCGCGACCAGCGCCAGCGCCATGGTGTACTGCTGGAGGCTTCCTCCGAACACCTGCTTGAGATGCTTCATGGTTAGTCCCGGTCCTTGGCTCTCAGATCTGTGCCGGGTCCGCCGGCGCGGTGGAAGTGGTGGTCATGCGGCGCATGAGGGTCTCCTGGTCGGCATCGGCCGAGGCGAGCTCACCCGTGATCTCGCCCTCCCGGATGGTGTAGATGCGGTCCGTGATGCCGAGCAGTTCTGGCAGCTCCGACGAGACGACGATCACAGCCTTGCCCTCGTCGGCCAGGGCGTGGATCAGCTTGTAGATCTCGTACTTGGCCCCGACGTCGATGCCTCGGGTCGGCTCGTCGAGGATGAGCACCTGCGGCGAGGTGTACATCCACTTGGCCAGGACGACCTTCTGCTGGTTTCCGCCGGACAGCGTGGCGACCCCGGAGTCGACGGAGGCGGTCTTGATCCGAAGATCGCGTCGGTATGTCTCGGCGACGTCCGCCTCCTTGTCGAGCTGCAGGAGCCCGCGGGAGACGATGCCCTTCAGATTGGCAAGCACGATGGTCGACTTGATGGAGTCGATGAGGTTGAGGCCGAGGCTCTTGCGGTCCTCCGTCACATAGGCGAGGCCGCAGGTGATGGCCTGCTGCACGCTCGTGGGCGCGATCTCCTTACCGTCGAGCCACATCCGGCCCTCCAGGTAGGTGCCGTACGAGCGCCCGAACAGTGACCGCATCAGCTCGGTCCGGCCGGCCCCCATCAGGCCGGCGAAGCCGACGACCTCCCCGCGGCGCACGGTGAAGGACTCGTTCTTCGCCACGAGGCGACCCGGCAGTGACGGGTGTTCCACGGTCCAGCCCTGCACCTCGAACAGTGTCTCCCCGATGTGCGGCTCGCGGGTGGGGTAGCGGTTCTCGATCGAGCGGCCGACCATCGCCTTGATGATGCGGTCCTCGTCCACCTGCCCGGCAACGACGTCGTAGGTGTCGACCGTCTTTCCGTCGCGGATCACCGTGACGGCGTCGGAGACCTCGGCGATCTCGTTGAGCTTGTGCGAGATCATGATGCACGTGATGCCGCGGCCCTTCAGCCCCCGCATCAGATCGAGCAGGTTCTCCGAGTCGTCCTCGTTGAGGGCGGAGGTCGGCTCGTCGAGAATCAGCAGGCGCACATTCTTCGACAGCGCCTTGGCGATCTCGATGAGCTGCTGCTGGCCGACGCCGAGGGTCTTGACGGGGGTGTCGGGATCGACATCCAGACCGACCCGCGCGAGCAGTTCGGCCGCCTGGGTGCGGGCTGCGTCCCAGTCGATCAGCATCCCGCGGACCACCTCGGAGCCGAGGAAGATGTTCTCTGTCACTGACAGCTCGGGGATGAGCGCCAGCTCCTGGTGGATGATGACGATCCCGCGTTCCTCCGACTCGCGGATCGACGCGAATCGCATCTCCTCGCCGTCGAACAGGATCCGACCGTCGTACGTGCCGTGGGCGTACACGCCCGAGAGCACCTTCATGAGGGTGGACTTGCCGGCTCCGTTCTCGCCGCAGATCGCGTGGATGTCGCCACGTCGCACCTGCATCGTCACGTTGTCGAGCGCCCTGACGCCGGGGAACTCCTTGGTGATCCCCACCATCTCCAGCAGCACTGGGTTGTCCGTCACGTTGCCTCCCGTCTTCGATGACTCAAGCCGTTCGACTCCGAATCGGCTGGGTTTGACTACTGAAGCCAACGTTAAGCCTGCGTCCTTCATGGCGTCAACAACTAAACACAGCCTGTTATCAGAATGTGACCAAGTTCCTCACGTGGAGCGGTGCCGGTGGGCCGTCAGCAGCGGTCACACACCTAGTCGATCGATGTTTGACGACGATCGGGCGCGACGTCAGGCCTGGATTCGTAGCTTGAAGTCAAGCCCGCCGAGGCGGTTGTTAACGTTTCCAGTTGGATTCGGAGCGTGATGATAGGCTTCGACGCGTGATCGACGGTATCGGCGCCAGGGGTTCGCAGTCTTCGCTGCGCGAAGCCAACAGCGCGGCCGTCGTCGAGGCGGTCAGGCAGTACGGGCAGATCACCCAGGTGGAGCTCGCAGCCGTCACCGGCCTCTCGCCCGCCACCGTCTCCAACCTTGTCAAGACGTTGCAGTCCGCCGGAGTCGTGCAGACCACCGCGACCGTCCGCTCGGGGCGGCGCGCCCAGGCCGTCTCCCTCGTCCGATCCTCGGACCTCTCAGTCGGTGTGCACATCGGGCGCCGGCGCGTCGAGGTGATCGTCGCGGACGCCTCGTGGACCGTCAACGCGAATCAACATCTTCCGCTGCCGCTGGACCACCGCGACGATACGACTCTGGACCGGATCGCGCTGCTTGTGGGCGAGCTCACGGAGCAGGTCGGCGCGTCGCTCGACGACGTCGCCGCCGTCGGGCTGACCATGCCAGGCGTGGGCGGGGCCGTATACGAGGCGCTCACCGGGTGGGAGCAGATCGACGTGGCGGACCAGTTGACGCGCATCCTCGGGCGGCGCGTGGTCGCGGTGCCGGAGGCTGAGGCCGCTGCAGTGGCGGAGGCGCGGTACGGGGCGCTGCGCGGAGTGGGGTCGGCGCTCGTCGTGCGTGCCTCGTCGACCACCACGTCGTCGCTCGTCGTCGGGGGTCAGCCGCTGCAGGGACTCGGTGTCGCAGCTGGGGCCCTCGGCCATGTTTCCGCGGACGCCTCGGGCCGGATCTGCCGTTGCGGTGCCCGCGGCTGCCTCAACACCGTCGCCTCGCACCTCGCTCTCGCGGATCTGCTGCGCGTGACGCACGGCCCGCTCAGCCTCCGCGCGATCGTGCAGCGGGCGAACGACGGCGACCCGGGGTGCCGTCAGGTGGTCTCGCACGCGGCGACGGCCATCGGTACGGCCATCGCGGACGCGGCCACCCTGCTAGCGCCCGAGCGCATCTGCCTCACGGGGGCGCTGACGGCCACCGGGGATCTGTTCACCGACGCGGTCCGCGCTGTCCTCAGGACGCGCCCGCTGCTGCCGTCGGGCAAGGGTTTCGTCGTGGTCGGGGAGTGTGAGGACGCGGAGGCGCGTGGGGCTTTGGCCGCGGCCAGTGACGGCATGGACCCTCTGAGGAGCAGGGAGAGATGATGAGAGACTCCACAGCGTTGTTGAGGCTCACCGACGTCGACAAGGTCTTCGGGGGTGTGCACGCCCTGACGGGAGTGAACCTTGAGGTGCGCAGGGGGGAGGTCGTTGCGCTCGTCGGGGACAACGCCGCTGGAAAGTCGACCGTCGCGCGCCTGATCGCAGGCGTGTACCAGCCGGATCACGGCACCATCGAACTCAAGGGCGAGGTCGTCAGCATCCCGAGTGCCAAGGCAGCGATCGCCATGGGCATCGCCACGGTGTTCCAGGAGTTCGCGCTCGTCGAGCAGTTGGACGTGACGAGCAACATCTTCCTGGGCCGCGAGATCGTCTCGGGTGGGCTCCTCGACCGCGCGAGGATGGATGAACTGGCCCGCAGCTACCTCGGCCGCCTGCGGACCCGCATCGCGGATCTCGACCAGCCCCTGCGCGGCCTGTCAGCCGGCCAGCGTCAGTGCGTCGCCATCGCAAGGACGCTGGTGAGCGACCCCTGCCTGGTCGTCCTGGACGAGCCCACCGCCTCGCTGTCCGTCAGCCAGACCGCCGAGGTGCTGAGCTACATCGAGGACCTCCGCGACATGGGCCTCGGCGTGATCCTGATCAGCCACAACCTGAGCGACGTGCGCGCGGTGGCCGACCGGATCGAGGTCCTCCGACACGGTCGCAACAACGGCTCCTTCCAGTCGGGCGCGGCCAGCTACGAGGAGATCATCGCGGCCATCACGGGCGCCACCCGCGCCCGGTCGCCGCACCCGTCTGCGCCGTGACCTGAACGTCGGGCCGGGGTAGTCGGACGCCTCGCTGCGCTCGGCGCCCCTCGACAGGCTCGGAGAACCGTGGGCTGACCTCGGGTTGTTGAGAACTTCGACGGGGCTCGGTGACCCGGTTCCCTGAGCTTGTTGAAGGGCCTCGAGCTTGTCGAGAGGGGCTCCTGTCGCGCACAACTGTGGCCAGGTCCGGAGCACTCGGTCTATGTGCGGGTGCTTCGGCTATATCCACAGTTATGCACGAACGGGGTCGGGCCGAGTTGGCGCACCGGGATCCCGGGTGGGCTGCAGGTGAACGACAACCGGCCCGGTCCCTCCCGCGAGGAGACCGGGCCGGCGGGCGTCGGCGGATCAGCGTTGGGGGCCGCTGCCCCCACCGAAGGAGGACCCGCCGCCGAACGACGAGCCGCCGCCCATCGACGAGCCGCCGCCGAAGCCGGACCCACCGCCCATGCCGCCTCCCATGGAGGAGGTGGACGAGTCGGACGTCGGGATCGCCTCGGACGTGTCGGAGAGGACGAGGGCGTCGCCGTCGGCGAGGCCGTCGGTGACCTCGACGTGCGTGGTGCCGCGGATGCCGAGCGTCACGTCCTGGGTGGAGACCTGGCCGTCCGACACGACCCTGACGGTGCCGGAGTCGGACCCTGTCAGCGTGATCGCCGAGATCGGTGCGAGCAGCGCGTCGGCGCTGGAGGCGACGGTGATCGTCAGGTTCGCCGAGGTCCCCGCCACCAGACCGGCGGCCGGCTCGGCGACGACGACGCTCACAGTGTAGGTCGTCGCGCCCGACGTGGGCAGCAGCGCGATGGTGCCGACGCTGCCCTCGGAGGTGCCGCCGGTGGCGTCGGAGGCCGAAACCTCCTGGCCGACCGCGACCTTGCCGATGTCGGTGACGGCCACCTCGACGGGGATCGAGACGCTGTCCTCGGTGCTCACCGTGACCACGTCGGAGGTGGCGGCCGTCCCGCCCACGACGAACGGCATCGCCGTGAGCACGCCGTCGGCCGGCGCGACGAGCGTCGCGCCCTCGAGCGCGAGCTCGGCGGACGCGTAGTCCAGCTCGGCCTGCTGCAGCGCGACCTCGGCCTGGTCCACGGTCTGCGACGTGCCGCCGGCGGAACCGCCGCCGGAGACGGAGCCCGAACCCGACGCGGAGGAACCGGAGGCTGACGAGCCAGACGACGAGCCGGCGGATGCGGAGCCGCTCTGGGCGTCGGTGGAACCGGACTGCGAGCCGGTAGAGCCGCTCTGATCGTCGGTCGAGCCGCCCTGCGTGTCGCTGGAACCGCCCGACGACCCGCCCGACGAGCCGTCCTGGGCTCCCGACCCGCCCTGCGAGGTGCCGGAATCGGAGCCACCGGTGTTGTCGGAATCGTCGCCGGTGTTGTCGGAGCCGGTGTCCGCGACGGCCGCGTCCGCCCAGGCGACCAGCGCGTCGATCGCGTCGTCCAGCTCGGTGGTCGCGTCGCCCACGCTCTGCTCGTTGGTGCTCAGCCCCTCGAGTGCGGTGATGCAGGCGGTCAGGTCGACGGTGGTGCCGGTCGTGTCGTCCGTCCCGGTGCTCTCGGACGCGCTGGGTTCCGGGGTGGCGCTGTCGCTGGCCGAGGCGGTGGGCTCGGACGTCGGCTCGGTCGTCGATGCGGAGGCCGACGGCGAGGCGCTCACGGTGGCGGTCTCCGTCGGCTCCGGCGTGGGGCTGGCGGTCGTCGTGGCCGACGGGGTCGCGGACGGATCCTCGGTGGAGTAGTCCGCGTTCGTGATGACCAGGCTGGTGGTGCTCGACGAGTTCGTGGCGTCGGTCGGCGACGCCTCGTCTGCCGTCGCGGTGCAGGTCGACGTGGCCGAGCTGACCGCGGAGGTCAGGTTCTGCCACGCGGTCGCGTAGGCGGCGCGGGCCGCCTTCAGCCGCTTCTTGGCCGCCTTGAGGTCCGCCGCCGTCGTGTCCTCCGCCTGCGGGGTCTCGTCGGACGGGGACGTGGTCGTGTCCGCCGAGGGCGTCTTAGTGGCCGAAGCGCTGGGGGTGGTCGAGGAGCCGCTGCCCGCGGAGTCCGCGGAGCCCGTGGACGACCCGGTGGAACCGGAGGTCGACCCGGTGGAACCGGAGGTCGAGCCGGAGGAGCCCGAGGCCGAACCCGTCGCGCCCGACGTGCTGCCGGTACTCCCACTGGAGGAACCGGTGCTCGCGCTGGACTCGTCCGACGAACTCGACGAACTCGAGTCGTCGTCGGAGTCGGCCGCCTCCTGCGCCGTCTCCAGGGCCTCCTCGGCCTCGGCGAGTGTGAGGGCCGCGTCGTCGAGGGCATCGGAGAGGTCCGTGGTGTCGATGGTGGCGATCTCGTCGCCCGCCTCGACGGTGTCCCCGACCTGCCTCGAGACGGAGGTGACCTCGGCGCTGGCCGGGAAGGAGGCGCTGACGTCTCCGACGGCCGCGACCGTCCCTGTGCCGCTGAGCGTCTGGGTCACCTCTCCGGTCGTGACGGTGCCGGTGACCAGCGTGCTGGCTTCGGAGGGTCGGCTGAGCGCCCAGGCGCCGGTGCCGGCGAGGCCCAGCGCGACGACGGTCGCGCCGGTCAGCACGATCCGGCGGGTCCGCGCCCGCCGCTTCGCCTCAGCCCTGGTCATCGGTTGCCGCCGCCCATGCCGCGACCGCCCATGGAGCACTCGCCGTCGGTGGCCTCGCTCAGCGCGATCGAGGTGGCCGTGACGGCGCCGGTGTCATCCGTGTCGCCCTGTGCCAGCGCGCACACGCCCTCGACGGCGTCGTCCGAGGACGCGTCCTTGGTGGTCGTGATCGTCGTGTCGTCGCTCACGGTGAAGGTGCTCTCGGAGTCGTCCGTGCCCTTCACCGTGACCGTGTCTCCGTCGACGGCCGTGATCTCGCCCGAGATGAACGACCCGCCGCCCATGCCGCCGCCCTCGGGGGCGCCCGACGGCATCGACCCGGGGTCCATGCTGGCCATGTCGCTCGGCATGTCGGTGGGCATCGAGCTCGGGTCCATGCTCGGCATCCCGCTGGGGGCGCCGCTCGCATCATCGGACGGACGCTCGCCGCCTCCGCCGAACCCGCCGCTGAAGCCGCCCGTGCAGCCGTCGTCGGTGGCCGAGGTCACGGTGAGCGACGACGCGGTCACCGTCGAGTCGTCGTCGCCGGTACCCATTCCGCTGACGCACAGCCCGGTGGCGAGGTCGTCGATGGATCCGGTGACCTGCGTCGTGAACGTCGTGTCGTCGGTGTAGGTGACGGCCGTCTGGCCGTCGTCGCCCTGCACCTGCAGCGTGGAGTCCTGCACCGCGGCGATGATCCCGAACGTGCCGTTCATCTGCATCCCGCCGCCCTGGCCTCCGCCCTGGCCTCCGGGGGCGCCCGAGGCGGCCGCGTCGGGCTGGCCGGTCGACTGCGCCGACGGGGCGGCGCTGGTCTCAGCCGAGGAACCGGAGCAGCCCGCCAGGGCCAGTGCCGCGACCGCGGCGAGGGAGGTGGCGATGCGGAAGGTACGCGTGGTCATGTGTCGTGTCCTGTTCGAAGAGATGGTCATCAGTCGCGCCTCAGGGCGTCGATGGGGGCGAGCTTGGCTGCGCGGCTCGCGGGGTAGACGCCGGCGACGAGGCCGACGCCGACGGCGACGACCAGCGACCCGACGATCGCCCAGCCGGCCAGCGTCACGGGCTGATCCAGCAACGCCGGCAGCAGCCAGGCGCCGAGGAACGCGATCCCGAGGCCGAGGACGCCGCCGGTGAAGCCGAGCACGGCGGCCTCGGTGAGGAACTGGTTGCGGATGGTGTGCTGGCGGGCGCCGAGCGCCTTTCGCAGGCCGATCTCCCGGATCCGCTCGGTGACGCTGACGAGCATGATGTTCATGACGCCGATGCCTCCGACGAGCAGCGAGATCGCCGCGATGCCGCCGAGCAGGATCGTCATGGTCTGCTCGGTCGACGTTGCGGCCGAGACCAGCGACTCCTGCGTGGTGATGCTGAAGTCCGCGTCGTCGTCCGCGGTCAGGTCGTGGCGGGTGGTGAGCGCGGCGGTGGCCTCCTGGTAGGCGGCCGACAGGTGCGCCTCGTCCTCGGCGGTGATGTAGATCGTCGAGACGGTCGAGGCCGACGTGCCGACGGTGAGCGCGGCGGTGGACCACGGCATCAGGACGGTGTCGTCCTCGCTGCTGGTGTCCGACGTGCTGCCGGTCGACTCGAGCACTCCGACGACCTGGAAGTCGGCCCCGTTGATGCTCACGGTCTGGCCGACCGCGATCGCCGCGCTGCCGAACAGCTCCTCCGCGGTGTCGGGGCCGAGCACGATGTTGCGGGCGTTCTCGCTCACGTCCTCGTCGGTCAGGAACCGGCCGACGGACACGGTGCGGGAGCGCACGTCCAGCCACGACGGGGTGGCGGCGACGACCGTGGAGGTCCAGGTGGTGTCGTTGGCGCTCAGCGTCTGGCTGGATGAGGCGACGGGGGCGACCCCCGAGATGCTCGGCGCGACGTCGGAGGACGCCAGCGCCTCGGCGTCGGCCCTCGTCAGCGTGGTGGCGGAGCCGAAGCCGCCGCGGACACCGTCGCTGGTGGAGCTGCCGGGGGAGATGATCAGCAGGTTGGAGCCCAGCGCGCTGATCTGGTCCTTGACGGACTGCTGTGCGCCGAGGCCGAGGCCGACGGACAGCGTGACCGACGCGATACCGATCATGATGCCGAGGATCGTCAGGATGGAGCGGGTGCGGTTGAGGCGGACGGCCTCGAGCGCGACCTTGAAGGTCTGGCCGAAGCTCACTGCGTCACCGCCGTCAGCTGGTCGGTGATCAGCCCGTCGCGGACGTGCAGGATGCGGCTCGACCGCTCGGCGACCTCGGCCTCGTGCGTGATCAGCACGATGGTGCGGCCGGAGGCGTGCAGCTCGTCGAACAGGCCGAGCACGTCGTCGGTGGACTTGGAGTCGAGGTTGCCGGTGGGCTCGTCGGCCAGGATCATCGCCGGGTCGGAGGCCAGCGCGCGGGCGACGGCCACGCGCTGCTGCTGGCCGCCGGACAGCTCGCCGGGGCGGTGCCCCATGCGGCTCTCCAGCCCGACGCGGCCCAGCGCCTCGATCGCGCGCTCCTTCCGTTCGGCGGCGGGGATCCCGGCGTAGACGAGCGGCAACTCGACGTTGCGCCACGCCGACAGGGCCGGCAGCAGGTTGAACTGCTGGAAGACGAAGCCGATGTAGCGGTTGCGGATCTCGGCCAGCTCGTCCTCGTCGAGGTCTGCCACGTTCTGCCCGCCGAGCTGGTAGGTGCCGGTGGTCAGGACGTCGAGGCAGCCCAGGATGTTCATCAGCGTGGACTTGCCGGACCCGGAGGGGCCCATGATCGCGACGTAGTCGCCCTCGGCGACGCTCATCGTGATGCCACGGAGCGCCTGGACCTCGAGCGAGCCATTCGAGTACGTCTTGGTGACGTCGTTCAGTTCGAGGACGTTCACTGGTTCGGGCCCCCGCCCTGGCCACCGCCGGGGAAGCCGCCCGAGCCGCCGTCGGGCATCTGGCCGCCGGACATCTGGCTGAAGTCCGGCATCTGGCCGTCGGTCGGGAACTGGCCGTCGGTCTGGCCGGATTCTGAGCTGTTGCCCGTGCCGCGCGTGGCCATGGTGACCTCGATCTGGTCGCCCTCGGCGAGGCCGTCGGTGATGACGACGGTCGAGTCGACCGTGTCGCCCGTGGTGACCTCGGTGGTGGTGGCGACGCCGTCGACGAGCTTCTGCACGGTCGAGGTGCCGTCGGTGGTGGTGATGGCGGAGGCCGGGATCGCGATGACGTCCGAGAGCTGGGAGACGATGATCTCGGCGGTGACGCTGGAGCCGGAGTAGAGGCCCTCCTGCTTGCCGGTCAGGGAGATGGTCACCGGGAACGATGCGGTGCCGGAGCTGGACGAGGAGGCGGTGACCGCGACGGAGGTGACGGTGCCGTAGAGGGTGTCGGAGGCGCCGTCGACCGTCAGCTCGGCCTGGAGGCCTGTCTTCACCGACGCGATGTCGGAGGAGGAGACGGTGGTGGAGACCGTGTAGGCGTCCTTGGAGATCAGGACGATCGCGGCCGACGAGGTGGTGCTCGTCGTGGTCGAGCCGCCCATGGCGGAGGTCGAGCCGCCGGAGCTGGAGCTGCCGCCGGAGGAGGAGCCGGTCGAGTCGCCCTCCTCGATGTTGACCTCGGCGACCAGCCCGTCGAAGGGTGCTGTCATGGTGGCGCTGGCGAGGTTGGCCTTCGCGGTGGTGACGGCGTTCTTCTTGACCTGCACGGAGGCCTCGGCCGCCTTGATCGCGGCGTCGCTAGAGTCGTCGTCGTCCTCGAGGTCGGCGAGGGTTTCCTTGGCCGCGGTCAGGTCGGCCTTCGCGGAGTCGTAGGCGATCTGCAGCGACGAGTCGTCGATCGTGGCGAGCGTGTCGCCCTCCTCGACGGTGTCGCCCACCTCGACCTTGACCTTCTCGACGGTGCTGGAGGAGTCGAAGCTGAGGTCGGCCTCACGCTCGGGGGAGAGCGTGCCCGTGGCCTCGACCGTCGTCTTCAGCGTCGTCGTGGAGACGGTCAGCGTCTGGGTCGTGGAGGCGGCGGCCGTGGTGTCGGGCCGGCTGACCAGGTACCAGGTGCCGGTCGCGGCACCCGCGAGGACCACCACGGTGGCCAGCGTGGCGATCACCTTGCCCTTGCGCGATCTGGGCCACAGCTGCAGTCGGCGTCGCTTGGGCTTGGGTGTCTCGTCGGTTTCGACAGTCTCGCTCATCTGATCTTCCTGGGCGTGGTTCCGGCCTGGCAGTTCCCGGGTCGCTGCAATCCTCTGCTCGGCGTCTGTGCCGATGTTGGGCCGAACCTGTGGTCGACCTGTGGTTTCGGGCTCCGGACCCCGTCGGACAGCGTCGATTCGACACGTATCCCGGCGGATGCGGCCGAAACGGTACCCACTAGGCTCAATGGCTCGACGCGCCGCCGACCGGAAATCCGTCCGGATTTCGTGTCAACCCGCTGAAGGGTCCGAAGCGTTGGCACGCATGAGGAGGGAACATGACCGACACCATCCCCGCGCCGGACCGGGCGCTGGCTCTGGACGACGGCCGCGACTTCGACCGCTTCGTCGCGGCCCGCGCCGGTCGCCTCTACCGGGCCGCCTGGTTCCTCACCAGCGACCCGCACAAGGCGGAGGACCTGGTCCAGACTGCGCTGGCGAAGGCGTTCGGCCGCTACCTGATGCTGCCGGACGACGAGGCCTTCGAGGCCTACGTCCGCACGACGCTCTACCGCACCTACGTCAGCTGGTGGCGGCGCCGCTGGAACGCCGAGGTGCCGACGGCCGAGCTGCCCGAGGGCCCGACCGCGGGGACGGACGCGACCACCAGGCTCGACCTGGCGCGCGCCCTCGACGCGCTCCCGAAGATGCAGCGGGCCGTGCTCGTCCTGCGCTACTTCGAGGACCGCTCCGTGACGGAGACCGCCGAGCTGCTCGGCGTCTCCGAGTCGACGGTCAAGACCCACGCCTCACGCGGCTGCGCGGCCCTGCGCGGCTCCCATCACCTGAGCCAGGAGAACCGATGAGCTCCAACGACATCCACGACCTGTTCACCGCGAACGCGCCGGAGGAGCCCTCGACCCAGGGCTGGGCCGACGCCGTCCGCGGACGCCGGCGCCGCCGTCGGGTCGTGACCGGGGTCGCGGCCGGCGGGCTCGCCGTCGCGCTGGCGGTCCCGCTGGGCGCGACCCTGCTGAACCGTCCCGCCCAGATCGCGTCGCCGGCAAAGGCCTCGACGCTGACCGCGGCAGAGGCGTGCGCCGACGCGCGTACCCAGGCCGAGGCCTTTGCCGCCCTGGGCGGCGAGGCGTTGCAGGAGGGCGCGGTGCGCGCGTGGCTCTGCGGCGACGAGCAGACCGAGGAGGGAAGCGCGTTCGGGACGGCCGGCCCCACCTACCCGATCACCCAGGGGGTCGACGAGGCCATCGCCTGGTACCTCGACGCGCCCGAGGCTGACCCCATGGCCGCCTGCACGATGGAGTACATCCTCACCTACACCGTCGCCTTCGAGTATGAGGACGGCTCGATCGCCCCGGTCCAGGGTCAGTTGCACGGTTGCCGCACCGTGACCGACGGCGCAACCATCCGGTCGGGCGGCGACGAGTTCTACGCGCTGCTGCAGGACCTGTGGGCCGAGAACCGCGGGGAGGACTTCGTGGCCGAGGTGGAGCCCTGCACCATGACGGCCACCATGGGCGAGGTCGCGGATCCGGCCGACGCGACGTCGGCTGCGCTGTGCCAGGCCGACGCCGACGGCAACCGAGTCGCGTCGCGGCTGACGGCCGAGCAGGCGTCCGCCGTCGGCCTGTCCGTCTCGGAGACGGCCACGACGGCACCCGACGCCATCACCTACCCGGACCGGGTCACCACGCTGCAACTCTTCGACGCGGCGGGCTCACTGCTCAGCCTCGACGCGCTCGACGACGGCTCATTCCTGTTCTATGCCGGCGACGCGGCCCGCGTCTGGACCCCGGGCGCCGAGTTGCGTGCAGAACTCGAGGAGGCCGCGGCCCTGCCGTTGCCCTGACCACGCCGTGAGCGTCCGCCGTGATGTCGTGACGGACGCCGCAGCTGCCTCAGGGGATCCGCTTCGTCCACTCGTCTGAGGAGAACTTCGTCTCCACGAGCTCCTTCGCCCTGGCCAGCTCGGACTCCGAGTAGTCGCGTCGGGTGGTCGTGTACAGCGACTCGAAGTGCGCGAGGAACGCCGCGATGATCTCGTCGCGGGGGAGCTGGGTCTGCGAGCGCAGCGGGTCCACGCGCTTGTTCGCCGACTTCGTCCCCTTGTCGGAGAGCTTCTCGCGCCCGATGCGCAGCACCTCGAGCATCTTGTCCGCGTCGATGTCGTAGGCCATGGTGACGTGGTGCACCACGACGCCGCCCGTCACGCGGCGCTGCGCGGCGCCAGCGATCTTGCCCTTGTCGGAGGCGATGTCGTTGAGGGGCACGTAGCGGGCGTTGACGCCGAGCGTCTTCAGCGCACCCATGACCCACTGGTCGAGGAACTCGTAGCTGCGCTCGAAGCTCAGCCCCTCGACGAGCGAGGTGGGGACGACCAGGGAGTACGTGACGCAGTTGCCGGGCTCCATGAACATCGCTCCGCCGCCGGTGATGCGGCGCACGACGTTGATGCCGTGCCGCTCGCGCCCCTCGTCGTCGATCTCGTTCCTGTACGACTGGAAGGAGCCGATCACGACGAGCGGCTGGTCCCAGTCCCAGATGCGCAGGCTCGGGCGGATCTCGCCGTGCGCGAGCTCGGCGGCGAGGACCTCGTCGAGGGCGACGTGCATCCTCGGGTCCATCGTGACGGGGCCGATGACGTCGAACGTGAGGTCGGACCAGTCGATCGCGTGGCCGAGCGCGCGGCGCACCGCGATGCCGACGGCCTCGGGGGTGAACCCGATCATCCGGGTCACCGGGTCGAGTCGCCCTGTGATGGCCGCGGCGATGTCGGCGACGGAGGAGGAGTCGGCGAGGCCGACGAGGGCGGAGTTGATGTCGTCGAGCGCCTCGTCGGGCTCGAGGAAGAAGTCGCCCGACACGAACGCCGAGGAGATCACGCCCTCGGCCGTCTCGACGTCGACGGCGACCAGCTTGCCGCCAGGGACCTTGTATTCACCACGCATGGGCTCGAGCCTACCGAGTCCGCGCAGGTGCGATTACGCTGAAGGTGGGAGGACGCGATGAGGCGACTGACTCGATTGAGCGCCAGGGTGGCGGCCGCGGTGGCCGTCGCGGCGATGCTGGCCGCCTGCGGGGGCGGCGCAGGCGAGGAGGTCGAGGGCTCCGGCGCGGTGCTGGACCTGCCCTTCGACACCACCCCGCATGTGTCCGACGCGGCCGCCGCGAGCGAACGCCTCGGCTGGGACGTGGCGCTGGCCATCACGGACGCCAACGCGATCGTGTCGCCGAGTTCGCTGTCGATGTCCATCGCGCTGCTCGGCGAGGGCGCGGAGGGTGCGTCGCAGACGAGCATCGAACAGGCGACGGGACTCGCCGGCGACGAGCGGTCGGCGGCCTTCGGCGCGCTCCGCCAGGCGCTGACCGACTACGAGGACCTCCCGAAGTCGGTGTCGGCGGACTCGCCACCGCAGACCCCGCTCGTGCATCAGGCCAGCCAGGTCGTCGCGATCTCCGCGCCCGTCGGACGCGAGTTCCTCGAGCGGATCAAGACCTACTACGACGCCGGCGCGACCCAGGCCGAGCCGGGCGACGCTCAGGCGGTGCTCGACGCGTGGGTGAAGAAGAACACGGCGGGGCTGATAGAGAAGTCGGGGATCGAGGTGGGCGGCGACACCCGCGCCGTCGTGCAGGACGCGGTCCTGTTCGCGGCCGCCTGGCGCACGCCGTTCGGCTCGGACACAGTGCTCGACTTCGCGCGCGAGGGCGGGTCGGCGCCGGTCGACGGGGTGGTCGAGACACTGGACGTCGCCTACGCGGAGACGGACCGCTGGGCCGCCGCCCGCCTGCCGTACGACGACGCGCTCGCGGCGGACGTGATCCTGCCGGCCCCGGGCCTGACACCGTCGGACCTGACCGCGGAGGACCTCGCCGACGCGCGCGAGGCGCTCGACGGGGCGACCCCCGAGTCGGTGACCGTCACGATGCCGACGTTCGACCTAGCGTCGAAGGTGGACCTGCTGAAGGCGCTGCCGTCGGTCGACCTGGGCGACGTGGGCGGCATCTCGCCCGGCACCTACGTCGGCCAGTGGGTCCAGCAGGCACGGCTGGCGGTGAGCGCGAAGGGGACGGTCGGCGCCGCCGTCACCGAGGCGGCGACGGAGACCAGCGCCGTGATGCCCGAGCACACGCTGACCCTCGACCGCCCCTATGTGCTGCGGGTGCTTGACACCCGCACCGGCTGGCCGCTGTTCCTGGCCAGGATCGCCGACCCGACGGCGGAGTGACCGGCGGCCCGCTGAGTCAACCTCGGTTCCCTGAGCCTGTCGAAGGGCCCTGAGCCAACCCCGGTTCCCTGAGCCAACCCCGGTTCCCTGAGCTTGTCGAAGGGTTGAGCCAATCCCGGTTCCCTGAGCCTGTCGAAGGGCCCTGAGCTTGTCGAAGGGTTGCCCGGGGCCGACGTCGGGCTGGGTCCTCTCGCTTCGCTCGAGGCTCCTCGACAGGCTCGGAGATCCGTCGCAAGGCCCGTCGAACGGCTGAGCTTGCCCCGGTTCCCCGAGCCTGCCCCGGTTCCCTGAGCTTGTCGAAGGGTTGCCCGGGGCCGACGTCGGGCTGGGTCCTCTCGCTTCGCTCAAGGCTCCTCGACAGGCTCGGAGATCCGTCGCAAAGCCCGTCGAACGGCTGCGCTTGCCCGGTTCCCTGAGCTTGTCGAAGGGCCCTGAGCTTGTCGAAGGGTTGCCCGGGGCCGACGTCGGGCTGGGTCCTCTCGCTTCGCTCAAGGCTGCTCGACAGGCTCGGAGACCCAGGCCGTGAGCAGGCGAAGACGCCACCCTTATCGACCGACGCTACCGCTCTCGACACATGCCACCGCCAGGGCGGTGGCATGTGTGAAGAAGGGAGGCGTTTGTCGATAAGGGTGGCGTCTCTGGTGGCGGCCGCAGGTGGCAGGCCGCCGTCGGGTCAGCGACCCCGGCGGCGGTTGGCGGAGAAGTCTGCGGCGCTGTGCGACGACGAGTGCTGCGCGGGACGACGCGAGGACTGGCGGGAGCCGTCGCGTGCGGGCTTGCTGTGACCGCGGTGCGAGTCGTCGCGCGACGGTGACGAGGGTCGCTCAGAGGAGCGGCCTCGACCAGACCCGTTCGGGCGACCCGACCCGTTGCCACGACCCGACCCGTTCGCGGGACGCGAGCCGCCGCGACGACCGCGGCCTCCGCCGTTGCCCTGAGGTTGCTGGGGCTGCTTCGGCGCGACGCCGGCCAGTTCCGCGGCCTCGGTGGGGGACAGGAACACGCGCTCACCAGGGGTGATGTCGTGCAGGATCTGCGCGCCGGGGGCGGCGTCGTCGACCTGCGGCTTGATCTTGGCCTGGCGCATCAGCGTCGCGACGTCGGCGCGCTGCGACGAGGTCTGCAGCGTGACGACCTTGCCGGAGTGCCCGGCGCGGGCCGTGCGGCCGGAACGGTGCAGGTACGCCTTGTGCTCCGCCGGCGGGTCGGCGTGGATCACGAGGGACACATCGTCGACGTGGATGCCGCGTGCGGCGATGTCGGTGGCGACGAGCGTCGAGACGCGGCCCGAATGGAACGCCTCCATGTTGCGGGTGCGGGCGTTCTGGCTCAGGTTGCCGTGCAGGTCAACCGCAGGAACGCCCAGGCCGTTGAGCTGCTTGGCGAGCTTCTTGGCGCCGTACTTCGTGCGGGTGAACACGATGGTGTTGCCGGGGGCTGCGGCCAGCTCGGCCACGACGCGGGTGCGGTCGTCGCCGTCGATGCGCAGGACGTGGTGCTCCATCGTCGCGACGGGAGACAGCTCAGAGTCGGCCTCGTGCGTGACGGGGTTGTGGAGGAACTGCTTGACCAGCGTGTTGACGCCCGCGTCGAGCGTGGCGGAGAACAGCATGCGCTGCCCGCTGCCGGGCGTGGCCTGCAGGATCTTGCGGACGCCGGGCAGGAAGCCCATGTCGGCCATGTGGTCGGCCTCGTCGATGACGGTGATCTCGACAGAGCCGAGGTCGACGAGACCCTGGCCCATCAGGTCGAGCAGGCGGCCGGGGCACGCGATGAGCACGTCGACGCCGCGCGCCAGCGCCTTGGCCTGCGGGTTCTGGCCGACGCCGCCGAAGACGACGGTCGAGGTCAGGCGCGTGGTCTTCTCGAGGATGACGTGCGACTCGTGGATCTGCGTGGCGAGCTCGCGGGTCGGCGCGAGAATCAGGGAGCGGGGGCGCTTCGGCTGCGGGCGCTTGGGGTCGGCGACGAGTCGCGCGACGAGCGGGAGCAGGAACGCGAAGGTCTTGCCGGAGCCGGTGCGGCCGCGGCCGAGCACGTCGCGCCCGGCCAGCGAATCGGGCAGCGTCGCGGCCTGGATCGGGGTGGGGGTGTCGATGCCCTGGGTTGCGAGGGCGTCGACGAGGGAAGTGGGCACGCCGAGGCGCGCGAAGGATTCTGACAAGGTGTCTGTGACCTATCGGGAGTGTCTCACCGATGGAGAAGCTTCAAGAGCTGGAAGGCGACTGAGGCAGGGCTTGGAGTGGCCTGCGCGCCGGCGGCCCGGGGTAAGACTGGGCGGACCGCTGGGTTATACCTTACCTTCAGATGCCCGGAAACGTGTATTCCGGCTTGTCAGGAGAACTTCCCAGGCAGGCCGACGGCTCGGCGCGGCCGTGCCGCGGCGCATCCCCCGCCGTCCGTTGTCCGTCGACCCTGGCCCGCTCCGTCGTCGGCGGCTCCACTGCCGAAAATCGTTCAGTGGTCGATTCTCCCCGGTCCGGTGACGACTATCGCCCACTGCCAACCTCCACTCAGCTCCGGTCTGTGCCCGAAAGGCGTTCAGTGGTCGATTCTCCCCGGTCCGGCATCGAGAATCGCCCACGGCACGACGCTGGTGCTCCTGCGGCGAGCCCGACGTGCCTTCGAGCGGCGGGGACCGGCCGTCGTGAACGGAGCTAGAGCTAGAGGGACGATCGCGTGGCGGCTGCGCCCTCGGGGCCGACCAGCGTGCAGAGTCGCCGGTCCGTCGGGCCGCCGAACTCCATGAGGAGCGCGGCTCCGGCGGGACGGAGGTCGATGGCGATGCCGAGGGACACCGGCCAGCCGAGGAAACGACAGACGAACGACCTGGAGAAGTGCCCGTGCGACACGACCACGACGTCGGAACTCTCCAGCCGCTCGGACACGATCTCGACGGCGCGGTCCACCCGTACCGTCATCTCATCCACCGATTCCCCGCCGGGCGCGCCACCCGTCCAGATCGTCCACCCCTGCGCACCCTGGTCATGGATCTGAGCGCGGGTCAGGCCCTCGTAGTCGCCGTAGTCCCACTCGGCAAACACGTCGTCCGTCTCGTCGACCGTGAGCCCGGCCAGCGCCGCCGTCCGCTGTGCCCGGATGCGTGGGGAGGCGAAGACATAGGGATCGACGAGGCCGAGCCGCTCCCGGATCCCCACGAGTGCCCGCGCGTCGGCGGCGCCCTTCTCCGTGAGGTCGATGTCGGTGCGTCCGGTGTGCCGGTTCGTCATCGACCATTCGGTCTGGCCGTGCCGGATCAACAGCACCCGGCCGGTGGTGCGCCCGCCCTGCGACTCGCTCATGCCCGGAGCCTAGTTGTCGAGGGGCGCGCCGACCCGTCCCCGACCGCGCCGGCCGGGTTCCCCGTCGCGCATAACTGTGGCTAGAGCCGGAGCACGCGTCGTATATCCGAGTGCTGCGGCTCTACCCACTTTTGTGCACGGGACAGCCTGCCCGCATTGGCCGAGCGGCCGACGGGCCAGCCGGCGGGTCTCCGACCGGTCAGCGGACCGGGGGGAGGTTGTGTGCGCTTCTCGGCGACTGACCGGGGAGAATCGACCACTGCCCGATTTTCCGGGAAGCGGCGAGGGTCAGTCGTCGGGAAGCGGCTGGGTCAGTCGTCGAGCAGAGGCGAGGGTCAGTCGTCGGGGAGGGACCGGGTGCCGTAGACCGACTCCCAGTCACTGATGAACGTGTCGACGGCGTTGGTGATGTCCGGCACCGACAGCGCCTGGCGCAGCAGCTTGGGCGACAGCGTGACGGCATCCGCCCCGGCCTCCAGGGCGTGCGACACCTGCACGATGTTCTTGAAGCTGGCGGCCATGATCTTGCAGGGGGCGTCGAAACGACGGATGAAACCGGACAGCGCGGTCAGCGTGCCCTTGGTGTCGATGTCAAGCGACTGCATCCGGTTGTAGTAGGGCGCGAGGTAGTCGACGCCGGACGCGATGGCGAGGAAGCCCTGCGTCTTGGAGTAGATCGCGGTCGCGGTCACGTGGACGCCCTCCGCCTTGAGGGTGCGCATGGCGAGGATGCCGGCCTCGGTGGTGGGGATCTTGGGGTAGACCTTTTCGTCGATCTTGTCGAGCAGCCTGTGCGCGTCGTCGATCATGCCCTGGGCCGTCTTCTGCAGCACCTGCACGTGCAGCGTGCGGTCGGGGCCGATGATCTCGCGGATCCGGCGGAGGTGCTTGTAGACGTCGACCCGGCCCTCCTTCTTCAGGATCGACGGGTTCGTCGTCACGCCCGTGACGGGGTAGATGGGCGTGAGGCGCTCGATGTCGTCGAGGTTGGCAGTGTCGAACAGGATGTCCATGGTCGCCTTTCGAGGTGCGGAAGCTGGTCCATTCCACCACGGAGCCGGGTGCGGAGCGCCAGTCCCGAGCGGGGCGGATGCTCAAACACCGGCCTCGTCGCGGGACTGTCCCAGCCTATGCCCAGGTTTTCCGAACTTTCGAATCGCCCCCTGTTTTGAAACCGCTTCGAAACTGCTAGGCTCGTGAAACGAAAGCTAATCGAAGACAACGAGGTTTCGAAGTGACGCAGGAGAGAGCCAGCCGCGAAGAGGCGATCCTCACGCGCCTGACTGACGACGGCACGCTCACCGTCGCCTCCATGGCCGAGAAGCTCGGCGTGTCCGAGGTCACCATCCGCGGCGATCTCCGCGCCCTCGAACAGCGCGGCATGCTGGTGCGGACGCGTGGCGGCGCACGCCCCAGCTCCTTCAAGACGATCCTCCAGCGCGAGAAGGTCAACGTCGAGGCCAAGCAGCGCATCGCGGCCTTCGCCGCCTCGATGATCACCGACGGTGACACGGTCATGATGGAGGCAGGGACCACCGTCGCCTCGATCACCGGTCACCTCGCGCAGCGCCGCGACGTCCAGATCGTCACCAACTCGACGCTCGTGTTCAACGTCGCCCGCACCAACCCCGCGCTCAACATCATCCTCGCCGGGGGGGTGTTCCGCCGGGAGTCCGAGTCGCTCGTCGGTCCCGACGCCGAGCGCACCGTCTCCGACTTCAACACCCGTCTCGCCTTCCTCGGCACCGACGGGTTCTCCCCCGAACGGGGGCTCACCACCCGGTTCGTCGACGGCGCCCAGGTCGCCGCGCTCATGAGCCGCCGCGCCGAGGAGACCTGGCTGGTCGCCGACTCCTCCAAGTTCGGCCAGGCCGGGTTCGTCAGTTTTCTGCCCCTCGACAAGGTCACCGGGATCATCACAGATTCCGGGCTCGTCGCAGGGGCCGCTTCAGCACTGCAAGAGCACACGCGTGTGTGCATCGTCTAGGGAAGGTCAACGTCTATGGCAACCGTCGTAGTCATGCCGCAGCTCGGCAACTCTGTCGAGTCCTGCCTGATCGTGTCGTGGCAGGTGGGTCTCGGCGACGAGATCGCCGAGAACGCCATCGTGTGTGAGGTCGAGACCGACAAGGCCTCGATGGAGGTCCCGACCTCGGCCGCCGGCACCGTACTCGCCATCCTCTGGGACGAGGGCGACGACGTCCCCGTCAAGGAGCCGCTCCTGGTGGTCGGCGCGGCGGGCGAGGACCCGGCCGATGCCCTGGCCGCAGCCGGCTGGAAGGGCAGGGGCGACGACGAAGCTGCCATCCCCGGAGCCGCCGCCGCAGCCGAGGCCGCCCCCGAGGCTGAGGCCCCCGCCGCCCCGGTCGAGCGCGTCGCCTCCACCGGCGCCTCCAGCCCGCGGGCCCGCACGCTGGCCGCAGCCAACCACCTCGACATCAACGACGTCGCCGAAGGCTCCGGCCCCGGCGGACGCGTCATCGAGCGCGACGTCACCGCTGCCCTCGCCCACGCAACCAAGGGATCGGCCCGCGCCGGCGCCCACGGCTCGGGCGCCGCCGGCACCGGCCTCGGCGGCCGCGTCACGACGGCGGACCTCGCCGCAGGCACACCGGCCGTGGACACCGACGGCGACGTTTCGACAGGCTCAACGAACCGGGTGGGGGCAGCGCCGGTGACCGGCTCCCGCGAGTTCCCCGGCGCCTCGACGACGACGCCGCTCAAGGGCATCCGCAAGACCATCGCGGACCGCATGATGCATTCGCTGGCCAGCTCCGCCCAGCTGACCTACACCTCGACGGCCAACGCGGCCGGCCTGCTCGCGCTCCGCAAGAGGCTCAAGGGCTCGCCCGAGGAGCTCGGCCTCAGCAAGGTGACCATCGGCGACCTGGTCGGCTATGCCGCCGTCAAGGCCGCGGCCAAGAACACCGGCCACAACGCCCACCTCGCCGACGGGAAGCTCACCGTCTTCGAGCAGGTCCACCTCGGCTTCGCGTGCGATACCCCGCGCGGCCTGCTGGTCCCAACGGTCCGCAATGCCTCCGAGATGGGGCTGCGCGAGTTCTCCGCCGTCAGCAAGGACCTCGCACAGCAGGCCATCGGCGGCAGCATCAGCCCCGACCTGCTGCAGGGCGCCACCTTCACGGTCAGCAACCTCGGCGGCTTCGGCATCGAGTCCTTCACCCCGCTGCTGAACGTGCCCCAGGTCGCCATCCTCGGCGTCGACGCGATCTTCCCGCGCGCCGTGGTCAACGCCGACGGCAGCTTCGGCGTCGAGCAGCGCATCGGCTTCTCGCTGACCGCCGACCACCGCGTGATCGACGGCGCCGACGCCGCCCGCTTCCTGCAGGACCTCGTCGCCTACGTCGAGAACATCGACATCACCGTCCTCGGCTGAGACAAGGAGCAACGCACATGAGCACCACCTTCGACGTCATCGTTCTGGGCGGCGGCCCCGGCGGCTACATCGCCGCCGAGCGCCTCGGGCACGCGAAGAAGAACGTCCTCCTCATCGAGGCCGACGCGCTGGGCGGCACCTGCCTGAACGTCGGCTGCATCCCCACCAAGGCGCTGCTGAACGCGGCGAAGACCTACGAGCACGCCGTGCACGGCGCCCAGCTGGGCGTCCGCGTCGACGGCGCCAGCGTCGACTGGGCCGAACTGCAGAAGTGGAAGAACAAGACCGTCGCGACGCTGGTCGGCGGCGTCGGCGCGGCCGAGAAGAAGGCCGGCGTCACCGTCGTCAAGGGCTACGGTCGCTTCGACGGCCCGGGTCGCGTCACGGTCGACGGCACCACCTACACGGCCGAACACGTCATCCTGGCCACCGGCTCCGTCCCGGTCATGCCGCCCATCCCCGGCGCCGCGGACAACCCCCGCGTCCTCGACTCCACCGGCATGCTGTCGGTCCCCGAGATCCCGGCCCGCCTCGCCGTCATCGGCGGCGGCGTCATCGGGCTCGAGTTCGCCAGCCTGTTCGCGATGCTCGGCTCCGAGGTCACCGTCATCGAGATGCTGCCCGAGGTCGTCCCCTTCATGGACGACGAGCTCGCAGCCCAGCTCCGCAAGGGCCTCGCCGACATCGACGTGAAGCTCGAGTGCAAGGTCACCAGCATCGACGGCGGCACCGTCCACTACGAGACCATGGCCGGCACCGCCGAGTCGGTCGACGCCGACGTCGTGCTGATGGCCGTCGGCCGCCGCCCCGCCGTCGCCGGCTGGGGCGCCGAGGACTCCAGCCTGGAGTTCTCCGGCAAGGGCGTGGTCGTCGACGACCGGATGCGCACCAACCTGCCCAACGTGTGGGCCGTCGGCGACGTCACCGGCCGCTCGCTGCTGGCGCACGCCGCCTACCGGATGGGCGAGATTGCGGTGGCGAACATCCTCGACCCCGAGGCGTTCCGCCGCGGCGAGATCATGCGCTGGAACACCATCCCGTGGGCCGTGTACTCCAACCCGGAGGCGGCCGGCATCGGGCTGACCGAGTCCCAGGCGAGGGCCAAGGGGATCGACGTCAAGTCCGTGACCGTCCCCGGCTACCTGTCCGGCCGCTTCGTCGCCGAGTCCGGCGTCAAGGCCCCCGGCGCCGCCAAGCTCATCTGGGACGGCGCCACCGGCCAGGTGCTCGGCATCCACGTGCTCGGCTCCTACGCCTCCGAGATGATCTGGGGCGCCTCCGTCGTACTCGAGACCGAAGTCAGCATCACCGACCTGCGCCAGGTCGTCTTCCCCCACCCCACCGTCAGCGAACTCATCCGTGAGGCCGCCTGGGCCGCCCAGGCCTGAGCCCCGACAAGGAGACACGAAACATGCCAAAGAACCTCATCGTCGACCCGAGCAACGTCCGCTCCGCCTCGACCATCACCGCCCCCGAGATCCCGGTCAACCAGTACCGGCCGAACTTCGCCGCAGAGCTCGACAAGTACGGCAAGCAGGGGCTCATCGACATCCTGCACGACATGATCGCCGTGCGGCAGTTCGAGACCATGCTGAACTCGATCAAGACCACCGGCGCGTGGAACGGCGTCGAGTACAACCACCGCGGCCCCGCGCACCTCTCCATCGGGCAGGAGTCGGCCGTCGTCGGCCAGGCCTCGCAGCTCGACCCGGAGGACTTCCTGTTCGGCTCGCACCGCAGCCACGGCGAGATCCTCGCCAAGTGCTTCTCCGCGGCCCGCAAACTCGACCCCGCGCAGGTCGAGGACATCATGAAGACGTTCCTCGACGGTGAGACGCTCGCCTTCGCCGAGCAGGTCGGCTACGACAGCGCCGCCGACCTGACCGAGAACTTCATCCTCTACGGCACCGTCGCCGAGACGTTCGCCCGCAAGGCCGGCTTCAACCGCGGCCTCGGCGGCTCCATGCACGCCTTCTTCGCGCCCTTCGGCTCGATGCCGAACAACGCGATCGTCGGCGGCTCGGCCGACATCGCCACCGGCTCGGCGCTTTTCAAGCTGATCAACCGCAAGTCCGGCATCGTCATCGCCAACATCGGCGACGCCTCCATGGGCTGCGGCCCCGTCTGGGAGGCCATGGCCATGGCGTCCATGGACCAGTACCGCAGCCTCTGGAACGACGGCGTGAACGGCAACCCGCCGATCTGGTTCAACTTCTTCAACAACTTCTACGGCATGGGCGGCCAGACCTCCGGCGAGACCATGGGCTACGACATCCTCGCCCGCGTCGGCATGGGCGTGAACCCCGAGGCCATGCACGCCGAGCGCGTCGACGGGCTCAACCCGCTCGCCGTCGCCGACGCCGTCACCCGCAAGCGCCAGCTCCTCGTCGAGGGTCGCGGCCCGGTGCTGACCGACACCATCACCTACCGCTTCTCCGGCCACTCGCCGTCCGACGCGTCCTCCTACCGCACGCGCGAGGAGGTCGAGCTGTGGGAGCAGCACGACGGCCTGAAGAACTACGCCGCCTACCTCGTCGAGAACGGCGTCCTCAGCCAGGGCGAGGTCGACGACCTCCAGGCCAAGTTCGATGAGCGTCTCACGAAGGTGATCGCCATCGCCACGAAGGACGAGGTCTCCTCGCCGCGCGTCGGGATGGACTTCATCGAGTCCGTCATGTACTCCAACGGCAACGTCGAGGCCTTCGACGACCGCACCCCCGAGCTCAAGCAGCCGCTCGAGGAGAACGCCCGCGTCAAGTCGCTGGCCGCCAAGGTCCGCACCGCCACCGACGCCAACGGCAAGCCCGTCAGCAAGGCCAAGGCCTACTCCTACCGTGACGCGCTGTTCGAGGCCGTCGCCCACCGCTTCGCCACCGACCCGACCCTGGCCGCCTGGGGCGAGGAGAACCGCGACTGGGGCGGCGCGTTCGCCGTCTACCGCGGCCTGACCGAGCTGCTGCCGTACCACCGCCTGTTCAACTCGCCCATCTCCGAGGCCGCCATCATCGGCGCCGGCGTCGGCTACGCCCTGTCCGGCGGCCGCGCGATCGTCGAGCTGATGTACTGCGACTTCCTCGGCCGCGCCGGCGACGAGATCTTCAACCAGGCCGCCAAGTGGCAGTCCATGTCCGCCGGCCTGCTGAAGATGCCGCTCGTCATGCGCGTCTCCGTCGGATCCAAGTACGGCGCCCAGCACTCGCAGGACTGGGCGGCGCTGGTCGCCCACATGCCCGGGCTCAAGGTCTACTACCCGTCGACCCCGTACGACGCCAAGGGCATGATGAACCTCGCCCTGCGCGGCACCGATCCCGTGGTGTTCTTCGAGTCCCAGCTGCTGTACGACAAGGCTGAGGAGTTCGTCGCCGACGGCGTCCCGACCGGCTACTACGAGGTGCCCGAGGGCGAGCCCGTCGTGCGCCGCGAGGGCACCGACCTGACCGTCGCGGTCATCGGCCCCACCCTCTACCGCGTGATGGAGGCCGCCGACCTGCTGCAGGAGAAGTACGGCATCTCCACCGAGGTCATCGACCTGCGCTTCGTCGCCCCGCTGAACCTCGACCCGATCGTCGAGTCGGTGAAGAAGACCGGCCGCCTCGTGCTGACCTCCGACGCGGTGGACCGCGGCTCGTTCCTCCACACCGTCGCGTCGCAGATCCAGACCCTGGCCTTCGACCACCTCGACGCGCCCGTCACGGTCGTCGGCTCCCGCAACGCCATCACCCCGGCGGCCGAGCTGGAGAAGGAGTTCTTCCCGCAGCCCGAGTGGCTGCTCGACGCGATCCACGAGCGCGTGCTGCCGCTCAAGGGCCACGTCCCGACCACCAACCAGACCGACGCCGAGATCGCCCGCCGTTCGCGGCAGGGCCTCTGACAAGGAGAGACATGCTCCGCGAGCGCATCAACGACCCGTCGCTGACGCCCGCCGAGCGCGTGGCGGCCCTGCAGGAGTACCTGCAGGGCTCGCCCGCGTTCCCGGACTTCGTGACCGAGTCGAACAACCACGTCCACACCATCTACAGCTTCAGCCCGTACACGCCCGCGATGGCGGCGCTGCGGGCCCGCGAGGCCGGGCTGATGGTTGTCGGCTCCGTCGACCACGACTCGGCCGCGGGCGCGGGCGAGATGGCGGCCGCCGCCGACGCCGTCGGCCTCGGGTCGGTGACCGGCTTCGAGTGCCGCGTCTACCTGTACAGCGCCGATGAGGTCGCCGAGGGGCGCGCCCCGCTGCACGACCGCAAGCTCAACAACCCCGACACCGCGGGCATCGCCTACATGACCGTCCAGGGGATCCCGGCGTCGCAGCGGGAGCGGGTCGCCGAATACCTGGCGCCCATCCGGGCCGCCCGCCTCGCGCGGACCGCGCGGATGGTTGAGCGGGCCAACGCGATCCTCGAGGGCCTCGGGGCGCCCGTGCTGGACTTCCAGCGCGACGTCGTCGACCGGTCGCAGTACGAAGGCGGCGGAGAGGTGACCGAGCGGCACCTGCTCGCAGGCATCGCCGACAAGCTCATCGAGCGCTACGGCCGCGGCCGGGCGCTGGTGGACGGGCTCGGCGAGCTGGGCCTCGAGCTGTCGGACAAGGTCGCGGCGCAGCTGGGCGACGAGGCGAACCCGTACCTGGAGTTCGACCTGCTCGGTGTCATGAAGGCCGGCTTCCTCGACCAGATCTACCTCGTCCCGGACCGGGAGGAGTGCCCGACGATGGCGGAGGTCGCGGCCTTCGCGACGTCCGTCGGCGCCATTCCTGCCTACGCCTACCTCGGCGACGTGACCGCGTCGCCGACGGGCGACAAGAAGGCCGAGAAGTTCGAGGATGACTTCCTCGACGAGCTGGTCGCCGAGCTCCGCCGGCTCGGGATGCCCGCCATCACGTACATGCCGCCGCGCAACACGGCGGAGCAGATGGCGCGCCTCGCGTCGCTCGCGGCCGACAACGGCCTCCTCGAGGTGTCCGGCGTCGACATCAACACCCCGCGCCAGCAGTTCAACTGCCCGGAGCTGCAGCGCCGGGAGCTGGCGCACCTGAACGACGCGACGTGGGCGATGGTCGCGCACGAGCGGCTCGCCGAGGCCGACCTCGACCTCGGTCTGTTCGCCGAGGCCGGCCCGCTGGCGTCGCTCCCGCTGTCCGAGCGGGTCCGGCGCTACAGCGCCGTCGGGCGGTCGCTCGTGGCCGGCACCAGCACCGTCGGCGAGGCCGCCGATGCCCTGAGGAAGGAAGCAGCATGAGCATCCTGGAGATCGCGCCGCTCGTCCGCGGCGCCTACCTGGCCGCCCGCAACGTGCCGGTGATCCTGTCGCCGTCGGACGAGGCGGAGCTGGACCTGAGCGTCGAGTCGGTGGATCAGCTGGCCGGGGCGTTCCCCGTCGAGCTGCCGGACACCGTCGCGGTGACGGTCGCGGGGGAGCGGCACGCGTTCCGCGCCCACACCGTCGGAGCTGTGTCGCCGCTGCCGCACGGCAAGGACGCTGAAGCCTCGGCGGCCGAGCCACGGTCGCGGGTCGTCGCCGGGAAGGTGGCGCTCGTCACCGGAGGCGCGCAGGGGTTCGGGGCGGAGATCGTCCGTGGGCTTGTCGCCTCCGGGGCCTTCGTCTACATCGCCGACCTGAACGCCGACGGGGCTGCGAAGCTTGCCGACGAGCTCGGCCCGCACACCGCGGCGCTGACGGTCAACGTCGCCGATGAGGAGTCGGTGGCGGCCATGACCGGGCAGATTGCGGCCACCACGGGCGGCCTCGACCTCGTCGTGTCCAACGCCGGCATCGTCCGTGCGGGCAGCGTGCTGGAGCAGGATGCCTCCGCGTTCCGGCTCACCACCGACATCAACTACGTCGCGTTCTTCCTTGTCACCAAGCACCTGGGCGGCCTGATGGCCGCGCAGCGTCGCACGGCGCCGACCTGGACCACCGACATCGTGCAGATCAACTCCAAGTCCGGCCTGGTCGGCTCGAACAAGAACGGCGCGTACGCCGGGTCGAAGTTCGGGGGCATCGGGCTGGTGCAGAGCTTCGCGCTGGAGCTGGTCGAGCACGGTATCAAGGTGAACGCGATCTGCCCGGGCAACTTCCTCGATGGCCCGCTGTGGTCCGACCCCGACCGCGGCCTGTTCGTGCAGTACCTGCGCTCCGGCAAGGTGCCCGGCGCGACGACGATCGAGGAGGTCCGCCGCTTCTACGAGGCCAAGGTGCCCCTCAACCGCGGCACCTACGGGTCCGACGTCATGCGGGCGCTGTACTACCTCGTCGAGCAGGAGTACGAGACCGGCCAGGCGCTCCCCGTCACCGGCGGCCAGGTGATGCTGAGTAGCTGATCGGCTGGCCGACGCCACCCTTCCCGACGGACGCCACCCTTCTCGACACATGCCACCGCCATGGCGGTGGCATGTGTGAAGAGCGGTGGCGTCGGTGAAGAAGGGTGGCGTCTGGGTTGAGGGTGCACAGGCAGAAGGCCCGGCGTCCAGATTCTGGGACCGGGCCGCGCGTCGATTTCGCCGACGGGGCCGGCACGTCGCACAATAGGGCGGGACCCGAGCAAATATGAGTTGCTCGGGTCCCTGTGTGTTGACCGACGGTGGGCCGTCGCCGATCTGACGGACGTCCGGGTATTCCTCGCCCCCATGCCCTGGGAGCCCCGCGGGCCGCAGCCTGCGGGTACGAGGAAGAAGGACTCTTCCGTCGGGTGATCCGCCCGGGACGACCGTCCGGATCTGATCGATGTACCGTTACCCGCCGCCTCGTCTCTGCGGCCCCGCGGGCTTGACGCCCGCTCCAGGTGAGGAGCTCCGGTGCATCTCTCGGTGTGAGGCCGTGGTCAGCGTTCCACCGCCTGAGGACTGTCCGCCGTGTGTTCGCACCGCCGCTGCGCGTGCCCTCTGAGGAGGTGATGGACGTCGGTCTGGCTGTCCTCGCGAATCCCCTCGCGGGTTTTCGTACAGGAATGTCTACTCCTCCGGCTCGGCGTTGGCAAGAGGTTCCGAGGAATCAGAGGAGAAAACCCTAGCCGAAACGGCGTGTCGCCTTGCATGCGGGTCCCTGGGTGGCCTTCCCGAGGTGGCGTTCGTCGTCGGGCATGGGGGCTGTGGGCGGTTTTCGACGGCGGACCGGGGAGAATCGACCACTGACCGATTTTCCGAGCGCCTCCGGGGCCCGGTGGGGACGCGGCGGGCGCGAGGTGGTCGGCTGCATGGGCGGGCCAGGCTCCGCGAGTCGCTGCCGAAACCTCTCTGACAAGGGTCTATGTAGAGATTTCTCCGAACCTGTTCCCCCTGGTCCCCCACCGGCGTATGGTGAATCTCGTACCCGTCCCCTACTACTCGGGAGGCAATCTATGGGCATCGATGATGCGGCCCAAGAGGCCGTCGGTAAGGCCAAGGAAGGCGTCGGCGAGGCCATCGGAAACGAGGACCTTCGCCAAGACGGAGTCAAGGATCGAATCGAGGCCAACGCCAAACAAGTCGCTGATGACGCCAAGAGGCGCATGGGTGACGTGGGCAGCGGTTTGGCCGACAAGGTCGAATCTCTCAAGGACAAGTTGACCGCCAAGGGCGACAAGTAGCGCCGGCGCATCCTGGCATCCAGAACTAGACAACGGGGCCGCCCTCATGGGCGGCCCCGTTCTTCATGCCCGCCCGGCGTGGCTGCCATGCTTCGCCTCCCCGGCGAAACGCGGCTGACATGGCTCTTCCTGCACCTTCTCCACAGGCGGAGGACGTGGACCTGCACGTCTGCACGGCCGGCCTCTGTTAGCGGGGGGCGGGCTCAGCCCGGGACCGGTGGCGTGGTTGGATTGCCCCATGACAGCTCGGAAGATCGGCGTCACCGAGGTAGTGCTCCGTGACGCGCATCAAAGCTTGATGGCAACCCGCATGGCCATGGAAGACATGGTCGGCGCCTGCGAGGACATCGATAACGCCGGCTACTGGTCGGTTGAGTGTTGGGGCGGGGCGACGTTCGACGCCTGCATCCGCTTCCTCAACGAGGATCCCTGGAAGCGCCTGCGTACGTTCCGTGAGTTGCTTCCCAACTCGCGGCTCCAGATGCTGCTCCGCGGCCAGAACCTCCTCGGCTACCGCCACTACGAGGACATGGTCGTCGAGAAGTTCGTTGACAAGGCAGCCGAGAACGGCATGGACGTGTTCCGTGTGTTCGACGCGCTGAACGACCCGCGCAACATGGCGCGGGCGATGGCGGCGGTGAAGGCCTCGGGCAAGCATGCCCAGGGCACCATCTGCTACACCATCTCCCCGGTCCACACCGTCGACGGCTACATCAAGCTCGCCGGCCAGCTGCTGGACATGGGCGCCGAGTCGATCGCGCTCAAGGACATGGCTGCACTGCTGCAGCCGCAGCCCGCCTACGACATCGTCAAGGGCATCAAGGACACCTACGGTGATGTGCAGATCAACGTGCACTGCCACTCCACCACCGGCGTGACGCTCGTCTCGCTGATGAAGGCCATCGAGGCTGGCGCCGACGTCGTCGACACCGCGATCTCGTCCATGTCGCTCGGCCCGGGTCACAACCCCACCGAGTCGCTCGTGGCGATGCTCGAGGGCACCGAGTACACGACCGACCTCGACATGGACCGCCTCCTGAGGATCCGTGACCACTTCGCGGCCGTGCGCCCGAAGTACCAGGAGTTCGAGTCCGCCACGCTGGTCGACACGAACATCTTCTCCTCGCAGATCCCCGGCGGCATGCTGTCGAACATGGAGTCGCAGCTGAAGGCCCAGGGTGCGGGCGACCGCATCAACGAGGTCATGGCCGAGGTCCCGCGGGTCAAGGCCGACGCCGGCCACCCGCCACTGGTCACCCCGTCGTCGCAGATCGTCGGCACCCAGGCCGTTTTCAACGTCCTCATGGGCCGCTACAAGGTCATGACGGGCGAGTTCGCCGACCTGATGCTCGGCTACTACGGCGAGTGCCTCGGCGAGCGTAATCCCGAGGTCGTGGAGCTGGCCAAGATCCAGACCAAGAAGGAGCCGATCACCGTCCGCCCGGCGGACCTGCTCGAGCCCGAGTGGGACAAGCTGGTCTCCGACGCGTCGAACCTCGACGGCTTCGACGGGTCCGACGAGGACGTGCTCACCAACGCGATGTTCCCCGGTGTCGCGCCCAAGTTCTTCGCGAGCCGCGCCGAGGGCCCCAAGAACGTCGGAAAGACCCCCGCCCAGCTCGCTGCCGAGGCCGCCAAGGCCGCGGGCAACGTGCCGGGTATCAAGGTCCCCGTCAACTACAACGTCACCATCGCCGGTCAGTCGCACAGCGTGACTGTCGAGCCGGCCTGAAGGAGGACCAATGGCTAAGCAGCACACGATGGACGAGCGCCTCGAGCAGCTCGCCGAGCGTCGAGCCAAGGTTGAGGCCGGAGGCGGTGAGAAGAAGCTGGAGAAGCAGCGCGAGAAGGGCAAGATGACCGCCCGCGAACGCCTCGCGGCCCTGCTCGACGAGAACTCGTTCCAGGAGACCGGCGCCTTCCGTCGCAACCGGACGACCACGTTCGGCATGGACAAGGCCGACATGCCCGCCGACGGCGTCGTCACCGGTTCCGGCGCGGTGTTCGGCCGCCCGGTGCACGTCGCCTCCCAGGACTTCACGGTCATGGGCGGCTCCGCCGGCGAGGCGCACTCGATCAAGGTCACCGAGGCACTGAAGGCCTCGCTGCAGACGGGCACCCCGTTCGTGTTCATCAACGACTCGGGCGGCGCCCGGGTCCAGGAGGGCATCGACTCGCTGTCCGGTTACGGCAAGGTGTTCTACGCCAACGTCCTGCTGTCCGGCGCCGTGCCGCAGATCTCGATCATCGCCGGCCCCTGCGCCGGTGGCGCGGCCTACTCGCCCGCCCTGACCGACTTCATCATCCAGACCCGCAAGGCCCACATGTTCATCACGGGCCCTGGCGTGATCAAGCAGGTCACCGGAGAGAACGTCACGCAGGACGAGCTCGGCGGTGCCGACGCGCACATGTCCCGCTCCGGCGTCGTCCACTTCGTGGCCGATGACGACGAGCAGGCCATCCTGATCGCGCAGAAGCTCCTGAGCTTCCTGCCGCAGAACAACACCGAGGACGCCCCGATCGTCGATCCCGACGACGTGGTGGAGTCGAACCCGAAGCTCCGCGACATCATCCCCGTCGAGAGCAACAAGGGCTACGACGTCCGCGATGTCATCAACGAGATCGTCGACCACCGCGACTTCCTCGAGGTCCAGGCCGGGTGGGCCATGAACATCGTCGTCGGCTTCGGCCGCGTCGTGGGCCGCACCGTCGGCATCATCGCCAACCAGCCGAGCGTCATGTCCGGCGTGCTCGACATCGACTCCTCGGACAAGTCCAGCAAGTTCGTCCGCTTCTGCAACGCGTTCAACATCCCGGTGCTGAACCTCGTCGACGTCCCCGGCTTCCTGCCCGGCGTCGCGCAGGAGCACAACGGCATCATCCGCCACGGCGCGAAGATGCTGTACGCGTACTCCGCGGCGACGGTCCCGAAGATCACGGTCGTGCTGCGCAAGGCCTACGGCGGCGCGTACCTGGCCATGTGCTCGAAGGACCTGGGCGCCGACAAGGTGTTCGCCTGGCCGACCGCCGAGATCGCCGTGATGGGCGCCGAGGGCGCGGCCAACGTCGTGTTCCGCAGGGAGATCGACGCGGCCGAGGACCAGGAGGCCAAGCGGGCCGAGCTGGTCGAGGAGTACCGCGAGACGTTCTCCACGCCGTACATGGCCGCGAGCCGTGGCCTGGTCGACGACATCATCGACCCGGCCGACACCCGTCGCCAGGTCGCGATGGCGCTGGAGCTCCTCGTCGGGAAGCGTGAGCTTCGTCCCGCGAAGAAGCACGGCCTCGGGCCGGCGTGATCGGAACAGCCATGGAAGACGAAACGCTCAAGGAGCTGCGCCACCTCGTCGCGCAGCTCACGGAGAAGGTCTCGACCCTCGAGACGAAGATCCAGCGGCTGGAAGCCCAGCAGCAGATCCCCGAAGAGGACCTCGTCGCGATCGGCGCGGCCCTGGCCGCATACTTCGGCTACGCGCCGAAGGTGCGCGCCATCCGCTTCGGCTCGCAGTCCAAGTGGGCCACCGCCGCCCGCGAGCGCGTCCACGACCGTTCCGTCCCGCACGTCCGCTAAGGAAGAAGAATGAAGCTCAAGGTGACCGTCAACGCGACGGAGTACGAGATCGACGTGGAGGTGGAGCAGGAGGAGCGTCCTCAGCTCGGCCCGATCGTGATCGGTGTCAACGGTGGGTCCAACCCCATCCCGACCAAGGCGTCCGTGACCGCCGTCAGCAGCAACGCCGTCGTGGCGCCGCTGGCCGGTTCGGTGGCCCGCATCCTGGTGGCCGAGGGCGACGAGATCGAGGCCGGTCAGGTCCTCCTCGTCCTCGAGGCCATGAAGATGGAGACCGAGATCACCGCGCCTGCCGCGGGCAAGGTCTCTGCGATCCTCGTCGCCCCCGGCGACGCGGTTCAGGGCGGTCAGGCTCTCATCGAGCTCTGACTCCCAGCGCACCCAGCGGCGCCCCGGACGGTCTCCCCGTCCGGGGCGTCGCCGCGTTCCCCGGTGGATCGGCCCCACTAGTCTGGGAGGTGACCGACGCATGCAAGGAGACCGGATGAGTGACCAGTCGCCAGCGCCCCTCGACGACGACACGTCGCCGACGCAGTTCGACGAGCACGCGGCCGGGGCGCTCCCGGCGCCAGACCCGATGGAACCCGTCGACCGGGCGGAGGTCATCGCCGAGGGCGGCCGCAAGGTCTCCGAGTGGAGCGCACGCTTCCTCCTGATCGCCGCGGCGCTCGGGGTGCTGGGCTGGGGGCTCAGCAAGGTCTGGGACGGGCTCCTCCCGCTGCTGCTCGCGCTGCTCATCTCGTCGGTCCTGTGGCCCGTCGTGGCGAAGTTGAAGAAGTGGCGCGTCCCCTACGGCCTCGGCGCGCTGATCGCCCTGCTGTTGGCCGCCGGATTCGTCGCGGCGATGCTGTCCTACGTCGCGCCGTCGGTCGTGTCGCAGTGGCCGCAGTTGTGGAGTTCCGCCATCACGGGCGTGCGGAGGCTGCAGGACTGGGTCGCCGGGCCGCCCTTCAACGTGCACGACGACGAGCTGAACCTCTGGATCGATCAGGCGCTGAGCTGGCTGCAGACTCACAGCAGCGAGCTGCTGGGGCAGGCCGTCAGCCTCGGCGGCAGCGTCGGCAGCGGGGTCGTGAAGCTCCTCCTGACGCTTGTGCTGACCTTCTTCTTCCTGAAGGACGGCGTGAAGTTCATCGGCGTTGTGCAGGGGGTCGTGGGTCGCCGCGCCGGGTTCCACGCCTCGGAGTTGCTGACGCGGATGTGGAACACGCTGTCCGGCTACATCCGCACGCAGGCGATCGTCAGCTTCGTCGACGCCTTCTTCATCGGGCTGGGCCTCGTGCTGCTCGGTGTCCCGTTGGCGATGCCGATCGCCGTGCTGACCTTCATGGCAGGGTTCATCCCCGTCGTCGGTGCCGTGTCGGCGGGCACGCTGGCCGTCCTGGTCGCGCTGGTGTCGAACGGCTTCTACACGGCCCTGTTCGTCCTGATCCTGATCATCGGCGTGCAGCAGCTGGAGGGGAACATCCTGCAGCCCCTCCTGCAGTCGAAGGTCATGAAGCTGCACCCGGTGGTCATCCTGATCAGCGTGGTGCTCGGCGGCGTGTGGGCCGGGATCATCGGCATGTTCCTCGCAGTGCCCGTCGTCGCCGTGCTCGCGGTCGTGTTCCGCTACCTGGGGGATCTGATGGACCTCAGGACGGGGGAGAAGGTCGCGGGCGACATCGCCTGGGCCACCGATGAGGGCCAGCACGTCGCCTCGGAGTCCGAACGGGCCTCGGTCCTGTTCCGGGCGGCGCTCTCGCTCGCCCGGCTCCGCCACGATCCCGTCGCGACCCACACCCCGCACCAGGCCACCGAACCCGATGATGCGAGCCCTGACGTACCCGCCGCGGGGCCGCGATCGGCCACGGGGAGGCCGCGGCTGCCGTCCCTGCCGCGCCCGTGGCGGCGCCGTGGGGACGCTGACCAGTAGGTCAGCCCCTGAACACCTTGTACTGCGCGGCCTGCGCCCGGGGGCGGATCGTGATCCGGTCGAGGTTGACGTGCGCGGGGCGTGTCGCCATGAACGAGATGGTGTCCGCCACGTCGTCGGCCGTCAGGGGCTCGTCGACGCCCGCGTAGACCTTGTCGGCCTTCTCCTTGTCGCCGGCGAAGCGGGTCAGCGCGAACTCGTCGGTGCGCACCATGCCGGGGCAGATCTCCATGATCCGGACCGGCTGGTCGAACAGCTCGAGGCGGAGCGCCTCCACGACGGCGCGCTCGCCCGCCTTCGCCGCGCAGTAGCCGGCTCCGCCCTCGTAGCCCCAGTCGGCGGCGGTCGAGGTGACGAAGATGATGGCCCCGCCGGCTGCGGTGAGCGCCGGAAGGAGGGCCTTGGTGACGCGGGTCGTGCCGATCAGGTTCGTGGCGAGCATCTGCTCCCACGCGTCGAGGTCGGCCTCGGCGACCGGCTCGAGCCCGACGGCCCCGCCGGCGTTGTTGACGAGCACGTCCAGGGTGTCGCCGACCTCGGCGGCGAGGCGTGCGACGTCGTCGGCCGAGGTGATGTCGCAGGCGACGGCGACGCCGTCGATCTCCGCGGCCAGGGCCTCGACCCGGTCCGCGCGGCGGGCCGCGCAGACGACACGGAAACCCTCCGCTGCGAGGCGGCGCGCGGTGGCGGCGCCGATTCCTGAACTTGCTCCGGTGACGAGTGCGGTAGGCATGCCCCTCACTCTAGGCCCCATTCCCTCGGCCGACGCCACCCCTCCCGCCAGACGCCACCCCTAACGACGGACGCCACCCCTGTCGACCGATGCCACCGCCAGGGCGGTGGCATGTGCGACGAAGGGTGGCGTCTGCCGGTAAGGGTGGTGTGTGGCGACTACTTCTTCTTGCCCTGGTTCTTCACGGCCTCGATGGACGCCTTCGCGGCCTCCGGGTCGAGGTAGCGGCCGCCCGGCGTGACGGGCTTGAAGTTCTCGTCCAGCTCGTAGAACAGCGGGATCCCGGTCGGGATGTTCAGGCCGGCGATGTCCTCGTCCGAGATGCCGTCGAGGTGCTTGACCAGCGCGCGCAGCGAGTTGCCGTGCGCGGTGACCAGCACGGTCTTGCCCTCGGCCAGGTCGGGGACGATGTGCGCCTCCCAGTAGGGCAGCAGGCGGGCGACGACGTCCTTCAGGCACTCGGTGCGGGGACGCTCGGCCTCGGGGATGTCGGCGTAGCGGGCATCGTGGAACTGCGAGAACTCGTCGGCGATGTCGATCAGCGGCGGCGGGGTGTCGTAGCTGCGGCGCCAGAGCATGAACTGCTCCTCGCCGTAGGTCTCCAGCGTCTGGGCCTTGTCTTTGCCCTGCAGCGCGCCGTAGTGGCGCTCGTTCAGGCGCCAGTTGCGCTTGACGGGGATCCAGTGCCGGTCACAGCCGTCGAGCGCGAGATACGCGGTGTGGATGGCGCGACGCAGCAGCGAGGTGTGCAGGATGTCGGGGAGCAGGCCCTCCGACTTCAGCAGCTTCGCGGCGTTCTTGCCCTCCGCGATGCCCTTCTCGTTGATGTCGACGTCCACCCAACCGGTGAAGAGATTCTTGGCATTCCACTCGCTCTCGCCATGGCGGAGCAGGATCAACTTCGCGGTCATGGTCCCAACCCTACAACGGGCACCGGAGCGCTCCCGGAGCGGCATGGGTTCGATGCGCCGCGGGTGCTCGCGGCGTCAGGAGATGGTGCCGAAGGAGTAGCCGGCGTGCTTGAACGCCCTGATCATCGCGCCGACGGACTCGGACGTCAGTTTCTTCTCATGCGTGTCGTGACCGAGCACGACGATCACGTGGTATCCTTCGCGGACCTGGATCGTGGCGTTCTTCACGGTCTGCTTGACCGTCTTCGGTCGATCCGAGGTGGGCGCGCTGTCGCGGGTGTCCGAGTTCCAGTCGATCCACGTGATGCCGCGCTGGGCGAGCGCCCGGTCCGCGCCCTCCAGCCCGGTCCAGGACATGTGCCCGCCGGGGTAGCGCCACGACTGCGGCGCGTAGTCATCGCCGAGCACCTCGCGGATGCGCGCCACCGTCCGGTCACATTCCTGCGTGATCGTCTCTGTGCTGCCCCGACGTCCGGGATACAACAGCGAGTAGTCGTGTGACCAGCTGTGCGGGCTGACCGAGTGCCCCTCGGCGATCTGCCGGGAGAGTACGTCGGGCGCCGACCCGATCTGGGAACCCACGACGAAGAAGGTCGCGTGGACGCGGGCCTTCTTCAGGGCGTCGAGGATGACGTGGCTCGTCTGCGGATTCGGGCCGTCGTCGAAGGTCAGGAAGACGATCTTCTTGTCGGGGCGCCGCTTCGTGCCGGTCAGCCAGGCGTTGACGGTGCTGGCCGGATAGACGTAGCCGGCCTTGTCGGCGGCCCAGTTGTGGTTGGTGCCGGGCCTGAGCAGGGTCAGGTCCGCAGGGGGATCGGTCACCTCCGCTGAGGGGACATCGGGGGTGGGCGTGCTCGGCGCGGCGGTCGGCTGCGTCGGGCCGGCCGGGCTGGGGGGTGACGCACTCGTCGTCGGGATCGAGGTCGTCGGGGTCGAGGTCGGCGGGGCCGAGGTCGGGGTCGTCGTCCGCGCGGTGGCCGGCATGGATGACGAGGCGGTGTGCGAGGCGACGGGGCTGGAACCCGGGCCCGGGGCCGCGTCGCCCGCGACGGTCGTGAGCCCGGCCGGGGCGCATGCGGTCAGGGACACGGCGACAGCGGCGACGGTTGCGAGCGCGGCGCGCTGCAGGGGCATTTCTGCACCTCCGGGGAAGACGACCGTGCCGACAATACGACTCGACCCGGCGACGACCAATCGGAGCGTGGTCGTCGCCGGGTCGGACCCTGGGCCCCGGGCGGGGCACACGGTCAGGCGTTGGGCCAGTCCTCGCCTTCCGGGACCTGGCCGGTGATGATGTAGATGACGCGGCGGCCGACGGCGACGGCGTGGTCGGCGTAGCGCTCGAAGTAGCGGCCGAGCAACGCCACATCCACGGCACCTTCGATGCTGATGTCGGAGTCCTCCGCCAGCATGGTGGTGAACTGGTCGGCGCGGAGATCGTCCATCCGCTCGTCGATCTCGACCAGTCGCTTGGCCTGGTTTGCGTCGCGGTCGTGCAGCGAGAGCCTGGCCACGTCGATGACCTCGATGGCGATGTCAGCCATCTCGGCGAAGCTCGCCTGAAACTGCGGCGGGACGGCGTGCGCCGGATAGCGCAGTCGGGCGATCTTCGCGACGTGCGCAGCCAGGTCGCCCATGCGCGCCAGTTCGAAGACGACGCGGATCGCGGAGACGATGATGCGCAGCTCGCCGGCGACAGGAGCCTGCAGCGCGAGGAGGGAGAGGCACTTGTACTCCATCTCCTCGTGGAGCCGGTCCAGCTCGGCGTCGTTCGTGATGACGGTCTCGGCCTTGGTCAGGTCGGCCGTCAGCAGCGCCTCGGAAGCCGTCTTGATGGCTGCCTCCGCGAGCTCGGCCATGTGGACGAGGCGGTCGATGATCGAATCGAGCTCCTCGTGGTAGCTGGTGCGCATGGTGCTGTCGCTCCTCCTTGTGGGTGGCGCCGAGTCTAGCCGGGCGCGACGATCGGCACCGAGGCTAGACCAGGCAGATGAACGGGGGTCTTCATGGCGTGAACCACAGGTGAACGACGCGTGAAACCTCGCCGGAGGCGTCCCACCCGTCGGGAATCACGCTCAGGCCGGGGCTTCCCGATCACCGTATGATGGCGGCCATGCATCCAGCGTTTGCCGGTCTCATCGGGGCCGGGCTCGCCCTCCTGTGCTGCCTGTTCGCCTACCTGATCCACCGCGGACGTGAGGCGTGGCGGCAGCTCGAGGCACAGCGGAACGCCGACCGGGTCTCGCCTGAGCTGCGGGAGGCGTTGACCGCCATCCGTAACGGGGCACTGCTCGTCGGGGCCGACGACGAGGTCCTCGTCGTCAACGACGTCGGAGAGGCCATGACGCTGGCCCGAGGCACGCGCGTCGGATTCCCGGCGTTGCTGGAGCGGGTCCGCAGCGTCCGCGAGGACGGGCATCCGTTCAGCGGAGTCGTGCTGCGTGAGCGGCAGCCCGGCGAGGAGAAGCTCGAGCTGTCAGTCAACGTGGTCCGGTTGAGCGACGACAAGGTGCTCGTGATCGCCGTCGACGAGTCGACGCTGCGCCGCATCGAGGCGGCCCGCCGGGACTTCGTCGCGAACATCTCCCATGAACTGAAGACCCCGATCGGCGCGATCAGCGTGCTGTCCGAGGCGGTGGAGGCCGCCCGCGACGACCCGGAGGCCGTCGAGAGGTTCGCCGGCAGGCTGCAACGGGAGACCGCGCGGCTGGCCGAGCTCACCAACCAGATCATCGACCTGTCCCGACTGCAGACCGAGGACCCCATGCTGACGCGCGAGGTCGTGGATCTCTGGGACGTCGTCGACGAGGCCGTCTCACGGTCGCGGGAGAAGGCCGCAGCCCGCCACGTGACGCTGACCGTGGCCCGCACGGCCCACCTGGCGGTCAACGGCGACCGCTGGCAGCTCGCCGACGCCGTCACCAACCTGACCGTCAACGCGATCAACTACTCCGACGAACGCGCGCGCGTCGCCGTCAGCCTCGTCGAGATGTTCGAGGACGGGCAGAGCTGGGCGGACATCAAGGTCTCCGACAACGGCATCGGCATCCGCCCCGAGGACCAGGACCGGATCTTCGAGCGGTTCTACCGCGTCGACTACGGGCGCTCCCGCGAGACGGGCGGCACCGGCCTCGGCCTGTCCATCGTCAAACACATCGCGCGGGCGCACGGCGGCAGCGTGCGCGTATGGTCACGCCCGGGACACGGGTCGACCTTCACGCTGCGGCTCCCGCTGAACCGCGCCGACCCGCACTACCGAGAACTGGAAATGGAGGGCAGCTGATGGCCCGGATCCTGATCATCGAGGACGAGGAGTCCTACCGCGAGGCGCTGAGCTTCATGCTCGGCAAGGAGGGCTTCGAGGTCGTCACAGCCTCGGACGGCACCCAGGGGATCGCGTTGTTCGACGCCCAGGGCGCCGACCTCGTGCTGCTCGACCTCATGATGCCGGGCATCTCCGGGCTTGAGGTGTGTCGCCAGCTGCGCGCCCGCAGCGGCGTGCCCATCGTGATGGTGACCGCCCGCGACGCCGAGGTCGACAAGGTCGTCGGGCTGGAGATCGGGGCCGACGACTACGTCACCAAGCCGTTCAGCCACCGGGAGCTGGTGGCCCGCATCAGGGCCGTGCTGCGGCGCGGCCAGGAGCAGGCTGTGCTGCTGCCCGATGTCGTGGAGGCCGGCGGCGTCCGCCTCGACGTGGAGCGTCACCAGGTCGTCGTGGACGGCAACGACGTTCACCTCGCCCTGCGGGAGTTCGAACTGCTGGAACTGCTGCTGCGCAACGCGGGCAGGGTCATGACCCGTGGGCAGCTGATCGACCGGATCTGGGGCAGCAACTATGTGGGCGACACCAAGACCCTCGACGTCCACGTCAAGCGGCTGCGCGCGAAGGTCGAGCAGGACCCGGCCGAGCCGCGACGGCTCGTGACGGTCCGCGGGCTCGGCTACAAGTTCGAGGCCTGAGGGGTCAGGCGGCGCCCTGGGCCGCCGACCATTCCTCGGCGAAGTCCGGGTGCTCCGAGGAGTAGACGGGGGCCTCGATGGTGGCGCTCTGCCCGTCGGCGAAAGCGACGGTGATGGTGGCGTTGCGGCCGAGGATGAGCGCCGGATCGGAGAACAAGGTGTCGGCGCCGTCCAGCGTGACGGTGGCGCCCTTGGCCAGGTCCGCGGTGTAGGCGATGCTCTGCGCCGTCCCGAACGAGCCGTCCTCGGCCTGCGGAGCGACGCTGATGCCGACCACCTCGGCGGCGGCGTCGCGCGAGGTGATGCCGCCCGCGACGATCGCGTCGCCGGCCTCGTCGGAGACGATCATGAAGTTGCGGAGCTTCAGGCCGCCGACGTCGGTCTGCGTGCCCGCCGCCGGCGGCGCCTCCTCCTGCCAGCCGCTTGCGGTGCAGGCGCTCAGCGAAACGGCGAGCGCTGCGGACGCGACGAGAGCCGTCAGACGGCTCAGGGGCTTGCTCATTTCAGGAACCTCCGGAAGCGGGGCGTGGGTGGCCACATCCTAGCCAGATCGGGGTGGCGGTGTGCGACACCGCGTCACAAAGCCAGCGCTGCCAGCGAACGACTCTGGGCGGAGGAAGTCCGGGCTGCTAGAATTGGCTGTGGAAAGGGGTCTTCTAGTATGACTTTTTCGATCGGTGAGACCGTTGTCTACCCCAATCACGGTACTGCGGTCATCGAGGACATCGAAAATCGGACCATCAAGGGTGAGGACAAGCTCTTCCTCGTTCTTCGAGTAATCGGCCAGAACGATCTTGTGATCAAGGTCCCGGCCTGCAACCTCGACCTCGTGGGTGTTCGCGACGTCGTTGACGCTGACGGGCTGGAGAGAGTCTTCTCCGTCCTCCGCGCTGAGCACACCGAGGAGCCGGCCAACTGGTCGCGTCGATTCAAGGCCAACATGGAGAAGCTCCACTCCGGCAACGTCATCAAGGTCTCCGAGGTCGTCCGCGACCTGTGGCGCCGCGATCGCGACAAGGGCCTGTCGGCCGGCGAGAAGCGGATGCTGGCGAAGGCCCGCGCCATCCTGGTCGCCGAGCTCGCGCTTGCCGAGCACGTCGAGGAGGACAAGGCAGAGATCATGCTGGACGAGGTTCTCGCCTCCTGAAGATCCCAGACACACCCGTGACATCTTCTGATGCGCCGGCCGTCGCCGTTGTGGTGGCGGCCGGTTCTGGTTCCCGGCTGGGCGCCGCCGTCCCCAAGGCGCTCGTTGAACTCGACGGCGTGACGCTGGTGCGTCGCGCCGTCGATGCGTTGACCGACGCGGGCATCGACGAGATCGTCGTGACGATCCCGGAGGGACTGGCTGGCGAGTTCGCCGTGGCTCTCGCAGGGGCCGACGGCCGGGTCGCGTCGGTCGTCGGCGGTGCCACGCGGCAGGACTCGGTCCGGCTTGGGCTCGCGGCGCTGACCGCCCCCGCCGACGCGATCGTGCTGGTCCACGACGCCGCCCGTTCGCTGGTGCCGGCCGATACCGTCCGCGGGGTCGTCGCCGCGGTCCGCGACGGGGCCGACTGCGTCATCCCCGTCATTCCCGTCGTCGACTCCGTACGTCGGGTCACCGGGCCGGGCAACGAGGTCGTCGACCGCGCCGACCTGCGCGCGGTGCAGACCCCGCAGGCCGCGCGGCTGCGCGTGCTGCGCGACGCCCACGACCTCGTGGCGCGCGACGGCGTCGACGTCACCGACGACGCGACCGTCTGCGAGTACGCCGGCCTCAGCGTCACGCTGGTGCCCGGACACCGCGACGCGCTCAAGATCACCGAACCGATCGACCTGGTGCTCGCCCGGGCGATCCTGGAACAGAGGCGGCAGTCATGATGAGGGTCGGCATCGGAACCGACGTCCACCGGCTCGAGCCGGGCGTCGAGATGTGGGTCGCGGGGCTCAACTTCCCCGACGAGACCGCCGGGCTCGCCGGCCACTCCGACGGCGACGTCGCCGCCCACGCCGCGTGTGACGCGCTGCTCAGCGCGGCAGGGCTCGGTGACCTGGGCTCCAACTACGGCACCGCCGAGCCGGAGTGGGCCGGCGCCAGCGGGGCCGCGTTCCTCGCCGAGACGGCCCGACGCGTCCGCGCGGCCGGGTTCGAGATCGGCAACGTGTCCGTGCAGGTCATCGGCAACCGACCGCGGATGTCAGGGCGCCGGAGCGAAGCCGAGGCCGCGATGTCCGAGGCGTTGGGGGCCCCCGTCAGCGTCAGCGCCACGACCACCGACGGCCTCGGGCTGACCGGCCGCGGCGAGGGCGTCGCTGCTATGGCGGTGGCCGCCGTCACACCCGTCTAGGAGCATCGTGCGCAGACTGGCTCTGATGGTCGTGGCCACGATTCTGACCGTTGTCTGGGCGCTCCCGGCGTACGCCGATGTCGTCGCCGACGAGGCGACCTACACCGTCGCGGTCGCCGCAGACGGGACCCTGGCCGTCACGCAGACGCTGACGTTCCCGGCGGCACCCGGAGAGATCGTCCAGGTTCTGCCGACATCCGCCGAGGTCGACTCCGACGGCACCCGTCGCTTCGTCATCACCGACGTCGCCGTCGAGCCTGACGCCGCGACGGTCGCCACCTCCGACGTCCCCGGCGGGATCGAGGTGCGCATCGCCTCAGACACGGCCGACCCGCTCACCCTGAGCTACACCGTCGCCGGCGCCACCTCCGCCGGCCGGGACGCGAGCGGGGACCTGACGGTCGTCGCCTGGCCGGTGCTGAGCGGACTGAGCGTCGGTGTCGGATCGGTCACGGGAACCGTCACCGGTCCGGCCGTCGCGCAGCTGATCGACTGCCAGTCCGGCCCGGTCGGCAGCGTCGGCAAGTGCGCGCTGACCAGCACGGGAACCGTCGACTCCGCCGACGCGACGTTCCAGGACGGCGCGCGCGTCGCGGGGGAGCAGGTCGTGCTCACCGTCGGCTACCCGGCGACCCACGTCGCGGTGACGGAGGATCTCGTCCACCGTTGGAGCCTCGACCGCGCGTTCACGCCGGGCTTGCCGCAGACCCTCGCGGCGCTGGCCGTGGCCCTGGTCGGCGGCGCGGCGCTGTGGCTGCTCCACCGGCGTACGGGCGTCGACGAGGCCGACGGGGCCTCGAGCGCCGTCGCCCTGTTCACTCCCGTCGGTGACGGGGAGGCCGTGCTGAGGCCCGTCGAGGGAGTACGGCCCGGACACGTCGGGACGCTGGCAGACGAGACCGTCGACCCCGTCGACATCACCGCCACCCTGATCGACCTCGCGGTGCGGGGACATCTCCGCATCGTCGAGCTGCCGCGCACCGCGCACGGCGCCACCGACTGGCGCCTCGAGCGCCGCGCCGGCGAGGACGAGACCGCAGCGTTCGAGACGCGCCTGCTGGAGGCCGTGGCCCCCGTCGGCGGATCGGCGCTCGTGTCGAAGCTGCCCGCCGCGGTGTCCGGCGCCCTGCCGGAGGTCCGCGACGCCCTGTACGACGACGTGGTGCGCCGCGGCTGGTTCGCGTCGCGCCCCGACTCGACCAGATCGACGTGGCGCCGCATCGGCGTCGCCGCGCTGGCTGTGGCGGTGCTGGCGGCCGCGTTGCTGATCGCCTTCACGAGCCTGGGCCTCCTCGCGCTGGTCCTGCTGGGGCTGGGCGCCGCGACGCTCTGGCTCGCCGACCAGATGCCACGCCGCACGGCGAAGGGGACCGCGGCGCTGTCCGGACTGCGCACGCTGGCCGGTCAGATGGCGACCGTGCCGACCCGGCAGTTGCCACGCGGCCGGGAGCTCGAGGAGGCGTCGCGCGTGCTCGGCTACGCCGTCGTGCTGGGCGGCACCGGACGATGGTTGGCGGCCCTCGTCGAGTTCGACGCCGACCAGACCCCCGACCCGACGGCCTTGGACTGGTATCACGCGCCGGACACCTGGCACCTGCGCGACCTGCCGTCGTCGCTGGCGCAGTTCATCACGACGGTGCAGGGCCTGCTGATCTCCCGTTGACCGGCACGACCGACCCGGAAGGGGGCGGCAGAGGGACGGGGAGCGGGTAGCCTTCTGGCACCTGGAAAGGACGGTGCACCATGACGAACAGGCCGATCCTGGCCGTCGTCGCGGCGGTGGCTCTCACGGTCGGCGCCTGCGGCTCGGCCGACGAGGCGGGCACCCCGACGGCCACCCGCATGACGAGCTCTGCCGCCGCTGAGGCCTCTCCCGAGGCCACCTCCGCCTCGCCCAGCGGGCAGACCGCGGCGGAAGCGAGCCCTGCGGCCAGCGAGAGCGCCGACGATACGTCCGACGACACCGAGGACTCCGCCTCCGGACTCAGCATCGACACGGTGCCCGCGACGATCGGCGACTACACGGCCTTCGCCAACGAGATCACCGGCATCAACTACAGCACCAGCGGCGACGCGTCGACGCCCATGATCTACGTCATGTCGATGGGGAGCACCGACAACTTCGACGACCTGCTGGCCGCGCTGGGGGTGGAGGCCACCCCGATCGACGACACCTCGTTCTGCGACGCGTCGGCCAGCGACCCGAGCTGCTATTTCGTCGCCGGCGACGAGGCCTTCTACGTCGGCGCCGACCCGGACATCTCCCAGGCCGACGTGGAGACCATCATCCGGGAACTGCAGGCCGCGCTCGCCTGATCGCGTCGCCGGGTCGCCGAGCACTTCGACAAGCTCAGCACAGGCCTGTCGAGGTGCCTCGAGCGGAGCGAGAGGAGAACCCTTCGCTGCGCTCAGGGCCCTTCGACAAGCTCAGGGAACCGCAGATCGGGTCGCCGAGCCTGTCGAGGTGCCTCGAGCGGAGCGACAGGAGAACCCTTCGCTGCGCTCAGGGCCCTTCGACAAGCTCAGGGAACCGCAGAAGCCCCTTCGACAGGCTCAGGGAACCGCAGATCGGGTCGCCGAGCCTGTCGAGGTGCCTCGAGCGGAGCGAGAGGAGAACCCTTCGCTGCGCTCAGGGCCCTTCGACAAGCTCAGGGAACCGAGACGGCCCTTCGACAAGCTCAGGGAACCGGAGAAGGCTCTTCGACGAGCTCAGGGAACCGCAGATCGGGTCGCCGAGCCTGTCGAGGTGCCTCGAGCGGAGCGAGAGGAGAACCCTTCGCTGCGCTCAGGGCCCTTCGACAAGCTCAGGGAACCGAGACGGCCCTTCGACGAGCTCAGGGAACCGCGACTCAGATCTCGAAGCCCGGGTACAGCGGGTGCGCGCCCACCAGGGCGGCGGCCCCGTCGAGCGAGGTCTGGCGCGCGTCGGCCGTCAGGTCGTACTTCGCCTTGCTCGGCTCGCCCTTCGCGGTGGTCGTCGGCACGGTGTGCCTCAGCACGCCCGCGATGAGGTCCGCGACGGCGTCCATGTCCGAGGTGGTGAAGCCACGCGACGTCAGGGCCGGGGTGCCGAGGCGGACGCCGGAGGTGTACCAGGCGCCGTTCGGGTCGTTCGGGACGGAGTTGCGGTTGGTGACGATGCCCGACTCCAGCAGCGCGGCCTCGGCCTGGCGGCCGGTGATGCCGAAGCTGCCGACATCCATCAGCACGATGTGGTTGTCGGTGCCGCCGGTGACGAGGTTCACGCCGCGGGTCAGCAGGCCCTCGGCGAGCGCCTTGGCGTTGTCGGCGACGTTTCGCGCATAGGTGCGGAACGCCTCGGTGCGGGCCTCGGCCAGCGCGACGGCCTTGGCGGCCATGACGTGCGACAGCGGGCCGCCGAGCACGAGCGGGCAGCCGCGGTCGACGCTGGGGGCGAACTCCTCGGTGGCCAGCACCATGCCACCGCGCGGGCCACGCAGCGACTTGTGCGTCGTCGTGGTCACGACGTGCGCGTAGGGGACCGGGTCCTCCTCGCCGGTGAGCACCTTGCCGGCGACGAGGCCAGCGAAGTGCGCCATGTCGACCATCAGCACCGCGCCGACCGAGTCGGCGATCTCGCGCATCTTCGCGAAGTTCACGCGGCGCGGGTAGGCGGAGTAGCCGGCGACGATGATCAGCGGCTTGAACTCGCGGGCCTGGGCGGCGAGCGCGTCGTAGTCGAGCAGCTGTGTCTCGGGGTCGGTGCCGTAGGAGCGCTGGTGGAACATCTTGCCGGAGACGTTCGGGCGGAAGCCGTGCGTCAGGTGACCGCCCGCGTCGAGCGACATGCCCAGCAGGCGCTGGTCACCGAAGCGGTGCCGCAGCGTCTCCCAGTCCTGCTCGCTGAGGTCCGCGACGCCCCTGACGCCGAACTCGGACAGCGCGGGGGTCTCGACGCGGTTCGCGAGGATGGCCCAGTAGGCGGTCAGGTTGGCGTCGATGCCGGAGTGCGGCTGCACGTAGGCGTACTCGGCGCCGAACAGCTCGCGGGCGTGCTCGGCGGCGACGGTCTCGACGGTGTCGACATTCTGGCAGCCCGCGTAGAAGCGGTGTCCGACGGTGCCCTCGGCGTACTTGTCGCTCAACCACGTGCCCATGGTGGCGAGCACGGGGAGGCTGGCGTAGTTCTCGGAGGCGATCAGCTTGAGGGAACCTCGCTGGTCGGTGAGCTCCTGGCGCGTGGCCTGGGCGATGCGGGGCTCCACCTCCCCGATCATTCCGAGCAGGGTCTGGTAGGCCGAAGAGATCGCTTGGAGGTCGCTCACGGTGCTCCTTGAATGAAGGCGACGGGTTACGCCAACTCTATCCCGGCGCACCCGCCGCGCGTCACTTGCTGGGGAGCCCCGCCCGCTGCTGAGACACCTCGTACAGGACCACGGAGGCGGCCACCGATGCGTTGAGCGACTCGACGGCGGACGCGATCGGGATGGACACCAGCGCGTCGCACTTCTCCCGGGTGAGGCGGGCAAGGCCCTCGTCCTCGGAGCCGACGACGATCAGCAGCGGCCCGTCGGCACCCGGGATGCCGGCGACGGGGACGTCGCCCTCGCCGGCGAGGCCGACGATCGTGAAGCCCATCTTGGAGGCCTGCTCCAGGGCGCGGTTCAGGTTCGTCGCCATCGCGACCGGCACGCGGGCCGCGGCCCCGGCCGACGTCTTCCACGCCGCGGCCGTCATGGAGGCGGAGCGGCGCGCCGGGATGACGATGCCGACCGCGCCGAACGCGCCGGCGGACCGGATGATCGCGCCCAGGTTGCGCGGGTCGGTGATGCCATCGAGGGCCACGACGATGCCGTCGGTCTGCGCGGCCTCGGCGAGGAGGTCCTGCGCGTCGGCGTACTCGTAGGCGGGCAGCTGCAGCGCCACGCCCTGGTGCACGAGCCCGCCGGTGACGCGGTCGAGCTCGCCACGGGTCACCTGCAGCAGCGGCAGGCTCTTCTCCGCGGCGTACTTGAAGATCTCCCGGAGCCGGTCGTCACGCTCGGCCCCCTCCGCGACGTAGGCCTGCTTGACCGGCAGGCCGGCCATCAGCGCCTCGTAGACGGGGTTGCGGCCGACCACCCAGTCCGCGCCGACGGCGGAGCGGCTCGGCCGTTTCGGCGAGGTCTGCTGCTTGCGCTGTGCGGCCTGCTTGGCCTTGTAGGCCTTGTGATAGGTGCGGTCCTCCGCCTTGGGCGTGGGACCGCGTCCCTCGAGGGAGCGGCGGATGCGCCCCCCCGACCCGGCGGCCTTGCTCTTTCCCTTGCTGCCAGCGCCACGACGCTGCGAGTTGCCTGCCATCTACTTCTCCAAGCTCCAGGACGCCCCGGTGGGGGTGTCGGTGATCACCAGGCCGAGCCGGGTGAGAGTGTCGCGGATCGCGTCGGCGGCCGCCCAGTCCTTCGCGGCGCGCGCCGCGGACCGCTGCTCCAGCAACGCCCCGACGAGCCCGTCGACGACGGGGACAAGGTCGGCCGAGCCACGCGGGTCTCCAGCCCATTCGGGGGCCTCCGGGTCGAGGCCGAAGACCGCCAGCATCGCGGTGACGGCATCGCTGAGGACCCCGACCTGCGCGCGGTCGGAGGCTGCGAGCGCCTGGTTGCCGGCCTTGATGGCATCGAACAGGGCCGCCGTCGCGGCGGGAGTGGCGAGGTCGTCGTCCATGGCGGCACGGAACGCCTCCCACTGAGGGGCGACGGCCTCGGTCGACTCCCAGTCATCGCCGAGGAACTCGCGCGCCCGGCCGACGAAGTTGTCGATGCGGTCGATGGCCTTCTCCGCCTCCTCGAGCGAGCCGCGGGAGGCCTCGTCGGCGGGAGAGAACTCGATCGTCGAGCGGTAGTGCGGCGAGAGCAGGAAGAAGCGCACGGCCCGCGGGTCGTAAGCCCGCGTCACCTCGGAAACCAGCGCCGTGTTGCCGAGCGACTTGCTCATCTTCTCGCCGGCCATCGTGACCCAGGCGTTGTGCAGCCAGTAGCGGGCGAAGCCGTGGCCCGCCGCCGCCGACTGGGCGAGTTCGTTCTCGTGGTGCGGGAAGCGCAGATCGATGCCGCCGCCGTGGATGTCGAAGGTGTCGCCCAGGTACTTGCCCGCCATGGCGGAGCACTCGATGTGCCAGCCCGGGCGGCCACGGCCCCAGGGGGAGGGCCACGACGCGGTGAGCGGCTCCTCGGGCTTGTGCCCCTTCCAGAGGGCGAAGTCGCGGGGGTCACGCTTGCCACGCGGGTCGGCGTCGGCGGCGGACTCCATCTCGTCGACCTTCTGGCCGCTGAGCTCCCCGTAGCGTGGCCAGCTCTTGACGTCGAAGTACACGTCGCCCGAGTGGTCGGGCGCCGGGTAGGCGTGGCCGCACTCGATGAGGACGGAGATGAGCTCGATCATCTCCGGGATGTGGCCGGTGGCGCGCGGCTCATAGGTCGGGGGCTTGCAGCCGAGCGATGCGTACGCGGCGTGCAGCTCGCGTTCGAAGTGGTAGGCGTGGGCGAACCACGGGGTGCCCAGCTCGGCGGACTTGGCGAGGATCTTGTCGTCGATGTCGGTGACGTTGGCGACGACGGTGACCTCGTTGCCCTTTGCCTCGAGCCAGCGGCGCAGGACGTCGAACACGACCTCCTTGCGGATGTGACCGAGGTGCGGGGAGGCCTGCACCGTCAACCCGCAGTGGTAGATCGACACCCGGCCCTCGTTCAGCGGGACGAAGGCGCGCACGGACCGCGTCGCAGTGTCATAGAGCTTGAGCGTCACGCAGCGGAGTCTACCGTGACAAGCGCCCCGACCCCCTGCGCGGGTGCGGAGGGGGCCGGGGCGGTCGGGAGTCGGTCAGGCGACCTTGGCGGTGGCCTTGGAGACCTTCGTCGCGGTGGTGTAGCCGGACTTCCTGCCGGTGACCTTCACCGTGATCTTCGCGCCCTTCTGGGCGGTCTTGACCGTGATGGTCTTGCTCGTGGCGCCCTTGATCTTCGAGCCGTTCGCGTACCACTGGTAGGAGTACGAGGTGCCCGAGGTCCAGGTGCCGCGGATCACCGTGAGCTTCTTCCCGACCTTCGCGGTGCCCTTGATGGTGGGGACCTTGGTGGTCAGCGAGCCCGCGGCGACGGACGAGGTGGCCTTGGAGGTCTTCGACGCGGTCGTGTAGCCGGAGAGCCTGCCGGTCACCTTGACGGTGATCTTCTTACCCTTCTGGGTGGCGGTCGGCGTGAAGCTCTTGCCGGTGGCGCCCTTGATGGCGGAGCCTCCTGCGTACCACTGGTACGTGTAGGTGGTCCCAGAGGTCCAGGTGCCGCGGATCGCGGTCAGCGTCCTGCCGACCTTGGCCGTGCCGGAGATCGTCGGTGTCTTGGTGGCGAGCGTCCCCGCCGCGACCTTGACTGCGGCCGAGGAGGCAGTTGCGGTGTCGTAGCCGTCCTTGGTGCCGGTGACCTTGACCGAGATGGACTTGCCGCTGAGGGCGGAGGTCAGGGCGAGGGCGGACCTGGTCGCGCCCTTGATGGCGCTGCTGCCGGAGAACCACTGGTACGACAGGTTCGTGCCGGCCGTCCAGGTGCCCGGCTTGGCGGTCAGAGTCGAGCCGACCTTGGCGCTGCCGGAGATCGTCGGCTTCCCGACGACCAGGGCGGAGTTGACGGTCTCGACGGTGATGCTCGCCTCATCGGAGGTGGCGGTGCCGAAGATGTTGGTCGCTACCGCGCGGACTGCCGAGCCGTTGTCGGCGGCGGTCAGAGCCAGGTTCAGTTCGTTGGACGTCGCGCCCTCGATGGGTGCCCACTCGTCGGAGCCGGCGGCCCGCTTCTCCCAGGCGATGGTCGGGGTGGGGCCACCGGTCGCGGTCACCGAGAAGGTGTGATCGATGCTCGGGACCTCGATGGAGACGTCGATGTTGGCTGTGACAGGATGCCCGGTGATGGCTGCGGGCGACTCGTCGAAGGAGACGGGGGTGAAGGTCTCGAACGGGGCGTAGGTGACGCCGCCACCTGCGTAGGTGTAGACGCCGTAGTTGCCACTGCCGACGATGGACTTCGCGTCCAGCTGCACCTCGAAGGTTCCATCGGGGTTGATCACGGCCGCGCCGCGGCTCTCGCCCCCGATCGCGTCGTAGTCTTCAGCCAAGACACCCCATTTTGTGCTGATGCCGGTGCGAGCGCTGGAGGTCGCGCCGGCGGTCGGCTGCCAGACGTCGGCGAACTTGCCGAGGACGATGTAGGAGCCGGCGAACTTGCCGGCCAGGGGCTGGCGGGTGCCGTTGGTGAGGGTGCCGTTGGGCAGGAAGCCGCTGCCGGTCACCGTGATCGTCTCGCCGTCGGCGTCCAGGCCGGTCGTCTTGGAGACTGTCACGGTCGGTGTGGTCTGCTCGGCGGTGTACCCCACGGTCAGCGGGGTGGCGACCTTGACCGAGTCGCGGGCGGCGCCGGACGAGTACCAGTAGCTCGACTGGCCGGTCTTCATGTTGAAGTCGACCAGGGACTGCGGGAAGGCGCCCCAGTAGGCGTTTGCGCGGTTCTGGGCGGTGCCGGTGCCTACTTCGACCTCGACGCCGAGGTAGTCGGGGGTGACGGTGAAGCCGGTCTCTGTCACCTCGACGCCGGTCAGGTCGGCGAGGACGACCTCGGTCGCGGGGAGGGCGCCCCAGGTGCCGCCGGACATCGAGGCTGCGTATCCGGTGGCGGTCGCGGTGAGCTGGCCGGTGCCGTCGGCCGCGACGGTCAGGACCGGGTCGCTGGCGGACCAGTAGGTCAGGCCGCCGTAGAAGACGACGCTGAAGTCGCCGTCCCAGGAGACGGTGGCGGAGCCGTCGGAGTTGATGAGGCCCTCACCCTCGCTGATCTTGACGACGTTGCCCGTCTTGGTCGACGGCTGCCACGCCACGACGTTGGTCCCGGCCCCGGTCTGGCACTTGGTCGCCCACGTCGGGGTCACCTGGGTGCCGTCGGGACCGTCCTTCAGGATCTCGACGTTGCCGACGGAGGACTGGTAGAAGCCATCGGCCTCGGTCCACGGGCGGGACGAGGTGGTGTCGCCGGCGATTCCGGCCGAAAGGAAGTTGCAGCTGCCGTCGTACGCGCCCCCACCGGTCTCCGTGCTGAGACCCCAGGTGAGGACTGCGTCGGAGACGGTGGTGGGGGTTGCGGAGTCGATGGCGTCGGCGTGGGCGGCTGGGGCGGCGACGAAGCCGCCGAAGGCCAGGGCCGTCGCGGTCGCCGCGACCAGCGCGGCGCGCGCGAGTCGGCGCGGGGCAGGGTGCGTCATACAGAGTCCTTGTCAACGTGGGAACGGAATTAGCCAACGCAAGCATGAGCTAAGGCTCGCCTAACCTAACGGTGCGACGGATGGGGGCGCCACGCGTCCGGGCCTTGTTCGCTGTCGGCGAAGGGATCGGTTCGGAGTGCGCGGGTCGGGGATGAGAATGAACCATGGCAACACCCCTGGCCGAACCGGGACCGCAGCTGCCGCTGCGGGAGCTGATGGCGACCACCGCCGTGGTGGTCTGCTTCGTCGTGATGGGCGAGCTCGACCGCCTCATCGGCGGCATCGCCGTCGGACAGTTCCAGCCGAGCATGGCGGGCGCGAACGCGCTCCGCTGTTGGGGCCCGGACTGGCCGGCTGACGATCCGCTCGCCGTCCTGCACGGCGCCGTGATCGCCGACGTCGACCTCTTGGCCTGGCGCCTGATCCTGACCTACGCGCTGATCGACTGCGTCGCCGCGGTGGCCTATGCCTTCCTGCTTCATCAGCTGCTGACGCGCAGCCGCGTGAGCGTGCCGGACCCGCCGTTCGCGGTGCTGCTGGCTCCAATCCCGTGGGTGGCGGTCGCGGCGGGCGTGCTCGATGGTCTGGAGAACCTCGCTATCGCCGTGTCCGCACGGATCGGGCCGGAGCACTGGCCTGGCGCCGTCGCCGTGGCACTCACCCTTCTCAAGTGGCTGTTCGTGGCCCGGGCGGCCCTGCCCCTGGCATACGCGCTGGGCAGTCGTGACGTGCGCCCAGCCGTCGGGCGGTGGCTGCACGCGCTGTGGGCCCAGGGGTTCTCCCTCCTGGCGGTGCTGCCGGTGGCCGTCCTGTCCCTGGTGCCCGCGCCCGGCGTGTTCGACCAGCTGCCCGATGTGCAGCGGACCTGGCTCGAGTTCTGGTCGGTCGGGCAGCTGCACGCAGTCGTCGCAATGGTGGTGCTGGCGACGCTGGCCTGGGGTCTCTTCGTGCTGGGGCGCCTCGTGACGAGCGACGCGATGGCTCGGCTGGATGGAAGCGCAGCGCCCCGGGAGAGGGTGCCGTTGTGGCTGTGGCTGATCGGCCCGGCGGTCGTCGGTGCCGCGGTGGCGGCGTCGCTGGTGGCGGGTGGCCACCCGAGGTGGGTGGCGTTCGTGGTCTTCGCTGCCATCCCGCTGGCTGTGGCGGCGTCGTCCTGGTGGCTGCGGCCCCGCCGAAGCCTCCAGCAGCCACCGCCGCGGGCAGCCGGGCCCGTCGAGGAGATGTGGTTGGTCGGCGACCTGCTGGCCCTGCTGCCGCTGTCGGTCGGCGCCGTCGGGCTCATCCGGTCGTACACGTCGGTGGTCGCGCTCCAGGGGTTCGGCTTCGCCGCGGTGGCGTCGGTGTGTGCGGCGGGTGGGGCGCTGGCCGCGTGGCGGCTCATCCCGCATCTGGTGGCGGTGAGCCCGACGACGCTCGTCGATCCTCAGGCCGGCCCAGCCCTCGGCCCGAGGGCTGGTGAGGAGTCCGCGGGTCTCCGGCTGCTGAAGTTCGCCTGGGGAGCGCTGGCGGTGAGCGTTGTCGTCCTGGCGGTCGTGGCTGTGTGGCCGGGGCAGGCGGCCGAAGTCGCGGGGGTGCTGGGCGCATTCATGGTGGCCTGGGGTGCGATCGTCGTGCTCGGCGGTTCGCTGGTGGTCATCAACGCACGGTACAAACCGCCGGAGATCTTCTGGACCCGCGCCTTCCGGCTCCGGGAGGTGCCGGTGGCCGGACTCCTCGTCGCAGTGCTGTTCGCGGGCGCGACGCTGGGTGGCGCCGAGGTGCACCCGCTGCGTGGGTCGGGGGCGACCGGCGCGGCGACCGTCGGCTGGTCGGAGGCCGCGGTCGAATGGCGGGACCGCATCGGCCGCGCTCAGGCCGCCGACGAGGAAGTGTGCCGCTTCACCGACGGAGCCGGTGCCGTGTTGCGCCCGCTGATCATGGTGGCGGCAGAGGGCGGCGGGATCAGGGCCGCCTACTGGACGGCCGCGACGATGGCGGCGATCTCGAGGGCCTCCGGCTGCGGGCTGGACGCGGTCGCGGTGGCATCGGGCGTCAGCGGCGGCTCCGTCGGCCTGTCCGTGCTGCGGGTGAGCGACGCGGACGCGGCCGTGGACGGGGTCGCGCGAATGGGCGGGGCCTCCGCTCTCGGTCAGGCGTCCATCGGGCTGCTGGTCCGCGATCCGCTGTACGCGGCCGCCGGAGTCCCGGTCGGCGCCACTGCCGAGGCGCCGTGGCGCGACAGGGCCGCGCTCATGGAGGACGCGTGGGTCGCGTCGGTCCCGGCGCTGGGCGGCGACTTCTACGCGCCGCCCACGGGAGCGCTGAGCGCCCCGCTGGTGCTCAACTCGGCTGACGCCGTGTCGGGGTGCCGGGTGCTGGTGACCCAGCTCGATGTCTCCTCCGAGGTGGAGAGCACCTGCACGGGCTCGGGTCCGACGCTGCCCGCCAGCCGCCCGATCGCGGACTACCTGTCCAGCTCGACGGACGAGGACCGTCCGCGGGACGTGTACCTCGACGGGCTCAGCGTCGCCACGGCCGCCATGGCGTCGGCACGCTTCCCGTACGTGACACCGTCGGGGGTGGTCGGGCCCTGCGGCGACGCGCCGCGGGCACAGCTGATCGACGGCGGCTATATCGCGGGGAGCGACCTCGGAACCCTGATCGACCTCGCCCCGCACCTGCTCGACACGGTCTCGCTGCCCGACGACGTCGTGCCCATCGTCGTCTATCTGCACAACGAGGTCGACGAGCTGCTGACGGGTCAGCCGGCGGAGATCAGCGAACTCGCCGTCCCGCCCGTCGGGTGGCTGAACGCCAACACCTCGCTCTCCACCACCTCGGCCTGGCTGCAGCGGGCGGCTGCCCTGTCCGAGACGGTCGGCTGGCCAAATCCGACCCACGTGTTCGTCGTCGCGCCCGACAAGGAGCCCGCCATCGCACCGCCGCTCGGCTGGCAGCTCTCCAGCGTCAGCAGGCAGTCGATGGACGACTCCATCACGGACGCGGAGGCGCAATGTGGTCTTGACGAGGAGCCGCGGGAAGGTGTCTACCGGGGGTTGGCCGCACTGCTCACGGCGCTCGGCTGCGCGGCGCGATGATGGTCGATGTCGCGTTGCCGTCGGCGGAAACCCCTCCCCACGGCGATAGTTCATGATTCAATGAACCGGTGAGCATCGACGTACAGATCTGGTCCGACATCGCCTGCCCCTGGTGTTTCATCGGCAAGCGCCGCTTCGAGAAGGCGCTCGCGCAGTTCCCACAGCGCGAGCAGGTCACCGTGACCTGGCGCAGCTTCCAGCTCGACCCGACGCTGCCCGAGCACGACGACCGCTCCGAGGTCGACTACCTCGTCGAGTCCAAGGGCATCCCGCGGGCCAGCGTCGAGCAGATGATCGGCCAGGTCGCCGAGAACGCGCTCGGCGAGGGGCTGCACTACGACTTCGACCACCTCGTCGTCGCCAACTCCCGCCGCGCGCACCGCCTGCTGCAGCTGGCCAAACACATCGATGCCGAGGATGGGGGCACGCGTGCCGCGGACCTGAAGGAGCTGCTGCTTGCCGCGCACTTCGAGAAGGCCCTCGACATCGGAAATGTCGAGGTGCTGGCCGCGCTGGCCGAGGAGGTCGGCATCGCGCCCGACGACGCCGAGGCCGCCGCCTCGTCCGACGAACTCGACCACGCCGTCGAGGCCGACATCCGGCTCGGCGCGCAGATCGGTGTCCGAGGAGTGCCCTTCTTCGTGGTCGACGGCAAGTACGGCATCTCCGGCGCGCAGCCTCCGGAGGTCTTCCTGCAGGTGCTGGAGCAGGCCCGCGCCGAGCAGACCCCCTCGCTGATCACGGTCGGCGAGTCGGGCGACGCCTGCGGCCCCGACGGCTGCTGACCGGCCTCAGCCCTTCTTGTCCTTGGCCGCGGCCTTGGCGCGCAGCGCGTTGATGTCGAAGCCCTGCATCACCGGAACGTCCGGGGCGTTTGCCTCGTCCTCCCACGGGTCGTAGGGCTTCTCGTCGTCGTCATCGTCGATGAAACCCTTGGAGGGGTCGTACTTGTCCCGGAGCTCGCCGCCGACGCGGTCCACGTCGCCCATCTTCTCGTCGGGCAGCGTCGCGAGGATCTCGTGGATGTATCCCGCCGCGGCCTCCTCGGTCGGCACCTCGCGGTGCTCTCGCTGCGACTGGTACCAGCGGTAGTCGAGCACCTCGTGGTAGAACTGCGCCGCGTCCCGCTTGCCCCGCAGGTGCGAGGGGATGCGATTGACCGCGGGCTCGAACACCTCGACCAGCCACTTGTGCGCGGCAACGGACTCCGGAGTGTGCGGGACGACCTTCGCGCGGAAGGTGTCCATGTCGTTGAGCAGGCGGCGGGCCTGGTGCTCCTCGGCGTCGAGGCCGGTCAGGCGCATCAGGCGGCGGGCGTGGTGGCCGGCGTCGACCACCTTCGGCCGCATCCGGATCGTCCCGCCGTCGGGCGACGCGTCGACATCGATCTCGGCGACGTCGAACCCGAGCGCGTTGAGCCGCCGCACACGGCCCTCGAGGCGGTACAGCTCGGACTGGTCGAATTCCTCGACCCCCGTGAGCTCCGCCCACAGCTGCTCGTAGCGGTCCTCGATGGTCTCGACGAGCCACGTCGGGTCAAGGGACGGGTCGAGGATGCCGCCCGCCTCGAGGTCGAGGAACTCACCGAACAGGTTGGTGCGGGCGTTCTGCAGGTCGTGGGCGCGCTGCCCGTCGGTCAGCTGGTCGTGCAGCTCTCCGGTCTCCGCGTCGACGAGGTACGCGGCGAACTCGCCGGCGTCGCGGCGGAACAGGATGTTCGAGAGGGAGACGTCGCCCCAGTAGAAGCCGCTCAGATGCAGCCGGGCGAAGAGGACGACCATGGCGTCGAGGAGGCGGTTCACCGTCTCGTGCTTCACGCCGGGGTAGAACAGCGACCGGTACGGCAGGGAGAAGGGGAGGTGTCGGGTCAGCAGGATGGGATCGAGGGGGTTGCCCTCCACGTCGACCCGGCCCAGCACCACGCCGACGGGCTCGACCGACGGGACGCCGAGGCGCTTGAGCTCGCCGAGGAGGCGGTATTCCTGCACCGCGACCTCCTCCAGGATCTCCTTCGCGGCGAGGAACTGGTCACCCACCTGGAGGAAGCGCACGACGTGGCGGGAGATGCCGCGGGGCAGCGCGACCAGGTGCTGCGTCGGCCAGTCCGCCAGCGGAACCTGCCAGGGCAGCCGGATCAGGTCAGCGTCAGGCCGGGCTGCGAGGAATCTGGGCACGCCCTCCAGCCTACTCGGCCGCCTCCGTCGGGCGCAGTGGGCCGGAGTCGAAGTCAGCTGACGGCGAGCGCCCGCGCCAACGCCTCGTCGACGACCGTCATCAGGTCGTCGGCGGATTCGACGCCGACGCTGAACCGCAGGAGGCCGTCGGAGATGCCGGCCTCCGCGCGCGCCTCGGGCGTCATGCCGGCGTGGGTCATGGTCGCGGGGACGCAGATCAGGGACTCGACGCCGCCCAGCGACTCGGCGAGGTGGAAGATCTGCAGGCCGTCGAGGAAGGCGGCGACGGCGGGCGCGCCGCCCGCCAGTTCAAGGCTGAAGAGCGAGCCGAACCCGGACTGTTGCCGCTTCGCGAGCCGGTGCTGCGGGTGCGACTTCAGGCCGGGCCAGTGGAGCTTCGACACGGCGGGGTGCCCGTCCAGCAGCGTCATGAGCGCCGAGGTGTTCTCGGCGTGCACGCGCAGGCGCGCGTCGAGCGTGCGCAGCCCGCGCAGCGCAAGGTAGGAGTCGAAGGCCCCGGCCGTCAGGCCCAACGCGTTGGCCCACATCCGCAGTCGCTCGTGCACCTGCGGGTCGGCGGCGATCGCCGCGCCGCCCACCACGTCGGAGTGGCCGTTGATGAACTTGGTCGTCGAGTGGACGACGATGTCGACGCCGTGCTCCAGAGGCCGCTGCAGCAGCGGCGTCAGGAAGGTGTTGTCGGCGGCCACCACCGCCCCGACGGCGTGCGCGGCCTCGGCGGTGGCGGCCAGGTCGGTGATGCGCAGCAGCGGGTTGCTCGGGGTCTCGATCCAGACAAGGTCGGCACCGCGGCCCAGGGCCTCGGCGAAGGCGGTCTCGTCGTTGAAGTCGACGAACTCCACGTCGAAGCGACCCTGCGAGGCGAGGTAGCTGAACAGGCGCCAGGTGCCGCCGTAGGAGTCGTGCTGCACGATCGCGCGACCGCCGCCCGGCACGAACGCCTCGGCGATCAGCGTCACGGCGGCGAGCCCGGTGCCCACCGCGGTGGCGCCGACGCCGCCCTCGAGGGTGGCGAGCGCGTCGGTCAGCTGGTCACGCGTCGGATTGGAGGATCGCGAGTAGTCGTACGGACCGGCGGTCGACGGGTCCGGGAACACGTAGTTGGTGCTCAGGTAGATCGGTGGGACCACCGCCCGGTAGGCGGGGTCGGCACCCATGCCAGCTCGCATCCCACGTGTCCAACGTCCCAGCTCAGCCATGCCGCCACGTTAGCCGACCTTGGCCGCGGTCGATCCGTCGTGTCCGCCTGAACGCGGACGAGGGGCCGCAGCTCGAAAGCTGCGACCCCTCGGGCGGGACGTCAGAGACGGATCAGGAGATGCGCTCTTCGGTCTTGTTGCTGAACACGTGCACCTGGTCGGCGGGGGCGGACAGGCGCACGACCTGGCCCTTCTCCGGGGCGGTGCGGGCGCCGACGCGGGCGACGAACTGCTGAGCGGTGACAACCTCGTCGTCGTGCAGGCCAGCGAGGTGACCGTACAGGTACGAGTCGGCGCCGAGCTCCTCGACGACCGCCACGTCCAGGCCGATGCCCTCGGTGGAGATCTGGAACTGCTCGGGACGGATGCCGACGGTGAGGGTCTCCTCGCCGTCCGCCTTCGCCAGGGTCTCGCGCGGGATGCGAACGACGTAGTCGCCGATCTGCACGCCGTCCTCGACGCGCTTGCCCGACATGAGGTTCATGGCGGGGGAGCCGATGAAGCCGGCGACGAACAGGTTGACCGGCGCGTCGTACAGGGCGAGCGGGGTGTCGACCTGCTGCAGGACGCCGTCCTTCATGACCGCGACGCGGTCACCCATGGTCATGGCCTCGACCTGGTCGTGGGTCACGTAGACGGTGGTGACGCCCAGGCGCTGCTGCAGAGCCGCGATCTGGGTACGGGTGGAGACACGCAGCTTGGCGTCGAGGTTCGACAGCGGCTCGTCCATGAGGAAGACCTGGGGCTGACGCACGATGGCGCGGCCCATGGCGACGCGCTGACGCTGGCCACCGGAGAGGGCCTTCGGCTTGCGGTTGAGGAAGTCCTCGAGGCCGAGCAGGTGCGCGGCCTCCTGGACGCGCTGCTGGCGCTCGGCCTTCGGCACATTCTGCATCTTGAGGGCGAAGCCCATGTTGTCCGCGACGGTCATGTGCGGGTACAGCGCGTAGTTCTGGAAGACCATCGCGATGTCGCGGTCCTTGGGCGGCAGGTCGGTGACGTCGCGGTCACCGATGAAGATGGAGCCGGAGTTGACCTCTTCGAGGCCGGCCAGCATGCGCAGCGAGGTCGACTTGCCACAGCCGGAGGGGCCGACCAGCACCATGAACTCGCCGTCCTCGATCTCGAGGTTCAGCTTGTTGACCGCGGGGCGGTCGGAGCCGGGGTAGACGCGCGAGGCGTCGCGGTAGCTAACGGTGGCCATGCCACATTCCTTTCCACGGGCAGGTACGTGCCCGACGATCCGAGTGGAGGAAGTCCTCCTCATGGAGGAGATCCGACATTGACTCTAGCGTGTCCGGCCGTCGATGCCACCGTGGGGTACTGAAGAGTGGTCATCTTCGACGCGTCACGTACGATGCAGCGCGTGAGCGAGCAGCAGAAGCCGGCCGACGGCGAGCCCGAGGATCGCGGGGACGGGGTCACCTCCGACGAGTCGACAGAGCCCGAGTGGTGGGAGTCCGACGGCATGCCGTGGAAGAAGAAGCCCGGCAAGGCTGACTACGCGTGTCTGGCGTGGTTCGGCGTCATCGCCGTCTTCTCGCTGATCCTGCTGCCGTTGCGCGCGTTCATCCCGCAGTTCCCCGACATCTTCGCGATGGTGACCGGTGGCCGGACATCGGTGGCGTTGAGTGGCGCCGTCGCATCGGTGGGGCAGATGGGGCACTGGCCGGTCGTGCTGTTCGTCGCGTCGCTGACCAGCCTCAAGTTCGACTGGGTCTACTGGTGGGCGGGCAAGCTCTGGGGTCGGGGCATGATCGAGGTCTGGGCCTCCAACTCGAAGCGCGCCGCCCGCAACTACGCGCGCGCCGAGCGCTGGGCCGAGAAGCTCGGGCCGCTTGGCTTCTTCATCGCCTACATTCCGATCCCACTGCCGCTCATGCAGGTGGTCTTCGTGCTGTCCGGCGCAGCCGGGATGAGCCTGAAGCGATTCCTGTTCTACGACTACGTGGCATCGACCATCTGGCTCGTCTTCTACTTCTGGCTCGGCTGGCGCTTCGGGGCGCCCGTCGTCGACGTGCTGGAGATCTATGCGCGCTACGCGGGCTACGTCGCCATCGCCCTTGTCGTGTTCATCATCGTCAGCACCTTCATGGCGCAGTCGAAGAAGGAGAAGGCCAGGAAGGCCGGGCGGGCCTGAACCCACCCGGCCCTCCACGGACCCACCGTCCACGGACCTACCACCTGCCCCTCCACGTGCACAATTCTTCGAGGACGCGGATCCCTGTGCGTATGCCCAGCATTCTTCGTCCTCGAAGAACTGTGCACACTAGAACGTCTGCGGCCCGGCAGGCCGGGCCCGGGATCAGGTGTCCACTCGGTACCACCCCAAGAAGGAGTGCACGAAGAGCTCTACGCTGCCTCCGGGCCCTTCAAGGGTCAAGGGAAACAGGCTGCCTCCCTGCTCACCCACACGAACCGTGATCTGCTCGACAGATGTGGGATCCCCCAGTTGCTCGCGGAGGTCCGTTGCGAGAGCCTGCAGTTCGGTGTCTGTCAGTTTGTTCACCAAGACTGCACACATACCATCCGTGTCGGAGTTGATCACGCTCCTGGAGAATTCCTGAGCGGCGGCGCTCGGCGTTGAGGCGCCGTTTGGCAGTCCGTCGCAGGAGAATTCCGTCTTGGGGACCCACCAGAACTGCCAGAACATGAAGCCCAGGGCAACGACCAAGCCTATTACTAAGGTCGCTACCGTGGCGCGGAGCGCGATTCTCATGTGTGGGATGCGTACCACGTGACATCCATGGATTTCATGGCCGTGAACGGCTTGTTCAGGGTGTCGGTCGTATGGTAGGTGAGATAGGGTACCTTATTGATCCAGTTGGTAACGACCATCCTGTGCTTGATCTTGCTCTCTCCCTTCTTCTCATATTGGAGGATGTCGCCGAGCCAGAGGTCGGCGACGTTCTTGAGCGCTGAGGCTCTCTTGGACTCGTGCACGGCGAATCGGTAGAAGTTCTCCGCTCCTCCCCAGGTGTAGCTCCCGTTCGGGATCCCGTTGTACCACCAGGCCTTGTTGCTGGTATATATGCCCGACACCGTCGTCCAGCCACCCTGGTGCATCACCTGTGACACAAAGTTCGTGCAATCGTTCGTGTACCGAGTGGGGTAGACTTTGTTGCGACCGTTCCACCACTTCTTGGCATAGTTGATGGCCTTCGTCTTGCTGAGCTTGGCCGCAACGGCGACGTGCAAGTCAGGCTCGTACGTTGCAGGCACGTCAATGCCAGAGACGGCCGGCACTGAGGAACTGGCGACTGTTTCAGACTCGCTGACCACCGAGTCTTGAACGCCGACGCTCAAGACGTCGAGCGCTCCGTCCGAGCCGATTTCCAGGGTCACGGGAAGGACTTCCTCCCACAGCTCGCCTTCAGGCAGCTCAGCAACGGTCCTGGTGACATGTAGCTCGCCAAGGATCTGGGACCCGGACGCGGCGCTGGAAAGAACCTCGATGTCGGCCGTTGTGTCGAGGACCGTGACCCCGCCGTACTCTTCCATCGATCGCTGCTCTGTTCGGAGCGTGTCGAAGTAGTCGGCCAACGCGTCGCTGCCTCCGCGTGACCGACTCGAGGTCTCACTGGTGTCGCCCTCGACCATGATCAGGTCCGCGACTCTCTCGATGTCAGCAGCAAGATCGGCTTCTGACCTTCGCCCAACTCTTCGTTCGCATCGGCACGCGCGCTGGGGGCGGTGCCGAGCATCCCGAGACACAGCACCAACGCTGCGATGAGGCTCGGGGTTCTCCTGCGGTGGCTCATGGGTGACCCTTCAAGTGGGTTGATTGCCGCGAACTCTGTGTAACTCACGGTTGGTGGCTGTGGATGAGTCGGACGTTAGCAGGAATAGTTGCCCGGGTTAAAGCAGCGTGGTACGAAAGTACCGCGGCGCGCGCAGCGCGGACTCGTCGGGCCATCAAAAGAGATAAGTGCTCCTAGTCAGGGGCCAACCTTTCGCTTCAGTAAAGACGATTCGACAAACGCAGTGAACCAGATTGCCTACGATCCGGGTGGGCAGCTGCCAACCCGGATCAGTGGGAATCAGGCGCGGCCGAAGATCGCCACGAGGAAGTCCGAGTCCTGCTCGAACGGGCGCAGGTCCCACGTCGACAGGGCCACCTGGAGGTCGAGGCCACCCTGCTGTGCGTCGGCAAGGAACTCGCCGAACTCGTAGCCGCGGCCGGCGCCGAAGCCGATGATCGCGCGGCCCGTCGGGGCCAGGTGCCTCGCGATGTTCGTCAGCACGTCGACGCGGGTCGACGGGGCGAGGAACCCCATGACGTTGCCGGCGCTGACGATCACGTCGAAGTCGGCCGGGATGCCGCGCGCGGGGAGGTCCATCTCCGCCAGGTCGCCGACGACCCACGTCGGGCCGGGGTGGTCGGCCGCCGCCGCCTCGATCAGCGCAGGGTCGACGTCGATGCCGACGACCTGGTGGCCGCGCTCGTGGAGGTAGGTGCCCAGCCGCCCGGGGCCGCAGCCCGCGTCGAGGATGCGGGAGTTGCGGGAGGCCATCGCGTCGACGGTGCGGGCCTCGCCGTACAGGTCGGCGCCGTTGGCCTCCATGATCTTGAAGCGCTGGATGTAGCGCTGGGAGTGCCCGGGGTCCGCCTCGATGATGCGGGTCCACTTGCTGGGTTCAACAGTCATGCCCGCCATTGTGCCGCACGGGCCGTGGGCGTCGATCCGCCCGCGATGGAGCCTCCTGAGGGAGTCGAACCCTCGACCACTCGCTTACAAGGCGAGCGCTCTGGCCGCTGAGCTAAGGAGGCGCGGGCACCCATTGTGCCAAGTTTGCCCGCGGGGTGCGAAGTCAGGCGCCGGACGCCGTGATGAACAGCTGCCCGTTGCCCTGCGCGAACACCTGTTCGTCGGCAGGGATGAACACGGCCTCGCCCGAGCGCAGCGGGAACGCGCCGTCGTCGCCCTCCAAGGTGAACTCGCCGGAGGCGACCAGAGCGATGCGCCCGCAATCGCCGCGTGGGACGAGCAGCGGGCGGCAGTCGACGGGGGCCACGAGCCACAGCTCGAACTCGGGGAAGGACGTCGGGTAGACGTAGACGCCGTCGGCGCCCTCCGCCAGGAGGACGTTCGGGCGGCGGGGCTCGAAGTCCACGACCTGCAGCAGCCCGTCGACGTCGATGTGCTTGGCGGTCAGCCCGCCGCGCATCACGTTGTCCGAGTTGGCCATCACCTCGATGGCGGTGCCGCGCAGGTAGGCGTGCATCACGCCCGCCTCCAGGGCAACGGCCTCGCCCGGCTGCAGGGAGAAGCGGTTCAGCAGCAGTGCGGCCAGAATCCCCGGCTCCCCGGGGAAGTGCTCGTCGAGCTCGACGGCGGTGCGGGCGAACATGCCGAGCCGACCGGGGGAGTCGAGGTGGTTGACGGCTGCCGCGAGGACGACGTCGACGAGGTGTCGTCGGTCCTCCATCGACAGCACGTCGAGGAAGACCTCCTGGAGTGCGGGGGCGTCGCGGCGGTCGCGGAGCGGGCCGATGACCGACGTCAGCTCCTCGTCGACGCCCAGGGCCTCGTACAGGCCGGCGGTCTCCTGAGGGTCGCGGAACCCGAGGAGGCCCTCGAAGGGCGTCAGAGCGACGATCGCCTCCGGCTTGGGCCAGTCGTCCTTGTATGAGCGGCGGGGGTCGCTGGGATGAAGACCCTGCAGCGACTCCTTCGCGTAGCCGACGACCGCCTGCTCCCTCGAGGGGTGTGCCTGCAGGCTGAGCGGCGACGAGGCCGACAGCAGCTTGACCATGAAAGGCAGCCTGCCCCCGAAGGAGGTTCGCGTGGCCTCGCCGAGGCACTCGGGGGTCGCCACCAGGAGATCGGAGAGGGGCCTTCCGTCTTCGAGCGTGGCCGGGCCGTTCGGGTGCGTGCCCAGCCAGTACTCCGCCCAGGGGAGGCCGTCCTGCTCCACTCCCAGGATTCCGGGGATGGCATCCTCGCTGCCCCAGGCGAAGCGCTGCACGAATCCGTTCAGTCTGCGCATGGAATGTGTGTGTCCTCGTCGTTGATGGTCAGTTCTCCTCAGCGCTATGAGACTAGCGCGCCCCGAACACCTCCGCCCGGGCGAGCGGTGGAGAGGGGCACGAAAGTGCCGCGGTCGCAGCCCAGGGCCACCGCCCGCCCGCTGCTTCGTCGCCCGCCGTGCGGCCGCTGCCCGCTGCCCGACTCGCTAGCGCCCCGGCTTCCCGTGCAGAAAAGTGGCCAGAGCCGGGGCACGCGCGTATAGCCCGAGTGCTGGGGGCCAGGCCACAGTTGTGCGCGGGCCTGGGGCCCGGGTGAATGACATGGATGTGGTTTGCGCCTAGAATGGCGGCCATGTCCGAGGCTCTCTCTTTCGCCGGCGCGGCCGATCTGGCCGAGCGTGACGCCGCCATCCTCGATTTCGAGGACAGCTGGTTCACGTCGTCGGTGCCGAAGGAGCAGGCGATCATGGAGCACTTCTCCATGACGGCGGCCAGGTACTACCAGCACCTGAACACGCTGATCGACACACCCGAGGCCTTGGCCTACAAGCCGCTGCTGGTGAAGCGCCTGCGCCGCATGCGCGTCCAGCGGCAGTCGGCGCGCTCCGCCCGCCGGCTGCAGGGCTGAGTCGGCCCCTTCGCTCCGCTCAGGGCGTTTCGACAAGCTCAACGATCCGATTCCTCGAGCCGCAAACTGCAGACGCTACCCGTTTCGACACATGCCACCGCCATGGCGGTGGCATGTGCGAAGAAGGGTGGCGTCCGCCGGTAAGGGTGGCGTCGCGGGGGGACGGTCAACGGCCCTGGCGCAGCAGCGCCACGATGCCTTCCCTGAACGGGCGCTTCGCGCGTTCCCGGTAGCCGCCGTCGGCCAGGCCGGCCTGCACCTCGAAGAAGTTGGCGGCCGCGCGGTCGCCGGTGCGGAGCAGTGACCAGCCCACCTGTGCGAAGTAGAACAGCAGGAACGGCAGCCCGAGGCAGTAGGCCCACTGCCAGGCGTGCTGCTCCTCGTGCGCGAGCACCGTCGGGGTCCGGGCCTCCGCCTTCTCCAGGCTGTCGCGGAACACGAGCACGACCGAGCCGACGGTCATGGCACCGGCGTCGGTGACGGGCAGCCGGACGCGGTCGAACACCGTCAGGTGCCCGAGCCTGCGCAGCCTGCCCCGTCCGGCCAGCGCGAGGATCAGCCCCAGCGGCGTCGACAGGTTCACGACGTTCGCGGCGTCGCGCAGCCATCTCGACAAATCCATGGGTACCTCCTGCGGCCGACTGGCAGCGAGGTTAGTGCCCGACGGTGTCGGCCAGTCCCGCGCGCCTTGACGGGCAGCAGGTCTTTGCACTCTCTTGGGTCGAGTGCTAATAATGGATCTAGCACTCGGCGAGGTCGAGTGCTACCGAACCGCAGGTGAGGCAACTTGCCGTCCGTCGCGGGCACCGACCGGTTCGCACAACAAGACACTGAAGCAAATTCCGGGGTGCTCGCACCCCATCGACGGGAGGACTCCCGAACCACCATGGCAAAGCTGATTGAGTTCAACGAAGACGCGCGCCGCGGCCTTGAGCGCGGCATGAACACCCTGGCCGACGCGGTCAAGGTGACGCTGGGCCCCAAGGGCCGCAACGTCGTCCTTGAGAAGAAGTGGGGCGCCCCCACCATCACCAACGATGGCGTGTCCATCGCCAAGGAGATCGAGCTCGAGGATCCCTACGAGCGCATTGGCGCCGAGCTCGTCAAGGAGGTCGCCAAGAAGACTGACGACGTCGCTGGCGACGGCACCACCACCGCCACCGTGCTGGCACAGGCGATGGTCCGCGAGGGCCTGCGCAACGTGTCCGCCGGTGCCAACCCGATGGGCCTGAAGAAGGGCATCGAGACGGCCGTCGAGGCGATCGTCGGCAAGATCGCCGAGATGGCGATCGACGTCGAGACCAAGGAGCAGATCGCCGCCACCGCGTCGATCTCCGCCGCTGACTCCACCGTCGGCGAGATCATCGCCGAGGCGATGGACAAGGTCGGCAAGGAAGGCGTCATCACCGTCGAGGAGTCGAACACCTTCGGCCTCGAGCTCGAGCTCACCGAGGGCATGCGCTTCGACAAGGGCTACATCTCCCCGTACTTCGTCACTGACACGGAGCGCATGGAGGCCACCCTCGATGACCCGTACATCCTGATCGCCAACTCCAAGGTCGGCTCGCTGAAGGACCTGCTGCCCGTCCTGGAGAAGGTCATGCAGTCCGGCAAGCCGCTGCTGGTCATCGCCGAGGACGTCGAGGGCGAGGCCCTCGCCGGCCTGATCGTCAACAAGATCCGCGGCACCTTCAAGTCGATCGCCGTCAAGGCGCCCGGCTTCGGCGACCGCCGCAAGGCCATGCTGACCGATATCGCCATCCTCACCGGTGGCCAGGTCATCTCCGAGGAGGTCGGCCTGTCGCTCGACGCCGTCACCCTCGACCTGCTCGGCCGCGCCCGCTCCGTGCTCGTCACCAAGGACGAGTGCACCATCATCGAGGGCGCCGGCGACTCGGCTCAGATCGAGGGTCGCGTGACCCAGATCCGCCGCGAGATCGAGAACTCGGACTCCGACTACGACCGCGAGAAGCTGCAGGAGCGCCTGGCCAAGCTGGCCGGCGGTGTTGCCGTCATCAAGGTCGGTGCGGCCACCGAGGTCGAGCTCAAGGAGCGCAAGCACCGCATCGAGGACGCCGTCCGCAACGCCAAGGCTGCGGTCGAGGAGGGCATCATCCCCGGTGGCGGCGTCGCGCTGCTGCAGGCATCCAAGGCCGCCTCGGTCGAGGGCCTGACCGGTGACGAGGCCGTCGGCGCGCAGATCGTGTTTGCCTCCGCCTCCGCGCCGCTGAAGCAGATCGCCCACAACGCCGGCCTCGAGGGCGGCGTCGTGGCGGAGAAGGTCGGCAACCTTCCCGCGGGCGAGGGCCTCAACGCCGCCACCGGCGAGTACGTCAAGATGGTCGAGGCCGGCATCATCGATCCGGCCAAGGTCACCCGCTCGGCTCTGCAGAACGCCGCGTCGATCGCCGCGCTGTTCCTCACCACCGAGGCCGTCGTCGCGGACAAGCCCGAGAAGGCTGCCCCCGCCGGCGCCCCCGGCATGGACGAGATGGGCGGCATGGGCGGCTTCTGAGCCATCCAGCACCGTATCCGGAGGGCGGTCCCGTCAGGGGCCGCCCTCCGGCGCGTCCAGCCCTAGGTCGATCGTCCTTTCCGTCGGCCGGCCGACGGAAACCACGATGCAGTCGGACTGACGTCCCTGATCCGGCTCCAGTGCGGCGTCTCCTCCACGTCGCAGCTGCTCGCCAGCGGCGGCACCGAGCGACTCCTGCGTCGGCTGATCCGCGACGAACGCGCGCACCGGATCCTGCAGGGCATCTACTCGGTCACCCCATCGCCCACGTGGGATGGCCTCGCCTGGGCGGGCCTGCTGGCGGGTGGGCAGCTCTCGGTCCTCGGCGGCCGGGCGGCGGCCCACCTGTACGGCGTCCTTCCCGCCCCGGAGACCATTGATGTCTGGAGCCCCCACGTGGCGGGAGCGCGCGGCCGGATCCGGCTGAGACGAGGGACCCGGCGCGGCTGGGGTGAGCCCGCGCGCTAGCACCTGGTGGACGCGCTGTTGGACGTCGCCGCAGAGCTCGACATCGATGGCGCCGAGGAACTGACCCACGCGTCCCTCCGCGACAGAAGTCTGAGCCCCCGGGCCCTTGCGCAGCGCGAGCATCGGACACTGGTCGAGCTCGACGGCCGCCTCGGCCACACCGGTCAGGGCGCCTTCCGCGACGCAACGCGCGACAATCTCCACGCTACCGCCGGGTGGGTGACACTCAGGTTCGGCTGGGCCGACGTGTCCAGGGACCCGTGCAAGGTCGCGCGACTCGTCGCGTCGGTCCTGGGAGCGCGTGGGTGGGCAGGAGTGATGCGTCGCTGCCGCCGATGTCCGTGATGCAGTTAGACCCTTCGCTGCGCTCAGGGCACCTCGACAAGCTCGGCGAGCCGGGAGCCGTCAGAGGGGGAGGGGGCGGTCGACGACCTGACGCATCACCAGCGTCGACGAGAGGCGCAGCACGCCGGGCAGGGCGCTGAGCTCCTCGTCGTAGAGGTTCTGGAAGTGGGCGAGGTCGCGCGTGACGACGTGCACGAGGTAGTCGAGGTCGCCGAACACGCGCTGAGCCTGGATCACGTTCGGGATCTCCACGACCGCCCTCTCGAAGGCGCCGAGGACCTCCTTGTTCGCCTCGCGCAGCGTGATGAAGACGAGTGCGCCGAAGCCGAGGCCGACCGCCTCCGGGTTCACGACCGCGCGGTACCCGGCGATCGCGCCGATGCGCTCCAGTTCCCGCAGCCGACGGTGACAGGGGGCGGGGGTGAGCCCCACGCGATCGGCCAGTTCGGTGACCGTCAGGCGCCCGTCCACCTGAAGCTCAGCAAGAATATTGCGGTCAATGTCGTCCACGAAGGCCAATCCTTGCGCAACGCGTCGCAGATCGCCAGGAATCGGCAATCGCGTCGCCGTCGCTCTTCACTAGCGTTGCTCTCCGAAAGGCCGAGCCGGGCAGGTGTCCGGCGCGGCGGAGGAGGGGCGATGGAACTCGGGGTGATCCTGGCGTTCTGGGGCGTGGCGATGATCATCATCGTCGTGCCCGGCGCGGACTGGGCGTATGCGATCACCGGCGGCATGCACCACCGGGCCACCCCGGCGGTGCTTGGCATGCTGACGGGTCACTCGATCGGCATCCTCGTGGTCGCGGCCGGCGTGGGAGCCGTCGTCGCCGCGCATCCGGCGGCCCTCGCCGTCCTCACCCTCGGCGGCGCCGCGTACCTGATGTACCTCGGCGCCGGATCCCTGCTGCGACCCGGCTCGGTCGGCCACGGAGCCGTGGGTGCCGGTTCGGGCTGGTCATGGTGGATGAAGGGAGTGGGCGTCAGCGGAATGAACCCCAAGGTGCTGCTGCTGTTCCTCGCGATCCTGCCCCAGTTCACCCACGCCACCGCGGCCTGGCCCGTCGGTGGTCAGATGCTGCTGCTCGGCGGCATCCACCTGGTCAGCACCGCGGCCGTCTACTTCGCCGTCGGCTTCTCGGCCAGCGCCGTCCTGTCCTCGCGCCCGGCCGCGGCGCGCCTGGTCAGCCGCCTGTCGGGGGGCGCGATGCTGCTGATCGGCGCGGGCCTGCTGACGGATCAGTTCCTGCACTGACGCCGGTGGAGACAGCCGGGAACACGCCTGCCACACTGAGGTCATGGAAGCCAGCGCCGACGACAGGCCCCAGCTCAGGGTGATCAGCACCCCCTGGGGTGCCGTGGTGGAGGACGCGGCCGGATTCGAACCGACCCGGGCCTACTGGGCCAGGCGACCCGTCGTCGCGCAGCTGTGCGCGAAACGGCTTGCGCCGCTCGCCGTCGGCGCGCTGAGCGCGCCCACCCTCTCCGTCGTCGCTGCTGCGTTCGTGGCGGGGATCGTCGCTCAGTCCCTCTGGGTCGCAGTCATCGCGGGTGGGAGCGCCGCGTTGATCAGGCTGTTCCTGCGGCACTGGATCGCGGCGCAGACCATCGTCCGGCCCATCCGCCCCGGCGGCCCCATCCGGGCGACGCTCGACGCGGACAAGGAGGTCACGGCACTGGTGTACCCATCCGTGATGCGGATGGAGAGCTGCCCCCACGGCCTCAGCGTCGTGATCCGCGACCTCGACAAGGCATGGAACGCGGCCGCCGACGCCGACGCGCAGGTCTCGGCGCCCATCCTTGCCAGCCTGCGCGACCTTGCACAGGACCTCCCGACGACCGACGCCGAGGTCGCCCAGGTGCACGGCGCCCTCGACAAGCTCAACGTGACCCTCGAGGCCCACCGGCAGGCACGCGCTGCACTGCAGGAGGCGACGCAGGTTCCCGACGCGATGCAGCCGGCGCCGTCCCGGCACCGCTCGGTCGACTCGCTGGCTGCGCTCGCGCAGACGGTCGAGGAGGACGCCGCGGCGCTGCGTGAGCTGGCCGACGACGAACGGTGGCGCTGACCCTCACGCGCCCCGGATAGGGTGAGGCAGGCGCATCGGAGGAGGGACTGTGGTGAAGGCATCGGTCGCCGCCGACGCCCGCGCGGCGGAGCGCGTGGCCCGCGGCGCCGGAAGAATGCTGCGCGCCGATCTGATGGCTGTCATCGTCGCCGTCCTCGGCCGACGCTTCGCCGAGGCCAGGGTGATCAGCTACGCCGAGTTCCTCGAGCAGGTCTCCGACGACCTCGACGAGTTGCGCGACGACGGGTTCACGCTGCCCCGCAACGCGCAGGAGTATGTGGGCGACTGGATCGCCAACGGCTATCTGGTGCGCAGGGGCTCCACCGCCGCGCGCGAGGAGACCGTGGAGCTCGCCCGCGACGCCGCCGAGGCCCTCCGGTTCGTCGCCGCGATCGATCAGCCCACCTCGGCCGTCACCTCGTCGCGCTTGGCCAACGTCATCGGCCTCCTCGGCGACCTCGCCCGTGACAGCGACCCGGATGCCTCGAGTCGGCTTGAGGCGCTCCGGGCGCGCCGGGAAGAGATCGACGAGGAGATGGCCAGGATCGAGTCCGGCGACTTCGAACCCCTGGACCGAGATCTGGCCCGCGAGAGGATGAGGGAGATCCTGCATCTGGCGGGGGAGATCCCGGGGGACTTCGCGAAGGTCGCCGACGACCTGGAGGCCCTCAACGCCAGCCTGCGTGAGCAGATCATCAACAACGACGGGTCCCGCGGCGGGGTGCTCGACCAGGTGTTCGCCGGGGTGGACCTGATCGAGGGGTCCGAGGCAGGCCGGACGTTCAACGCGTTCCACGAGCTGCTGCTGGACGTGGTCGTCGCGGACCGCTTCGACAGGGCGGTCGACGAGCTGCTGGGACGGGACTTCACGACCGGGCTGGCGGGGACCGAGATCGCCTTCCTCCGCCGATTCCTCTCAGTCCTGCAGCGCGAGTCGTCGCAGGTCCGGCGCAGCTTCACCGACTTCTCCCGCAGCCTCCGCAGGTTCGTCCAGACCCAGGAGTACCGCGAACACAAGCGGCTCGCCGACGCCCTGGCCCGCGCGGACGGCGCCGCCCTGCAGGCACTCAGGCGGCACCCGCCCTCCACGCTGCTCGGCCGCGACCTCGACCTGACCTCGATGCGGATCGCGTCGATCACCGCGTGGCGCCTGCACAACCCCGCCGACCAGCGCTCCGTCGAGGAGGTCACCACCAATGCGGTCGTAGAGCTGGATCTCGAGCAGCTGCGCGCGCTCGTCCGGCTCACGGAGATCGACTTCGCCGAGCTGCAGCGCGACGTGGCCGACACCGTCGCGGCCCGGGGTGTCGCGACGGTCGCCGAGGTTCTTGACCGGCATCCCGCGACGCAGGGCCTGGCCTCCGTGGTGGGGCTGCACATCCTCGCCGCGGAGTACGGGACCCGTTCGGTGGGTGTCGAGGAGTGGGGCTGGGTGTCGGCCGGCGGCCAGCCAAGAACTGTCGGTGCGCCCCGCTACATTTTCGACTCGGTACCTGAGCATTGGAGCCAGCCATGAGTCTGCAGTCTGCGCCGAGGCGAGCCGACGGGGACGACGAGTATGTCGAGGTGGCGGTCGACGACGTCGCCGAGGAGGTCGTCGATCACGGCGAACTGGACCACGCCACCCGACGCCTGCTGCTCAAGCTCCTCAACGGCCCGTACCTGCGAGCCGAGGAGCACTCGCGGCTCTGGGCCGCCCTGGAGCGCAACGAAGCGATCGTCCGGGCGAGGCTGGCCGATCTGTACCTGGACCTGGTGGTGAACCGCGACGCGGGCGTGGCGTTCGTCAGGAATCTCGCGCTGGAGGATGCGCCGCGGGTGGTGCGCTCGCAGCCGTTGCAGCTCATCGAGACGGTCGTTGTCCTCTACCTCCGGCGGGTGCTGCTGGCACACCAGAACGCCGAGTCGCGGGTCTTCGTCGGCACCGACGAGATCGAGGATCACGTCAGGGGATTCCTGCGGCACGAGACCACTGACAAGAAGGGGCAGGAGGAGAAGATCACCCGGGCCATCTCGAAGATGACCAGGAACTCGATCCTCCTCAAGGCCGAGGCCGGCGACAGATGGGAGATCTCCCCCGTGCTGGCCCTGGTCTTCGGGGCGGACGAGGTGGCGGCGGTCACGGCGGACCTGGAGAGGCTGGCCAAGGAATGACCCAGCACCGACTCGCCCGCGTCCAACTCGTCAACTGGGGGACCTTCCGCAGCCACTGGAGCTTCCAGGTGCCGTGGAAGGGCATCCTGCTCACCGGGCCGTCCGGGGCCGGCAAATCGTCGCTGCTCGACGCGATGGCCTCCATCCTCGTCCGGCCCGCGAAGCTCCGGCTCAACGCGGCCGCGCAAGGCACCGACACCGGCGACCAGGGAAGGTCGCTTGTCACCTACGTCCGGGGCGCGCACAAGCGCGAAGCCGACGGCGAGACCGGCGAGGTCGGGACCGCGTTCCTCCGGCCGGGGCCGACCTGGAGCGCCGTCGGGTTGACCTACACCGATGAGGCGGGCCGACGCACCACGTTGCTCAGGCTGTTCCACATCAGCGGGTCCTCGACCGACGCGGCGGATCTGAAGTCGATGTACGCCATCGCGCCGGGCGACGTCGACCTGCAGACGCTCAAGGAGTTCGCCGCCAACGGCATCGAGCAGCGGAGGCTCAAGGCCGCCTTCCCCTCCTGGGACACCTACACCAGCTCGGGCTACACGGGGTTCTCCGAGCGGTTCCGGCGGCTGCTCGGCATCGGCTCCGAGCAGGCCCAGGTGCTGCTCCACAAGACGCAGTCCGCGAAGAACCTCACCAACCTCGACTCGCTCTTCCGTGACTTCATGCTCGACGAGCCCGGCACCTTCGCGCTTGCCACCGAGACCATCAACCAGTTCGACCAGCTGCGAGGCGCCCACGCGGCCGTCGTCGACGCGCGCCTCCAGATCGAGGCGCTGGCGCCGCTGCGGGCATGTGACGGTGTCCTGAGGGAGCTGGCGGCGGAGGCGGAGGAGGTGGCCGCGGAACGGGCGCACCTGGGCACCTGGGTGAACAGGCGTCGCGCCGAGGCCCTCACCGCTGCCCTGGCCGCTGGTCGACCCCGACTTGCCGCGCTCGCCGTGGAGTTGGCCGCCGCCGTGGCCGATGTCGAGGCGGCGGAGGCGGAGCGGCAACGGGCCCAACGCGCCTACGACCAGTCCGGCGGCGCCGACATCGGGCAGCTGGAGGACCAACGCCGCGTCTGGGTCAACGAGGCGGAGCGTGCCATGAGGGAGCGGCTCCGCTACGTGGACCATGCCGCCACTCTCGCCCTGGACCTGCCGGCCGGCCGGGCATCCGCGAACGACTTCGACCTCCAACTGGAGGACGCGCGCGCTCAGTACGACGCCCGTAAGCAGGCCTTCGACGCCGAGCAGCGTTCGCTCCTGGAGTCGCAGGCCGAGGCCCGAAAGGCCCTGGCACGCGCGGAGCGCGACCTTGAGGCGCTCCGGCTGCACCGCTCGAACCTCGACCCCAAACTTCTGGCACTGCGGGCGGCCCTGGCGGACCTCCTCAACGTCGACCGCGCGCGCCTGCCCTTCCTGGGCGAACTGGTGCAGGTGCGCGCCGAGGAGAGCCACTGGACCGGGGCAATCGAGCGCGTGCTCGGCTCGTTCGCGAGGACGCTGGTGATCCCCGAGCAGCACTACCTTGCCGCGGCCGAGTACATCGACGGCCAGTACCTGGGCGCCAGGCTCGTGTACGAGAAGGTCGGGGCTGGGGACACGGCAGGGCCGGCAGACCGCGATGTCGTGCCAGGAACCCTGCCCGAGAAGGTCGAGATCGCTGCCGGCCCCTACGCCTCCTGGGTTGCCGACAGGCTCGATCGAAGGTTCCTCTACACGTGCGTGGACCGGGCATCCGACTTCGCCCGCCACGACAGGGCGGTGACCCTCCAGGGGCAGGTCAAGCACTCCGCCACCCTCCACGAGAAGGATGACCGTCACCGCGTGGGCGACCGTTCCCGCTGGGTGATGGGCTTCTCCACAGAGGCGAAGGAGCGCGAACTCGAGCGGCTCGTCGCAGAGGCGAAGTCCGTCGTCGTTGAGCTCGAGCCGAGACTCCATAGCCTCGATGCCGCCCAACGCGATCTGGGCCACGTGCGCGACGCGCTCAACGCCCTCGCCGAGGTCGAGTGGGACAGGCTCGACCCCGAGCCCGCCAGGCGGCACTTGGCAGAGCTCGACGCCCGGCTGGACCAGTTGCGCGGACTCCACCAGGACATCGGTGCACTGGAGGCCGCGCTCGAGAACGCCACCGAGTCCAGGAGGGCCGCGGATGCCGTTGCCCAGAGGCTCGGCGTCAAGCACGCCGGGTTGGAGGAGCAGCAGCGCAGATCCCAGGAGGAACTCGACCGTCTCGTCGCCGAGCTTGCCGGGGCCGATGAGCTGCCCGAGGACGTCGCGCGTCGGCTGGACGAGCGGGCGGTCGGGCTCGACGAGGCGGGCCTGGAACGCGAGATCGCCGACCAGCTGCACCAGAGGGAGTCCAGGCTCGGGAAGCGGGTGAGCTCTGTCGAGAACGACGTGATCCGGCACATGGGCGAGTACCGCAACCAGTGGAAGTCACAGGCCGCCGACTGGGGGCAGAGCAGGGAGTACCTGCCCGAGTATCTGGCGAGACTCGACGCGCTCGTCGACGACGGCCTCCCCAAGTTCGAGTCCCGCTTCTTCGACCTGCTCGCGAACCAGGCGCGCAACAACATCGGGCAGCTCGCCATGCAGATCCGCAACGCCAGGGCGGAGGTGCGCAGCCGCGTCGACGAGGTCAACAAGTCCCTCATGATGACGCCATACGGCCGGGAGACCTACCTGCAGATCAGGGTCCTGACGCGTCCGCATCCGGACGTCGACCGGTTCCAGCGGACGCTGCACGACATCACCGAGTCCTCGATGCTCGGCGTCGGCTCGGCGGACACACCGGCCGAGCGTCAGGCAGCCGAGGCCCGCTTCCTGCAGATGGAGGACCTGCTGAAGAGGCTCGGGTCGGCGGAGCCCGCGGACCAGCGCTGGCGCGACCGCTGCCTCGACACCCGGCAGCACGTCCAGTTCCAGGCCCAGGTCGTCGACGCCGACGGCGCCCAGCTCGACGTGTTCACCGGGTCCGGCGGGCGCTCCGGCGGCGAGCGGCAGAAGCTCGTGACGTTCTGCCTCGCCGCCGCACTGCGGTTCCAGCTCGCGCCCGAGGGCGAGCCCGTCCCGCGCTACGCGCTCGTCGTGATCGACGAGGCCTTCGACAAGGCCGACCACGACTTCACGCAGGCGGGCCTCGAGGTGTTCCGCACCTTCGGCTTCCAGCTGCTGCTCGCCACCCCCATGAAGATGCTCCAGACGATCGAGGACTACGTCGGCGGGGTGGTCATGGTCTCGAACAACGCCGAGCAGGGATCGGTGCTGCAGGAGCTGCTCTACGACACCGACCTGCCGGGACTGCCCGCGGCCGATGAGGCGCAGCAGGAGGTCCTGATTTGAGGTCGGTGGCCGACCTCCGCTCCCACGCCACCCACGCGTGGCGGCGGCGTCTTCCGGGATGGCTGACCGGCGACGACGAGCCGTTGAGCTGGCCGCTGCAGCCACCGAACGAGACGACGGCGCTGGCCGATCCGGACGACGTCGCGGCATGGGCCTCGGCCTGGCGGGCCTGCGAGGGGAGAGGGATCACCGTCGAGTGGGTCGAGCGGAGCTGGCGGTCGCTCGGGCGGCAGCGACTCCCAGCCCGCGTGCGCGCCGATGCCGGCGCGGTCGCGAGGCTGATCGGGGAGACCGCATCCTGGGAGCGCGCCCGGTACGCAGCGCGATCGCTTCAGGAACAGTGGCCGGACGCGGCGTTCGGCGAGGCGATCAGGTCCTCCGCAAGGGGGCTGGCGCGGCTGGATCGACAGGATGTCGACCGGTTGGTCGCGGTCCTGGGGTGGCTCGCGGATCACCCTGACTCGGGGTTGTTCGAGCGGGAGCTTCCGGTCGAGGGGGTCGACACCAAGTGGTACGAGCGACACCGGAGACTGGTCGAGTCTCTGCTGCCCGCGGTGACGGGGAGCCAGGCCACACCGCGGCGCCACTGGCCGGCCTTCCGCGTGCGGCTCCCCGGCGAACCGGGCGACCTGCGCTGTGACCTTGGCGCTCTCCGCGGACTCGCGGTCAACGCCTCGCGGGTGTTGATCTGCGAGAACCTGACCACGGTCATCACGCTGCCCGACCTCCCCGACACGGTCGCCGTGCACGGCATGGGGTTCGCGGCGCCTTCGCTCGCCGACGTGGCCTGGATCCGCGAGGCCGACGTGTACTACTGGGGAGACCTGGACACCTACGGCTTCCAGATCCTCGGCCGCGTGAGGGCGGCTCTGCCGGGCATCCGCTCGCTCATGATGGACGAGAAGACGCTCGACGACTGGCGCGGCCTCGCCGTGACGGAGCCGAACCCCTATCGCGGCGAGGTCGGCCACCTGACGCTCGCGGAGCTGGGGGCGCTGGCGGCCGTCAGGGCCGGCGACCTTCGGCTTGAGCAGGAGCGGATCGGCCGGGACTACGCCCGCGTCCGCCTCTTCGCGGCCCTGGGTCCATCGCCCACAGCCTGACGGCGGCGTAGCTGCGACACGGGCGCCAGGCCGCCGATGCGCTGGCCACATCGACGATCCCGGCCGCCGCCATCGAGCGCTGCAACACCATGTCGCCGACGGGGAACGCGTCCCTGTCGTCGCCGGTGCGGATCTCCAGCAGGTCGACCGTCCACGGGCCGACGCCGTGCAGCGCGAGCAGTTCCTCCCGCGGCGGGGTCGAGCCCCGTTCCGCGAACAGCACCGCCAGTTCGTGCACCGTACGGGCACGCGAGGCCGGAGTTCCGATGGCGTCCCGCAGTTCGTCGACGGGAACGACGGCCAGGGCACCCGGGACCGGAAACAGGCGGAACCCTGCGACGTCCCCGGTGCCGAAGGCCGCCATCAGCCGCGACCCGATCACCCGGGCCGCGGCCAACGACACCCGCTGGCCCAGCACCGTGAGTACCGCGGCCTCGAACGCGTCGACGTGCCGCGTCAGCCGCATCCCGGGGCTGGCCGCGACGCTGGCGGCCAGCCCGGCGGCCGCCAGGTGCGCGTTGATCGGCGCAAGGTCCGTGGCGAGGTCGAACCAGTCGACCACCAGTGCCCGGAGCCCGGCCAGGATCCCCTCGTCGCGCGTGTCGACGGCCACGGTCGCGCCAGCGGCGTCGAGCGTCACGTCGACGGCGACGACCTCCCCGACGTCGACGAGGCGGAAGACGGTGCGCGTCGCCGGATCGACGCGGTCCAGCCCGACGACCGTGTGCCGCGCGAGGGTGTCGAACGCGACCTGCGGGTCGAAGGGTCCGTTCGCGGCGACGTGCAGCGTGGTCAACGGGATTCGAGGTCGAGCAGCGTGCGCTTGGCGTCGAGCCCGCCCAGGTAGCCGCCCAGCGAGCCGTCGCTGCGCAGCACCCGGTGGCAGGGCACGACGATCGGCAGCGGGTTGGTCGCGCAGGCGGTCCCGACGGCCCGCACCGCGTTCGGGTTGCCGACCCGCTGGGCGACCTCCTTGTACGTGAGGGTCCGCCCGTACGCGATGTGCGGCAGGAAGGCCTGAACCGTCGCGCGGAAGCCCGCGCTGAGCGCGTGGTCGACGGGCAGGTCGAAGCTGGTTCGACATCCGTCGAAGTATTCATCGAGCTCGCGGACCGCGTCGTCGAGGCCGCCTGGGGCCTCGAGGATGCGCGGGCTGACGCGGTCGGCCAGCGACTGCAGCACGACGTCGAAGCCCTCCCTCTCGAACGCGACCCTCACGAGCCCGGACCCGGTGGCCGCGAGCAGCAGCGGACCGACGGGGGAGTCGACGGTGCGAACCCTCAGCTCGAGCAGGCCGGCTGATGCCGCCTCCGTGGCGAGCCGCCCACGCAACTCGGCGAGCGAGGAGTCGGAGACGGGGAACAGGTCGGTCACGGCAGTATCCCTTCGATGGAGTCGAACCGGCGGCGGAGCGCGGCGATGCCGTCGGCGGCAGCGCGACGCACGGCGGCGGGTGACCCCCCGATCAGTTCGGCGGTCTCCGCGTGGGGCAGCCCGCCGAGGTAGTGGCAGGCGACGGCCAGGCGCTGGCGCTCCGGCAGCGCCGCCACCGCGTCCCACCAGAAGAACGCGTCGCCGTCGTCGGTCGTCGGCGCCTCCGGCAGCGGGTCGAGGGGCACGGCCCTCCGGGCACGCGCGCGGGCGAGGTCGACGGCCTTCCGGTACGCGACGGTCACCAGCCAGGCCTCGACGTTCGTGTCCTCGTCCAGATCGGGCCACGCCCGCAGCGCGGCCAGGAACGTCTCGGACCAGGCGTCGTCGGCGTCCGGACCCGCGCCGAGGGTGGCGCGGCAGACGCGCAGCACGGTCGCGCCGTGCCGCTCGACGGCGATCTGGAAAGGCTGCTTCATCCCCACACACGGTAGACGCGCGGGGCGGCGGAAGTGTGAGGTGTCCCCCGGAGATTTCTCAGGCGGCGACGCGCTTCATGCGGTGCATGCTGACGTTGCCCCAGTCGGGCCCTGCGCGGAAGGCCTCGTCGCAGTCGACGAAGCCGCGCCGCTGGTAGAAGCGGTGGGCGCGCTCGTTGCCGTCGATCAGCCAGAGGTAGAGGTCCTCGCCGCGGTCGATCTCCGCGAGGAGCTCGTCGGCGAGCCCGGTGCCGTGGAACGCGGGCGAGACGTACAGGCGGGCAAGCTCCCGGGGCGCGGGGGAGGGGACGTAGCCGAGCGCCACCTCCCACGAGGCCGGCCCGTCGACGATCGACGCGAGCCCCACGATGGCCCCGTCGACCTCGGCGACGATGCGGCGCGCCGTGCCCGGCTCGGCGAACTTCCCCTCCAGCTCCGCCAGGAAGTCGTCGCGCTGACCGCCCTGCCGGTCCGCGAAGTCGTCCGGCACGATGCCGGTGTAGGCGATCGCCTGCTGCGAGACCAGGAAATCGAACCAGGCGGGGGCATCGGCGGAGGTCGGGGGGCGCAGAATCACCGGACGATTGTAGGCGTGAGACGCATCGGACGCGAAGACGGGGAGCGTGGCGGCGCCCGCCGCCGGCGGGGGTGCGGCAGAATGTCGCCATGAGTCTGCTAGAGGTGATCGCCCTGCACGCCGCCGACGCCGAGCGGGCCGAGGCCGGCGGAGCCGACCGCATCGAACTGCTCGGCACCATGGATTTCGACGGACTCTCTCCCGAGCCGCGCACCGTCGAGAAGGCTCGTCGCGCGACGTCCATCCAGATCCGGCCGATGGTGCGGCTGCGCGAAGGCTTCGGCACCGACGGTGGAGAGGTGACGCGCCTCAAAGGGCTGATCTCCTCCTACCTGGAGGCCGGAGCCGACGGGGTCGTGCTCGGCTTCCTCAACGGGCTCGGCGAGGTCGACCTCGAGGTGATCGGCGAGCTCGTCGGCGACGGGACCGTGCCCTGGACGTTCCACCGGGCCATCGACAACGTGCTGGACCTCGACAAGGCCTGGGCGAGACTCCGTGACCTGCCGGGGCTGACGCAGGTGCTCACCGCCGGGTCGGCGCGCGGCGTCGAGCACGGCCTCGACGAACTCACCTCCCGCGCCCGCTCCGACGCGCGGGTCGCGAAGCTCATCATGGCGGGCGGAGGCCTCGTCCCCGACCACATCCCCTGGCTCTGCCGCGCAGGCATCCGCGCCTTCCACCTCGGCTCGCCCGCCAGACCGGGCAGGTCGTTCCGCGCCTACGTCGACCCCGACCTGGTGGCCAGCTGGCGCGACCTGATCGACGACGAGACGGAGCACGCCCGTGCCCACGTCTGAGCGCCCGGTCAAGCGCCGCGAGGGCGCCCGCGTCGTCGTCGTGGCAGGGGACCGCGTCCTACTCCAGGGCGACACCGACCCCGGCATCCCCGGCTCCCGATTCTGGCAGGTCCCGGGTGGCGGAGTGGACGCAGGCGAGGACCTTCGCGTGGCAGCGGTCCGCGAGCTGGCGGAGGAGACAGGCCTGGTCATCGAGCCCGGGGAGCTGGAGGGCCCAGTGGCGACCCGGGTCGTGACACACGGGTACAGCGACCGCATCCTGATCCAGGCCGAGACGTTCTTCCGGGTCCGCACGAACGAGTTCAATCCGACGGTCGACGGGCTGACGCCCTGGGAACAGGAGCGTGACCTGCAACCGGAGTGGTTCGATCTCGACGCGCTGCCGGAGGCCGTGTGGCCGGCGCAGCTGGGGTCGCTCGTCGCCTGGGATGGGTCGGAGCCGCTCGGCCTGGGTGAGGTCGAGGAGTCGACCGTGCCCTACGTCAGAGCTTCCGCATTCCGGAGATGAAGAACACGAACGCCAGCACCAGCGACACGAGACCGCCGAGAGCACTGCCCTCGCCGAGGGTGCCGAGCCCTAGCTGACCGAAGAGGAACAAGACGCCGAGGCCCAGTGAGATCGGCCCGGCGACGTTGGTGAGGACTCTGGTCCGTAGCCCGAGCACGCCCGCGGCGATCAGCAGGAACGGCACCGCGGCCTGGAAGAGGAAGCCACCCAGGCACAGGGCCCCGGCAACCTGCGCCAACCTTCGCTGCTGCTGCAGCTGCGGCCCGGCTGGCTGGGACATCCGGCCGGGCGGGTAGGGCATCGGCGGCTGGGCGCGCATCGGCGCCGGCGGCAGCGGGGCGTGCTGCACTGGAGGCCCCCAGGGCGCCGGCGCAGGCGCTGCCGCGAGGGCCGGAGGCGGAGCGGTCGTGGTGAGCGGAAGACCGACCGGAGGCGCATCGGGGGCGCCGTCGTCGTAGCTGTGCTCGTAGTTCTCCGTCGCGAAGGGTGTCCGTGGATCCCGTGGCCCGCTCGGGGCACCCGGCGCGGTGGTCATGGCCGCGGCGGACACAGCGAAGCCCTCGCGAGGGTCGCGGTGCGACTGCTCGCCGGTACCGAAGCTCTCCAGAGGCGGCTGCTCCACGGCGTCGAACCGCGCGGGCGGCGTCTCGGCGCCGGGCGTGCCACTCGTGTACGGCTCGCCGACCGGCAGCGGATCGACGCTCGGCGTGGCGAACCCATCGGGTCGCTCGACGGGCGCGTAGGCGGCGCCGTCCTTCCAGGTGGCCATGCCCGCCATCCTAACCGTGGCGCGGAAGCGCGTGTGAGCAGTCGAGTTGCGCACTTCGGTGGCTCGACGGCGCACAGCTCGCCTGCGTCGACCGCGGCCAGATAGAGTGTTTGTTAACTTCATTACCAATGCTTGCGAGTCAAAGAGGTCCCCGTGGAAGTTGTCATCTGCAAGACCGCCGAAGAGGTCGGCCCCCGCGCCGCCGACCACGTCATCGACTGCATCAGCGGCCTGTCCACGCCGGTCCTCGGCCTGGCCACCGGCAGCTCGCCGCTGTCGCTGTACGCCGAGCTGGCGCGCCGCGTCGAAGCGGGCGAGCTCGACCTGTCGCACGCGCTGGCCTTCGCGCTCGATGAGTACGTCGGCATCGATCCGGCGCACCCGGAGAGCTACGCCAACGTCATCCGCCGCACCGTGACGGAGCCGCTGCACCTGTCTGAGTCCCGCGTCCGCGTCCCGGACGGCGCCGCCGACGACGTCGCGGCCGCCGCTGCCGACTACGACGCCGCGATCGAGGCCCTCGGCGGCGTCGACTGCCAGATCCTCGGCATCGGCTCCAACGGCCACATCGGCTTCAACGAGCCGTTCTCGTCCTTCTCGTCGCGCACCCGCATCAAGACGCTGACCCCGCAGACCCGCGAGGACAACGCCCGCTTCTTCAACAGCCTCGACGAGGTGCCCCGCCACTGCGTCACCCAGGGTCTCGGCACCATCATGGACTCGCACTCCGCCGTGCTCGTCGCCACCGGTGAGGGCAAGGCCGAGGCGGTCGCGGCCATGATCGAGGGGCCCGTCTCGCAGGTGTGCCCGGCCTCCATCCTGCAGTTCCACCCCCGCGCCATCATCGTGATCGACGAGGCCGCCGCGTCGAAGCTTCAGCACCGCAAGTACCTCACGGACCTGCAGGAGCTGATCGAGGGCTACTACGCCCACTGAGGCCACTGCGGTGCATTGGGGTCCTTGCTTCTGACCGGATAGACTTACCCGTCGGATACATCTAGTCAGGAGCGAGGACTTCAGTGCCTACAGGTCGAGTGCGGTTCTTCGACGCCGACAAGGGCTTTGGTTTCATCACCAAGGACGACGGCGGCGACGTCTACGTGCGGTCCAACGCGCTTCCGGACGGCGTCACCACGCTGAAGGCCGGGCAGCGTGTCGAGTTCGGCGTGTTCGAGGGCCGGAAGGGTGAGCAGGCGCTGAGTCTCCAGCTGCTGGAGGCTCCGGTCTCGCTGTCGAAGGCCGGGCGACGCAAGCCCGAGCAGATGGGTGTCATCGTCGAGGACCTCATCAAGATGCTCGAGACCATCGGCAACGACTACCGTCACCGCCGCTACCCGGACGCCCGCAAGTCCGAGAAGGTTGCGCAGGTGCTGCGCCGCGTCGCCGACGAACTGGAGCTCTGACCCATGCCTCGACCCAAGCTCGACGCCGCCACCGCCGAGGCCGTCGACCTCGCACGCGACGCCGCCGTCGTCTCCGGCGGCGACGACGCCGTCGGCCGTCACCTTGATGCGGTAGCCGAGGACGGCGACCGCATCGTCACCCACACCTTCGAGTGCCTGCTGCCCGGCTACGCCGACTGGCACTGGGCGGTCACTCTCGTGCGCGCCTCGCGTGCCAAGCTGCCCACCGTCAACGAGGTCGTCCTGCTGCCGTCCGCAGGTGCCCTGCTGGCCCCGGACTGGGTGCCGTGGGAGGACCGCATCGGCCCCGGCGACATCGCACCGGGCATGCTCATGGCCACCCCGGACAATGATCCGCGCCTCGAGCCCGGCTTTTCCGCCACGGACCTGCCGGCCGACGGCGACGACGCGGACTGGGTCCAGCTGCGCTCGACCGTCGCCGAGCTCGGCCTCGGCCGTGCCCGCGTGCTGAGCCACGAGGGCCGTGACCTTGCAGCCGAGCGCTGGCTCGCCGGGCCGCCCGGGCCGAAGGACGAGGCCTCGCACGAGGCGCCCGCCCACTGCGGCACCTGCGGTTACTTCGTCGCGCTGCGCGGCTCGCTCGGCGTGATCTTCGGGGCGTGCACCAACGAGTACTCGCCCTCGGACGGCCGGGTCGTCTCGCTTGAGCACGGCTGCGGCGGCCACTCCGACGTGGTGGGGGAGCATCGGGCCAAGGAGCTGCCCGCTCCAGTATTTGACACGATCGGCGTCGATTCGACGCTTTTCGACTGAGTCACCGGCCGTCTTCCCTGCCCTGTGACAGCGCGTAGAGCGCTCAGCGGCAGGGAGGGCACAGGCCGTGGCACTTTGCAAGCGGCGCCGTCTGCCGGAACGGGTGATACCGGGGCGCTTCCTGAACCCTACGATCCACTGACGTGGTTACGAACTCTCCCAGCGCAGCCAAGCTGCCCACCGAGACGGATGGCAAGTCCGGGCTCGACCGCTTCTTTGAGATCACCAAGCGAGGCTCCTCCGTCGGTGCGGAGGTCCGTGGTGGACTCGTCACGTTCTTCGCGATGGCCTACATCATCGCGCTGAACCCGCTGATCATCGGTACGGTCGCCGACGTCAACGGCAACCTCATCTCCGGCCAGCCCGCCGACGCAGAGGGCGCGATCGTCGCCTCGATCGCCATGGTGGCCGCAGCCACTGCGCTGATCGCCGGCATCATGACGATCCTGATGGGCCTCATCGGCAGGTTCCCGCTCGCCATCGCCTCGGGCCTGGGCCTGAACGCGCTGGTGGCCTACACCCTGGTTCCCCAGATGACCTGGCCGCAGGCCATGGGCCTGGTGGTCTGGGAAGGCATCATCATCACGATCCTGGTGCTGACCGGATTCCGCACCGCGGTCTTCAAGGCCGTCCCGCCGCCGCTGCGGACCGCCATCTCGGTGGGCATCGGCCTCTTCATCGCCTTCGTCGGTCTCGTCAACGCGGGCGTCGTCCGCGCAGGGTCCGGCACCCCCGTCCAGCTCGGCATCTCCGGCTCGCTGATGGGCTGGCCCATCGCGATCTTCCTCATCGGCATGGTCCTGCTGATCACGCTGCATGTCTGGAAGGTCAAGGGCGCCATGCTCATCTCGATCATCGCCGCGACCGTGCTGGCCGTGATCGTCGAGGCCGTCGCGCACGTCGGCGGTCAGGTCCCCGACGGCAGCAACCCGTCGGGCTGGTCGCTGAACGTCCCGGCGCTGACCGGCGGCTTCTCCCTGCCTGACCTGAGCCTGCTCGGCCGCGTCGACATGATCGGCGCGTTCTTCCCGAACGGCCAGTTCTCCTGGATGCACGCCCTCGGGCTGGTCGTCCTGATCTTCTCGCTGCTGCTCGCCGACTTCTTCGACACCATGGGCACCATGGTCGCCGTCGGTTCCGAGGGTGGCCTGAACGACGAGAACGGCATGCCGCCGCGGACCACCGAGATCCTGCTCGTCGACTCGCTGGGCGCCGTCGCGGGTGGCCTGGGGTCCGTCTCCTCGACCACGTCCTACGTCGAGTCCACCGCAGGCGTCGGCGAGGGTGCCCGCACCGGCCTCGCCTCCGTCGTGACCGGCGTCGCGTTCCTGCTGGCCGTGTTCCTGGCTCCGCTGGTCAACCTCGTCCCCTTCGAGGCGGCCAGCCCCGTCCTGGTCTTCGTCGGCTTCCTGATGATCTCGCAGGTCGCGGACATCGACTGGAGCCGCCCCGAGATCGGCATCCCGGTCTTCCTGACGATCATCCTGATGCCCTTCTCCTACTCGATCACCGTCGGCATCGGCGCGGGCTTCCTGAGCTACGTGTTCATCCGCCTGATCAAGGGCGAGGCCAAGAGGATCCACCCGCTGATGTACGTCGTCGCCGCGATGTTCGTCATCTACTTCGTGCAGGGCGCGATCCTGGCTGCCATCGGCGCCTGATCCCTGCCGAGACGACCCCGGACCCGACGGTCCGGGGTCGTTTGTCATCTGTCAGCGTTGTTACCCGGTGGACATCGGACAACGGGCATGGCCGCAGGGGTCCGAGGATAGGCTGCTCACCATGTTCAGCAAGGTATTGGTCGCCAACCGTGGCGAGATCGCCGTGCGCGGGTTCCGCGCAGCCGTCGAACTCGGCCTCAAGACCGTGGCAGTTTTTCCGTATGAGGACCGGAACGCGGACCACCGGATCAAATCCCACGAGTCGTACCTGATCGGCAGCGAGGGTCACCCCGTCCGCGCCTACCTCGACATCGACGAGATCATCCGCGTGGCCAAGGAGTCCGGCGCCGATGCGATCTACCCCGGCTACGGCTTCCTCTCCGAGAACCCCGACCTGGCCGCCGCCTGCGAGGCCAACGGCATCACATTCGTCGGCCCTTCCGCCAGGGTGCTGGAGATGGCCGGCAACAAGGTGGCCGCCATCGCCGAGGCCCGCAAGGCCGGCGTCCCGACGCTCGCGTCCTGCCCGCCCTCGACCGACCCCGACGAACTGATCCGCGGCGCGAAGGAGATCGGCTTCCCCGTCTTCATCAAGGCCGTCGCCGGCGGCGGTGGCCGCGGCATGCGCCGCGTCGACGACGAGGCGAGGTTCGCCGAGGAGCTGGGCGCCGCGATGCGCGAGGCCGAGGGCGCCTTCGGTGACCCGACGGTGTTCATCGAGCAGGCCGTCGCCGCCCCGCGCCACATCGAGGTGCAGATCCTCGCCGACCAGCAGGGCAACACCGTCCACCTGTTCGAGCGCGACTGCTCCATCCAGCGCCGCCACCAGAAGGTCGTCGAGATCGCCCCCGCGCCGCACATCTCGCAGGAGCTCCGCGACGCGCTGACCTCCGACGCCGTGAAGTTCGCCAAGGCCATCAACTACACCTGTGCCGGCACCGTCGAGTTCCTCGTCGAGACGGAGGGCCCGCGCGCCGGGACCCACGTCTTCATCGAGATGAACCCGCGCATCCAGGTCGAGCACACCGTCACCGAGGAGATCACAGACGTCGACCTCGTGCAGGCGCAGATGCGCATCGCGCGCGGCGAGACGCTCGACGAGATCGGCATCCGCCAGTCCGAGCTGCAGATCCGCGGCGCCGCGCTGCAGTGCCGCATCACCACCGAGGACCCGCTCAACTCCTTCCGCCCCGACACGGGCATGATCACGGCCTACCGCTCCGCCTCCGGCGCTGGCATCCGCCTCGACGGCGGCACCACCGGCACCGGCGTGGAGATCAGCCCCCACTTCGACTCGCTGCTGGTCAAGCTGACCGCCCGCGGCCGCACGCTCGAGGCCGCCACGGCGCGCGCCCGCCGTGCGCTGGCCGAGTTCCGCATCCGCGGCGTCGCGACGAACCTGCCGTTCCTCCGCGCGCTGCTCGACGACCCGGACTTCGAGAAGGGCGGCGTCACCACGTCGTTCATCGACGAGCGGCCCTACCTGCTGAGCGCCCGCACGCCGGCCGACCGCGGCACGCGCCTGCTCCGCTGGCTCGCCGAGGTGACGGTCAACAAGCCCCACGGCTCCGCCCCGACGCACCTCGACCCGGCCGTCAAGCTGCCGACGATCGACCTGACGGCCCCCGTGCCGGACGGCCCGCGTCAGCGGCTGCAGGCGCTGGGCGCCGAGGGCTTCGCGAAGGCGCTGCGCGAGCAGACCGCCGTCGGCGTCACCGACACCACCTACCGCGACGCGCACCAGTCGCTGCTCGCGACCCGCGTGCGGACCCGTGACCTGACCGCCATCGCGCCGCTGCAGGCCCGGCTGCTGCCCCAGATGCTGTCGGTCGAGTGCTGGGGCGGCGCCACCTACGACGTCGCGCTGCGGTTCCTCGGCGAGGACCCGTGGGAGCGGCTGGCGAAGCTCCGCGAGGCGATGCCGAACCAGAACCTGCAGATGCTGCTGCGTGGCCGCAACACCGTCGGCTACACGCCGTACCCGACCGCGGTGACCGAGGCCTTCGTGGCGGAGGCCGCCTCGACCGGCATCGACATCTTCCGCATCTTCGACGCTCTCAACGACATCGAGCAGATGCGCCCGGCCATCGAGGCAGTCCGCTCGACCAGCTCGGTCGCCGAGGTCGCGCTCTGCTACACGTCGAACCTGCTGGACCCGGCCGAGAAGACCTACACGCTCGACTACTACCTGCGGCTGGCGGAGCAGATCGTCGACGCCGGCGCGCACGTGCTGGCGATCAAGGACATGGCCGGCCTGATCCGCCCCGAGGCCGCCCGCAGACTCGTCACCGCGCTGCGCGAACGCTTCGACCTGCCGGTGCACCTGCACACGCACGACACCACCGGCGGCCAGATGGCGACGCTGCTCGCCGCGATCGAGGCAGGTGTCGACGCCGTCGACGTCGCCTCCTCGCCCATGAGCTCGACGACGTCGCAGCCGCCGATGTCGGCCCTGCTCGGAGCCCTCGACCAGAACCCGCGCCAGGCGGACCTCGACCAGGCCTCCGTGCTGGCGCTAGAGCCGTACTGGGAGGCCGTCCGCAAGCTGTACGCCCCGTTCGAGTCGGGCCTGCCCGCGCCGACCGGCCGCGTCTACACGCACGAGATCCCGGGCGGGCAGCTGTCCAATCTCCGTCAGCAGGCCATCGCGCTGGGCGTCGGCGACCGGTTCGAGGCCGTGGAGGACATGTACGCCGCCGCGGACAAGATCCTCGGCCGACCGACGAAGGTCACCCCGTCGTCCAAGGTCGTCGGTGACCTCGCGCTGCATCTTGTCGCCGTCGGCGCGGACCCGGCCGAGTTCGAGGCCGACCCGCAGAAGTTCGACATCCCCGACTCGGTCGTCGGCTTCCTGTCCGGAGAACTGGGCCAGCCGGCCGGGGGCTGGCCGGAACCCTTCCGGTCGAAGGCACTCGAGGGCCGGCGCGTCCCCGTCCGTGAGGCGCAGGTCGCCGAGGATGACCTCGCGCTCCTGGCCGAGCCCGGCCGCGCTCGCCAGGAGACCCTGAACCGGCTGCTGTTCCCGGCTCCTACCAGGGCCTTCGATCAGTGGCGCCTCGACTACAGCGACATCTCTGTGCTGCCGACCGAGCCCTATCTCTATGGCATGGAGCCCGAGCGGGAGTACGCGATCACGCTGGAGAAGGGCGTCACGCTGCTGGTCGCGCTCGAGGCGATCTCGGGCGCCGACAAGCGAGGCAAGCGCAACGTCATGTGCCTGCTGAACGGTCAGCTGCGCCAGGTGCGCGTGCGTGACCTGAGCATCGCCTCCGAGGTCGCCACGGCGGAGCGGGCCGACACCTCCAAGAAGGGCCACGTCGCCGCGCCGTTCTCCGGAGCCGTCACCCCGACCGTCGAGGTTGGCGACGCCGTCTCCGTCGGCGACCAGGTGGCGACGATCGAGGCCATGAAGATGGAGGCCGCCATCAACGCCCCCGTCTCGGGCGTCGTGAAGCGCGTGGTGCTGCCCGGCACCACCCAGCTCGAGGGCGGCGACCTTGTGCTGGTGATCGGCTAGGAGCTACTCGGCCCCGACGATGACGACGTCGAGGTCCGGGCTCGACGCGGCGACCTTCAGGACCGACAGGAGAGGATCCATGAAGGCCCTGTCCGCCGCGCCGAGTTCGGCCCTCGCGACGGCCTCGCGCAAGGCGCGGTACGTCTCGACGACGTGCACGTGCTTCGCGTAGCCGGCCACCTGTCCCTGCAGGGGGCGAAGCGGGAGGCCCAGCTCGCGGTCGGCCAGGGATCGCAGCGAGTAGTCGCTGTTCAGGCCGGCGCGCGCCAGCTCCCACTCCAGCGTGTTGAACGAGGCATCATCCCAGACGACAGACCGACTGGCCCGGGACAGCTCCTCCAGCCAGGCGGTCAACAGCTTCCACGACGGTGCCAGCCGCTCGGGTGCGACGAATCCGCCGCTGAGCAACGTGGCCAGGTCCGCGCCGTCGGGCATCGCGGGGTCGGCGACGACGTTGGGGTCGTGCCGGGTCAGCGGCGCGAACAGCCGTCGCTTCCTGGGAGCGGGCGGGGCGAAGCGTTTGGCGGCCACGGACCTCAGCCGGGCGCCGAGCGTCTCGTCGGCCCGGAAGAAGTCGCGCACGTCGTCGATCGCGATCGCACAGACGATCAGTCTCTGCATGGGTCAACCGTAACCTGCCCGGCGTCGCTGCGGAACCGGGTCGCTGACCACTTCGACAGGCTCAGCACATGCTTGTCGAAACGCCCTGAGCGCAGCGAAGGGTCGCACCTGGCCATCGGCTCGCTGTGTCGCACCTGGCTATCGGCTCGCTGTGTCGCACCTGGCTATCGCCTCGCTGCGCTCGGCGCCCTTCGACAGGCTCAGGGAACCGGGAGGGGGTCAGGGAACCGGGAGGGGCTCAGGGAACCGGGAGGGGCTCATGGAACCGGGCGTTGCCCGGCGCGGATAGGCTGGAGCGCATGAATCCGAGAAGCCGGCGCGTGGTGGTGTCCCTCGCGCTGATCGCCATGATCGTGCTGGTGATCCTCGGTGCACTCTGATCGATTCGGTGCCGATATGCTGACCCACTGATGAGCATTTCGCGATGCGGCGCAGCCGTCCTGACCGCGGGGGTAGGCCTGATCTGCCTGGCCCCCCTGACCGCCGCCGCCGACGGCATCGAGGTCGCCGACGCCGACGCCCCGGTCGTGGGCATGGCCTACGCACCAGGCAGCAGCGACCTCTGGATCGCCGGCGCCCGCGCCGACGACGGCATCATCGTCAACGCCGAGACCGGCGATGAGGTCACCTTCGGCGGCGACCCCGTGTCCGTCCAGGCGCTGGCCTGGAGCTCCTCGCGCCTCTACATCGCCGACATCGGCGACCCGGACGCCTCGCGCGACCACGTCGTCGTGTTCCGGCTCGCCAGCACTCAGACCGGGCGCCAGACGTACAACGCGTTCGACTTCCAGTACGCCGACGGGGCACGCGACGCGAAGGCGTTCATGATCTCCGCGCGCGGCAACCTCTACGTCGTCACCGACGGCGACGACCCCGGCATCTACTACGCGGCCGCGCAGCCCTCGCGCACGTCGATGAACACGCTGACCCGCGTGGCGGACGCGCCCGACGGCGTGACCGACGGCGTCTTCCTGAAGGACGGCTCCACCATGGCGCTGCGCACCGAGGTCGGCATCGAGTACATCGACGCCTTCACGTGGGAGCCGCTCGTGACCGACACGATCGTCGGGGCCCCCGATGCAGAATCGATCGCGGTCGGCGCCAACGACGAGATCTACGTCGGCGGCAACCCGGAGATCCGCACGACCGAGGTGCCGAGTTCCGACACCACGACCACCATCGAGCCGTCCCCGAGCCCCTCACCCAGCGCGAGCGCCTCCCCGTCGGCCAGCGCCAGTCAGAGCCCGGCGGCCGATGACGACGAGGTCGAGGAGGAGGACTCCGGCTCCTCCCCGACCCGCACGGGAACCTACGTGGCCATCGGCCTTGCGGCGTTGCTGTCCGTCGCCGCCGGCGTGGTCACCTGGCTCATCCGGAACTGACGATCAGAGCCTGTCGACCACGTAGTCGATGCAGGCGGTGAGCGCCTCGACGTCCTCGGGGTCCACCGACGCGTAGCAGCCGATCCGCAGCTGGTTGCGCTTCAGCGCCCGGTAGGGGTCGATGTCGACGATCCCGTTGGAACGCAGGGCGGCGATCAGCGCCTTCGAGTCGACGCCGTCGACCAGGTCGATGGTCGCGACGACGGGGGAGCGGAACCCGGGGTGGGGCACGAACGGCGACGCGAAGGCCCGCTTCTCGGCCCACTCGTACAGCACGCCAGAGGACTCGGCGCAGCGCGCGGCCACCGCCTCGATGCCGCCGAGCTCCAGCATCCAGCCGAGCTGGTCCTCCAGGAGGAGCAGCGTTGCCAGGGCGGGTGTGTTCAGGGTCTGGTGCTGGCGGGAGTTCGCCACGGCCAGCGTGAAGTCGAGGCTCTGCGGGATCCAGCGGCCGGACGACTTGATGCGCTCCGCGCGCTCGATCGCCGCCGGAGACGCGAACGCGAGCCACAGGCCGCCGTCGGACGAGAAGTTCTTCTGCGGTGCGAAGTAGTACACGTCGGTCTCGGAGATGTCGGCCTCCATGCCGCCCGCCGCCGACGTGGCGTCGATGACGACGAGCCCGTCGCCGATGCGGCGCACCGGGGCCGCGGCGCCCGTCGAGGTCTCATTCTGCGCCCAGGCGAACACATCCGCGTCGCCCGGCTCCGGCAGGGCCACAGAACCCGGCTCGGCCTCGAAGACGGCGGGGTCCGCGAGGTGGGGCGCCGCGGCCGACGCGGAGGCGAACTTGCGCGAGAACTCGCCGAACACGCCGTGCGCCGACCGGTTCTCCACCAGGGAACTCACTGCCATGTCCCAGAAGAGCGTCGATCCGCCGTTGCCGAGGACCACCTCGTAGCCGTCGGGGATGTCGTAGAGGTCGGCCAGCTCCTCCTGCACCGCCGCGACCAGCGACCGGACGGGGGCCTGGCGGTGCGAGGTGCCCATGATGTCGCCGCGCATGGAGAGGTACTCCAGCGCCTCGGCGCGCACCTTGGCCGGCCCGGACCCGAAACGGCCGTCGACGGGGAGGAGTTCTGCGGGGATCTGGATCTGCACGATCGTCAGCTTAGGCCCACCCTCCGCCCGCATCGCCGGTGTGGATAGGTTTGAGCCATGGCCTCCTCCACCTTGCGCGTTTCCCGTGCCGTGATCCCCGACGGCGTCGTCGACGACGCCGTCATCACCATCGACGACGGCCGGATCGTCTCCGTGACCCCCGGCGCCGCGGGGGAGGGGCTCAGGCTGTGGGCCGTGCCCGGATTCGTCGACACCCACACGCACGGCGCGGTCGGGTACAGCTTCGGCGACCCCGACCCCGCGAACAATCAGGCCATCATCGACCACCACCGCAGCCACGGCTCCACGACGATGTTCGCCTCGACGGTCACCGAGCCCGTCGAGAAGCTCGAGGCGCAGGAGAAGGTGCTCGCGGGGCTCGTCGCCGCGGGTGAGCTGGCCGGCATCCACCTGGAGGGCCCGTTCCTCGCGCCAGAGCGCAAGGGCGCGCACGACATCGATCTCCTCCGCGACCCCACCCCCGAGCTCGTCGAGCGGCTGATCGAGGCGGGCGGTCCGGCGCTGAAGATGATCACGCTGGCGGTGGAGCGCAACCATGGCGAGGAGGCGACCCGCAGGTTCCGGGAGGCCGGCGTCGCCGTCGCGTTCGGGCACTCGGACGCCGACGACGTGACCACCGCGGAGTCGGTCGAGTGGGGCGCCAACGTCGTGACGCATCTCTTCAACGCGATGCGACCCATCCACCACCGCCTGCCCGGCCCGGTTCCCGTGATGCTGTCCGACGAGCGCGTCATGGTCGAGCTGATCTGCGACGGCGTGCACCTGGCGCCCGTCGTGGCCGGCATGGCCATCGACGCCGCCGGCCCGGGCCGCGTCGCCCTGGTCACCGACGCCATGTCCGCCACCGGCACCGGCGACGGTCGATACGTGCTCGGCGAACTCGACGTCATCGTCACCGACGGCACAGCCCGCCTCGCGACCGCCGACGGGAGCCCCGGTGCCATCGCCGGCTCGACGCTGACGATGGACCGCGCGTTCCAGTTCGTCGTCGAGCAGGTCGGAGTCTCGATCCCCGACGCCGCGCTGATGGCTGCGACGACACCCGCGCGGTGGCACGGCCTCGACGAGGTCGGGACGCTGGAGGCCGGCCGCTTCGCCGACGTGTGCCTGGTGGACGACGACGGCGCCCTGCACGGCGTCATGCGGCGCGGCGAGTGGGTCGTCGCCCCCGCCTGAGCTACGGGCAAACGACGGCGCGCCGCGGGCGCGCCGACTAGGATGGACTGAACTGAAAGGCGGAGCATGAGCGGCGATCTGATCGACACGACGGAGATGTACCTGCGCACCATCTACGAGCTTCTCGAAGAGGGTGTTCCTCCGCTGCGTGCCCGCATTGCCGAGCGCCTGCACCAGTCCGGCCCGACGGTGTCGCAGACGGTCGCGCGCATGGAGCGCGACCACCTGCTTGTCGTCGAGCCGGACCGCACCATCAAGCTGACGCGCCGCGGCGCGAAGCTGGCCCGCGACGTGATGCGCAAGCACCGCCTCGCCGAGTGCCTGCTGACCGAGGTGATCGGGCTCGAGTGGGACAAGGTGCACGACGAGGCATGCCGCTGGGAGCACGTCATCTCGCTCGAGGTGGAGAAGCGGCTCGTCAGCATCCTGCACGCGCCGACCGTCTCCCCCTACGGCAACCCGATCCCCGGCCTGAAGGACCTGGGCGTCGAGGCCGATCACGTGCCCTTCAGGCATGGCGCGGAGCCGCTGGCCGACGTCGTCGGCATCGAGCCAAGGACCTTCTCGCTTCGCCGGATGAGCGAGTCGATCCAGGCCCAGGACGACACGCTGATCGCGCTCGCCGACCTCGGGCTCCGGCCGGGCGGTCAGTTCGAGGCCACGCGCGACGGACACCTGGTCCGACTCGTGCAGGAGGACCGGTCGGTCACGCTCAACGAGGACGAGGCAGCGCTGCTCTTCGTCGCGGTCGATGCCTGAGCTCGAACCCGAGGAGGCGACCTTGAACGCCGGAGCGATGGAGGGCGTCCTGTCGCGCGCGTTGGGAGGGGGCTCCACCCCCTACGAGTGGCTGAGTCGTGCCGTATCCGCCTCCGCCACGCAGGTCCTCGACCTGGCGTGCGGGGCCGGCGCGATGATCGAGCGCCTCGAGCGGCCCGGCCGAACCGTCACCGGTCTCGACCGGTCCCGCGAGGAGCTGCTGGAGGCCCAGCGCCGGGGCCGCGGACCTCTGGTCCAGGCCCACGCCTCATACCTGCCCTTCGCCGACGGCTCGTTCGACGCCGTTGTCTCCTCGCTGGGCATCTCGGTGGTTGCCGACCGGCCGCGGTTCCTCTCCGAGGTGGCCCGCGTGCTCCGGCCAGGGGGAGTGTTCGCCGCGCTGACCCCGTCGATGCGGCCCGCCAACGTCGACGATCTGCGCCTCATCAGTCGGCTGGCCGGCCAGCTGCGCGTCGCCCCGCACCTGCCGGGCATCACCGAGTTCAAGGCGCGCACAGCGTTGGGGGCCGTGGGACTGACGAAGGCCGAGGACAAGCGGGCCAAGTACTACTACGAGGTCGCCGACGAGGACGACGCCGTCCGCCTCTTCGAGGGCCTCAGGACCCCGGGCGACGCCGACCGCGTCGGGGCCGCCGTCGAGTTCCTCCGCGCGCGCTTCGCCGACGGCCCGGTGCGCGTGCCGCTGCCCATGCGCCGCATCATCGCCATCAAGTGACCCGGGTAGCCTCGAGGGGAATACCGCGACGCCCGACGGCGTTGGCATAGACGACTCAAGATTCAGACTTCATGAAAGGGGTCACCCCATGGCGACCACCGCGCTGACCGCAGCGAACTTCGAGACCACCGTCAAGGACAACGGGGTCGTACTGGTCGACTTCTGGGCAGACTGGTGCGGCCCGTGCAAGCGCTTCTCGCCCATTTACGACGACGCCTCCGAGCGTCACGGCGACGTGGTCTTCGGCAAGGTCGACACCGAGGACGCCCGCGACCTGGCCCAGGTTCTCGAGATCCAGTCGATCCCGACGATCATGGGCTTCAAGGAGGGCAACCTGGTGTTCCGGCAGTCCGGCCTCCTGACCGGCAAGCAGCTCGACTCCCTGATCGAGCAGATCAAGGACCTCGACCTCGAGGCCGACGCGAAGGCCTGAGCCGCACGCGCACCCACTCCGGGGCCGGTGCCCCGTTCAGATCAGCTGGCGACGGTCGATCTGTTCAGGCGCCGGCCCCTGTGCGTGCAGCCCGGCCCACTCGACGGCGCGGCCGGCGGCCAGCGACGCGGGCACGTCGAGCACCCGCTGGTTGGAGGAGCCGCGGAACTGCAGGGTGAGGTCGCGCGAGGCCAGCTCGAACGGCCCGTCGACGAGCACGTCGAGCCCCCGCAGCAGCGCCAGCTGATCGGGCTGGCCGGAGGCCGACAGGTCCTCGAACCGGTAGCCGGTCCAGGACCACACGTCCTTGGTCGCCCCGAAAGCGCACCGCACCCGCTTGAGCAGCCGCAGCGCGACGCCGGTGTTGAGGAACGGTTCCCCGCCCAGCAGCGACAGCCCCTGCACGTAGCTGTTGCCCAGGTCCGCGATGATGCGGTCCTCGAGCGCGTCGTCATAGGGGGTTCCGTAGCGGAAGCTCCAGGCGGCCTCGTTGAAGCAGCCCTCGCACGCGAACAGGCAGCCGCTGACGTAGAGCGAGCAGCGCACGCCCTCGCCGTCGACCATGGAGAACGGCTTGTAGTCGGCGACGTGGTTCCGGCTCACCCGCTCCGAGCGCCAGGTCGCCGGGTCGGGGATCCGGGGCATCAGCAGCCGTCGCCGCGCAGATGCTTGGCCCGCGCCGAGATCTCCGCGTGGCGCCCGTGCACCATCGGGCGGGCCTGCGGGTTGCCGAGGTAGCCGCAGGTGCGCTTGACGACGTCGACGCTGCCGGGATCGTCGTTGCCGCACGACGGGCACCGGAAGCCCTGCTCGGTGGGCGTGAAGTCGCCGGCGAAGCCGCACTCGAAGCACCGGTCGATCGGGGTGTTGGTGCCCAGGTAGCCCACGCGGTCGTACGCGTAGTCCCAGACGGCCTCCAGCGCCTTCGGGTTCTGCTGGAGCACCGGGTACTCGCAGTAGTGGATGAAGCCGCCGGTGGTGAATGGCACGTAGTCCTTCTCGAAGTCCAGCTTCTCGAACGGCGTCGGTGCCTTGCGCACGTCGTAGTGGAAGGAGTTGGTGTAGTAGTCCTTGTCCGTGATGTCCGCGACGCGGCCGAACTTCTCCTGGTCGAGCCGGCAGAACCGGTCGGTCAGGGACTCGCTGGGCGTGGAGTAGACGCTGATCGCATAGCCGCTCTCAGCGCTCCACTCGCGGGCCCGCTCGTAGAGGCGCCGCAGCACCGCGAGGGTGAACTCCTTGGCCGCGGGGTCGGACTCCCAGGCCCCGCCGAAGAACGCGGTGGCGACCTCGTAGAGGCCGATGTAGCCGAGCGAGACGGTGGCGCGCCCGTCGCGGAACAGCTGATCCACATCGTCGGCGGGGGCGAGGTGGTGCCCGAAGGCGCCGTACCGGTAGAGGATCGGCGCATTGGCGGGCACCGCCTCCTTGCACCGCTCGACGCGGTAGAGCAGCGCGTCGCGCATGACGTCGAGGCGCTGGGCCAACAGCACCCAGAAGGCCGAGACGTCGCCACGGGTCTCCAGTGCGATGCGGGGCAGATTCAGGGTCACGACGCCGAGGTTCATGCGGCCGGCCGTCACCTCGTTGCCCTCCTCGTCCTGCCAGCCCGGCAGGAACGAGCGGCAGCCCATCGGCACCTTGAAGCTGCCCGTCAGCTCGACGATGCGGTCGTAGCTCAGCACGTCGGGGTACATCCGCTTGGTCGCGCACTCCACGGCGAGCTGCTTGATGTCGTAGTTCTCGTCGCCGTCCTCCAGGTTCAGGCCGCGCTTCAGCGTGAAGATCAGCTTGGGGAAGATCGCGGTCCGGTGCTCGCGGCCGAGGCCTCCGATGCGGATCTGCAGGATGGCGCGCTGAATCTCGCGGGAGAGCCAGCCGGTGCCGAGCCCGAAGCCGACCGACGTGAACGGCGTCTGCCCGTTGCTGGTGAACAGCGTGTTGATCTCGTACTCCAGCGACTGCATGGCGTCGTGGATGTCCTTGGCCGTCTTCTCGAGCGCGTACGCCCGCTGGGCCGCCACGTCAGGGATCCAGCGACGGGCGTCCTCGAGGTGCTTGGCGTGGTTCAGCCCCGCGTACGGCGCCAGCAGTTCGTCGATGCGGTCGACGGAGCAGCCTCCGTACTGGCTGCTGGACACGTTGGCGATGATCTGCGCGATCTGCGCGGTGGCCGTCTGGATCGAGCGGGGCGGCTCGACCTGCGCGTTGCCGATCCGGTAGCCGTTGCGGAACATCGTCTCGAAGTCGATGAGGCAGCAGTTCGTCATCGGGGCATACGGGTGGTAGTCGAGGTCGTGGAAGTGCAGCTCGCCCTTCTGGTGCGCGTTGGCGACGTGTGCGGGCAGCATCTGCAGGCCGATCGCCTTCGAGGCCGCGCCGGCGGTGAGGTCGCGCTGCGTGTTGAACACATCCGCGTCCTTGTTGGCGTTCTCGTTGAGGACGCTCTCGTCGCGGGCCCGGAGTCGGCCGACGGAGTGGTTGACGTCGGTGGCGCGGGCCCTGGCGAAGTCGCGTCGCACGCGGTAGTCGATGTAGGCGCGGGCGACGTCGTACTCGTGCGCGCCGAGCAGGGTGTGTTCCACGGCCGACTGGATCTCGTAGATCTTCACCGCGGCACTGAACCGAGTGCGCACCTCCGCGACCACCGCGCCAGCCAGTTCGTCGACGCGGGCGGCGTGCTGAGCAGTCACGTCGCCGTGCACCTCGCGGTAGGCCCGCCGGATGGCGGCCGAGATTCGACGCGTGTCGAAGGGCAGGTGCCTGCCGTCGCGCTTCTCGACCGTCAGCGTGTCGACGGGCGTCCTCGTCTCGACGGCTTGTGCACTGGTCGTCATCTGCTTCCTCCTGGGTGAGCTTCCGCAACCGTACTACTAGATGTAGTGGTTCGGCCAGTCGTCAAGCCCAACATCTTGGGCCGTGGCTCCCTGAGCTTGTCTCCGGTTCCCTGAGCTTGTCGAAGGGTGCCGAGCGAAGCGAGGCGGGGTAGGGAGGGATCCTTCGCTGATGGGCTCCGTCAGTACCCCTCCCGCCGCTGTTCCGTGCACAACGATGCGTATATGGGGAGCGCTGCGATATATGAACAGCGCTGGGAGCCAGGGCATCGTTATGCACGGGGGCTGCGTGCCGGTGGGCAGAAGGGCGCCTAGCGAAGCGAGGCGGGAAGCGATTTTCGCAACGCCGATGTGACGAAGATTGCCTTTCGATGGCGGCCTGGAATCGGCTGAAGCCCCGCCCTGCGGAAGCCCGGATCCGGCCCCTACGATGGCTCGTAGTAGAGCAATTTGGAAAGGTCGTGACATCCGCGATGTCTACCGAACCCCGGGACATGACGCCCCAGCCGGATCTCAGTCAGGGCAAGGGGCGCGTCGCCCCTGTCAGGACCCGCAGGCCGATCTACCTCGACATGCTGCCCCCGTGCAACGCAGGCTGCCCCGCCGGGGAGAACATCCAGGAGTGGCTGCGGCTGATCAAGGCCGGCGAGGCCGAAGCCGCGTGGCGCCAGCTGGTCGCCGACAACCCGTTCCCGGCAGTCCATGGCCGCGTCTGCTACCACCCGTGCGAGACTGCCTGTAACCGCGGCGGCCTCGACTCGTCGGTGTCCATCCATTCGGTTGAGCGCTACCTCGGCGACCTGGCCATCGAGAAGGGCTGGCAGTACCCGAAGCCCCGCAGGCAGTCGGGCCGCCGGGTGATGATCATCGGCTCCGGCCCCGCCGGCCTGTCGGCCGCGTACCACCTCGCGCGCCTCGGCCACGAGGTCGAGATCTTCGACGCGGGCGACGAGCCCGGCGGCATGATGCGCTACGGCATCCCCGAGTACCGCCTGCCGCGTTCCGTGCTCGACGCCGAGCTGGGACGCCTCGTCGAGCTCGGCGTCGTGTTCCACCAGAACTCGCCCGTCAAGGACCTGCTGAAGGCCCAGGCCGACGGCGGCTTCGACGCCGTCTTCGTCGCGGTGGGCGCCCACATCTCCAAGCGCGTCGACATCCCGACCGCCGACGCCTCGCACGTCGTCGACGCCGTCAGCTTCCTGCGTGACGTCGCGTCGGGCGAGCGCCCGAAGATCGGCCGCCGCGTCGCCGTCTACGGCGGCGGCAACACCGCGATGGACGCGGCCCGCGTGGCCCGTCGCCTGGGCGCGGAGGAGTCAGTCGTCGTGTACCGCCGCACCGAGGCGCAGATGCCGGCCAACGAGGAGGAACGCGAGGGCGCCGAGGCCGAGGGCGTCAAGATGAACTGGCTGCGCACCATCACGTCGGTCGACGACGACATCACGGTCGAGATCATGGAGCTCGACGACGAGGGTCGCGCGGTGGGTACCGGGCAGTTCGAGAAGCTGGCCGCCGACACCGTCATCCTCGCGCTCGGCCAGCGCGCCGACACGCACTTCCTGCACGCCATCCCTGGCATGTCGTTCAACGACGACGTCGTCGACGTGGATCCCAACACGCTCATGACGGCGGTGCCGGGAATCTTCGCCGGCGGCGACGCCGTCCCGTCGGACCGTACCGTCACGATCGGCACGGGCCACGGGAAGAAGGCGGCCCGCCGGATCGACGCCTGGCTCAACTCGGAGGAGTGGATCCCGGCGCCCAAGCACCCGATCGTCTCGCTCGACCAGATGAACGTCTGGTACTTCGGCGACCACGCCCGCCGCCAGCAGCCCGAGGTGGACACCGATGAGCGCGTGGAGAGCTTCGGCGAGATCGTCGCCGGCCTGACCGACGAGGAGGCCCAGTTCGAGGCCCGCCGCTGCCTGAGCTGCGGCAACTGCTTCGAGTGCGACGGCTGCTTCGGCGCCTGCCCCGAGGACGCGGTGATCAAGCTGGGCAAGGGGCACCGGTACCGCTTCGACTACGAGTTATGCACCGGTTGCGCGACCTGCTTCGAGCAGTGCCCCGTGCACGCCATCGAGATGATCGCGGAGGGCCAGCGATGAGGAAGATCATGGACGGCAACGAGGCTGCCGCCGACGTCGCCTACCGGGTCAGCGAGCTGTGCTCCATCTACCCGATCACCCCGAGCTCCACCATGGCCGAGCTGGCCGACGAGTGGGCCGCGCACCACCGCGCCAACGTGTGGGGCCAGGTGCCCACCGTCATCGAGATGCAGTCCGAGGGTGGTGCCGCCGGCGCCATGCACGGCGCGCTGCAGGGCGGTGCGCTGTCGACGACCTTCACCGCGTCGCAGGGCCTGCTGCTGATGATCCCCAACATGTTCCGGATCGCCGGTGAGCTGACCTCGACGGTGTTCCACGTGGCCGCACGTTCGCTCGCGACGCAGGGCCTGTCGATCTTCGGCGACCACCAGGACGTGATGGCCGTGCGCCAGACCGGGGTCAACCTGCTGAGCTCCGCCTCGGTGCAGGAGGCGCACGACATGGCGGCCATCGCGCACCGCGCGACACTGACCACGCGCATCCCGTTCGTGCACTTCTTCGACGGGTTCCGCACGTCGCATGAGCTCAACACCGTCGACCTGCTGACCGACGAGCAGCTGGCCAGCTTCATCCCGACCGAGCTGGTCCTCGAGCATCGCGCCCGCGCGCTGAGCCCCGCCAACCCGTTCATCCGCGGCACGGCCCAGAACCCCGACACGTACTTCCAGTCCCGCGAGACCTCGAACCCGTACTACCAGTGGGTTCCCACGCTCGTGCAGGCCGCGATGGACAAGTTCGCCGCGCTGACGGGCCGCGAGTACCACCTGGTCGAGTATCACGGCGACCCCGAGGCCACCCGCGTCGTCATCGTGATGGGCTCCGGCATCGAGGCCGTGCTGCCCGTCGTCGACCGGCTGAACGCCCAGGGCGAGAAGGTCGGCGTGCTGCAGATGCGGCTGTACCGCCCGTTCCCGGCCGAGGCGCTGCTCGCGGCGCTGCCCGAGTCCGTCGAGCGCGTGGCCGTGCTCGACCGCACCAAGGAGCCGGGCGCCTCCGGCGAGCCGATGTTCCTCGACGTGACCAGCGTGCTGGCCGAGGCCGTCTCCGACGGCCGCCGGGGCAGCCTGCCCAGCGTCATCGGCGGGCGCTACGGCCTGTCGTCGAAGGAGTTCACCCCGGCGATGGCCGCCGCGGTGTTCGCCGAGCTGGCGGCCGAGCACCCGCGCCCGCGGTTCACGGTCGGCATCTTCGACGACGTGACGCGCCTGTCGCTCGACTACGACGCGACCCTCGACCTGGAGGATCCCAAGACCGTCCGGGCGCTGTTCTACGGGCTCGGCTCCGACGGCACCGTCGGCGCGAACAAGAACACCATCAAGATCCTGGGTTCGCAGGAGGGCGCGTACGGGCAGGGCTACTTCGTCTACGACTCGAAGAAGTCCGGCTCGCGGACGGTCTCGCACCTGCGCTTCGGGCCGAACCCGATCCGGGCTCCGTACCTGGTCAACCGCGCCAGCTTCATCGGCTGCCACCACTGGTCGATCCTCGAGCGCGTCGACATCCTCAAGTTCGCCCGCCCCGGCACGACGCTGCTGCTGAACTCCCCGCACGGCGACGACACGTGGCATCACCTGCCGCGGCCGCTGCAGGAGCGCATCATCGAGCTGGGCGTCGACGTCTACGTGATCGACGCCGGCAAGGTGGCGCGCGCCGCCGGGCTCGGGTCGCGCACCAACACCATCCTGCAGACGTGCTTCTTCGCCATCTCGGGCGTGCTGCCGCGCGAAGAGGCCATCGAGCGGATCAAGGCGTCGATCACCAAGACCTACGCCCGCAAGTCGATGGAGGTCGTGCGGAAGAACCACATCGCCGTCGACGAGACGCTGGCCGAGCTGCGTCACCTGGAGGTGCCGCGCGAGGCGAGTTCCGGCCACGACCTGATCCCGCCCGTGCCCGCGGGCGCGCCGAGGTTCGTGCGCACCGTGACCGCCGAGATGCTGCAGGACAAGGGCGATGACCTGCCCGTCTCCGCGCTGCCCGTCGACGGCACCTACCCGTCGGGCACCACGAAGTACGAGAAGCGCAACATCTCGGAGATCGTGGCCGAGTGGGACCCGGAGAGCTGCATCCAGTGCGGCAACTGCGCGTTCGTGTGCCCCCATGCGGTGCTGCGCGCCAAGTCGTACCCGCAGGGCGCGGCCGACGGCGCGCCCGAGGGATTCCTCAGCGCGCCGCTGAACGCGGCCGGCCTGCCGGATACGCGCTACACGCTGCAGGTCTACCTCGAGGACTGCACCGGCTGTGGGCTGTGCGTCGAGGCGTGTCCGGTCAAGCCCATCGACCAGCCGTCGCGACGTGCGATCAACCTGACGCCCAAGCTGGACCGCGAGGCGGGCAGGGAGGCCATCGGGTTCTTCGAGTCGATCCCCGTCAACGACCGCTCGCGCGTCGACTTCGGCACGATCCGCGGCACGCAGTTCCTCGAGCCGCTCTTCGAGTTCTCCGGAGCCTGCACCGGCTGCGGCGAGACCCCGTACCTGAAGCTGCTGAGCCAGCTGTTCGGCGACCGCGCGACCATCGCGAACGCGACCGGCTGCTCGTCGATCTACGGCGGCAACCTGCCGACGACGCCGTGGGCGAAGAACGCGGCGGGCCGCGGCCCGGCGTGGTCGAACTCGCTGTTCGAGGACAACGCGGAGTTCGGGCTGGGCATGCGGCTGGCCGCCGACCTGCACGAGAACCTGGCGCGGACCCGGCTCGAGCAGCTGCGGCCCGAGCTGAATGACGACGAGCTGATCGACTCGATCCTGACCGCCCCGCAGCGGCAGGGATCCGAGCTGACGGCCCAGATGGCGCGCGTGAACAGGCTGAAGGACAGGATCGCGTCGCTGCCCGGCAGCGTCGCGGCCGACCTCCGCAGCGTCGCCGACCACCTGGTCCGCCGCTCCGTGTGGATCGTCGGCGGCGACGGTTGGGCCTATGACATCGGCTCCGGCGGCGTCGACCACGTCCTGGCGTCGGGCCGCAACGTCAACATCCTCGTCCTCGACACCGAGGTCTACTCCAACACCGGCGGGCAGGCCTCCAAGTCGACGCCGCTCGGCGCCGTCGCGAAGTTCGCCACGGCTGGCAAGCTGACCAACAAGAAGGACCTGGCCATGCAGGCCTCGGCCTATGGGTCGGTCTACGTCGCGCGCGTCGCGATGGGCGCCGACCCGCAGCAGACGCTCAAGGCGTTCCGCGAGGCGGAGGCCTACGACGGCCCGAGCCTGATCATCGCCTACAGCCACTGCATCGCGCACGGCATCGACATGCGCAAGGGCCTCGACCAGCAGTACCGCGCCGTGAACTCCGGGCACTGGCCGCTGATGCGCTACAACCCGGTGCTGCGCGACGCGGGCGGCAACCCGTTCCTGCTCGACTCGCCGCGCCCGCGCCTGTCGCTGAAGCAGTACCAGTCCGCCGAGCTGCGCTACAAGGTGCTGAAGGCCGCCGACCCGGAGGAGGCCGAGCGCCTCGTCTCACTCGCCCAGGCCCAGGTCGACCGGCGCTGGCAGGAGTACGAGGAGCTCGCAACCAGAGGCGCCGAACGGTTCGCCGCCGACCCGAGGAGGGACTGACCAATGGATCTCACGACGAGGTATCTCGGACTCGAGCTGCGCAACCCGCTCGTCGCGTCCGCGGGCCCGCTGTCGCAGACGGTGGCGGGCATCCGATCGCTCGACGACGGGGGCGTGGGTGCGATCGTGCTCTACTCCCTGTTCGAGGAGCAGCTGCGCCGCGAGGCCGCGTCGATCGCCGAGCTGGAGGAGCTGTACGACGACTCGTTCGCGGAGGCGATCAGCTATTTCCCCAACGTCCCGAGCGCGCGCCGCGACGCCAGCCACCCGTACCTCAGGCTGGTCGAGGAGGCCACGCGGCTCTGCGAGGTGCCTGTCATCGCGTCGCTCAACGGCGCGTCGGTGGGCGGTTGGACGGAGACGGCCCGACGCCTCGAGGAGGCCGGCGCCGCGGCGATCGAGCTGAACATCTACTACGTGCCCGGCGACCTGACGATGAGCGGCCGCGACGTCGAGCAGCGTCACGTCGACATCCTCGCGGGTGTCAAGCAGACCGTCGGCGTGCCGGTGGCCGTGAAGCTCAGCCCGTACTTCTCGTCGGTCGGCAACATGGCGCTGCAGCTCGATGCGGCCGGGGCGGATGGACTCGTGCTGTTCAACCGCTTCCTGCAGCCGGACATCGACATCGACCGGGTGACGATCGAGTCCGGCGTCTCGCTGTCGTCGCCGATCGAGGCCCGCCTGCCCCGCACCTGGATCGCGGTGCTCCGCGACAAGGTCCGCGCCTCGCTGGCCGCGACCACCGGGGTCGACACGGCGGAGGACGTCATCAAGTACATCCTCGCCGGCGCCGACGTCGTGATGACCACGTCGGCGCTCGTGCGCCGCGGAGCCGCCTACGCCCAGGTGCTCGTCGACGGGTTGGAGGAGTGGTTGGAGGCGCGGAACCTGCCGTTGGCCCAGGCTCGCGGGCTGCTGGCCGTCCCGAAGGACACCGCGACCGACGCGTACGAGCGCGCCGGGTACGTGTCGGCGCTGGAGAAGGCGAAGAAGACCTACGGGTCGCTGCGCTGAGCCGGACCGCCTGAGGGTGCGGGAGGGCTGACCCGGGGTCGGGGTTACCGTGACGGACACTGTTCGACGCGGAACGGAGCCCCGACATGACCCGCACCCGACACGCGGTCGCCGCAGCGCTGCTCGCCCTGGCCATGGCGGGCGGGCCGCTCGTCGCGGCGCCCGCAGCCGCCTCGCCCGTCCTCACCGCACCGGCCAAGGCGGCCGCGCTGCCGAAGACCGTCGGCTACCGCATCGCCACCGCCGAGCTGCACCTGTGGAAGGCGAGCTCGGGCAAGGCCTACGCCCGCATCATCAGGAAGGGCAGCACGGTCCGGCACACGGGCGTCCGCGAGCACGGACGCCTGCAGATCGTGCTGAACAGGAAGGTCTACTGGGTGACCTTCAAGTACACGAAGAAGGCCCAGTGGGTCTCGCGTGTGAAGGTCGGCGAGTCCGTCAAGGGGCGGACGATCTACGCCTACCAGGTGGGGGACCCCGACGCGTCCAAGGTCGCCGTCGTCATCGGCCAGTTCCACGGAGAGGAGAAGGCGGGCGTCGACACCGCCAGGGCGCTGATGGCCGACTCCCGCACCGTCGAGGGCATCTCGTTGTGGGTGATCCCGACGGTGAACCCCGACGGCTATGCGTCCGGGACAAGGGCGAATGCCCGCGGTGTCGACCTCAACCGCAACTGGGGCCACAAGTGGGTCAAGACGGCGAAGGGTCGCTACTACTCGGGACCGAAGGCGTTCTCGGAGCCGGAGTCGAAGGCGCTGAAGGCGTTCCTCGCCGACGTCGACCCCCGCTACGTCGTCGGCATCCACCAGCCGCTCTACGGCGTCGACAGCGACGGCGTGAAGAACACGGCCCTGCAGAAGCGGCTGATCAGGTACCTGAAGCTGCCCTCGAAGGCGTTCACCTGCCGCACCGGGTGCCGCGGCACCATGACCCAGTGGGTCAACCACACCCTCGACGGGGCCGCGATCACGGTCGAGTACGGCTCCTCGCCGTCGAAGAAGTACGTGACGGGCACCGCCCGCGACGGCCTCGTCAAGGCCCTGGGCGGCCACTACTGACGTGCCCCGCCCCGTCGGCCCACCCCCGGCCCCGTCGGCCCACCCCCAGACGCCAACAAAAGAACCGTCCTGGACAGGGGCTGGCGACGGCGGTTGCCTCGTCGTCGCGCCGGGCTGGCTGACGCCCGCGCGGCTGAGGTACGTTTCGCGGCCAGGGTGCCGACGGTGCGGGCACCGTCTCAGGGCCGCTATCCTTGTACCCGCTGGCCTCGTAGCTCAGGGGATAGAGCAGTGGTTTCCTAAACCATGTGCCGGAGGTTCGAATCCTCCCGGGGCCGCCAGCCAGAACCGTCGCTGACAAGGTGTGCTGCCGAGTCGGCGGCGGTTTGCCGTTCCCTGAGCCTGTCGAAGGGCGCCGACGAGACGCTCCAGTGCCGACGAGGCGTGGGGCCGGGGTCGGGTTGGACCCTCGTACCGCGAGGCTGAGGTCGGCGACGGTGCCGACATGCCCGGGAAACAGTGTCGCTCCCTGTGGCAATGGGGGGAGGCCAAGGGAGCGACAAGAAGGACTCTAGACCCCCGCCTCACGGGCGCTGCAGCGGGGTCAGTTAAGCGATCCCGGTGCGGCGAACTGCCGTTGACAAGGCACGCTGTTGATACCTGCCCCGTCCTCCGCGGCGTGCGGGCAGGGTGGTCGAGGTCACACCCGTTCCCACGGTTCGACGGGGCCAGCGACGACGTGGAACAGCGGATGGTGGGACGGCGTCCCCGGGCCGGGATCCGGCAACCAGGCGGGGGACCGGACCGCCAGCTTCGCGGCAAGGTGCCGCCACTCGAACGACAGCTGGCCGTCGGTGACGGGTATGGTCCCGTCGTGCGCGACCGAACCGCCGTCCGCGACCGAACCGCCGTCCGCGACCGAACCGCCATACCCACCCGGCGCATCGATCCTGGTCCTGTCGAAGCGATAGCCGCGGGACTCAGCCTCATCGGCGACCGCCGCGAGGTAGCCGCCGACCGCAGCGATCGGGTCGGCGGTTGCCCGGAAGCGATCCAGCTGGGGATGGTTGCGGTAGCCGCGGGTCCGGCCGGCCAGGACGGCCTGCGCCAGCAGCGCCTCACGCCAGCACGCGGTCAGCCCCTGCCTGTCGAGGAGCCGGGGGTGAAGGGACCACAGGCGCATGCGGCCAGTGTGACCCGGCGACGCATGCTCGGGCAAGGCGCGCCCAGACAGACCCGGTGGATGCGGCCGCCGAGATCTGGGCCGCCACAGGCAGCGCGGGGCCGCCTCATGTGTACACAATGCGGTCGGGGTACCATCAGGCGCGTGACTGATCTGAACCTCCTCGCACAGTCCACCTGCGGCTGCGGTGCGCACGACGAGTCGTTGCCCGAGCTTGACGCCCGGGCGATCCCGCACGCCATCCGTCATGCGGCGATCCTCGGGGTGGTCGACTCGGTGCGCACCGGCTCCGGGTTCGTGCTGATCGCCCCGCATGACCCGCAACCGCTGCTCACCCAGATCAAGGATCGCCACGGCTCCGGCATCACGGTCGAGTACCTGCAGCGCGGCCCGGAGGCCTGGCGACTGAAGCTGTCGCGGGCCTGAGCCGGTAAGGCCCGACCCACCATGAGCCGGGGCCCTGAGACCCGAACCCCGACAGACCGCTGGGTCCGCTGGCGGGTCGCGTGCATCGCGCTCGCGGGCGTGTCCCTGCTAAGTGGCCTGAACGCCGGCCTGGTCCGGCTGGGGGTGTGGGCCCCGGTGGCCTCGACGCGGGTCGGGGAGCTCCACGGCCCCGTCATGGTGCTCGGCTTCATGGGCACGCTCATCTCGCTCGAGCGGGCCCAGGCGCTGCGCAACCCGCTCGCCTATCTCGCGCCCACGCTGCTGGGAGCCGGGGCCGTTGCCCTGCTGGCGGGAGCACCGGAGACGCTCGGGATGCTGCTGCTGTTCGACGGCACGATCGCCTTCCTCGCGGTGGCCGTCGCGTTGTGGGTCAGGGCCCCGCTGCCACTCGTGGCGGCCCAGGCGCTGGCGGTGCTGTTCGCCGTGTGCGCGGCCTTCGGCCTGCTGGTCGCCGACCTCCCGGCCGTGATTCCGCTGCTCGCCGCCTACCTGATCCTCACGATCGCGTCCGAGCGTGCGGAGCTCGCGCAGCTGACGATGGGCCCCGGCGCCGTGCGGATGCTGCTCACCGTGACGGCGGTCGTCGGCGCCGGTGCTGGCCTGTCGGTGGTGCTGCCCGACGCAGGGTCACGCGTGCTCGGGCTCGGCGCGGTGCTGGTCTCGGTGTGGTTGATCCGCGACGACGTGGGCCGCCGCATGATCCGCTCGCGAGGTCTGCGCCGGTTCAACGCGGCCGCTCTCCTGGCGGGCAACGTGTGGCTCGCCGTCGCCGGAGCCATCTGGCTCGTGGCAGGCGCGGTCACCGACGGCGGCGCGTACGACGCCGTCATCCACTGCGTCTTCCTCGGCTTCGGCGTGTCCATGATCATGGCGCACGCCCCCATAATCTTCCCCGCCGTCATCGGCCGGGCGCTCCCGTATCGTGCGGTCATGTGGATCCCGCTCGCACTCCTGCAGTGCGGACTGGCCGTGCGGACGGTTGGGGCGCTGACCGCGGCCGTCCACGTCTATCAGGTCGGAGGAATCCTCACCGTGGTGTCCATGCTCGCCTTCGCAGTCACCGTCATCTACTCGGTGGTGAAGGGATGAGGCGCGGCCGCTCGTGGCGTGACTACGCCGTCGTCGCCTGGTTCGTCGCGGCGGTCGCCGTCGCGATCGCCCACCGCTGGATCCCCGAGTCGACCTGGCTTCTCGTGCACCTGGTCGCGCTCGGGGCCATCACGCACTCCATCATGGTGTGGAGCGCCCACTTCTCCTCGGCGCTGCTGAAGTCCCGCGCCGACGACGCGACGAGGCGGCTCACCGACATCCGGCTCGGCGCGCTGGGCGTCGGGTCCCTGCTGGTCCTGGTCGGCGTGCCGACGGCGGTGTGGCCGATGGTCGTCGTCGGGGCGTGCATCGTCTCCGTGGCCGTCGGCTGGCACGCGGCGGTGCTCGTCCACGACCTACGCCGTGCTCTGCCAGGTCGCTTCCGGATCTGCGTGCGCTACTACGTCGCCGCGGCGCTGTGCCTGCCGGTTGGCGCCGGGTTCGGCGCGACGCTGGCCTTCGGGCTCGACGATGCCTGGCACGCCCGGTTCCTCGTCGCCCACACCATGGTGATGCTGCTCGGCTGGGTCGGGCTGACGGTCGTGGGCACTCTCGTCACGTTCTGGCCGACGGTGCTGCGGACCCGGATGGACGACCGCGCGGAGGCTCTCGCCCGGCAGGCGCTCCCGATCCTGCTGGTTGCCCTCGGCGTCATCGTGGCCGGTTCGCTCGTCGGGCTCCGCGTCGTCGCGGCCGTCGGGATCCTCGGCTACGCGGCGGGACTCGTCTGGTTCGGTCGCTGCCTCGTCGCGCCGGCCCGCCGCCAGCCCCCGCGGGAGTTCGCCTCGGCATCCATCGGCGCCGGTGCCCTCTGGGCCTGCGTCGCGCTCCTCATGACGGCCTGGCACGTGGCCTTCTCCGACGACCTCCAGCTCGCCGACGGCTACCCGCTGCTGGCGGCCGTGTGGGTCGTCGGATTCCTGCTGCACCTCCTCACCGGGGCCCTGTCCTACCTCATCCCCTCCGTGCTCGGCGGCGGCCCGCGCGTCGTCCGGGCCGGCGCGGCCTGGTTCGACCGCTGGGCGACGGCGCGGCTCGTGATCACCAACGGCGGGCTGCTCCTGTGGCTGCTCCCGCTGACCAGCTGGGCGCGCGTCACCGTCTCCGTGGTGGTGCTCGCGGCCTTCGCGGTGTTCATCCCGCTGCTGATCGCCGGGACCCGGGCGTCGGTCGCTGAGCGCCGTAGGGCCGCCCGCGGGGAACCGGCCACGGGTCCCACGGAGCGACCCGCCGCGCTGACCGGCAACGGGCTCATCGCGGGCATCGCCGCACTCTCCCTGGCGCTGACGCTCGGCTTCGGCCTCGACCCGCAGGCCGTCGGCGGGACGACGACCTCGGCGCAGGTCCCCGCGACGGGCCGCATCGTCGAGGTGGACGTCACCGCCCACGACATGCAGTTCACGCCCAGCAGCGTCGAGGTCAACGCGGGCGACCGCCTCGTCATCCACCTCACCAACACCGACCCCACGAACGTGCACGACCTGTCCATCGCCGGCCAGCGGACCCCGCGGCTCGCCGAGGGGGAGACCGCCGACCTCGACCTCGGGGTCATCGGCGCGAGCGAGCAGGGCTGGTGCACCGTCGTCGGCCACCGACAGATGGGCATGACCTTCGACATCGTCGTCAACGGCACGACCGCGATCGCGTCTGCGACTCCCGACGACCACGCGACCATGGACCACGGCGCGACGGCCGACGACGGCGCGACCATCGGCTCCGTCGTCGACCCGACGGCCCCCGCGCTCGGCGACGGCGACGTGCACCGCTACGAGTTCCGCGTAACCGAGGTGCCGCTCGAGGTGGCGCCGGGCCTGTGGCAGACCCGGTGGACGTTCAACGGCAACGGCGTCGGGCCGGTGCTGCGGGGGCGGGTGGGCGACACGTTCGAGATCACGCTGATCAACGACGGGTCGATGGGCCACTCGATCGACTTCCACGCCGGCGACATCGCGCCCGACGACCCCATGCGCACCATCGCGCCGGGGGAGAGCCTCGTCTACACCTTCACCGCGAACCGGGCGGGGGTGTGGATGTACCACTGCTCGACCGCCCCGATGAGCTCCCACATCTCCGCGGGCATGCACGGCGCGGTCATCATCGAGCCGGAGGAGGGCCTTGCCGACGTCGACAGGGAGTACGTCGTCGTGCAGTCCGAGGTGTACGGCCAGCTCGCCGACAGCGCCGACGGGGCCACCGAGGTGGACGCCGCCGCGGTCGCCACGGGCGACCCGGCCAGGGTGGTGTTCAACGGCATCGCCAACCAGTACGACCAGGAGCCGTTCGTCGCGAAGGTCGGGGAGACGGTCCGCTTCTTCGTGCTGGACGCCGGCCCCAGCCGGGCCATGAGCTTCCACATCGTCGGCGGCCAGTTCGACACCGTCTACCGCGAGGGCGCCTACCTCCTACGCGACGGCACCGACGCGTTCGGCACCACCGGAGGCGGCGGCCAGGCGCTGGCCCTGCAGCCGGCCGAGGGCGGGTTCGTCGAACTCACCTTCACCGAGGCCGGTCACTACCCCGTCGTCAGCCACGTGATGATCGACGCCGAGCGCGGGGCGCACGGCGTCGTCGAGGTGACCGGGTAGCTGTCAGGCGGCGGCGGGCAACAGTTGCCAGCCGCCGTCGGGGCGCTCTCCCGCGGTGGCGAGCTCGTCGCCGATCCGCACCATGAACCCGCCGGGGAGAAGGGCCCGGAGACTGGCGACGATGCGCTCGGCCAGCCTGGCCTTCGCCAGCGACGCGATGCCCATCCGCTGCCAGTACGCGACGCGCACCTCGGCGGCGGAGACCGCCTCCTCGACGACCGGAACTGCCGGCATCAGAGCCTCGGGTCGGGTGGTGACGACGGCGCAGCGGACGCCGTCAACGGTGAAGACTGCTTCGTGGCTGAGGATCATCATGGGCCAACCCTGTAACTCGGACTTGTGCGAAAGCTGTGAGACACGCCAGAGAGGCGTGTGAGAGGCTCCGGATTCTCCGCTGCGCGGGGTCCGGTTAGGATCGGACGCGGAATCCGACGAAGGGAATCGACGTGTCAGCAGCTGGTCTGCAAGCCGCCAGGGACAAGATGCTAGCCGCGGGGGTGTCAGCCCCGGCCATCGAGGTGTTCTCCCGTTTCTACGAACTTCTCGAGTCGGGTGAGACCGGCGTCATCCGCGAGGACACCATCGAGCCGCTGCTCGACCCGCCGATGCTCGCCGACGTCGACATCACCGGCGCCGAGGCACGTGAGGCCATCGGTCAGACCGTGATCATCAAGCTCAACGGCGGGCTCGGCACGTCGATGGGCCTCGACAAGGCCAAGACGCTGCTGAAGGTGCGCGACGGTCAGAACTTCCTCGACCTGATCGTCCGCCAGGTGCTGGCCGCGCGCGAGCGCTACGAGGCCCGCCTGCCGCTGCTGCTGATGAACTCGTTCCGCACGCAGGACGACACACTGGCCCACCTGGCCCGCTACCCCGAGCTGCCGGTCGAGGGGCTGCCGCTGAGCTTCCTGCAGAACCAGGAGCCCAAGCTCCGCGCCGACGACCTGACCCCCGTCGAGTGGGCCGAGGATCCGACGCTCGAGTGGTGCCCGCCCGGCCACGGCGACCTGTACCCGGCGCTGGAGGGCTCCGGCGTGCTGGACCAGCTCATCGAGGCCGGCTTCCGCTACGCGTGCGTCTCCAACGGCGACAACCTCGGCGCCGCGCCCAACGCGACGATCGCCGGCTGGTTCGCCAAGTCCGGCGCCCCGTACGCCGCCGAGCTGTGCCGCCGCACCATCAACGACAAGAAGGGTGGCCACCTGGCCATCCGCAAGGCCGACGGCCAGCTCATCCTCCGCGACACCGCGCAGACCGCGCCGGAGGAGATGGACTACTTCACCGACGAGCACCGCCACCCGTTCTTCCACACCAACAACCTGTGGTTCGACCTGGTCAAGCTCAAGGAGGCCCTCGTCGCGCGCGGCTCCGTGCTCGGCCTGCCGCTGATCCGCAACGAGAAGACCGTCGACCCGGCGAAGAAGGACTCGACGCCGGTCATCCAGGTGGAGTCCGCGATGGGCGCCGCCGTCGAGGTGTTCGAGGGCGCGACCGCCATCTGCGTCGGGCGCGACCGCTTCCTGCCCGTCAAGACCACCAACGAGCTGCTGCTGCTGCGCTCGGACGTCTACGACCTGACCGCCGAGGGCAAGCTCGTCGCCCGCACGGAGACCAGCCCCGAGATCAGCCTCGACGGGCGCTTCTACAAGCTGGTCGACGACTTCACCGCCCGCATCCCCAGCGCCCCGTCGCTGTGCAAGGCCACGAGCCTGAAGGTCGCGGGCGACTGGACCTTCGGTGAGGGCGTCGTGGTGGTGGGCGACGTCGAGCTGGCCGACGAGGGGTCTGCTCAGGAGATCCCCGTTGGCACCCGACTCGGTTCCTGACCCGAAGCTGGCCTCCGCCCTGGCGCGGGCCCTCACCGGTCAGCAGATCGAGCTGAGCGGTGAGGTGCCCGTCGCCGAGGCGCTGGCGCGGGTCGGTTTCGACGCGGATGCGCTGGGCGCCGTGCGACGCGAGCGTCAGCACGCCCGCGAGCCGTGGCCCTTCGAGGTGCCGATCGAGGACCTGCGGGCAATCGGGTTTGCACGCTTCGACGCGGCCCTCGCGGCGCTCCGCCGGGAGCTCGGGCTCACCGGGCTGGCGCCCGCGACGCCCGCGCACCGTCGGCTCAACCGCGACGAGCAGCGGCTCGTCGCGGACCGGCCGCCGCACTGGGGCTGAGCCTGCGGGGCGGGGAGGCCCCGCGCCGGGACTGAGCCCGCGGCGCGGGAAGGCCATGAGCCGGGCGGAGCGTCAGCGGGGCTGCTCCTCCTTGAGGAGGTCGCGGATCTCGGCGAGCAGGCTCTCGGTCGTCGGGCCGGCGTAGGCGGGCTGCTTCTTCCGGTCGAAGAACTCCTTGGCCTTGTTGTAGGGCATCACGACGCCGAAGTAGATGACGGTGGCCATGATGATGAAGGAGATGAGCGCGGTCAGGAACGACCCGACGCCCACCCCGCCGGGGTTCCACGACGAGAAGTCGGGGGTGCCGCCGATCTTGCCGAGCACGTCCATGAACATCGCGGTGAAGCTCTCCACGACGCTCGAGAAGGCCGCGCCGATGACGAACGCGACGGCCAGCTCGACCAGATTGCCGCGGAGGAGGAACTCCTTGAAGCCCTGCAACATGTCAGATCACTTACTTCCTTGGTGAGGGGAAACGGGTCCGCACGGTCGCGGTCCCGCGAGCGGTTGGGACTATAGCAGCGGCGCTCGGTCGGCCCCCGGCGCTCGTCCGCCGCCCCGGTTCCCTGAGTCGCCCCGGTTCCCTGAGTCGCCCCGGTTCCCTGAGCTTGTCGAAGGGCCTGGGCTGCACCCGGTTCCCTGAGCTTGTCGAAGGGCCCTGAGCGGAGCGAAGGGGAAGTCCTTGCCCGGGTTGGATCCCTTCGCTTCGCTCAGGGCACCTCGACAGGCTCGGCGACCCGCCCGGTTCCCTGAGCTTGTCGAAGGGCGTTGACGGAAGCGCGCCAGCGCTGACGAAACGTGGATCTGGGGTGTGGGCATCCATGCCCGGGCTTGATCCCTTCGCTTCGCTCAGGGCACCTCGACAGGCTCGGCGACCCGCCCGGTTCCCTGAGCTTGTCGAAGGGCCTGAGCTGTACCCGGTTCCCTGAGCTTGTCGAAGGGCCCTGAGCGGAGCGAAGGGACGAACCTGCCGAGTGACAGGGTGTCAGCCGGTGAGGGTGTGGTCGTCGTCGAGGGCGTCGAGCCAGTCTCGCATTGCTGTGTCGATGGGGCTGAGTTGTGGGCCGAGGTCCGGGGTGCATTCGAGCCAGGCCCCGTTGTGGGTGACTTCGTAGACGTAGCCCAGGGGACTGGTCCATCTGAAGTGGCCTGGTGCGATCTGGTTCAGGATCCAGGCGCCTTTGGTCTTGCCGCGGTGGACGCGGCGGCAGAGTTGCGCCATGTTCGCGAGTCGGGTCTGGCCTCGGTGTCCGGGCTGGTAGCTGGTGTTGTGGTCGATGTCGAGGCCGCGGGTGCGGGTGGAGAACGGGAATGCCTCGGTGGGGCGCAGCAGCCGGAGGGCTTTACGCATCCGTTGCGTCGGCCGGTAGCCGTCGGCGGCGGGCATGTGGTTCAGGTCGATGACGGGCTGGACCTTCAGGGTGATCTCGCCGTTGCGGTAGCCGTCGCCGAGCAGTTCGCCGAGGAGGGTGGTGGTGAGCACGTCGGCGCGTTCGACCGACGCGACGGGGTCGAGGTTCCCGTCGGCGTCTGTGGTGATGTGGACGACGATCTCTACCCGAGGCAGTGGGGTCGTGGGCATCGGTGCGTCGTCCGAGCAGACCCTGTCGTGGCGCGATGCGCGGAGCGGAGGGCCCTCGCCTCGCTGCGCTCGGCGCCCTTCGACGAGCTCAGGGAACCGGAGCGGCTCAGACAACGGGGGCGGCTCAGGGGGCTGGGGCGGCTCAGGGAACCGGGGCGGCTCAGGGAACCGGGGCGGCTCAGGGAACCGGGGCGGCTCAGGGAACCTGTCGGGTCGCCGAGCCTGTCGAGGTGCCTTGAGCGAAGCGAAAGGACCAACCCCAACCGAAGTGGCGGACCATGAGGCACCGTCAGGCGGCCCTTCGACGAGCTCAGAGAACCGCTCGGGTCGCCGAGCACTTCGACGGGGCTCAGCACATGCCTGTCGAGGCGCCTTGAGCGAAGCGAAAGGACCCACTCCACCCGAGTGATCCAGCCGTGGATCGTCGGGTGGCTGCCAGTCGGGAGGCTCATCGTCAGGGAACGGGGGCTCATCGTCCTCGTCAGGCGGCTCCACTGCCAGCGGCGGCTCGAGGGCCGAGGGCCGTGCAGCCTTGCCGATGTCCGACTCGCTGTAGGGGCTGTCCAGGTCGATGGTGAGGGCAGGCTGGTCGGCAGCGAGGATGGTGAGCAGCAGGTCCGGGTTCATGGCCAGGGACAGGGCCTTCGCGCGGCGGGCGGAGTGGTCCAGCCCGGGGTAGCGGGTCTTGAGCCGCTCGGAGATCTGGTGCAGTCGCTCGTCGACGATCCGGCCGTCCAGCACATCGAGCCGGCCACCGATTGACGTGATGCCGGGTTCGAGGTCGCGCAGCCAGATACCGCGCTGCGCTCGAGCCTCGGCTTCCCGTTCCCGGGCGGCGGCCTGGTCGACGCGGGTGATGAGTTTCCGCAGTTCCCGCAGTGCGGCGCTGGGGACCAGGCCGTACTGGAGGGGCAGCCAGCGGGCGGTGACCTTCTCGGCCTGCATCGGGTTCAGGTCCCGGCACAGCCAGGCGACTTTCGCGGCCAGCCACTTCTCGACCTCACCGTTGATGACGGCCTCGAACAGCACGGGGTGGCGGTACTTCAGGTTCAGGGCGGTGGCGATCTTCTCGATCGCCGAGGTCTGCGAACACCGCGTCAGGGCGGCGATCTCCATGGCGAGGAACTCCGACACCGATGGGGTGCCTTCTCCTCCGGGATGGATCAGCTTCTCGGGGAGCTTGGTGTCGCGGTCGCGGTAGGTCGCGGTGCCGTAGTCGAGGAGGTCGGCCTCATCCAACCGGTAGGCGAGGGCGAGGTCGCAGATCCCTTCGAGTTCTTCGGCTTCGCCGCGGCGGCGCATGGCGATGCCCGAGCGGAGGCGTTCCATCGCCTGCCGGGAGTCGTCGCGTCGTCGGGTTTCCATGAGACAACGCTACGACCCGCCACCGACAGTTTTCGCACGCCAGTCGGATTATCCACAGGCGGGGGTTGGGATTGTCCACCCGGGCTGGATCCCTTCGCTTCGCTCAGGGCGTTTCGACGAGCTCAACGACCCGAACGACCGCTCAGGGCGTTTCGACGAGCTCAACGACCCGAACGACCGCTCACAACGACCCGAACGATCGCTCACAACGACCCGAACCACTCACAGCGACCCGAGGACCAGACTCAGCTGACCGCTCTGGCCCAGCACCGCGACCGTCGCCGCGACCTCGTCCGACACCTCCACCAGCACGGCGTCGGAGCCTCCCGTCGACAGGCTGACGGCGCCCGTATCTCCTGCCGCCGGCAACGACGCCACCCTGGCCCCCGATGCGACGACCTCCGCCCCGGCCTCGCCCGGTGCGATGAGAGAGACGACGTCGCCCGGCCGCAGCGCGGACCGCACCGAGTCGTCGGTGACCAGCACGGGCACCACGACCGTCCCCTTCCGCGTCGCACCGCGTCCGAGCAGACCCGGCTGGAGCACGGTCCCGGCGGTCAGGGGGACGGCCGCCGGGCGCTCGGCCACCTCCTCCAGCGACGTGAGGGCGTCATCGGGCAGCGCGCCGACGGGCACGTCGAGCAACTCGACCTGCGTGACGGGGTCCCCGGCCGCGACGTCGGCAGTCAGCACGACGACTCGAGCCGACGGTGGACCCGCGGCCAGCCCGTGCGCGAGCAGCAGGGCGGCGGCGATGGCCAGCAGGGCTCCGATGGCGCGACGGTGCCAGGCGACGAAGCCGACGAGGGGATCGAGGATGCGTCTCATACCCCCGTGATGGCGTTTCGGGCAGCAAAAATCCCGCCTGTCCACAGGCGGGATCTGCGTTGTCCGGCGAGAACGAGCCTCAGGAGGCCGCGGCCTTCGGGGCTGCCGCGCTCGCCGCGGGCGCCGACTCCTTCTTCGCGGGAGCCGTCGATTCCTTCGCCGGAGTGGAGGGCTGAGCCGTCTCGTTCGCCTTGCCGGCCGGGATGGTGGAGGAACCGCCGCGTGAATCTGTCTTGTAGAAGCCCGAGCCCTTGAAGACGATGCCGACCGCGTTGAAGACCTTACGCAGTTCGCCCTCGCACTCGGGGCAGACGGTCAGCGACGGGTCGCTGAAGCGCTGGAAGACCTCAAGCTCGGCGCCGCAGTTCTTGCAGTGGTACTGGTAGGTGGGCATGCAGACTTTCCTCGGAAAGGGGTGGGAACCTCACCATGATAGTTCAACTACCCCGGAGGTTCCGAACCGTGGTCTGTGTGACCACGATGTCGACGCCGACGTCGTGCGGCTCGCTCGGCACGGTGTGGAAGACCTCCTCGTCCCTGGCGAGGACAAGCACCTTCGCGCCCGGCTTCCGATGAGGCAGAACCCGGTCGTACCAGCCACCCCCGGTGCCTAGGCGTGTTCCGTCGAGCCCGACGGCCAGACACGGCGCCACGACGATCTCCGCGAGCGCGATCGCCTCGGCGCCCAGGCCGGGGCCGGCCGGCTGCGGGATGCCCGCCCAGCCGGGGGCGAGCGGATCCCCGTCGCGGTGCCACGCCCAGTCGGGGGTGCGCTTCAGCAGCGGGAGCAGGATCCGCCAGCCGTCCCTGGCGAGCCGCTCGATCAGGAGGGCGGTGCCCGGCTCCCCGCGCCGTGCGGCGTAGAGCGCGACGACCCGACCCTCGCCGGGCTCGGGCCCGAGCAGCCGGAGGACGGAGCCGGTCCGCGCCGCGTCCTCGACGGCCCACTGACGCGGGGTGACCAGGGAGCGCTGCTGTGAGATCAGGGCTCGCAGCGGGTCCTTCCGGGCGGTAGCGGCCATTGGCCTATCGTATGGTCATGCCCTGGTTCGCCCGTAAGCCTCAGATGGAAGTCGTCGACGAAGCGCCGATCGAGGAGCCCACTCTCCCCGAACCCCCCGCGACCGACGCCGCGGGCCTGCGCAGCGTTGCGGACCACACCGAGTACCTCCTCAGCCTGGTGGAGCCGCTGCGGCCCTTCGGCATGTCGCTGCTCGAGGCCTGGGACCAGGTCATGTGCGAGGACATCGACTCGATGGTCAACGTGCCCGCCAACAGCACCGCCAAGATCGCCGGCTATGCGGTGCGCGCCTCCGACCTGGTCGACGACGGCCAGCTGGCCGCGCCGCTGACGTTGGTCGACGGTGGCGTCGACAGGCTGCCCGCCTCCGGGGCCGTCGTGGTCGCGCCCGGCGACGCCCTACCCGCCGGGGCGACCGCGGTCCTGCCCGCGACGTTCGCGACGCTGGCCGACGGCCTGGTCACGCTGATCGAGAAGGTCGCCGACGGCGAGTACGTGCGCGCCGCCGGAGAGCACCTACGCCGCGGCACGCGCCTGCTGAGCGCCGGCGACGTGCTGGGCGACCGCGGCATCGGCCTGCTGGCCGGCGCCGGTGTCGACAAGGTCCTCGTCCGGCCCCGCCCCCGCGTCGTGATCGTCAGCTCCGGCGACCGGCTCGTCGACCCGGGCGACGAGATGCAGCCCGGCGACGCCGCCGACGCGAACTCGTTCATGATCGCTGCCGCCGCCCGCGCCGTCGGAGCGACCGTGTTCCGCGTCGCCGTGCACTCCAACGACGTCGACGAGATCCGCCAGACCGTCACCGACCAGCTGATCCGCGCCGACCTCGTCATCTCCGCCACCGGCGGCCGCCGCGAGGACTACGAGGCCATGGCGTCGGTGATGGACGAGATCGGGCTGGTCGACACCGTCGCCGTCGCCATGTCACCCGGCCGCACCCAGACGTTCGGCCTCGTCGGCGAGGACCGCGTGCCCATGCTGATGCTGCCCGGCAACCCGGTCAGCGCCTACGTCACGTTCCAGGCCTTCGGTCGCCCGCTGATCCGCCGCCTGATGGGTGCGACCACCGAGCACCGCTCCGCCCGCGCCATCGCGACCGGCACACTGCGCTCCGTCAAGGGGCAGCTGCACCTGCTTCGCGGACACGTCCGCAGCGAGGGCAGCATCCGCTACGTCGAGCAGGTCTCCATGCCGCACGCGCTCGGCGAGCTGGCCGCGTCCAACGCGCTGATCGTGCTCGACGAGCACCTCGAGGTGGTGCGCCCCGGCGAGGCCGTGCGCGTGTGGCTCCTCGACGAGGAGGACTGAGTCCCTGAGGAACTCATGAGAGTTTCTTCTGATCTGCGGGTCGGCGTCGGAATGTCGCCCTGTAAATCACAGGGATGTTGTTTACGGTAGGACCGTGCTCGCCGGAATCCTGATCGCCCTTGTCGTCGTCGCTGCCATGGCCTTCGCGATGCCGTGGGTCGCCGCGCAGCGCAGCCCCGAGCAGGAGCTGGACGGAGACCCCACCGAGCGGTTCTCCCAGTCCGTGCGGATCCTGCGCCAGGACGTCCTCGACTACCGCCCCGACGGCGAGGAGTGCGAGGTCACGACCCCGCTCACCCGCCGCGCAGGCCTGACCGAGCTCGGCATGATCGCCCGCCAGGCGGCCCGTCGCCGCCTCGTCGTGATGGGCACGCTCGTCGTCGCGCTGGTCACCCTGCTCGTCACGTCCATCGTCGGCGTCACCGGGTGGTGGACGCTCGCGATCCCCGGCGGCCTGCTCGTCGCCTTCGTCGGCGTCGCGCGGTTCTCCGTCGTCGCGATGCACCGCAGCCTCGACGCCCGCGCCGCCGCCCTGGAGCGGGGGTTCGACGAGAGCGAGGACACGGTCGTCATCAACCTGTCCGACGACGACGCGAGCGAGTCCATCGAGATATCGGTCGACCTCTCTGTACCGCCGTCCATGGGGGCGCTGTGGGACCCGGTCCCCGTCGCGTCGGCGAGCTACGTATCGCAGCCGCTGCTGCCCCGCACGGTCCGCACCATCGACCTGTCGGCCCCCGTCTCCGCGTCCAGCAACGTCGTCCCGACCGCCGACCGCCCCGAGGAGGCCCCCGTCGCGGAGGCCGACGAGGAGTCGTCGCAGGCCAGCGTGACCGAGTTCCGCCCCCGCGCCGTGGGGGAGTGACTGCGAGTTGGTACCCGCCGCGCAGCGCTGCTAAACTCATCGACGCTGCAAGGCAACCTGGGGCTATGGCGCAGTTGGTAGCGCGTCTCGTTCGCAATGAGAAGGCCGGGGGTTCGAATCCCCCTAGCTCCACCAGGGTGATGAGTCGAGACATCTGTCTTGGATGAGTCGCGAGATATGTCACAAAGAGCCCGGCCATCGGCCGGGCTCTCTCTGTTTGTTGTGCCAGTAGTTGCGGCGTTACGCCCTGATGCCAACCTTCTGGGGATCAGTGCGTGCTGGCTGCCATCACGAAGTCGGAGAAGGCCGGTCCCGGCAGGATAGTGATGGTCGGCTCGCCCTCGAGGAGCATGGACTGTCGGGCGAGGTACTCCACCCGGCCATCGGGCGCCCAGTAGAACGTCGTACCGGTAAGCAACCCTCCGGGGTGGTCGAACTCTTCGTCGTTGACGAGCCCGCTGACTTGCTGGGCGAGTGACATCACGGGGCCCATCCACCCCGTCTCGGAGTCCGCAATGACGGTGTACAGAACCAGGGATCGGTTGACTGGAGCGAATGCCGCACCGAGCGGTGCCGGGCCGATGATGTCGAGGAGCGCTGGGAAGTTCGAGACTTTCGACGCGATGAAGAACGAGTCGCCAGCGATCCCGTTGACACCGTCGTCGAGCTGGAAGACCTCGTCCACGGGCTCAGCGTCCGTATTCGCCTGCCCGAGCCTGTAGAGCTCGTCGATGTCGATGGGTGACTTCGCAAGCGAAGCGTCAGTGAGCATCCTCACGCTCGTCGCCCCATCGATGGCCAGGGCGACGTACAGGTCAGACGCGAACTCCCGCGCATAGGAGCGGGCTTCGTCAGCAACCGTCAGGCGAGTGCGGATCGAGGACCGCAGCTCTGCCTCAGTCGGTTCGTGGAGCCTCTCCGCCCGAGCCAGGAGGTACTGGCCCACCCAGCCGTCGACCACCTCGCGCCAATCGGGTCCCGCCTCTCTCGCAGAGAGCGTTACGTTATCGAGGTCGAGATCGCCACCCGCCTCCTCGTCGCGAAGACCGTAGCCAGTCTCCGTGCGAAAGGGTTGAACCGCGACGCCGTTCTGCTCGAGAGCTGCGCCCGCGACCGCCAGGACCACCTCCTCGAAACCCATCTCGTCTGCCTGCATCGTTGTCCATCCTCCTGGTGAGTTCGCGAATGGCCCCAGTATGGGGTGGGGGACCGACACTTCTGTCAGAGCAGGGGAAGCTGGTGACCGTACCTGTCCCCGTTGAGGCACCGTGACTCCCGATGCCAGCGGACCTGATCCGACGTTCCGCGAAACCGAGTGCCGCCGGACAGATGTCGGCGCCTGGCGATACGGTGAGAATCCGAGCCCACAACTCAAGACGCGCCCGGCGCGCAGGAGACGAACCACATGGCACCGACCACCAAAGAGGCGCAGCGCGCCGAGCTGCACAAGACCATCTGGCGCATCGCGAACGACCTGCGAGGATCGGTCGACGGCTGGGACTTCAAGTCCTACGTGCTCGGGATGCTCTTCTACCGGTTCATCTCCGAGAACCTCACCGCCTACATCAACAAGGGCGAGCACGACGCGGGCGACACGGCCTTCGACTACGCCAAGCTGGCGGACAGCCAGGCCGAGTACGGACGCGAGGACACCGTCGACGAGAAGGGCTTCTACATCTTCCCGTCCGAGCTGTTCTGCAACGTGCGTGCACGAGCGCCGCGCGACGAAAACCTGAACGAGACGCTCGCCCGGGTGTTCAAGAACATCGAGGGCTCCGCCGTCGGCACGGGATCCGAGGACGACATCAAGGGCCTCTTCGACGACCTGGACGTCAACAGCTCCAAGCTCGGCGGCACGGTGGCCCGCCGCAACGAGAAGCTGGTCAAGCTCCTCGACGCGATCGGCGACCTGCCGCTGGGCGACTTCGGCGACAACGCCATTGACCTGTTCGGCGACGCCTACGAGTACCTCATGCAGATGTACGCCTCGCAGGCCGGTAAGTCCGGTGGCGAGTACTACACGCCCCAGGAGGTCTCGGAGGTCCTAACGCAGATCGCCGTCGCCGGCAAGACCCGCGTCAACAAGGTCTACGACCCGGCAGCGGGCTCCGGCTCCCTGTTGCTCAGGTTCGCCAAGGTACTGGGGCGCGACAACGTCGGCGGGTTCTACGGCCAGGAGATCAACCTGACCACCTACAACCTCGCGCGCATCAACATGATTCTGCACGACATCAACTACGAGAAGTTCGACATCGCGCTCGGGGACACACTCATCGACCCAGCCCACTGGGACGACGAGCCGTTCGAGGCGATCGTCTCCAACCCGCCATACTCCATCAAGTGGGAGGGCGACGCCAACCCGCTGCTCATCAACGACCCGCGCTTCGCGCCCGCCGGCGTGCTCGCGCCCAAGTCGAAGGCCGACCTCGCCTTCACCATGCACATGCTCAGCTGGCTGGCCGTCAACGGCACCGCGGCCATCGTTGAGTTTCCCGGGGTCCTCTACCGCGGCGGCGCCGAGCGGAAGATCCGCAAGTACCTCATCGACAACAACTACGTCGACGCCGTCATCCAGCTCCCGCCGGATCTGTTCTTCGGCACCACCATCGCCACCTGCATCATCGTGCTGAAGAAGTCGAAGACCGACAACTCCGTGCTGTTCGTCGACGCCTCGGCCGAGTTCAAGCGGGTCGGCAACAAGAACAAGCTGACGCCCGAGCACCAGCGGACCATCCTCAAGGCCCTTGAGGACCGTGCAGATGTCGATCACCGCGTGGCGCTCGTCACGAACGAGAGCATCGCGGACAACGACTACAACATCGCCGTCTCGTCCTATGTCCAGGCCGAGGACACCCGCGAGGTGGTCAACATCGAAGAGTTGAACGCCGAGATCGCCCGCATCGTCGCGCGTCAGGCCGAGCTGCGGACCTCCATCGACGCAATCGTCGCCGACTTGGAGAACGCCCAGTGAGCAGCGTGGATACCCTGCTCGCAGAGCTTGCCCCGGGAGGTGTCGAGCGTCGAGCGCTGGGTGACATCGCTACTTTTATCCGCGGCAACGGCATGCCGAAGACGGATCTCACCGATTCAGGTGTTGGGGCGATCCACTACGGACAGATCTACACGCGCTACGGGGTTTGGGCTGAGTCCACGTTCTCGTTCGTAACGCCGGAGAAGGCCGTGAAGCTGGCCGCGGCTAGCACAGGTGACATCATCATCACGAATACGAGTGAGAATATTGATGATGTGTGCAAAGCGGTTGCTTGGCTTGGGTCGGAGCCGATCGTTACTGGTGGACACGCGACAGTCATCAAGCACAGTCTCGATCCGAAGTACCTTTCATACTGGTTCCAATCGCCCGCGTTTGTGAAGCAGAAGCGTGCGTTGGCCACTGGGACGAAGGTCATCGATGTCTCGGCGAAGCAGTTGGAGAAGGTGCGAATCCCCGTGCCGCCTCTCGAGGTGCAGCGGGAGATCGTGAGAATATTGGATCAGTTCACTCAGCTGGAGGCGGAGCTGGAGGCGGAGCTGGAGGCGGAGCTGGAGGCTCGGAAGTGCCAGTTTGCTCACATGCGAGCCGAGGCTCTTGCGTTGAGCGGTGCGCCCAGTGTGACTGTCGGTGAAATTGCTTCTAGGATCTCTTCCGGACGAAACACGCAGCGAGTCGCTGGTGGTGCATACCCTGTTTTCGGATCGACTGGTCAGATCGGCACCACGGATGCTCCTCAGTACTCAGGTGAGGCGCTCCTCATTGCGCGCGTCGGGGCGAACGCAGGGCGCGTCAGTGCGGTGCGTGGTGATTATGACGTGTCCGACAACACCCTCGTCTTGAGGCCGTCGCAGGCGTGGAATGATCACTTCGCCTTTCATCAGTTGACGCAGATGAATCTGAATCAGTACGCGGTCGGGGGAGGGCAACCTCTCGTTACTGCGAGGTTGTTAAAGAGTCTGAGAATCCCGCTGCCGCCTCTTGAGGATCAATGCAGGATTGCCGGCGTCCTCGACAAGTTCGACGCCCTCGTCAACGACCTGAGTATCGGCCTTGCGGCAGAGCAGGCCGCTCGGCGCAAACAGTACGAGTATTACCGCGACAAGCTCCTGACGTTCAAGGAGGCGGCCGAATGAGCACCACGCCAGTGAATGTGCAGATCCCGTCGGACTCCGAGGCTCCGGTCATCGCGGACTTCGTCGAGCACGCGCTGCGGGTCGCCTACGTTGACCGGGCACACCTGAAGTCTCTGCCGATTTCCGAGTGGGACGTCCCGGGCATCTACATCCTGCTGACGGGTGACGGGTCCGGGCAGGTGTACGTGGGTCAGGCACGCAAGCTGCGCGGTCGCCTGGGACAGCACAACGTGAAGGAGCAGCTGCCGTGGCGGCGCGCGGTGGCCGTCAGGCGGGACACGACAGACGGGTTCAACACGGCGGAGATCGGCTACCTCGAAGGTCGGGTGTCCGCCGAGATCTCCGCCCTCGAGAACCGGACGGTCATCCAGGGACAGGCGAGTGGAGACGACACGCTGCCGAAGCACATGATGCTCTCGCTCGACTCCTTCGTGAAGAGCATCCTGGCCGCGCTGCGGCTGGCGGGCATCGACATCACGCGCAGCAACCCGGAGCAGCAGGTCGAAGACGAGACACCCGTGAACGCATCCGGCGGCAGGGCGTCCTTCAACGTCACGTTCGCCGACCTCGTCTCAAGCGGGCTCGTTCGCGGCGGCGAAACCCTCCACCTCCGGCAGGGCAAGGTCGAGGCAACGGGCACGGTCACCGCCGACGGCGAAATCGTCGTGCGTGGCGTCGCCTACAGGTCACCGAGTACGGCCGCGGCCAACGCGCTGCGACTCCAGTCGTCGAACGGGTGGACCACATGGCATGTCGGCAGCCTCACCGGAGTCACCCTCGCGGCGCTCCGGAGCCAGTGGCTGGCTCAGCAGGAGGACGGCGATGCCGCTCGGATTGGAGAATCGAGATGAGTGAGGCACCCGCCCGACGGTACGAACCTATCGCCGTGTCGGCGGAGTCAACGGTCGTCGCCGAGTACGTGCCGGATGCTCACGCCGAGGCCACGTACCAGTCCGAGGCTGCCTTGGAGCAGGAACTGATCCGCCTGCTTCAGTCGCAGGCCTACGAGTACCTGCCGATCACGTCGGAGGCCCAGCTGGTCACCAACCTCCGCGTGCAGCTGGAGGCGCTCAACGCCACGTCGTTCTCCGACGCCGAGTGGACCCAGTTCTTCACCGAGCGGATCGCCGGCGCGAACGACGGCATCGTCGAGAAGACCGTCCGCATCCAGGAGGACCACGTCCAGCTGCTGAAGCGCGACGACGGCACAGTCAAGAACATCACGCTGATCGACAAGCAGAACATCCACAACAACCGGCTGCAGGTCATCAACCAGTACGAGATCGGCGAGGGGGAGGGCGGGTCTGCCCGGTCGAACCGCTACGACGTGACCGTGCTGGTCAACGGCCTCCCGATGGTGCACATCGAGCTGAAGCGCCGCGGCGTCGACATCCGCGAGGCGTTCAACCAGATCGACCGCTACCAGCGCGACAGCTTCTGGGCCGGCTCCGGCCTGTTCGAGTACGTGCAGCTGTTCGTGATCAGCAACGGCACGCTTACGAAGTACTACTCCAACACCACCCGCCGCCAGCACCTGAGCGAGGCGGCCGGGAAGAAGAAGGTCCGCAAGACGTCGAACTCGTTCGAGTTCACCTCGTGGTGGGCCGACGCGCAGAACAGGCCGATCACCGAGCTGACCGCCTTCGCGAAGACGTTCTTCGCTAAGCACGCGCTACTGAACATCCTGACCAGGTACTGCGTCCTCACGGCCGATCACCTGCTGCTCGTGATGCGCCCGTACCAGATCGTGGCCACAGAGCGGATCCAGCAGAAGATCGACATCTCCACCAACTACAAGACGCTCGGCACCGTCGGGGCCGGCGGCTACGTGTGGCACACGACGGGCTCCGGCAAGACGCTGACGTCGTTCAAGGCGGCACAGCTGGCGTCGAAGCTGCCCAGCGTCGACAAGGTGCTGTTCGTCGTGGACCGCAAGGACCTCGACTACCAGACGATGCGCGAGTACGACCGCTTCGAGAAGGGCGCGGCCAACTCCAACACCTCGACCGCGGTGCTGAAGAGGCAGCTCGAGGATCCGGCGGCAAAGATCATCATCACCACCATCCAGAAGCTGTCGACCTTCATCGGCGCGAACAAGGGCCACGCCATCTACGGCGGACACGTGGTGATCATCTTCGACGAGTGCCACCGCTCGCAGTTCGGCGACATGCACACCGCCATCACGAAGGCGTTCAAGCGCTACAACCTGTTCGGGTTCACCGGCACGCCCATCTTCGCCGCCAACTCCGGAACCGGCGGCAACCCGCAGCTGAAGACCACCGAGCAGGCATTCGGCGAGAAGCTGCACACCTACACGATCGTCGACGCCATCACCGACAAGAACGTGCTGCCGTTCCGGATCGACTACGTCAACACGATCAAGGTCGGCAACGTCGTCGACAAGCAGGTCTCCGCGATCGACACCGAGAAGGCGCTGCTCGCCCCGGAGCGGATCAGCCAGATTGTGGCCTACACGCTGGAGCACTTCGACCAGAAGACCAAGCGCGCGGACCACTACACGCTCGGTGAACGCCGCGTGAGGGGCTTCAACGCACTGTTCGCGACGGCCTCGATCGAGGCGGCCCGCGTCTACTACAGCCACTTCCAGCTGCAGCAGGACCACCTGCCGCCGGGCAGGCGCCTGAAGGTCGGCCTGATCTACTCCTACGGCGCCAACGACGCCGTCGAGGACGGTGCGCTCGAGGAGGAGGGCTTCGAGACGGGCGCGCTGAGCATGGACGCCCGCTCCTTCCTCGAGGATGCCATCCAGGACTACAACGACCTGTACGGCACGTCGTTCGACACCTCGGCGGACCGCTTCCAGAACTACTACAAGGACCTGTCGCTCAAGCTGAAGCAGCGCGAGATCGACCTGGTCATCGTCGTCAACATGTTCCTCACCGGGTTCGACGCCACCACGATGAACACGCTGTTCGTGGACAAGAACCTCCGCGCCCACGGCCTGATCCAGGCGTACTCTCGCACGAACCGCATCCTGAACTCGGTGAAGACGTACGGCAACATCGTCAGCTTCCGCGACCTCGAGGAGGAGACGAACGACGCGATCGCGCTGTTCGGCAACAAGGACGCCCGCGGCGTCGTCCTCCTCAAGCCGTACGCCGAGTACTACGACGACTACGCCGAGAAGGTCACAGAGCTGCTCGACTCCTTCCCCCTGGGATACCCGATCGTCGGGGAGGCCGCCCAGAAGGAGTTCATCAAGCTTTTCGGCGCAATCCTGCGCCTGCAGAACATCCTCACGTCCTTCGACGAGTTCACGGGCAACGCGATCCTCACCGACCGCCAGGGCCAGGACTACCGCAGCGTCTACCTCGACCTGTTCGCCGAGTACCGCAAGGACAAGGACGCCGACAAGGAGCAGATCAACGACGACGTAGTCTTCGAGATCGAGCTGATCAAGCAGGTCGAGATCAACGTCGACTACATCCTGATGCTGGTGCAGAAGTACCGCGAGGAGCGAGGCGACGGCGACGACAAGGAGATCCGCGCCGAGATCACCCGCGCCGTCGACGCAAGCCCGACGCTGCGCAACAAGAAGGACCTCATCGAGGACTTCGTGGACTCCCTCTCGGCCGACGGCGAGATCGACCAGGAGTGGAGGGCGTTCATCGCGGCCAAGCGTGAGGCGGAACTCGCCACCATCATTGATGAGGAGAGCCTGCGACCGGCCGCGGCCCGCGCCTTCGTCGAGACTGCCTTCCGTGACGGCCAGATCCGCACCAGCGGCACGGCCATCACGAAGGTGCTCCCGCCGGTCTCGCGCTTCGCTCCCAGCGGCGGCCACGGCGAGAAGAAGCAGCGGGTGATCCAGAAGTTGGGGGCGTTCTTCGAGCGCTTCTTCGGGCTGAGTTCAGGGGACAGCGAATGACGCCTATCAAGCGACAAGGGGATAGTGACCCGCGGGTGGGCACCGTGGCTAGCCCTCGCCAGCATGCGCATGAAATCGGAGAGCGATGGCAGACCTAGTCTATTTTGATGAGACTGGTTCAGCGGGGAAGGGTGCGCGTCGTCAACCTAACCTGATTCTCGCAGCTGTAGTGGTCGACGAAGCTGCAGTCCGTGGGCTCGGCGATCGAATGCGCGAGATCGCTGTCGCTCATCTCGGCGGAGGCCAGACCGGGTTTGAGTGGCACGGAGTCGAAGTGTGGAACGGACGTGGCCCTTGGGAAGGTAAGACACCTGCGCAGCTGCTAGCTGCGTATGAAGAGCTGCTCGGCCTCCTAGCAGAGTTGCGGATCTGGGTCGGTCACTCAACGATTCAGAAGGAAGCGCTCCGGCGTAAGTACGACGACTCGATGGTGCAGGACGCGTACCTGCTTGCGCTGCAGTTCTTGGTCGAGAAAGTTGATGCATATCAGACAGCCGGGGGCGTGAAGCGACGAATCCTGATTGCTGACGAAGCCAAACAGCATCAGGTCAACGCGACCAGGATGGTCACGCGCATGCAAGAGTTCGGCGCTGGCCGCGTTCTGGGGCGCTGGCCGTCGCCCCTGGCGACGGTGATCGACTCGATCCACTTCGTGGACTCGGCCCGAAGCGCCGGGGTGCAACTGGCAGACATGGTGGCGTTCATCCTTCACCGGAGGGAGCTTGCGTCTCAAGGACACCGGACGCGGATGCATCCGTCCGGCGCATGGCTGAGATGATCGGTGAGGCGACCCGGACCTGGCGTGAGCCATGGCCAGCACGGGTCCGCTGACGCGTTGGGTGATGCTCGATTTGGCTGGTGGATCCTCTCCCATCTGAAGTGAGCTGTGCCTGCCATGAGACTCGGCCTGCTGCTGCCTCTCGGCTAGATGCCCGCGCGCATCGGTAGAGTCGCGGCCGTGACTTCGCATACCTCCGGATCCGAGAACATTCCCGAGAACGCGTTCAGCCTCCGCAGTCCGTACGGCAGGCGGGCGATCGGGATGTCGGTGGCCGCGGCGGTGGGTGGCTTCCTGTTCGGGTTCGACTCGTCCGTCATCAACGGCGCCGTGGACTCGATCCAGGGAGACTTCGCCCTCAGCAAGGCGGCCGTCGGGCTCGTGGTGGCGATCGCGCTGCTCGCCTGCGCGGTGGGCGCCGTGCTGGCCGGAAACCTGTCCGACCGCTGGGGACGTCTGAAGGTCATGCTGCTCGGCGCGGTGCTGTTCTTCCTCAGCTCGATCGGCGCCGCGTTGGCCTCGACCGTGACGCTTCTGGTGCTCTGGCGCATCATCGGCGGCCTGGGGATCGGCATCGCGTCGGTGGTCGCTCCCGCGTACATCGCGGAGGTCGCGCCCCGGCAGATCCGCGGCGCGCTCGCGTCACTGCAGCAGCTGGCGATCACGCTCGGCATCTTCGTCGCGCTGATGAGCGACTTCTCGCTTGAGAGCGCCGCAGGCGGGGCCGACCAGGTGCTGTGGTTCGGGTTGGAGGCGTGGCGTTGGATGTTCCTGGTCGGCGCGATCCCCGCGCTGGTCTACGGCCTGCTCGCGTTCACGCTGCCCGAGTCGCCGCGCTACCTGCTGGCGCAGGGCCAGGTGGCGCAGGCCCGGGAGGTCTTCTCCCGGCTGGTGCCGCCCGCCGACCTCGAGCACACCATGCGCGAACTCACGCACAGCATCGAGTCGGAGCGAGAGAAGAGGACCGTCTCGCTCCGCGGTCCGGTCCTCGGCCTGCACGGCGTCGTCTGGGTCGGCATCATCCTGTCGGTGCTGCAGCAGTTCGTCGGCATCAACGTGATCTTCTACTACTCGACCAGCCTCTGGAGCTCGGTCGGCTTCACCGACGCGTCGCTGATCAGCGTCTACACCGCCGTCACGAACGTCGTCGTCACGCTGGTGGCCATCGCGCTGGTCGACCGCCTCGGCCGCCGACCCATCCTTCTGACCGGCTCGGTCCTGATGGCCGTTTCGCTCGGCCTCATGGCGCTGTCCTTCTCCTTCGCGACGACCGACGCGGCGGGCGAGGTCGTGCTCGGTGCCCCGTGGGGACCGGTGGCGCTGGTCGCGGCCAACGTGTTCGTCGTCGGCTTCGGCGCCTCCTGGGGTCCGCTGGTGTGGGTGTTGCTCGGCGAGATCTTCCCGAGCCGGATCCGCGGCAAGGCCCTCGGCGTGGCCGCCGGCGCGCAGTGGGTCGCGAACTTCCTCATCACCGTCACGTTCCCGTCGATGAGCGCCTGGTCTCTGCCGGTGACCTACGGCTTCTACGCCGTGATGGCGGCCTGCTCGTTCCTGTTCGTCTGGTGGAGGATCCCCGAGACGAAGGGCATGGAGCTCGAGCAGGCGGAGACGCTGTTTAGCGGGGCGGCGTCGAAGTAGGCGCGGTCGCCACCCTCCCTGATTCTCGCCACCCTGCCGCACAGACGCCACCCTTACCGACGGACGCCACCCTTCTCGGCACTTGCCACCGCCATGGCGGTGGCTTCTGCTGACAAGGGTGGCGTCTGCGATTAAGGGTGGCGTCTGTCGACGTGCGTCAGTACGCGCCGTCCCGGCCGATCACGGCCTTGGCCGTCTTGGTGAGGATCAGCAGGTCCTGCGTCATCGACCAGTTGTCGACGTAGTACAGGTCCAACCGGACGGTGTCCGCCCACGACAGGTTCGACCGCCCCGACACCTGCCACAGGCCCGTCAGGCCCGGTCGGACGTCGAGTCGGCGCATGGCGTCGGTGTCGTACTGCGCCACCTCGCGGGGCAGCGCCGGCCGCGGGCCCACGAGGCTCATATCGCCGCGGAGGACGTTGATCAGCTGCGGGAGCTCGTCGATCGAGTAGCGGCGGATGAACTTCCCGACCTTCGTCACGCGGGGATCGTCGGCCATCTTGAACAACACTCCGGCGCCCTCATTCGAGGCCTCCAGCGCGGCCAGCTTCGCCTCGGCGTCGACGCACATGCTCCGGAACTTGTACATATCGAACTCGGCGCCCTTGCGGCCGACGCGGCGCTGTCTGAAGAGGACCGGTCCGCGGTCCTGGAGCTTGATGGCCAGCGCGGTGCCGAGCATGATCGGCGAGACGCACAACAGCACGATGAGCGAGCCGACGATGTCCGTAGTCCGTTTCGCCCAGCGGAGGGCGTTGGCGGCCTGCGGGGGAGCGACGTCGACGAGCGGCAGCCCCGCTACCGGGCGGACGTCGACGCGCTGCGAGCTGATGTCGGAGAGGGCGGGCACGACGATCATCGAGATGTCGTGGCGCTCCAGCTTCCAGGCCATCCGGCGGAACTCATCCGTGCTGGCGAACGACCCCTCGGCGAAGATCACGCAGCCGACGTTGTTGGCCTCGATGACGTCGAGCGTCTCCGCGGTGGTGCCCAGCACCGGCAGGCCGGTGGAGGTCTCGAGCAGCGGCTCGCGGGTCACGGCGCCGACCACCCGGTAACCGAGCCAGGTCTCGCGGGCCAGGACGGCGGCGATCGAATCGACGTGGTGGTCCGCGCCGGCCACGACGACGGGAGTCTGCATCAGACCCATCGTGTGGAGGCGCTGCATGAGGCGGCGGCGCAGCAGCCGTGACGTCAGCAGGCTGACAAGTCCGATGCCGAACCACAGGGCGTACATGCCGCGTGGGTACTCGTAGTGCAGCAGGTAGAAGGCGATGCCGGAGAGCCCGGCCGCGTAGAACGTGGCTGTGATGACGCTGCGGTACTCCGTCGCCCCGGCGCGCAGATGGCGCAGCGAGTACGAGCCCGTCGCGGCCAGGGCGATGAACCACACGATCAGCACGGAACCGACCGCGAGGAACAGCTCCCTGTCCCAGCCGTCGGTGAGTCCCGGAATCGTCTCCCTGCCCAGCGAGGCGAGCAGCCCCGCGAGCATGAGCCCGACGAGGTCGAGCACCAGCAGCGCTCCGCGCTGGTGACGGGGCGCCAATGCCCTGTTCCAGAACCCGGGTGCAGCGTCCAGCCGCCGTCGGGTCAAGGTGTCGAAATATCCGGCAAGTGTGGTCATCATCCCCCCAGTTGTGACCTGTGCACTCACGGGACCGGCGCGTGTTGCCGCCGGACCCCGAGGAGGACCACAAGGAGAGATGGAAACGACTTTCGGCCCTGCTCCTCGACGAGCCGGCCAGCTGGTCCCAGACGGGACGACCGAGCGACGACACCATGTGTCGCGCCGATGAGCCGCCCCCCGGCTCATGCGTGAAGGCTAGCACCGCGCTGTGAGGGCGGCAACGGATTCGCCGAATCCGTGGCGCATCGGAGCACGCCAGGCGCGTTTGCGGGGCGCGCCATTCTCACAGGATCGGTTTTTCCTGACGTGCGGGTCAATCCTGCGCAACCCGTGCTACGTTTCGTCTC